>JANYAE010000052.1 GCA_025355105.1 Pseudomonadota bacterium | reverse complement strand
AGGCTCTTTTCGGGGTCGTTGCCATGCTTCGCAAGATGGGCCGCGACGAGTCCTTCGACCGACTGGAGGTGGCCGCCGTGCAGCAGGAACTGACGCGCCAGGGCGCGCGCTTTCAGTGACCGCCGCCGCGTCGAATACGGCGGACGGCGACCACGTCGCCTCGCCGCTGCGCTGGTGGGCGCTCGCGCTGTCGGCGCTCGCGATTTTCACGAGCTACTATGAATCCGACGTCATCGGGCCGATCGCCGACCTGCTCGGACGCCAGCGCGGGTTCACACAGTCGCAGATTGGCGATCTCAACGCGGTCATCAGCCTGCCGAACGTCGCGCTCGCGCTGTTCATCGGGCTGCTCATCGACCGCTTCGGGGCCGCGCGGGTCACCGCCTGGGCGGCGCTGATCGGCTTCATCGGCGCCGTGCTGACGGCGATCGGCGAGCCGTACCGGCTCATGTGGTGCGGACGTTTCGTGTTCGGCGTCAGCGAGGGGGCAATCTTCATCTCGCTGATCGCGGGCCTCGCCCAGTGGTTCCCGCGCAGTGGCATCGCGCTCGCCACGGCGCTATTCCTCAGCTTCGCGCGCGTCGGCTCGTTCTCGCTGGACATGTCGCCGACCTGGGCACGCGCCCTGTACGAGGCCGGCTGGCAGGCACCGCTGTGGCTGGGCGCCGGTCTCACGGCCGCCGGGCTCGCGGCGGCGATCGTCCTGCGCCTCCTCGACGGCCGGCGCAGCGCCGCGTTGACGTCAAACGCGCCCCGCAACCAGCCGATCAGGTGGTCCGAGGTCTGGAACTTCGACCGCTCCTACTGGTACATCTGCGGCCTGCACGTACTCTACGCCGCGGTATTCTTCCCGTTCCGGCAGACCTATGCGATCGAATATCTGCAGCACGCCAAGGGCCTGACACTCGCGCAGGCGAGCCAGGCGAACGCCGGCGTATTCTTCGCGGCGATCTTTGCGACGCCGCTGTTTGGGCTGCTGGCGGATCGCATCGGCCATCGGGCGCTGATGCTGATTGTCGGCACGGTATTGCTGCCGATCACCTTGCTCATTCTCGGCGCGACGAACCTGCACCCCTGGTTCTCGACCGTGCTGATGGGCGTCAGCTGGTCGTTGGTGCCGGCCGTGATCTGGCCGTCGACCGCCCTGATCGTCGAGCCGCGCAGGCTCGGCACGGCGCTCGGGATCATTACGCTGCTGCAGGCGCTCGGACTCTGGGGCTCAAATCGCATTGCCGGCTGGCTGGCGGACCAGGCCGGTGCCGGCGCCGCCAATCCGGCCGGTTACAACGTCATGCTGTGGTTCTTCGGGGTCGTCAGCCTGCTTGCGCTGACGTCGGTGGTGCTGCTGTGGCGCCGCGAGGTCGGGCCCAACGGACACGGCCTCGAGCGCGCGGATCTTTCGCGTACCGCGCGGCGGCGCCAGGCGAGCGACGCGCTCTAGCTCGCGCCGGCGGCCGCGCGCTGCGGAGCCGATCAGGCCGGTGCCAGCTGGCGCGCGTACCGGGCGAGATGGGCGTCGGCGGACCCGAAGCGCAGTTCCGCCGCGACCAGCCGCTTGAAGTAGTGGCTGATGGCCACCTCGTCGCTGACGCCCATGCCGCCGTGCAGCTGCACCGCCTGCTGGCCGACGAATCGTGCCGCATCGGCGATCAGTACCTTGGCCGCCGACAGCGCCGGCTCGCGCACGCCGGCATCGGCGTCGTCGCAGCGCGTCGCGGCGAGGTACACGAGCGAGCGAGCCTGCTCGATGCGCGTCAGCATGTCGACCATGCGGTGCTGCAGCGCCTGGAAGCGGCCGATCGGACCACCGAACTGGTTGCGCGTGCGGGTGTACTCGACCGTGAGCGCGAGGCAACGGTCCAGGGCACCGAGCGCCTCCGCGCAGAGCGCGAACAGGCCGAAATCGACGACCGCCGCGAGCCCGGCCTCGACCTCGCCGCCGAGCCGCGATGCCGTGTCGACGCGGACCGCGCGGCACTCGAGGTCGGCCGCGAGCTGGGCGTCGACGGTGACGTAGGGCGTGAGCACCACCCCGGCCGTGCGGGTCGGCACCGCGAACAGGGCGTTGGGTGGGCCGGAGGCGGCGCCGAGCCGAGCCGCGACCAGCAGCAGGTCGGCAACCGGCGCGTGGTAGACGACCGGAACCCGGCCGTCCAGCTGCCAGCCGTCGCCGTTCACGACCGCACGCACGCCGTCGCCGCCACCGAGACCGTAGGCCGCGTCGACCGCAAGCACCGCGATCAGCTCGCCTGCCGCGAGCTTCGGCAGCCAGGCGCCGCGCTGCGCCTGCGAGCCGAGCCGGGCGATCGCCCGGCTGGCCAGCACCGCGCTCGACAGGTACGGCTCGACCACCAGGCCCTCACCGATCGCGGTGGCGAGCAAGAGCGTCTCGATCGGTCCGCCGTCGAGGCCACCGTCCTGCTCCGGCACGTTGAGTCCCAGGATCCCGAGCTCGGCGAAGTCCTTCCAGACGTCGCGCGAGAAGCCGGCCGCGGAGGAAAGAATCTGTTTGCGCCGCTCGAAGCCGTACTGCTCGGAGATGTAGCGGCGGGCGGTGTCGGCGAGCAGCTGCTGCTCGGAGGTAAACGCGAAGTCCATCGTCCCGCTCCTAGAGTCCTATCAGCGCCTGCGCAATGATGTTCTTCTGGATCTCGTTGGATCCACCGAAGATGCTGAGTTTGCGCAGGTTGAGGTACGAGGCCATCAGCCCCGCCGCGTGCTCCTCGCCAGGCAGCGTCGTTGAGCTCGCAGCGGCGCCGCGCCCCGCGAAGCGCAGCGCACCGACGCCGATGGCCTCGACGAGCAGTTCCGACAGCGCCTGGCGGATCTCTGAGCCGCGGATCTTGAGGATCGACGCCGAGATCGCTGACGAGGCCGACGTCGGCGGTGCCGACAGCATCCGCAGGTTCGTGTATTCGAGCGCGAGCAGATCGATCTCGACGCGCGCCAGCCGCCGGCGGAAGTCCACGTCCTCGATCGCCGGGCGGCCGGCGCGCGTCTCGCGACTCGCGATCTGCTTCAGGCGCCGGAGCTCGCGCTTGGAGTTGCCGATGCCGGCGATGTTGGCGCGCTCGTGGCCGAGCAGGTATTTCGCGTAGGTCCAGCCGAGATTCTCGTCGCCGACCCGGTTGGCGAGCGGGACGCGGACGTTCTCCAGCCAGATCTCGTTGACCTCCGGTGTGCCGTCGAGGAGCACCGTCGGCCGTACCGTGATGCCGGGCGTCTTCATGTCGATCAGCAGCAGCGAGATGCCGCGCTGAGGCTTCGCGGCCGGATCGGTGCGCACCAGGCAGAAAATCCAGTCGGCGTGCTGGCCGAGCGTGTTCCAGCACTTCTGGCCGTTGACCACGTAGTGATCGCCGTCGCGGACCGCCTGGGCCTTCAGCGAGGCGAGGTCGGACCCGGCACCGGGCTCGGAATAGCCCTGGCACCACCAATCCTCGCCGCTCAGGATTCTCGGCAGGAAATACTGCTGGTGGCTCGGGCTGCCGTAGCGCATCAGCACCGGACCCAGCATGCGCAGGCCGAACGCCAGCTGGATCGGCGCACCGGCCATGGCGCAATCGAGCTCGAACAGGTACTGCTGCAGCGGCGTCGCGCCCATTCCGCCGAACTCCCGCGGCCAGTGCACCGCGCCCCAGCCTTTGGCGTGGAGGATCTGCTGCCAGCGGCGGATGTCGCTGGCTTCGAAGCGATGGCCACCGAGTGTCCGGTCGCGGATGTCCGCGGGTAGGTCGGCCGCGAGGAACGACCGCAGCTGGTCGCGAAACGCGAGATCGTCGGCGGACAGATTGAGATCCACGGAGGCTCCCGGAAGGGCAGGCACAGGCGCGAGGCACGGGTGGCCGCGCCAGTTCGACGGTCATTGTCACCGCTGCACGGCCGAAAAGGAAAGTGCGTCCCGCCGACTGGCCCGCCGCGGCAAGGCGTGAGGCGGCGCACCGCGCCGGTCCCGGTCAGGCCGCCGCCGGCCTCCCGCTCGATGATGCGCACCGGCAGCCACCTGGCGGCCGAAATGACGCCGCGCGCACGGCCGACCGCTGCGCCTGCCGCCGCTTGATCGGCCCGCGCGACGTCACACCGGATCGTTCCTCGCAGGGACTCGTGAGAGGATCGCCTAGTCAGCCTCGCGCTCGAGGAGCGGCGGGGAACGTACCGACCGTCCGCCGGAGCCGTCATCCATGATCCGAATCGACCGCGTCCCGACGTCGCTGCTTGTCGTCCTTGCCCTTGCGGCGGCGGTCGCGGCGCCGACCGTCCGCGCCGAGTTGTCTCCCGCGGAGCAGCGCCTGCTCGCGCGCCTCGACGCGGGGCGCGCGCTGGACGACATCCGCCGCATCGCGCAGGACGTGGTCAAGGCACCGTCCGGGCTCGGCGCAGGAACAGTCGTCTCCGGCAGCGCGGAGGAGAAGGTGCTCGCGGCAGACCTCGCCGCCTCGATGCGCGCGATGAGGCTCGCGGTTCGCTTCGAGGATTTCGCCGTCCGCGCCTACCGCTACGGGCCGGTCACGCTGACCGCCAACGGCGTCCCGGTCGCGGCGATCAGCCTGCATGCGGCCGGAGGCACCTGGGGCGCGCGCGACGGCGTCGCCTATGCGCGCGGCAACGACGCCGGCGGCCACCGCCTCCGGGCGCCGCTGGTGGACGTCGCCGACGGCTATGCGCCGGACTACGAGCGTGTCGGCGACGTGCGCGGCAAGGCCGTGCTGGTTCGGCGCGAGATGCGCGACTGGCCGCCAGCGCAGATCACCGAGGCCGCCCACCGCGGCGCGGTGGCGATCATCTTCCACGGACACCCCTCCTCCGCCGACCAGCCGGACGCGCTGCGCCAGGACAGCATGTGGGGCCACGAGCAGATCGCGGCGGTCGCGATCACGCACCGCTCCGCGGAGGACCTTCGCCGCCAGCTCACGAGCGGCACCGTCGAGATCGCACTCGACAACCGCGCCGACGTCACCGATGGGCAGTCGCGAAACGTCGTCGGCATGCTGCGCGGCAGCGAGCTGCCGGAGGAGTGGGTTGTCGTCTCGGCCCATTACGACCGGTGGTTTCAGGGCGCGGCCGACAACACGAGCGGCGTCGCAGCCTTGCTCGAGATCGCGCGCGCCATCACCGGCGGCGGCGGAAAGCCGCGCCGATCGATGCTCTTCATCGCGACCGGCAGCGAGGAGGCCGGCCTCGAGGACCCGGAACGGGACTGGCTGGCGGGCTCCTACGCATTCGTCGCGCGGCACCCGCAGGTGCTGCGCAATGCGGCCCTCATCTTCAATATCGACCTCCTCGGCTGGACGTCGCCTCAAGCCACCCTGATCGCGACGCCGGATGTTCTCGACTTCCAGCGGACGGTGCTGACCGATCTCGGCTACGCCGCGCAGATCGCGCTCAAGGTGCCGGCCGGCAGCGTGACCGACGCCTGGAACTACGGCGTGGTCGGTGGGGCGGCGATGAGCCATCTCGAGCGGCTGACGCCGAGCTACTACCCGCTCTATCACACGCAGATGGACATCTTCCAGCCGGCCCGATTCGCGAGCATGCAAGCGGACCTACGGCTGCTGACACTCAGCCTCTGGCGAGCGGCGTCCACGCGCCGCCTGCCGATCGCGCTCAGCGCGGTCGCCGACTACGTCGACGCGCAGCTCGCGATCGACCAGGCGCGCGTCCCCGACGTCTCCTTCGCCGGCGTCCGCGCAGCGGTCGCGGCGTTCCGCACTGCCGCCAAGTCCGTCGAAGCGGACGCTACCGGCGACGCAAACGCCGCGGACCGCACCCTGATGGCGACGCGCCACGTCCTCGTGCCGTGGCTCTACGCGAGCAACGACGACTTCGAGCAGGTCGTGCGCACGACCCCGTACGCGAATCGCGTGCTCAGCTTCGACCATGCCCTGGCGGCCGCGCGCGCCCACGACGGCGCCGCCGCGCTGGCGGCCTTCGCCGAGCTCTATGAGGGGCGGCAGTGCCAGCGGCTGTCGCCTGAGGCCTACGCGACCGAGCGTGCGTTCTGGGCAGGCGACGGCGGCTGGGGTTCGCGCTTCGGGCAGCGGGCGCCGCCGCCGCCACCGTCGTTCGAGTCCACCTGCGCGGCGCTCGGCCGGGCGAACGACGATCCCGCCGCGCTCGTTTCCCGTCTGGTGGAACTCCGCACAGACGCAGTCCAGGGCGTCGCACAGGCCACGGCCCTGATGGCGGCCAAGCTGCGACACTCGACCGAAATGCTGCAGCAACCGAATGCGCGAGGCGCTCCGGGCGGCGCCGGCGGCGCAATCGACACCGATCGCAACACCAGGCCAGACCGCGACGCATCGACGCTTCCGTAGCGGGATTTCCCTAGTCAGCGACGGGCGCTGTGCCAGCGCCGAAGCGCTTTGACGCGCCGGAACGGCGGCTGTTGTGGTGATCCGGGGAATGCAGAGACTACCGTCTGCTGCGGCGGGAACGACCGAAACGGGGAGCAAGACTCATGGGACACCGGTTGCAGTGCGCGCCGTCCGTGCGCACACGATTCATGACGGTATCGACGCTGGCCGCGGCGCTGCTCGGTGCGACCGTCGTGCCCGTCGCCGAAGCGCAGACGGCCAGGGCATCGACCGAGTCTGTCGGCTCAGCGAGCGAGGAAGTGACCGTGACGGCCACTCGTCGGGCTGAGCCGTTGTCGAAGGTCGCGATCAGCGTCAGCACGTTCAACGCCGCGCAGATGGATGAGCGAGGCGTCAAGAGCTTCGACGACCTCGTCCGCCTGTCGCCGGGGCTCAACCTCAGCCGCGACTCCGCCACCGGTGCCAACCAGATCTCGATCCGCGGAATCGCCTCCGATGCCGGCTCGGGCACGACGGGCGTCTACATCGACGATACCCCGATTCAGGTCCGCAATCTCGGCTTCGGCGCCGGCAATGCGTATCCTGAACTCTTCGACATCGAGCGCGTCGAGGTACTGCGCGGTCCGCAGGGCACGCTGTTCGGCGCCGGCTCCGAGGGCGGCACGATCCGGTTCATCACGACCGAACCGAGCCTGACGCAGCAGTCGCAGTACGCCCGGGCCGAGGTGGCGACGCTGCGCAATGGCTCGCCCACCTATGAGGCCGGCGTCGCCGCCGGCGGGCCGATCATCGCCAACCAGCTGGGCTTCCGGCTCAGCGCCTCCTACCGCAGGGAAGGCGGCTGGATCGATGCCGTTGACGGGACCCACCAGCTCGCCGACGCGACCGGCGCATCGTACGGCGCCTCGGATGCGTTCACGCGGACCGCGACGATCGAGAAGGACGTCAACTGGAACCGCACCGTCCAGCTGCGCGGCGCGCTCAAATGGCAACCGAGCGACTCGCTGACCGTCAGCCCGTCGATTTTCTACCAGAAGCACTACATCAACGACGGTGCCGGCGGCACCTTCGACCTGTCGACCTCGAATCTCGGCGCCCGCGACTACTCCCGCCAGGCGTATCAGGTCGGAGCCGCCGGAACGAGCTACCTGATGCCGACGTCGGCGCAACCCTACGTGCTGAACGCGATGAATGCGATGAATGCGATGAATGCGCCGAACAACGCCTTCGGCAACGACGAGTTCACGCTGTACGCGGTCGCGCTGTCCTGGAACCTCGGCAGCGTACAGCTGGTCTCGAACACGTCGTACTTCGATCGCACCTCGGAGCAGTGGTTCGACTACACCAAGGGCTACGCCGAGTTCTACACACCGCAGTTCTACACGACCTATCCGGACGGCAGCGCGACCGAAGGCGTCTACGCGCCGCTCGGCTGGAAGGCGATGGCGCTCTACAACAATGCGCAGGGCAACTTCGTCGAGGAGCTGCGCCTGCAGTCGAACGACACCGCCTCGCGGCTGAGCTGGGTCGCCGGCGCGTTCTTCTCGCACAACCGGCAGACCGCGAGCGAGCCGATCAACAACAACTTCATGATCAACGCACCGTGGGTCGGCTTCTACCCGCAGGGCCTGGTCGACTTCTGGGGGCTCGGCGGCTTCATCGCCAACCCGGGCGGTCCGCCATTTGGCGCCGGGTCCACTGCCTACCAGAATTTCTTCGGCGACAACGCGCTGCCGAACGCCGTGTCGTTCTTCGGTCGCTGGAAGACCGTCGAGAAGCAGCTCGCCGGCTTCGCGCAGGTGGACTACAAGCTATGGGATCAGCTCAAGGCGACCGTCGGCTTACGCGTGTCGCGCAACACACTCGACTTCGACGCCGCCTACCTTGGGCCTGAGAACAACGCCAATGCGCCATTCGGGTTCCCCTGCCCTGTCGCGACCTGCACGTTCGGGTCCGGCGCTCTGGCGCCGAGCTACCCGCTGTCGGCAGCGCATTCGACCGAGACCGCGGTAACGCCGAAGTTCGCGTTGTCGTACCAGCCGAACGACACGAACCTCTTCTACGGAACCGCCGCGAAGGGCTTCCGGCCCGCGGGCGCATCATTGCGCGTCCCTGCGATCTGCGACGGCGACCTGATCACGAAGGGCTACGTCGACGCCAACGGAAACCCGACGCAGCCGCTGACCTACAAATCTGACTCCGTCTGGAGCTACGAACTCGGCTCGAAGAACCGGCTGTTTGGCGGCCGACTGATCGTCGACGGCAGCGTCTACCGGATCAAGTGGAAGAACATCCAGACGAACGTCAGCCTCCCGGCGTGCGCCTACAACTTCGTCGACAATCTCGCCGATGCGACCTCCGACGGGTTCGACTTCGCCTTCCAACTGAAGGCCACCGACCACCTCGACTTCAGCGGCTCCTACGGCAACACCAATCCGAAGTTCGATTCCGACGCCAAGTCGCCGAGCGGCGTCAAGATCTACAGCAAGGGTGCCAGCATTCCGAGTGCCGGCCCGCCGTCGACGCTGTCGCTCTCCGGCGAGTACCACGCGGCGCTGCAGGCCTCGCTGCAGGCCTACCTGCGCCTCGACTACACGCGCACGACCGAGTGGCGGCGCACCGGAAACCTCGATCCGACGGCTGTGTCCTACGATCCGCTGCTGAAGCCGGTACCCGCCTATGGGGTCTTTAATCTCCGTCTCGGCGCACGATTCGGCGAGTTCGATCTCTCGGCATTCGTGCAGAACCTGACGGACGCGGCGCCGGCCCTCGAGCTTTTCCACAGCGCGGTTTACGATCCACAGGATTGGTACAACGCGTCCCTGCGGCCGCGAACGTACGGGCTGACGCTGACCTGGCACCACTGAGCGACGGTGGGCCGTTGTCCGCCGCGGCTGCGGCGGCCTCCAGCGCGCCTGTCTCGAACGAGCGGCGCGTCAGCGAGCGGCGCGGTCGACCGGCGCCGCGCGCGCCGGCAGTCACTTTGTTCGCTCGTCACATGGGGGCACGCCGTGAAGAGTCTGTTCGTGAAGCGCCTCGCGATCCTGCTGCTGCCGGCGCTTGCCACCACGGTCGGCCTCACGGCCTGGGCCGGCGCTACCGCTGACCTCGTCGTCACCGGCGCGAGGATCTACACCGCCGACTCGCATCGGTCGCTGGCGGAGGCCCTCGCGATCACCGACGGTCGCCTCGTATACGTCGGCAATGCCGCGGGCGCCAAGGCGTTCATCGGGTCGAAGACGCGGCTCGAGCGCCTCGGCGGCAAGCTCGTACTGCCGGGCCTCATCGACTCACACATCCACGCGCCGGGCATCGTCGATCTCGACGTCTGCAGCCTCAAGAGCGAGTCGAAGTCGCTGAAGGCGCTGGTCGGGTTCGTGCGCGGCTGCATCGAGCGCTACAAGGTGCCGGCCGGCGAGTGGCTCAGCGTGCGGCAGTGGAACTACGCGAACGGCAACGAACCGGGCGCGGAGCTTCCGACGCTGCGCGCGGCGCTCGATCAGGCGTCGACGACGCACCCGATCCAGCTGCTCGGCAACGATGGCCACCACGGCGCCTTCAACAGCGTGGCGCTGGCGCGCGCGGCCGACGCCTCCGGCAAGACCGTCGGCTACTCGAAGGCGACGCTCGCCGGCGAACTGCAGGAGTACCGCAAGCTCGTCGGCGTCGACATCGGCGGCGAGCCGAACGGCACCGTCAACGAGGATGCGCGCCGGCGGATGGGCACGCCGTCGCTGTTCGCCTCGACGATCGCCGCGCTGATGAAGTCCCCCGGCCGGATCACCGAGCGGCTCAACAGCGTCGGCATCACGGGGTTCCTCGACGCCTCGGTGCGGCCGGAGGCGCTGGCGCTGTACGACGCGCTCGAGAAGAGCGGCAAGATGAGCGCGCGCGCCGAGCTCGCGCTCTACTACGATCCGGACCAGATTCTCGACGCCGGCGGCCAGCCGGATTGGCAGACGATGGTCGCGACGGCGACGGCGGCGCGCGCGCGCTATGCGCACGACCCGCTGATCCACGCTGATTTCGTCAAGCTGTTCGCGGACGGCGTACTCGAGGGCAATCCGTACGCCGTACCGCCGACGCTGCCCGAGGTCGCCGCGATCCGGCCGTATCTGCAGCCGATCTTCCAGGCCGGCAAGGATGGCCATCTCGCCGTGACCGGCTACGTCGACACCGCCTCGCCGCTCTGCGTCGAGGTCCGCGGCCATCCCGAGCGCTACGACTCGGCCGCTGCGGCGACCGCGTTCCTGAAGGAGCACGGCTACCACCCGGGCCAGTGCCAGATCTCGCTGGGCCAGTTGCAGCATTCGCGCGAGGTGCTGCTCGAGTACGTGAGGCGCTTTCACCTCGCGGGCTTTGACGTCCACGTCCACGCGATCGGCGACATGCCGGTGCGCACGGCGGTGGATGCGATCGAGGCGGCGCGGGCCGCGGACGGCGTCACGACCACCCACGACGGCATCGCCCACGTCCAGCTCGTCAACCCCGACGACGTCGCCCGGATGGGGCGCGACCACCTGTACCTCGCGTTCACCTACGCCTGGGCCTACACCGACCGCGAGTACGACCTGTCGGTCATACCGTTCTTCGATCACGTGCAGGGCGGTGATTCGGCCGCACTGCATCCGGCCGGCGGCTACTACGAAATGAACGCCTATCCGGTGCGTTCGCTGCGCGACGCCGGCGCGATTCTCGTCGCCGGATCCGACGCGCCGGTCGACACGAGTGATCCGCGGCCGTTCGTCAACATGGCGATGGCCGTGACACGGCACGGACCGGGGCAGCCCGCACTGAACGCCGCCGAGAGCGTGCCGCTGCGCGACGTCCTCGACGCCTACACCATCAACGGCGCGAGGCACCTGCACCTCGACCGCGACGCCGGATCGCTTGAGGCCGGCAAGTCTGCGGATTTCGTCGTGGTCGACCAGGACATCCTGGCGCTCGCCGACGCCGGGCACGCCGAAGCCGTCGCCAAGACCAAGGTGCTGGCGACGTACTTCAAGGGGGCGGAGGTCTACCGGCGCCGTGCGCGCTGACCTCGATCCGGGCGATTGCCGCGGGCTCGCCGAGTTCCCTCGCCCCTGCGCTCGGCGTCACGTGCCGGCCGCGTCACGGCCGCCTGCGAGGCCGGTCCACGCGGCGAGCTCCCGGAACTGGCCGATGTGCGCTGGGCGCGGTCGTTGCCGCAACGCGCGTGGCACCGCCGCCTCGCCAAGGTAGAATGGCGACCGGTCCTGCCGCGAGGCAGGATCGCGGCGACGAGCGCCGCATTACCCGCTCAAATCATTGAATTCGTGGGTTTTTCCGTTGAGCTGCCGCGCGCTGGCGGCGGCGCGGAGGAGCCCGCGCCGAATCACCGACCGAGGTCATACCGTGTCGAGACGGGCTGCCGCAACGCTTCCTCATGCCGTCCGCGCCGCGACCGCCGCCGCCGCGCTAACACTCGGCGCCTGCAGTCACGGACCCGGCGGACCGGCCGGCAACGTCCAGCAGGCCGTCACCGTGAGCACGCTTCGGACCCAAGCCGTGACGCTGACGCGTGAGTTGCCGGGCCGTACGACCGCATTCCTGGTCGCCGACGTCCGACCGCAGGCGACGGGGATCGTCAGGACCCGGCTGTTCCGCGAAGGCGCAATGGTCAAGGCCGGCCAACCCCTGTACCAACTCGACGACACGCTGTACCGCGCGCAGTTCCAGAGTGGCGAGGCGGCGGTCGCCAAGGCCGAAGCGGCGCTCGACGTCGCGCGGCTCTCCGCCCGCCGCGCCGCCGAACTCATGAAGACGCACGCGATCAGCGCGCAGGACAATGACAACACGGTCGCTGCCGAGCGCCAGGCGGCCGCCGAAGTGGCGAGCGCCCGGGCGGCGCTCGCCATCAGCCGGGCGGAGCTCGGCTACACGCGGATATCGGCACCGATCAGCGGCCGTATCGGCAAGTCCGCCGTGACGCCGGGCGCGCTCGTGCTCGCGAACCAGAGCGCGCCGCTCGCCACCATCCAGCAGCTTGACCCGATGTACATCGAGGTCAGCCAGGCGAGCAGCGAGTGGCTGGGCCTCAAGGCCGAGATCGACGCCGGCCGACTCAAGGCAGGCGGCGCCGGCACGCACGTCGCGGTGCTGCTCGAGGACGGCCACCGTTATCCGCAGGAGGGACACCTCGAATTCGCGGATGTCACGGTCGACACTGGCACCGGCAGCTTCGCGCTGCGTGCGATCGTGCCGAATCCGAGCGACACGCTGCTGCCCGGCATGTACGTGCGGGCGATCCTCAACGAGGGCACGCGCACCGAGGGCCTGCTCGCACCGCAGCTCGCGATCACGCATGACCCGAAGGGCGGCGCGACCGCGCTCGTGGTCGGCGCCCAGAACAAGGTGGAACAGCGTGCGGTCACCGTCACCCGCGCGATCGGCGACCAGTGGCTGGTCGAGGCAGGTCTCGCCGCGGGCGACCGCGTGGTCGTGGCCGGCCTGCAGAAGGTCCACGCCGGCGACGTCGTGCAGCCGACCGAGGCTGCGGCGCCGGCGGCGGCCGCTCCCGCGCCCGCCGCACCGACGCGCTAGGCCGGCACCGGCATGTCGCGTTTCTTCATCGACCGCCCGATCTTCGCGTGGGTCATCGCGATCCTGGTCACGATCGCAGGCGCCGTCGCCCTCACGCGCCTGCCGATCTCCCGCTACCCGGTCATCGCACCGCCGACGGTCACCGTCACGACCAGCTACCCGGGAGCGTCGGCGCAGACCGCCGAGGAGTCGGTGACGCAGATCATCGAACAGTACATGACCGGCCTCGACGGCCTGCTCTACATGTCCTCGAGCAGTGACGCCTCCGGCAACGTCGCGATCACGCTGACCTTCGCGAGCGGCACGAACCCCGACATTGCCCAGGTGCAGGTCCAGAACAAGCTGCAGTCGGCAACCGCGCTGCTGCCGTCGATCGTCCAGCAGCAGGGCATGACCGTCTCGAAGTCGTCGAGCGGCTTCCTGATGGTCGTCGGCCTGGTCTCCGAGGATGGCAGCCTGAGCGGCTCGGACATGGCCGACTACGCGGCCTCGAACATGGTCGAGCCACTGAGCCGCGTGCCTGGCGTTGGCGCCGCGCAGCTGTTCGGCGCCAAGTACGCGATGCGGATCTGGCTGGATGCGGACCGCCTCAAGGCCTACGGCCTGACGCCGGCTGACGTCACCAAGGCGGTCAACGCGCAGAACGCGCAGCTCTCGCTCGGCCAGCTCGGCGCCACGCCCTCCGTTCCCGGGCAGCAGCTCAACGCGACCATCACCTCGCACGGACGCCTGCAGACGCCCGAGCAGTTCCGCGGCATCGTGCTGCGCACGCTGCCGTCCGGTGCCTTCCTGCAGCTCGGCGACGTCGCCCGCGTCGAGCTCGGCGCCGCCGACTACAGCTTCGTCTCGCGCTTCAACCGCAAGCCGGCGGCCGGCATGGGCATCTCGCTCGCGGCCGGCGCCAACGCGCTGACGACCGCGCAGTCGGTCGAGGCGCTCCTGCGTCAGATGGAGCCGTCCTTCCCGCGCGGACTGAAGGCGATCATCCCGGTCGACACGACGCCGTTCGTGCGTGCCTCGATCCGCGAGGTGCTGAAGACGCTGGCCGAGGCCATCGCGCTGGTGTTCCTGGTCATCTACCTGTTCCTGCAGAACCTCCGCGCCACGCTGATCCCGACGATCGCCGTGCCAATCGTGCTGTTCGGCACCTTCGGTGTGCTCGCGATCTTCGGCTACTCCGTCAACATGCTGACGATGTTCGCGATGGTGCTGGCGATCGGGCTGCTGGTCGACGATGCGATCGTCGTGGTCGAGAATGTCGAGCGCGTCATGAGCGAGCAGGGACTGTCGCCGCTTGAGGCGACGCGCGTGTCGATGGACCAGATCACGGGCGCGCTCGTCGGCATCGCCACCGTGCTCGCGGCGGTGTTCCTGCCGATGGCGTTCCTGCAGGGCTCCAGCGGCGTTATCTATCGACAGTTTTCGGTGACCATCGCCTCGGCGATGGTGCTGTCGGTATTCGTGGCGCTGATCCTGACGCCGGCGCTGTGCGCGACGCTGCTGCGCCCGGTCGCGAAGGGCGAGCACCTGACCGAGACCGGGTTCTTCGGCCGCTTCAACGTGGCCTTCGACCGCGGCAATGACCGCTACCGCGGCCTCGTCGCCCGGATGATCGAGCGCACGCCGCGCTCGATGCTCGTGTTTGGAGGCATCGTGCTGGCGATGGGCTTGCTGTTCTGGCGCCTGCCGACCGCGTTCCTGCCGGGCGAGGACCAGGGCGCGCTGTTCGTGCTGGTGCAGGGACCACCGGGCGCGAGCCAGGGCCAGACGCTGCGCGCGCTCGATCAGGTCGAGAACTATTTCCTCGATCACGAACAGGGCGCGGTGAAGGACGTCTTCACACTGCAGGGATTCAGCTTCAACGGCGCCGGCCAGAACAGCGGCATGGGCTTTGTGCACCTCAAGAACTGGGACGAGCGCCCTTCGCGGGAGCAGGGCGTCGCGGCGGTCGTGGGCCGCGCCTTCGGCGCGCTGTCTCAGGTCCAGGAGGCGCTCGTGTTCCCGGTCGCGCCGCCGGCGGTCACCGAGCTCGGCCGCATCGGCGGCTTCGACGCGTACCTGCGCGACGACAATGGCCAGGGCCATGCGGCGCTGCTTGCGGCCCGCAACCAGCTGCTCGGCACCGCGGCCCGGAGCAAGCTGCTCGCCGGCGTGCGCCCAAACGGCCAGGAGGACGCGCCGCTGTTCCGCCTCGACATCGACACGGCGAAGGCCGGCGCGCTCGGCGTTGCGGTCGCCGACATCAACGACACGCTGGCGGTCGCCTGGGGCGGTCGCTACATCGACGATTTCACGGACCGCGGCCGCGTCAAGCGCGTCTACCTGCAGGGCGACGCCCCGTTTCGGATGCAGCCGGAGGACTTCTCGCGCTGGTACGTCCGCAACGCGGCCGGCGGCATGGTGCCGGTATCGGCATTCGCCGGCGGACACTGGACCTTCGGACCGTTGCAGCTGGTGCGCTTCAACGGGGCGTCGGCGATCGAAATCAATGGCGATGCCGCGCCGGGCGTGAGTTCCGGCGCCGCGATGGCGGAGATCGAGCGCATCGTCAGGACCCTGCCGCCGGGCTTCAGCGTCGGCTGGGCCGGCCAGTCTTACGAGGAGCGTTCGGCCGGCTCGCAGACGCCGGCGCTGTACGCGCTGTCGCTTGCGGTCGTGTTCCTGTGTCTCGCCGCGCTCTACGAGAGCTGGCTCGTGCCGACCTCGATCCTGCTGGCGGTGCCGCTTGGCATCGTCGGCGCGGTGCTCGCCACGAGCTTCCGCGGGCTCGAGAGCGACATCTACTTCAAGGTCGGCATGCTGACGACCGTCGGCCTCACCAGCAAGAACGCGATCCTGATCGTGCAATTCGCCGAGGCCAACGTCCGCACCGGCGCCGACCTGGTTACCGCCACGCTGCACGCGATCCGCGACCGCCTGCGCCCGATCCTGATGACCTCGCTGGCGTTCGGTTTGGGCGTGCTGCCGCTCGCGCTGGCGACCGGCGCCGGCGCCGGCGCGCAGCGCGCCATCGGCACCGGCGTGGTAGGCGGCGTATTCGCCGGGACCGCACTCGGGGTGATCTTCATCCCCGTGTTCTACGTGGCGGTGCACCGCCTGTTCCGGCGCCACGGCACCGCCTAGCGCGGGCAGCGGCGTCCGGTGGGGTTGTTCCGACTTTCGGCCAGCGCGTTCCTGTGCTATCCACTTGATCGCTTGGGAGCCGCTTCCTAGCGGGCGGCTTTCGGCGAATCCCGCAACGACCTGACGACGCGCGCCTTCGGCCGCGACGGCCGTGCCCACAGCTGACGTTCCACGACCGGCCCGGACCACCGATCACCGATCACCGTGACCATCGAGCAGCCCTCTGCCGAGCGGCCCGCCGCGCCGCAGGCGCCCACTCGTGCGGCCACCTTCAGCAGCTCGCTGCGGGTGTGGTGGCCCGTGCTCGCGCTCGGGATCTACACGCTCGCGCTCGATGTGTGGATTGCAAGTCGCTGGGGCCGATCGCGCACCTCGATGACCGCGCTCGCCGCATGCGGCCCGATCCCGGCGGTCGCGGCCTCGGTCGCGGCGGTTGCCTATCTGCTTCTGCACAGCGGCATGAAGCGGCTGCGGCGCCGAGCGTGGCAGGCTTTGTTCGCGTCGCTGTGCTTCATCCTGGTCGGATCCGCGATCTGGGCCTACCAGGTGGCAGTGGGCACGGACGACGTCGGCGGCCTTGGCGACCTGGTTTATTGGGTGTCGTTCCCGTTCGTCGCGTTAGCGATGGCGCTGTTCTTCCTCGAGATCGGCGGCTCCTTCCGCCAGCCCATCGTCTGGCTGGACATCGCCACGCTGACGATCGCGATCGGCGTCGCGATGTGGGAATTCGTCGTGCATCCGACGCTGGCCGCGACCGCCACGCAGCCCGGAGCTGCACTCGCGGCCACCGTCTATGCGTGTTCCTTCGTTCTGGCGACGGTGTTCGCCTGCCTTGCCTACATGCAGGTTGCCGACTGGAGGGCAGAGCGCGCGCTCGTGCTGCTGGCCGGCGCCGCTCTCGCGAACGTGCTCGCCGAGTGCTTTAGCGGCGGCGAGACGCCGTCGACACTGACTGCGACGCTCGCCTACACGACGGCCTACCTGGCCGCGGACCTGATGATCGTCGCCGCCGTGATCGCCGAAAGTCGGCGCGAGTTCGTCGTGGCCCGGCTGCCGGCCCGCTCCGGATTGACGACCAGCGCGCTGCCGGCGCTCGCGATCCTGCTCGCGGTGACGACGCTGATCATCCTGCACGCCAAGCCGCAGGGTACCGACACCTGGGTGACGATCAGTGTCGCCCTGCTCGGCGCGCTGCTCGTCACGGGGCGCGAGGTCTCGACCCGTTACGACGTCCACCGCCAGCACCGCGCACTGGCGATGGCCGAGGCCGAGGAGCGGCTGACCGAGCTCATTCGCCGCTCGCGCGACGTGATCGTCGTGGTCGCCGCCGACCGGCACCTCGCCTACGTGAGCCCGGCGGCCGAGGTGGTACTCGGCCAGCGACCTGAGTCGCTGGTCGGTCGTCACGCCAGCACGCTGGTTGGCATCGCGAATGCGCCGCGAATGAACGCGTATCTCGATTCGCTGACGCGCGGCCCGGTCGATACGCCGGAGATCGACTTCGAGGTCACGCTGCCATCCGGCGAGCGCCGCATCGTCGCCGTCGTCGGCAGTGACGAGCGCGCCAGCGCCGTGATCGGCGGCATCGCGCTGACGCTTGCCAACGCCACGCGCGAGCGACGCGCCGAACGCGCGCTGATCGACGACGCGGCTCGTGAGCGGCAAGCGCTGTCGAGCGAGGCGCACGAGGGCATCGCGCAGGAACTTGCCGGCATCGCGCTGCTGGTGCAGAGCCTGCGCAACGGTCCGGCCGCGCAGGACGACGATGCCGCGCACGCCGTACGGACGATCCTCGACGAGCTCGGTCACAGCATCGGCAGCGTCCGCCGCCTCGCCGCCGCCTTGTCGCCGCTGCGTATCGCGGCCGGGTCGCTGTCACTCGCGGTCCAGAGCCTGGCCGCAGAGATGACGGCGCGTGGCGCTGTCCGGGTCACGACCCAGTCGCGCCTCGAGGACAAGGCGGTGCCGGAGACGCTGCGCGACGATGCCTACCGGATCGTGCAGGCCGCGCTGACGCGGGCCGCGCGGGACGCGAGCTGCACGACCGTCCAGATCAACCTCGGCCTCACCCGTGGCGAACTGCGGATCCAGCTGGAGGGCGACGGCCGTCGGCTCGCGCCGGCCGAAGGCGGCGAGGACTGCGACCTGTTGCGCAACATCACGCACCGCGTGCAGCGGCTGCGGGGCTCGTTCACGATCGAGCGCCTCGCGACCGGCGGCGCTCGGCTCACCGTGCGCCTGCCCTGCACCGCCGAACGGCGACCTGACACACCAGACTGAGATCCAACGGCGCGCTGCTCGGCGGCGCCCTGCGTGACGTTCGCCTCCGGCTTCGGCCCGGCAGTCCCGGCGCGAACAAGGCCGCAGCCTGGAGAGGTCGTGCGCGAAGCTGGTCGCGACACGCGCGCAGCCCTCGTCCACTTCGCGACAGCCTTGGTGCGCAGTCGAGACCGCGCTGCCATCGGCCTGCGGGTGGCGGGCGGCGGGCGGTGCTCGGTCGCAGTGGTGGTTTCGGCCCAGCCGGCCGACGCGTTGGACGCGCCCGCCCGCGAGGCATTCAGGGCCGCAGCCTCGCGCCCTTCGACGCTCACCGCCGTGACCTCGCGGCGAGCATAGAACCCGACCTCGCGACGACGGCCGAATTGCGGATCAGGCGCAGCGTCGACGCGCCCGGGGGTCGCGCGCGTATCGCGCCGGCGCGGGAATCAGGCCCGGCGGCCTTCCCGCTCCGGCGTCGCCGCAGCGGGTCGGACCATCGCCACGACCCGCTCCCAGGTCGTCGCGACCATGCTCGGGCGCGCGACCACGCGTTCGAGCCAGCGTGACAGCAAAGGCGCCTGCGCGATGAGCAGCGGCCATTCCGGCGTCTCGCGCATGAAATCGAGCTGCGGCGCGAGCAGCAGGTCCGCGAGGCTCAGCACGTCGCCCGCGAAATAGGCTCGCGATCCGAGCAGATGCTCGAGCTCGGCGAACACCATCCGCGCCCGCGGCAGGGTCGCCGCGATCGCCGCTTCGTCGGCGACCAGCCCCAGCAGGCGTGGGCCGACCACGCGTTGAAACGCAATCACGTTCGCGACGCCCTGAAACAGGTACCAGTCGTTGACGTTCATCAGCTGGTCCATGCGCCCGGCGGCGCGCGCATCGGCCGGCGTCAGCGCCGGCGCCGGCAGCACGCGGTCGAGGTAGCGCAGGATCGCCTGCGTTTCGTAGAGGCTGTAGTCGCCGTGCTCGAGCACCGGGATCCGGCCGAACGGATGCCGCGCGAGGTGCTCGGCGCTCTTGAGCGACCCGGGCGCGACCGCCGCCAGCCGATAGCCGGCGCCTTTCTCCTCGAGCGTCGCCAGCACCGAGCGCCCGAACGGGCTGCCCGGCACGCTGTGGACGATGAACCCGCTCACGGCGCACCGGCGCCGCGCGCCGCCTCCTGAGCGAAGAGCGCGAGGATCGCCGGCCAGCCGCCGTCGACGGCGGTGCGCATCGTCTCGCCACCCGGCGCCACCATCCGCTCGAAGTCGCGGTGCTCGAGGTCGACGCGCGTCTGCCCGCCGACCTCGGCGGTGAACGTCACCTCCACCTCGGAGGCATGCACCACTCGCGATTCCGGCTTCCAGCCGGCCGTCACTTCCCAGCTGAACACGAAGCGCCGACCGGGCTCCCAGGCCCGCACGTGGCCGATGGTCACATCCGCGCCGTCCTCGTGCAGCGTGTGCCAGCGTCCGCCGACGAAGGGCTCGATGATCGACTGGCGGATCGGCGCCGCGCCGATGCCATGGGTCTTCGGCCACCAGCGATCGATCCGGGCCGTGAAGGCCTCGAACGCCTGCGCAGGCGTTGCGGTAACGACGATACTCTTGCGGACGGGAGCGATCGGCACGGTCCGGTTCACGGCTTTCTCCTCGCGCGGTTGGGCGCCTCTGCTTCGATTTCTTGCTTGAAGGATTCGAGTGCGGCGGTCCAGAACTGGTCGAGCCACGCCCGCAGTTCGCCGAGGCCGTCCGGATCGATGTAGTAGACGCGTCGCGTCCCCTCAGGCCGATCGTTCACGAGTCCGGCCTCCTTGAGTACTTTCAGGTGCTGGGATACTGCCGGGCGGCTGACCGGCAGACCGCGGGCGACGATGCCGACCGGCGCCGGACCAGAGCGCAGACGCTCGAAGATCCGCCGGCGCGTGGGGTCCGCTAGACAAGCCAGGGCATTTCCGTAAGCCATGGCTTACCGTAAGTATTTACTTACCGAAAGTCAAGGCCTGTGGCAGGCAGTGTTATGCACTGCGCCAATGCACTAGATTGCCGGCAGGCCGCGGGCCGCCGGCCGGCCGGCGGCCGCGCTTCGCGCATCGACGGACCTGACCGGAACAATCCATGAACCTCCCGTCACTCAACTTCGGCTGGCTGCGCTCGCAGGTGGTCGGCATCGACGCGCCGATCGATACGCCGTTCGGCCGGCGCCTGCTCGTCTACTGCGACTACACGGCCTCAGGCCGCTGCCTGCTGTTCGTCGAGCGCTACCTGCTGGGGCTGCAGCGCCTGTACGCGAACACTCACACCGAGGACGACATCACCGGGCGCAGCATGACCCAGCTGCTGCACGAGGCGGAGGCTGCCATCAAGCGCGCAGTCAACGCCGGGCCGGCCGGCCGGATCGTCGCCTGCGGCACGGGCGCGACTGGAGCCATCCACAAGCTGCAGGAGATCGTCGGCATCGCGATCCCTCCGGCCACCCGCCAGGCGCTGCTCGGCGAGCTGGCCTCGTTCCTCGGCGCCGAGCAGGCTGGCGCGTTCCGGACACGTCAGCAGGCGCACCAGCCGGTCGTGTTCGTCGGGCCGTACGAGCACCACTCCAACGAGGTGTCCTGGCGCCACGGCCTCGCGACGGTGGTCGAGGTACGCCTCGCGCCGGACGGCGGCGTCGACCTCGCCCACCTCGAAGCGCTGCTGCGGGACCCCGCGTACCAGGGCCGCCTGCGGATCGGCTCGTTCTCGGCCGCCTCCAACGTCACGGGCATGCGCTCACCGGTGCGCGAGATCGCGAGCCTGCTGCACGCGCACGGCGCGTTCGCGTGCTTTGACTTCGCCGCGTCGGGTCCATACGTCGACATCGACATGAACCCACCGCCCGGGCACGACGCTGGCGACGCCTCGCTCGACGCGGTGTTCGTCTCGCCGCACAAGTTCCTCGGCGGACCGGGGTCGTGCGGCGTCCTCGTGTTCAACGAGCGGCTCTATCACCGCGAGCTGCCGCCGACCGTGTGCGGCGGCGGGACGGTCGACTACGTGAGCGAGGTGGACCAGGACTTCGTCGCCGATGTCGAAGCGCGTGAGCGCGCCGGCACGCCGGGAGTGCTGCAGACGCTGAAGGCCGCGCTGGTGTTCGAGCTCAAGCGGGCGATCACGCCGCAGCGGATCGAGCAGCGTGAGGAACTGCTGCTGCGGCGCGCGCTCGGGCGCTGGGGTGCCGACCCGCGTATCGAGATCCTCGGCAACGCCGACGTCGCTCGCCGCATCGCTATCGTCTCGTTCAACGTCCGCGACTCGCGCGGCTCGTATTTGCACCCGAAGTTCGTCACCGCGCTGCTCAACGACTTGTTCGGCATCCAGTCGCGTGCCGGCTGCTCGTGCGCGGGCCCGTACGGGCACCGCCTGCTGCACATCGGCCCCGACCTTTCCGAGCAGTATCGCGACTGGGTCCGCAAGGGCTACCAGGGCATCAAGCCCGGCTGGTGTCGGATCGGCTTTCACTTCGTGATGGACGATGCGGAGGCGGACTACATCATCGACGCAGTGAGCTTCGTCGCCGAGCAGGGCGCTCGCTTCCTGCCGCTCTACGACTTCGACGTTCACACCGGCGTGTGGGCCTGCCGCGACTTCGCCGAGTCGTTCCCGGCGTTCTCGCTCGAGGACGCGCTCGGGACGGCGGACTGCATCGGGACCGCGCTGCCGCCGGAGGCACGCGCGCAGATGTACACCTCCTACCTCGCGGCGGCGCGCGAACGCGTTGCCACCCTCGACGGCAGCGCCGACGCGGTGGCGCGCGCGATGCAGCAGGATTTCGGCAAGCTGAAATTCTTTGCCACGTGAGCCCCACCGCGCGCCAGGGCCGCCGCGCGGCCGATGCGCGGCCGATGACAGTGGAGCACGACCGATGACCGACGACGGGGCGCCCTCGCCGAACGGCGCGCAGCTGGAGTACTGGAACGCCGCTGCCGGCGCGACCTGGGCGCGCTATCACGAGCAGCTCGACCGACAGATCGCGCCGCTCGGCACGGAGCTACTGCGCGCACTCGCGCCAACGGCAGGCGAACAGGTCCTCGACATCGGCTGCGGCTGCGGCCAGACGACGCTCGAGATCGCCGCACGCGTCGGTCCCGCCGGCGGCGTCATCGGCGTCGACATCTCGGCACCGATGCTCGACATTGCCCGCGGCCGGGCGCTGCCACGCGGCGCGGGTGCCGTGCAGTTCCACGCGGCGGATGCCCAGGTTGCCGACCTCGGCCGCGCTCGCTTCGACGCGGTCTACTCGAGGTTCGGCGTCATGTTCTTCGACGACCCGATCGCCGCCTTCGCCAATCTGCGAGCCGCGCTGCGACCGGACGGCCGCCTCGGCTTCGTCTGCTGGCAGCCACTGTCGGTCAACCCGTGGATGAGCGAGCCGCTTGAGGCCGCGCGACCGTTCCTGCCGCCGCTCACGCCGCCTGAGTCCGACGCGCCAGGGCCGTTCGCGTTCGCAGACGCCGGCCGCGTGCGTTCAATCCTCGACAGCGCCGGCTTCGCCGCCATCAGCGTGCGCGGCTGGGATGCGAAGATCGGCGGCGGCGACCTCGAGCAGACCCTGGAGCTCACGCTTCGCGTCGGGCCGCTTGGCGCTGCGCTTCGCGACAATCCCGCGAGCAAAGACGCCCTCGCGGCGCCGGTTCGCGCAGCGCTCGCTCGCCACGCGACGCGTGACGGGGTGCTGATGGCCGCGTCGGTCTGGATCGTGACCGCACGAAACACGCGCGCCGATTGATCCCCGCGACGGGCCGGCGACGCCGTGGCGTTCGGCGCGACATGGCGCTCGGCGGCGGGCCGGACGCACAGGCAACGGCAAAGACCGCAGCGACGACCGCGAGCACCCGCACCGGAGCGCGCAGGGTTTGCTGGCCCGGATCACGTCCCAGTTGGCGCCGGCGCCGCGCCGGCGGGCGGGAGCTTAGAGTTGCCAGCGGTGGCGGCGGAACGCGCCGGCGCGCCGACCTCAGGCCACGGGTCAACCGCGAAGGCCCGAGCTTCGTTATTCTGAAGTCCCTAAGTCTCCCCGGCGCCGCCGGGCTCATGCCCTGGAGGGACATCATGCGCGCCACACCGACACTCCTTACCGCCTGCCGCTGCGGCCTGTCCGTCGCGGCGCTGCTGGCCGGTGCCGCCTTCGCTGAAGAGCCTGCCGCCGCTGCCGAGCCGGCCACGTGGCAGCGCCACGAGTACGCCTTCGAGTTCATGGGCTTCACCTCGACTTACTCCTGCGACGGGCTGGCCGACAAGCTGCAGCGGCTGCTGCTGCTGGCCGGCGCGCGGGCCGACGCGAAAGGACAAGCGGGAGCCTGCGCCAGCGGCTTCGGGCGCCCGGACCGCTTCGCACGCGCAAAGCTCGTGTTCTATACGCTCGCACCCGGCACTACCGACGGCGAGCCTGGCTCCGGCCGCTGGCGCCACGTGACGCTTGGCACCCGCTTGCCGAGCGACCTGCAGGCCGGCGACTGCGAGCTGGTCGAGCAGTTTCGCGACAGCGTGCTCAAGAAGATGTTCACGATTCGCAATCTCGTTGATCACATGACTTGCGTACCGCACCAGGAGTCCGGATCGGTGATCGACCTGCGCTTCGACACCTTCGCCGCGGCACCCGGCGCAGTGGCTGCTACCGCGCCGCCGTCGCCTCAGGTCTATGCGTATCCGAAGCAGGGCCAGAGCGCAGCGCAACAAGCCAAGGACCGCGCCGAGTGCGAGGCCGCCCCCGCTGGGTCGAACAGCCCCGACCAGCCAGCGGCGCGCGCCAAAGCGCTCGCCGCCTGCCTCGAGGCGCGGGGCTACAGCGTCCGCTGACGGGGCCGCGTGCGGTGACCGTGCGCCGGCCCCGCGTTGACACTAATTTGCACAGCCGTAACCGCCCGCTGCACGCAGCGGGCGGATAATTGTCCGCACGGCGCGGCTCCCCTCAGCGCACCGCCACTCACGGGACGACCCTCATGAACATGCGACCCAATATGAAGCCTCTGATCCTCATCGCCGGCCTCGGTCTCGCCCTCGGCGGGCCGCTCAGCACACTGGCGGACTCACCGCCCGCGATGCCGCCGGGGCACACCATGGACGGCGCTGCCCACGGCCACGAAATGGGCGGCTGCATGGAGCACGGCGCCGCTGACGGAATGCATCACGGCATGGAGCAGTTCGCCGAGGGCGGTCCCTTGCCGCCGATGCTCCGGCACCTGCAGCTCAGCGAGGCCCAGCAGGACAAGGTGTTCGCGATCCTGCACGCGGCCGCGCCGCAGGCGCGCGAATTTCGCAAGGCGATGGAAAAGACGCACCACGGACTGCACGAGCTCGTGACCGGTGCGAGCTACGACGACGCCAAGGCGAAGACGCTCACCGACGCGCTCGGCAAGGCGATGGCGGACGAGGCGCTGCTGCACGCCCGCACCCACCGCCAGATCTTCGACGTGCTGACGCCGGAGCAGCGGCAGATGCTCGCTCGGCACGG
The DNA here is from genome assembly GCA_025355105.1 of Pseudomonadota bacterium. Lineage (GTDB taxonomy): Bacteria > Pseudomonadota > Gammaproteobacteria > Steroidobacterales > Steroidobacteraceae > CAIKZZ01. The sequence goes on along the minus strand of JANYAE010000052.1, from coordinate 309,423 downwards.
CGAACATGGCCCAGGCGGCGGGCACCACGACGAGCATCCGGAGATGGCGCCGCGCTGAAGGCCTCTGGGCGGCCGTGATCCGCATCGCAAGGCCCGCCGCTGTGGCGGGCCTTGCGAATTCGCTCAGCGGAACAGGACGACTGCCTTCTGCAGCGTCACCCAGATACCCCAGCCGAGCGGGATCCAGATCGCGAGCCACGTCAGCAGTACTACGCCTGCGTGGCTGGCCTCCATGGCCGGTCCCTTCAAGTCGTCGACGAAGTGCTGATGCGTATCGGCGGCGAGCTTCTTCTCCGCGGCGAGCTGCGCGGCCGTCATATAGTGCTGCTCGGCGACCGACTTCAGCGCCCAGTCGCAGATGAAGCCGAGCACGAGCAGTCCCGCCAGAATGTACATCGTAATCGAGTACGCCTGCGCCTTCGGAACGCCGTGCTCCAGCTGATACTCGCGTATGCAGTTCACGCGCACCGGCCCGAGCACGCCCGCCGTTGACCACGCCGTGAGGAGCCGGCCGTGGATCGCGCCGACCATCTTGGTGCCGAACATGTCGGTCAGATAGGCAGGCACCGTGGCAAAACCGCCTCCGTACATCGATAGAATGACGCAGAAGCAGGCCACGAACAGCGCGAGACTGCCGATCGCAGCAGTCGTCGGAACCGTCGCATTCAGCGCGCAGCCGAGCAGCAAGAACACCGAGTACCTCATCTTGCGGCCGAGCCGATCGGAGAGTGACGCCCGGAAGAACCGGCCGCCGATGTTGAACAGCGACAGCAGTCCGGTGAAGCCTGCGGCGATCGCAGCAATCTGTCCCTTCTGCGCCGCATCGAGGTCATTGAACGCGAGGTGGATGCCGATCAGCCGGCCGCCGAACACTTCCTGCAGCATCGGCGAGGTCGTGCCGATGATGCCGATGCCGGCCGTCGCGTTGAGGCAGAGCACGCCCCACACCAGCCAGAACTGCGGGGTCTTCCAGGCGACGTCGAGGTGCACGTGCCGGTCGGTGATCAGGCTCTCTTTAGCGCGGTCGACCGGCAACGCCCAACCTGCCGGCGCCCAGTTGCCCGCCGACAGCCGGTAGCCGGGCGCCCCTGCCATCATGAACACGAAGTAGATCGCGGCGAGCGTCAGAAACGTCTCCTCGACGCCGACCGAGGTCGGCGTCGCGAAGTACTTCATGAGCTTGTCGGCGAGCGGCGCACCGATCATCGCGCCACGACCGAAACCCATGATCGCCATGCCGGTCGCCATGCCGCGGCGGTCGGGGAACCACTTGATGAGCGTCGGGACCGGCGAGATGTATCCGAAGCCGAGACCGATGCCGCCGATCACGCCCGAGCCGAGCCACATCAGCCAGATCTGCTGCAGGTGATCGACTGCGTGATGCCGATCGCTTTCGACAACGGCAGCCAGAATACGGAGAAGCCGTAGGCCATGCCGATGCAGAGGTGGATGGCTAGCGCCGCCGGCGGGACGAGCCAGCGGTTGAAGCCCGGCGGGGCGAAGGTGCCGCTCTTGTCCAGGAAACCGGGCGCCGCGGTCGCGGCTGGAATCCGCGCCTGCAAACGAATCTGCTTGGTCTTGTTATGTATCGACAATCGTCAGCAGCCGATGCAGCCGCCCGGATCACCAGGCGCGTTCTCGGCTCCCGCCACCGGATCGACAGTAGTCGATCGACCCGGGCTGTCAAGAACCGCCGCCGGTGACCGGCGAGCGTAGAACGCGATGTTAGTATCAAGGGACACACTGCTCTGCAGCTCAAGGGGGACTCGATGAGCGACACGACACCGCGCGGCCTCAGCCGCCGCGACTTTGTCCAGTGCAGCGCGGCGGGAGTCGCGGTCACCGCTGCCGCTGGAAGCGTCTGGGCCACCGCCTCCGGCACACCGGCCGACAAGGCCGCGGTGCTTGCCGAAATTCCGAAGATGCACGCCGCCAACGTCAAGCGGCTGCAGGATTGGATCGCGTTGCCGTCGATCGCCGCCGAAAATCGCAATTTCCCGCAGGGGCCGGAGTTCATGGCGCAGCTGGCGCGCGACGCCGGCTTCACGGGCGTCAAACTGATCCCGACGGCCGGCAAGCCGGGCGTCTTCGGCCGTCTCGACGCCGGCGCCAAGACGACGGTCGGAATCTACTTCATGTACGACGTGAAGCAGTTCGTTCCGGAAGAGTGGACCTCGCCGCCGCTCGAGGCTCGACTGGTCCCCAAGGACGGTCTCGGCACGATCTGCATGGGTCGTGGCGCGGTGAACCAAAAGGGCCCTGAGAACGCATTCCTCGCCGCGCTCATGGCGTTCAAGGCCGCGGGCCGGAAGCTGCCGGTCAACCTCGTGCTGGTCTGCGAGGGCGAGGAGGAGATCGGCTCGCCACACTTCGGCGAGGTCGTGCTCAACCCCGAGGTCATGGCGGCGCTCAAGGGATCAGTCGGCGTCGTCATGCCCGAGGCTGGCCAGGACCGCGACGGCGGCGTGCAGGTGTCGCTCGGCGCCAAGGGCGTGGTCGAGCTCGAGCTGGTCGCCACCGGCGAGAAGTGGGGCCGCGGTCCGAAGCACGACGTGCACTCGAGCCTCGAGGCGATGGTGGATTCGCCGAGCTGGCACCTCGTGCAGGCGCTCAACACGCTGGTCGAGAAGGACGGCCACACGCCCGCGGTGGAAGGCTTCTTCGACAAGGCGAGGCCGCTGACCGTAACTCAGCAGGCCATGATCGCCGAGTTCGCCGCCAAGACCTCCGAGGAGGGGCGCAAGAAGATGCTCGGGGTCGAGCATTGGGTGCACGACGCGAACTGGGTGGACGGTCTCAAGCTCCTCGAGTCGCGCCCGACGATCAACATCGAAGGCCTGGTCGCCGGCTACACCGGGCCGGGCGGCAAGACAGTGCTGCCGCACCGCGCGGTCGCGAAGATCGACATGCGCCTCGTGCCCGACATGACCGCGGCGGACACCCTGGCCAAGCTCAAGGCGCACCTCGCCAAGCACGGCTTCGCCGACATCGAGGTCAACATGAGCGGCGGCTATGACCCGACGCAGACCGACCTCAGCAGCCGGCTGATCCAGACCCAGATCGCGACCTACCGCAAGCTCGGCGTGGAGCCGCTGCTGTGGCCGCGCGGTGCCGGTTCATGGCCCGGCTACGTCTTCACAAATCCGCCGCTCAGCCTGCCAGCCGGCCATTTCGGCCTTGGCCACGGCACCGGCGCGCACGCGCCGGACGAGTATTTCCTCATCGACTCGACTCACGCGACGGTGCGCGGTCTCGACGGCGCCGTCGGTTCCTTCGTCGAATACCTGTACGCCCTGGCGTGAACGGCCTCGAATCCTGCGGTCGCCGATGGTTACGCGCGACGTGAACGAGGCGCCGCGCTTCGCGGCGCGGACGCGGGGCGTCTTGACCTGCGGTTCGGCCGGCTGGGCCGTCAGTGATCGCGCGGCGACGATGGTGGCCGCCGGTGCCGACGTCATCCAGCTTACCGTCGGCGACGTCGACGTCGCGACGCCAGCGCACATCCTCGCGGCAGCGCGCCGCAGCCTCGACGCCGGTCGCACGCACTACGCGCCGATCGCCGGAGAACCGGCGCTACGCGAGGCGATCGCGGCGCACGCCGCTCGACGTTACGGGACGCGCGTGACCACCGCGCAGGTCGTCGTCTTCCCCGGCGCACAGTGCGCGCTCTTCAGCACCCTGCAATGCCTCGCCGGACCGGGGGATGAGGTGATCCTCCTCGAACCGATCTACGCCACCTACGAAGCGGTCGTCGGCGCTACGGGCGCGACGTCGGTGCCGGTCAGCCTACGCGCCGACGACGGCTTCACGCTCCAGCTCGAGCTCGTCGAGGCAGCCATCACCGCGCGCACGCGCGTGCTGCTGCTGAATACGCCGAATAATCCGAGCGGCCTAGTCCTCGGCGCCGGCGACGTGGCGGCCCTCGCGGCGCTCTGCGCCCGGCGGGGCGTGTGGCTCGTGTCCGACGAGGTCTATGGCGAGCTCACCTTCGGCGCGCCGCACGTGTCGCCGGCATCGTCGACGCTGATCGCCGAGCGGCTCGTCGTCGTCAACAGCCTGTCGAAGTCGCACGCCATGACGGGCTGGCGCATCGGCTGGGCGATCGGCCCGGCCGATCTCGCGGCACACCTGACCGCGTTCGCGCAGGCGCAGCTGTTCGGTTCACCGCCATTCGTCCAGGACGCGGCCGTCGCGGCCCTGACGGGCCCGCAGGACATCTGTGAATCGCTGCGCGCGAGCTACCGGCAGCGCCGCGATGCACTGCTCGAGGGTCTCCGATCGTGCCGGCCACTGCGGACGTTTCGGCCGGACGGCGGCATGTTCGTGCTGGTGGACGTCAGCGCGACCGGTCTCGATGGCGGCGCGTTCGCCGACCGGTTGCTCGCTGGCGCGGCGGTCGCGGTAGTCCCCGGCGCGGCCTTCGGTGCAAGCGTCGCCGACTGCGTCCGACTCGGGCTGACCGTGCCGGTGCCGCGGTTGCAGCAGGCTTGCGAGCGGCTCGGAGCGTGGCTGCGGGGGCGCTGAAGGCCGGCCCCGAGGCCTGCCGGCCCGTTCGGGCGATCGGCAGGCCGGCGCGGCGGCCGTGGCAGGCGGCCGGTCAGCCTCGCCCCTAAAGAACGGTCGGCGGCCGCCGATCTAAGGGGCACGACCCTGCCATGACGGCAGCGTGACGAGCTGCCCGAGTCCCCGGCCGGGCGCAGCCGCGACCGCCGCGTAGCATGCGCCGCCGGCGGCACCGGCTGCCGCCGGAACCGGCGGAAAAGTGCGCACCAGGAGTATCGAGCCCGTGTCCGTTCCCGCGTCCACCGCGACGGCTCCCGCGTCCACCGCTCGCGCGCGGCGATGGCTGGCGCTGCTGGCCGCAAGCACTCTGCTGCTTGGCACGCTGCCGGCCTGGGGACAGATCTCGTTCGTGCAGGCCACCGCGCAGATGGACCAGGCGCTCGGCGCGAGCATCACCTCCTCCGCCTTTGCGACCAATCCGACCGTCGGCAATACGTTCATCGTCGTTGCATGGACCTGGTCCGGCAACACGGCGTCGGCGATCCCGACCATCTCCGACACGGCCGGCAACAGCTACACGACGCAGGCGCAGAAGGTCACGGGCCCAAACGGCGGCTGGGGTGGCATCGCGATCTACTCGGCGTCCGTCAAGACGACCGCCGCCAACTATAAGATCACGCTGACGCTGCCGGACTCCTATTCGCAGATCAACGCCATCGCCATGGAATACTCCGGCGTCGGCGCGGTCGACAAGACCACCGCTGTCAACGGCACGACATCGACCGTCACGGTGGCAACGACCGCGGCGACGACGTCGGCGAGCGAGCTCGTCGTCAGCGGTTTCAGCTTGCTCGCGCCGGCAAGCAACTACAGCTCGATCACCGCGGCGAGCGGGTACACACAGCGCGCCGTGCAGCTCGTCAACGCCGGTGACGTCGCCGGATCCGAGGCCGACAAGATCGTCGGCGCCACCGGCGTGCAGAGCAACACCTGGACCGGAAATGGCGCGTTCTCGCAGTGGGCCGCGGCGATCGCCACGTTCGGCCCGGGCGTCGCGGCTGCGGATCACTTCGCGGTGTCGTCACCCGGCAATGCGGTGAACTGCCAACCGGCGCCGGTGACGATCACCGCCCACAACGCGCTTCACGCCACGCTGCTGACGACCGACACCATCACGCTGAGCACGAGCACCGGGCACGGTGACTGGGGTCTGACGACGGGCTCGGGCGCGCTGACGCCCGGCGCGGCGAACAGCGGCAATGCAAGCTACACGTTCTCCGCGGCCGATGCCGGCACGGTGGTCCTCGCGCTGCGCGACACGGTCCCCGAGACGACCACGATCAACGTCGTCGACGGCCTTGCGACCGCAAAGTCCGGCACGGCGCTCGCCTCCGAGGACAGCGCGATCACTTTCGCGCCATCGGGCTTTCGGATCACCAATGGCAGCAACGTCACGGCCAGCATCGGCACGCGCGTTGCCGGCCTTTCGTCGGCGTCAGGTGCCGGCGCCCAGAGCCTCGCGCTGCAGGCGATCCGAACCGACACCAGCACCGGTGCCTGCACGACCGCCTTCGCGAGCGGCGCGACCGTCAACGTCAGCCTCGCCTATCAGTGCAACAACCCGACGAGCTGTGTCGGTGGCCAGAGCATGAGCGTGACCAACAATGGCACGACCACCGCCATCGCGGCGAACCCCGCCTCCGGCGTCGCGACCTACACGACGGTCCCGCTGAAGTTCTCGACCGCGAATGCTGAGGCACCGATCAGCCTCGCGTACTCCGATGCCGGACAGGTGACGCTGTACGCGCGCTACAACATTCCGCTCGGCAGCGGCGCAGGGTCCGGCAACTACATGCTCGGCAGCAGCCAGTTCGTCGTCCAGCCGGCCGGGCTCACGCTGTCGGGAATCAAGTGCACGAGCTACGCGTCCGGCAGCTGCTCGATGAGCCTGGCGTCGCCCGGCAACAACCCCGCTGCCGCGACGGCAAGCGGCGCCGTGTTCATGCCGGCCGGCGCGAGCTTCTCGGCGACCGTGACCGCCAGCAACGCGCTCGGCGCCGTCACGCCGAACTTCGGCCAGGAGATCTCCCCTGCCACCGTGCAGCTGCTGCCTACGCTCGTGCTGCCGGTGTCCGGCCACAACCCGTCGATCGCGGGCAGCTTCGGTAGCTACGCGGCCGGCGTCGCCACCGGCACGACCTTCAGCTGGCCGGAGGTCGGCGTCGTCACGCTCACGCCGACGGTATCGAGCTACCTCGGCAGCGGCGCGGTGTCCGGCGCCGCCACCGGCAACGTCGGCCGCTTCATGCCGAGCACCTTTGCCGTGACGCTGAACACGCCGGTTTTCGGTACGGCGTGCACATCGGGGAGCTTCACGTACGTCGGCCAGCCGTTCACCTACACGGTCGCGCCGGTCATCACCGCGACTGCTCAGGCCGTTGGCGGCGCGACGGCGCAGAACTACACCGGCGCGCTCATGCGGCTGTCGAACAGCTCACTGACCGGGCGCGCCTACACGCCGACACCATCGAGCCCGGCGCTGACGCTGACCGGTCTGCCGGCGGCCACGTCGGACCCTGCGATCGTCGACCTGAGTGGCGGTCAGGCGTCGCTGACCTTCAACGCCGGCACCGGCCTCTTCTTCACCCGTGGCACGGCCGTGGCACCGTTCACCGCCAACGTCGCGCTCACAATCAACGTCATCGACCTCGACGGTGCAGCGGCCTCGAACCCCGTGACCTTCGGCGCGGGCGCCGGCATCAGTTTCAGCACCGGTGCCAGCCAGTATTACGGGCGCCTCGCGCTGCAGACCGTTGCCGGCTCAGAGCTCCTCGACCTGCCGATGATGCTGACGACGCAGTACTACCTCAATACGGCGCAGGGCTTCGTCACGAACACACAGGATGCCTGCACGACCGGCCCGACCCTGGCCTTCTCCGGCTATCAGCAGAATCTCGCGAGCGGCGAGACCTGCGTGCGCGACTCTGGTAGCCCGGGCGCGTCCGGCCAGGGATGCGCCGTTGCCGCCGCGTCGTCGCTGCGGTACCGCGCAACGGCCTCCGCCGGCAACTTCAATCTCGTGCTTGCCGCGCCGGGCGCCGGAAACTCCGGCGCCTTGACGGTCACCGCGACGGCGCCGAGCTGGCTGCAGTACCTGTGGAATGTCAGCTCGGGATCCAATTCGAATCCGGCGGGCATGGCCACCTTCGGCGTGTTCCCGGGTCCAGCGTCGCGCGTCTACGAGCGCGAGGTTTACTAGCGCCGCGCCGTGCCGATCGCGCCCTCCGGTCGCGGCGCGAGCGCCGCCAGGCAGGCGATTGCTCGGCCCTGGCAGCCGTCGCATCGAATTTCCGGGTCATCGACGCGCCGGAGGCGGCACGAATGATGCCGTCCGCCCCGCCCTCGAAACCCGCCGGAGCGCCTGGTAGACCGCCGCAGAGCGCGCGCCTGGTTAACGAGCGCAGTCGCCATCGGCGGGTCTGGCTTGCGCCAGATGCTCTCAAGGCGTCCTTCGACGTCGCAAGGCCCGCCGGGTTCCGGCGGCACGGTGACGGCACGACACCCGCTTCCTGGCGCCGCGAAGGGTCACGCCGCCTAGCGACCCGCGCGCACCGGCCCTCGTGCCGGTGTGGCGCGCGAGCGCTTGCCTGCGCGTCAGCGGCAAAGGCACACTCAGCGGCGGCCGCGCACTTTGCCGTGGTCACGCTCACGCGGCGGCTGCGACGGCGCCGAGGCCAGGCCTGCGCTACGGCGACGTGCCTTACAAGGATCCGGCCTCATGACCGACGACCATGCGCGCCACACGGACCCCGTGCCGGCTGCGCGCTCCCGTTCCGGAGGCGACCTGCACGCCTCGCACGCGCCTCGTGGCTCGCTCGCGTCCCTCACCGTCGGCGCCGCGGGCATCGTCTTCGGTGGCATCGGCACCTCCCCGCTCTATGCGCTTGACCAACTGTTCCTCGGTCATGGCGGCGTGCCGTTGACGACCGACAACGTCCTAGGCGGCATCTCGCTCGTGATCTGGGCGCTGACCATTATCGTCGCGCTGAAGTACGCGGTCCTCGTGCTGCGCGCCGACAACGACGGCGAAGGCGGCCTGTTCGCGCTCTACGGGCTGCTGCACACCTACAGGAACCGCGGCATCATGCTGTTCCTCTGGGCGCTGATGCTGGGCGCCGGGCTGCTTTTCGGCGACGGCATCATCACGCCGGCGATCAGTATGCTCTCGGCCCTCGAGGGTCTAGGCGTCGCGGCGCCGACACTCGCAGAGATCGTGATTCCGGCAACCCTGGCGTTGCTGACGGCGCTGTTCCTGCTGCAGAAGCAGGGCACGTCGGGAATCGGCAGAGTGTTCGGACCAATCCTCATCGGCTGGTTCATCGTAATCGCGACGCTCGGCGTGCTGCAGATCCGCCACCAGCCGCAGATTATGGCCGCGTTCAACCCGGCCTACGGCGCCCGCTTTCTCCTACACGCTGGCACCTACGAGGGGCTCGTGGTCCTCGGCGCGCTGATGCTCGTGGTCGCCGGCGGCGAGGCGCTGTACGCAGACATGGGCCACTTCGGCGCACGACCGATCCGGCTGGGCTGGTTCGGGCTCGTCTATCCGGCGCTCCTGCTCAACTACCTCGGCCAGGGAGCCTACCTGCTCGGCGGCGCGCCGGTGGCCGGCGGCAATCTCTTCTACAGCCTCGTCCCGGCGGTGCTGCTGCTGCCGATGGTCGCATTGGCGACGGTCGCGGCGATCATCGCCTCGCAGTCGCTGATCTCCGGCGCCTTTTCGCTGGCCTCGCAGGCGACGGCCCTCGGTCTGTTCCCGCGACTCAGGATCCGTCACACCCATGACGTCCACGCCGGGCAGATCTACCTGCCATTCATCAACTGGTCGCTGTACAGCGGCTGCATGCTGCTGGTCGTCAGTTTCGGCTCGAGCTCGGCGCTCGCGTCGGCCTATGGCCTCGCGGTTTCCGGGGTCATGGCGATCACCTCGTTCGCGATGATTCCGGTCGCACGATTGTGCTGGCGCTGGACGTGGCTCACGTCGACGCTGGTCTGGGGTAGCTTCACCGCGGTCACCGGCTCGTTCCTGCTCGCGAGCTCGCTCAAGGTCCTCGACGGCGGCTTCGTGCCGCTGTCGATCGGCATCGTCGTCTTCCTGGTCATGGTGACGTGGCGCTGGGGCCGCAAGGCGACATTTGCGGCCTATTCGGCCAAGCCGACGATGACCGTGGCCGAGCTCGTGCAACTGCACCGCGAGAGCAAGTTCTTCATGGAGCGGACGGCGGTGCTGATGGCGCCGAAGCCGTTGCGGCGCAAGACCGACCGCACGCCGGCGCTCCTGCAGATGCTTTGGGACCGCTACGGCGTGCTGCCCCGCAATCTGATCTTCGTCGAGGTCATCCACCGCAAGGTTCCGTTCATCCACGAGAACCGCTACTCGGTCGTTGTCTTCGACGGCCACCGCGACCGCGGCAGCATCCTCAGCGTGGAGCTCAGCTTCGGTTTCATGGAGGACCCGAACGTCGAGAAGGCGCTCGAGGGCATGGCACGTCACCGCGAGATCGACCTGCCAACCGACCGGCGGCAGTGGATCGTGCACGTCTCGCACGAGCACCTGTTGCAGTCGCGCGGCTTGGGCCTGATCGGGCGCGTCCGCCTGCGGCTATTCTTGTTCCTGCGACTGGTCTCGCAACCCGCGTACTTCGCCTACGGGCTCGGCGACGAGGTGCAGCTCTCGGCCGAGGTCGTCCCCGTCCGCCTCCACTGAGCTTGCGCCGCCCCGGCGGCGCCGGGCCCGGGCGCGCTCAGATCTTGGACTGGCCGATCGAGAACACGATGATCGCGGCAACGGCCAGCAGTACCGCGACGATGTGAAATTGGTTCACCGGCTCCCGCAAATAGAGGAAGCCCACGCCGACGGTCGTCGTGATGATCGCGAGCGCCGCGTAGACGACGTACGGCGACGTACGGCGACGTACCGAAGCGTCCGTACAGCAGATTGAAGCCAAGGTAGGTCAGAAAGAGGCCGACGCCGCTCAGCAGCAGCGAACGCCACTGGCCGCGGATCACGGTCCCCGGTTCGATGGGCCCGAGCAAAGCCGCGCAGCCGAGCGCGAGCGCGAAAGCCACCAGCGCGCTCATGGCCACGAACAGCAGGCCGTTGCCGACACCGCTCGACTGCTTCTGCCCGACCGCGAACAGGGCGTTACCAGTCGCCGCGATCGCGGCATAGAAGACGGTCAGCAAGGCATTCATGGCGACTCGGGACTCCGGCGGCGCGGGTTGCAATTGTACGCCGCGCGACGGCCGGCCCGGCGCGAGCGGTCAGCGTCGCGGCCCGGCCACCCCGGGCGATCGCCGGGGCGCCCGGCCGAGCCAGCGGGACAGCCGCGCGTAGACGGCGCGGCTGCCGAGCAGTTCGAGGTGCCCCGTCTCGTAGGCAATCCATTGGTGCGACACCGGCAGCAGTAGCGCACGTTGCGGCGGCGTGCCGCGGCCGAGCGCGCTGTTGACCGGCACCAGGCCGTCGCCGACCAGGCGGTCACGGACCGGTCCTCGGCGCCGGCCGAGCGCGGCGGCCACCGCGTAGCAATCGACACCCTCAGGCAACGGCATCGGGAGCGGGCGGTCTCCGGCGTCGGCGCCGGCGAAGCGGTCCTTGCCGAGCCAGTCCTCGTCACGCAGATAGCCGTAGCGCAGATCGGTGATGCCGGCGCTGCGGGCCCGGCCGAGCCGCGTGAACGGCGCCGAGTACGGACTGACGTCCAGCAACAGGTCCAGTTGCCTGCCGCCGCGCTCGAGCGGCGCCCCCAGGTGAGGCGCGCCGAGGAACACGAGCCGGCGCAGGCGACGTGGCCACGCATGCCCCGCGAGCTCCGCGTAGCAGCAGGCGCTGCGCGCGACCAGGCCGCCCATGCTGTGACCAATGATCGCGATCTCATCGACCGCGACTGGCCAGCGAACGACGAGTTGCTCGAGGAGCGCGGCCAGCGCGCGACCGTTCTCCGAGATGTGCAAGCCGCTGTTGTAGTGGAGCTTGAGCGGCGTGTAGCCATGGTCGCGCGCGAGCGCGGTGCCGTGATCGTGGCCGTCCCGCTGCCAGCTCTGCGCGGTCAGGCACAGCCCGTGGACCAGCACCAGCACCTTGGCGGTGACCTCGCCGGGCGTCGCGGCTGCCGCATCGATAGGCCGGCCGTCGCGGCGCAGCTGCATCTGGATTGCGAGCGGATTCGCGCTGCGCTGCAGATGATCGCCTAAGACGCCGTTGACGACCCCGACGAAAGCCTCGAGGCGCGGATCGGGATCACGAGCGGGAATCAGCGACGCGGCGGCGCCGACACCCAGGGTCGCGCCGCGCCCGACGAGACGAGTGGTGCTGCGCACGACCCCGTAGATGACACCCGCCAGTCCGGGCGCCGAGGTGCGGCGCGTCGACCCGAACGGGCCGGGACGATGGCCGATCGTCGCGTGCATCTGCTCGACCAGATCGACGACGCCGAGCGCCGCATCGGTGGCGAGTGCCGGTGCACCACTCAGGACGCTGCGCAGAGTGCTCATGAGTGCCTCACGCGTTGAGCGCTTTAATGATCGCGACCGGATCCGCCCGGATCGCGCGCAGCAGCGCGCGCGCCGGGCCCGTCGGCACGCGCCGCCCCTGCTCCCAGTTGCGCAGCGTCGACACCTCGATCGACAGCAGTTCCGCGAACCGCGGCTGGCTGAGCTTGGTCAGCGCGCGTACCGCCCGGACGTCGAGCGCGGCGCCGCTGGCGTCGGGCCGCTGGCGCCGCGCGTCGCCCCGCAACCAGCGGTCGCGCAACGCGAGCCGCCGCCGGCGCGCCGCGCGCACCGCCGCGAGCAGCGTTTCGAAGAGCTCGCGATTCATGGTCGGCGCCTCCGTACCCCGCCTGCGGCTAACGTACGTCAATGGCGTACTTGCGTCGATGGCGACTAACCGGGGCCTCCGCCCCGGATAGCCCGCCTGTTGATCGCAGGAGCGGACCTGCCTCGCGGCGGGAATCGCGCTCGGCCATGGATGCGCGCGCTGTGACTCCGTGCCATCCTGCGCTGGCGCGCCGGCGATGGCGTCGCACGGCCCGCAGACGGAGACGCTGATGCCCACCCTGCCCGGTCGCTTCGTCTGGTACGAGCTCATGGCCCGCAACCCGGCGGTCGCCCGCGCCTTCTACGGCGCCGTCGTCGGCTGGCAGATGCAGGACGTGCCGATGGCCGGCATGACCTACACGTTGCTGAAGGCCGGGGAGACCCAGGTCGGCGGCCTGATGCCGTTGCCGGCGGAAGCGGCACGCGGCGGCCTCAAGCCGTGCTGGATTCCGTACGTCGCGGTCGAGAACGTCGACGATGCGGCGGTACAGGTCGAGAACCTCGGCGGCAGCGTTCACCGCGCCGCGGTGGACATCCCCGGCGTCGGCCGCTTTGCCGTCGTCGCCGCTCCTGACGGTTCTCTTTTTTATCTATTCCGGCCGCACGCGCCGCGGGATGCGGCGGACCGGATGGCGTCCGGCCACATCGGCTGGCGCGAGCTGCACACGACCGATGCGCCGCACGCGCTGTCCTTCTACGGCGCGCTGTTCGGCTGGGGCAAGGGAGCCGTCTTCGATATGGGCGCGCTCGGCACCTACCAGCAGTTCACGATCGCCGGTCTGCCGGCCGGCGGCATGTTCAACAGCCCCGCGGCGCAGCGGGGCTGCTTCTGGCTGATCTATTTCAACATCGGCGACATCGACGCCGCGGCGGCGCGCGTGCTTGCGGCAGGCGGGCAGATCCTGAACGGCGCGCGTCAGGTTCCCGGCGGCGCCTGGATTGTGCAGGCCGCGGATCCCGAGGGCGCGATGTTCGCGCTGCTCGGCGCCCGCTTGTAGTTCGCGACGACACGACGAACGCACGCCTTGAGGACGCGCGAAGCACGAGCGATGGATCGCACTCGTGACGGGAGGCAACTCGGCCGCAGCCGGCGGCACGATCCTGCTGATGGCCGGTTGCGGGTCGCGCTCAGGCGTTGACGTCGACGACGACCCGGCCGCGCACCTGACCTTTGACGATCTCGCTCGCCAGCCGCGGCACGTCGGCCAGGCGCGCCGCGACGGTCATCGCGTCCAGCTTGGCGACCGGCAGATCGGCGCGCAGGCGGGCCCAGGCTGCGCTGCGGCGTCCTTTCGGACACATGACGGAGTCGATGCCGAGCAGGTTCACGCCGCGCAGGATGAAGGGCAGCACCGTGTGCTCGAGCTTGGCGCCACCGGCCAGCCCGACCGCGGCTACCGAGCCGCCATAGCTCATCTGGGCGAGCACTCGCGCGAGCGTGTTGCCGCCGACAGAATCGACGCAGCCGGCCCAGCGCTCGCCCTCCAGCGGCCGCTTGGCGGGGTCCGCGAATGGCGCACGGTCGACGAGGGTGGCCGCACCGAGGCCCTTCAGGTAGTCGTGCGCGTCGACCCGGCCGGTCGAGGCCACGACGGTGTAGCCCCGCTGCGCGAGGAGCGCCGTAGCAACCGAACCCACGCCACCGGCCGCGCCCGTGACCAGCACTTCGCCTGCCGCCGGCGTGAGGCCGCGCTCCTCGAGTGCCATGACCGCGAGCATCGCCGTGAACCCGGCCGTGCCGACCGCCATCGCCTGCCGCGTCGTGAGCCCGGCCGGCAGCGGCACAAGCCAGTCACCATCGACCCTGGCCTTCTGCGCACAGCCGCCCCACTGCAGCTCACCGACCCGCCACCCCGTCAGCACGACGCGGTCACCGGGCCGGTAGTCCGGGTGCGCGCTCGCCACGACCGTGCCGGCGAAGTCGATCCCCGGTACGTGCGGCCAGCGCTTGACCAGACCCCCTCCGCCGTTGACGACGAGGCCGTCCTTGTAGTTCACGGTCGTGAACTCGATGGCCACCGTCACGTTGCCGGCGGGCAGCGCCGACTCGTCAAGTTCCCGGATCGAGGGTGTAACGACTCCGCCTGCCTCGTCCAACACCAGTGCCCTGAACATGTCGCGCGCCCCTTCTCAATCGCGCCGCGGCCCGGCGCGAGCGCATTATTGCGAATTCGGCGCCTGAATGTTGCCAATGCGGATCCACGCCGGCGTCGGCGTGTCGTCTGGCGGAGTGCACAGGTTGAGGAGTCCGCCAATCGACTGCGATCGGCTGGGTCGGTGTGCGCTCGGGACCGACAGCGCCGCGGGGAAGCAGCCTCGCGACGTCGCGGCGCGCCAGGTCTACGGGCTCGATCTCCTCGTCGACGACAGCTGCATCCGCGCGTTGATCGCGCTGGCCAATCTCGAGCCGCTGATCGACGAGTTCCCGGCCGGAGGCCTCCGCGTCAGCCGGCGGAGCGCCTTTAGGATGACTAAGGCACTGGCGCCGTTTTGCACCCCGCCGCGGGTCCCCGCATACTCTTGGCCGACGGCACGCCCGCTGCGGATGCCGATCGAGGCATCGGGTCCGCCGGTCGCCTTTCGAGGGCTGACGTCGCTTCACGAGAACGGCGCCCGGCGCAGGCGCGGCACGTCGCGGAGGTCCCGGCCATGGCGGAGTCTGACAAGCTGACGCGTCGCGGCTTTCTGCTCGGCGCATCGGGGATCGCGCTCGCGACGCAGGCTGCCGAGGGTGACCGGACGGGACTCGCGCCGCTGACCGCGATGCCCAACAGGAGCGCGGCGTTGCTCGAACTCTCCGCCGTCGAGGCCGTGAAACAGATGGCAGGCGGCGAGCTGTCCGCCGAGCGCTACGCCCAGGCCCTGCTGGCGCGATGCGCCGAGCTGAAGTCCCTGAATGCGTTCATCACGCTCGAGCCCGAGCGTGTGCTCGAGCAGGCACGGGCGGCGGATCGCCACCGCGCCAAGGGTGCTGCGCTCGGCGCGCTGCACGGGCTGCCGATCCCGGTCAAGGACAGTCTCAACACGCGGGAGTACCCGACGAGCGCGGGCACACCGGCGCTGCGCCACTTCCGTCCTGCGGAGGACGCACCGCTGGTCGCGACGCTCGTTGGCGCGGGCGCGATCGTGCTCGGCAAGACGAACCTGCACGAACTGTCCTATGGCTGGACCAGTAACAACCACGCCTTCGGCCCGGTTCACAATCCCTACGACCCGACGCGCATCCCCGGTGGCAGCAGCGGCGGCACCGCCGCCGCCGTGGCCTCGCGTATGGCGCCGCTCGGGGTGGCCGAGGATACCGAAGGCTCAATCCGTGTCCCGGCGGCGCTGTGCGGACTCGCGGGCTTCCGCCCCACTACCGGCCGCTACTCGACCGAAGGCGCCGCGCCCATCAGCTCGCTGTTCGACCAGGCCGGCCCGCACGCACGCGTGGTCGCCGACCTCGCGCTCTTCGACGCCGTCGCGACGGGCGATCATCGGCCGCTCGCGATTCTGCCGCTCCGGGGCGTGCGGCTCGCGCTCGCCCGCGGTTACTTTTACGGTGGCCTCGATACCGAGATCGAACGCGTCACGGAGGCCGCGCTCGCGAAACTGCGCGCCGCGGGTGCCGAGATCATCGAAGCCGAGGTTCCCGACCTCGAGCAGCTGATCGACCTGATCACCGACCAGGTGCAGAACCACGACGTCCGCGTCGAACTGCCCAAGTACCTCGAGCGCTACGCTGCTGGCGTCCGCTTCGAGGACGTCGTTGCGCAGGCGAGCCCGGACATTCGCGCGCTGATCGTGCGCGACGTCCTGCCGGGTGGGCCGGGCTTCGTGTCGGAGGAGACCTACCGGGCCGCCGTCGACATTCACCTGCCGAAGCTCCGTCAGGTCTACCGTGACTATTTCGCGCGCACCGGGGCGGCGGCGATGGTGTTCCCGGCGACGATGGTGACGGCGCGACGCATCGGCGACGAAGGCGAACTGCGGATCCGCGGTCAGTCCGTGCCGTTCGACGTCGCGATGAGCCGCAACATCGCCCCCGGCAGCACGGCGGGTCTACCCGGCCTGGTGCTGCCAGCCGGCATCGCCGACGACGGCCTGCCGGTCGCGCTCGAGTTCGACGCGCCGGCGACGAGCGACAGAGCGCTGCTGGCGCTCGGCCTCGGCCTCGAGCGCGTGCTCGGACCGATGGCGCCGCCGCGCAGCCGTTGATCAGGCCGCCTGCGCCGCCGGTGCCGAGTCCGCGCTAGGCCTTGATACGCGTCATCGCCGGGTCGTACAGCGGTCGCGCCGAGACGACCGCCGGGTACCGCCGGCCGGCGACCTCCACCTCCCACGTCCCGTCCCGCAGGTACTCCTCGTCGACCGGCCGCTTCGGCTCGATCATCGCGAGTCCGACGGCCCCGCCGAGCGTGTGGCCGTAGGAGGCGGCGCGCACGTAGCCGACCGCAGCGCCGTCGCGACGCACGACCTCGGCGTGGTACATGAGCGGCTCGGGATCCTCGAGCAGCACCTGCACGAGCCGGCGTTGCAGCGGCCCCTGCGCCTTGCGCGCGAGAGCTGCCTCCTTGCCGATGAAGCCACCAGGCTTCCTGAGGTCGAGCGCGAAGCCGAGCCCGGTCTCGTACGGATCGTCGGTGTTGTCGATGTCGTGGCCATAGTCGCGGTAACCCTTCTCCAGCCGCAGGCTACCGAGCGCCTTGAGGCCGGCGTGCGCGAGCCCGAAGGCGCACCCTGCGGCCACGACGCGGTCGTAGACGTGGGCAGCCTGCTCGGCCGGCACGTGCAGCTCGTAGCCGAGCTCGCCGACGTAGGTGATGCGGATGCAGAGTACTCGGGCGAAGCCGATATCAATCTCGCGCGCGGCGCGAAACGGGAAAGCGGCGTTCGACAGGTCCGCGCTCGTCAGCGACTGCAGCAGCTCGCGTGACCGCGGCCCCTGGACGTTGAGCTGCGCGTAGGCGGAGGTGACGTCGGTGACGAAGGCATGCGCGTCATCCGGCAGGTGACGCCTCATCCAGGTTCCGGCGTGGCGAACCATCGTGTCCGTGACGACCACGAGGAACTCCTGCTCGCCGAGCTTGGTGACCGTCAGGTCGGCCTCCAGGCGGCCAGCTTCGTTCAGCCACTGCGTGTAGGTGATCGTGCCTGCGGCGCCGTCGACGTCGTTGGCCGAGATGCGGTTCAGGCAGCGCCCGGCGTCGCGACCCTGCACCAGGAACTTGCCCATGAAGGACATGTCCATGGCGACCACGTTCTCGCGCGCGGCACGATGCTCGGCCTGCCACCGCGGAAACCAGTCCTGCCGTCCCCACGACAGCGGCCCGGGATCCGGCGTCGCGCCGGGCGTGCCGTACCAGTCGGGGCTCTCCCAGCCGCTGACGTCGCGGAAGTAGCCGCCGGCTGCGGCCAGGCGGTCGTGGTACGGCGTCACCCGCGCGCCGCGCGCCGTCTCGAGCGCCATCGTCGGGTAGTGGCACCTGTAAACCATCCCGAGCGACTCAACCGTGCGCTTGCGCCGGTACTCAGGGTTCGCCTGGTAGGGGTGCAGGCGGTCGATGTTGAAGCCGGTGACGTCGACGTCCGGTGACCCGGTGACGATCCAGTGCGCGACGACGCGACCGAGGCCGCCGCCGGTGAGGATGCCGACCGAGTTGAGGCCGGCGGCGACGAAGTAGTTTCGCAGCTCCGGCGCCTCGCCGACGATCGGCCGCAGGTCCGGTGTGAAGCTCTCCGGGCCGCAGAAGAATTTCTTGATGCCGACCTCGGTCGTGATCGGCACGCGGGCCATCGCCGTGTCGAGGAACGGCGTCATGCGGTCCCAGTCCGGCGCGAGCTCAAGGAAGCTCGCATCGGCCGGGATGCCCTCCACCTTCCACGGCGCGCACACCGGCTCGAACAGTCCGACCATCAGGCCGCCGCCCTCCTCGCGGTAGTAGCCATACGCGCCCGGGTCCTCGAGCACCGGCATGTTCGGCGGCAGCCCCTTGATGGCCTCGGTGAGCAGGTAGTAGTGCTCCGCCGCCTGGTTGGGCACGTTGACGCCTGCCAGCGCGCCGAACTGACGGGCCCACATGCCGGCGCAATTCACGACGTACTCGGCTTGGATGTCGGCGTGCGCGGTCCTGACACCGGTCACGCGGCCGTGCTGCTGCAGCACGCCGAGCGCGGGAACGCCTTCGAAGATCCGCACGCCTTGCAGGCGTGCCCCCTTGGCGAGCGCCATGGTGACGTCCACCGGGTTCACGCGCCCGTCCTCCTTGACGTAGAAGCCGGCCTCGATGTCGTCCACTTTGGCAAGCGGGAAGAGCGCCTGCACCTCGCGCGGCGAGAGTTCGTGGACGTCGACACCACAGTAGCGGTTGAACGCGGACACCCGCCGGTATTCCTCGAGCCGGTCCTTGTCGGCGGCGACCTCGATGAAGCCGATCGGCGCGAAGCCAGTGGCCTGGCCGGTTTCAGCCTCGAGCCGGCCATAGAGGTCGCGCGTGTATTTGCGCATCTCGGTCGAGGTTTCCGAGGTCGAGCCGAAGGTCACCATCAGGCCCGCGGCATGCCAGGTCGTGCCCGAGGTGATCCGGTCCCTTTCCAGCAGCACGATGTCCTTCCAGCCCATCTTCGCGAGGTGGTAGGCGACAGAGGTGCCGATGACCCCGCCGCCGACGACGATGACGCGGGCGTGCCCGGGCAGGGAGGAGGTATTCAACGCGTGCTTCCTTGTGTGCCGCGGTCGCGGGACGGTATTGAATGCCAGCGGCGAACGCCGCGCAACGGGTGGCAACCGAAAGCCACCGGCGGCCGCTAGCGCCCGCCTGCCTTCACCGCGAGCACGCCGTCGCCGTCGAACTCGGTCCGAAAGCCCGCACGGCGCAGGCGCGTCGCGACCTCGTTCGGAACGTCGCGGCCGCTGGTCAGCTTGTTCGGCGTGCCGGTGTAGTGGAACAGCATCCCCTGGCGCCGCAGGACGCGCGCCAGGGCGTCGTAGAACGCCTGCGAGTAGAGCTCGCCGGCGATCCCGAAGCGCGGCGGATCGTGCAGGATCGCGTCCACCGACGCTGCGGGAAGCTCCTGAATCCGCCCGGCGACGTCGCCCTCGGTCAGGCGCAGCGCGGCCGGCGGCGTCTGCGACCAGCGGCTGTCGGGCGACCACGGATTGAGGCCGCGCAGCCAGATCACGTCCGGATTCTTTTCGAAGGAGTCCACGTGCCGGGCGCCAAGCGCCACGCAGCAGCCGGCGAAGTAACCGAGCCCGCCGCAGGTGTCGAGCACGAGCTTGCCGCGCGGCTGGATCAGGCCCACCTTGCGCTCGGCGTCGGCGTACGGTGACACGCGCGCCGTCGGCAGCATCTTGATGCCGTCGATTTCGAAGGTCGGCGGCCCCCACTCGGTCGGCACGAGCTTGATCAGCGACCCGGCGAAGCGCGCCACCGGCTGGAAGGCCACGCCGTCGAAGTGGTACACCGTGCGCGGCTTGCAGTGCTCGAGGTACGGAAACTCGCGCCCCTGCCAGGCCCAGCGCTGCGGCCCGATTGCGACGGTCGCCTGCGATCGCCGCAGGTCGAGCGAGCACTCGAGCACGGGCCGCCCGGCGGCGCGCGCCGCGAGTAGCGCGTCGTGGACCTCGAGGGTAACGAGCGGCCCGGGCGCCCCGCTCACAGCGCCGCCACTTCCTGCTCGGTCAGCGTGCGCCACTCGCCCTTCGGCAGTTCGCCGAGCGCGAGGCCGCCGATCGCGACCCGCACGAGACGCAGCACCGCGATCTCGAAGTGGGCGAGCAGCCGGCGAATGTGCCGGTTGCGGCCCTCGTCGAGCACAAGCTCGAGCCAGCCGTTACGTTCACCGAGGCGAAGCAGCCGCGCGGACTTGACCGTCAGGCGCTCGCCATCCACGACCGCGCCGCACCGCAGCTTCACGAGCAGCGCTTCGTCCGGCACGTGATCCACCTGCACGTTGTAGGTCTTGTCGGGACCTGAGGCAGGATCGGTGATCCGCGCCGCCCACGCCGGGTCGTTGCTGAACAGCAGCAGCCCCTCGCTCGCCTTGTCGAGCCGCCCCACCGGCGCGAGCCAGGGCAGCGGTGCGCCTGCGAGGCAGCGATAGACGGTGTCCCGGTCACGCTCATCACGGACCGTGGTCACGAGGCCGCGTGGCTTGTTGAGCATCAGCACCACTCGCGCGGCCTGTTCGAGCGGCTGGCCGTTCAGGTCGATGCGGTCGATGCCCCGCCTCACCGGGTACTCCGGATCGCGCACCAGACGGCCGTTGACCCGCACGCGGCCGTCCTGGACCCAGGCCGCGGCCTGCGAACGCGACGCAACGCCGATCTTGGAGATGACCCGCGCGACGCCGTGGCGGGGCGCGCGGGTTGTCCGGTCTGGCGCCTTTCCCTTCACCCGCGCAGTGTGTCTGAGCGCGGCGGTGATCGCTACCGCCCGCGCCACGACCGACCGGCACCTCAGCTCACGGCCGCCGTGTCAGGGAGCGCGTCGGTAGAGCCCGTCGAACACCGTTTCCCACGCAGCGTCGGCGCTTTTCAGCACCTGCCAGTGCTGGCGTACCGTGCCGTCGGCATTCGGTGTCCAGGCAATGCGGTGTCGCACCGCGTTGCCGCCGGCCGCGACCGGGCGCTCGCCCTCGAGCACCATGCTGGCGCCGGACCACGTCCCGTCGAGCTCGAGGACGCCGCCGCGGTCGTCGACCCAGGACTGGTGCCAGCGACGGTGCAAGCGATCGTAGAAGTTGACGCTGCGACCACGGCTGCCGTCCACGGCGGTCCAGGACTCGAACAGTGCGCAACCGTTGAGATCCCGCGAGATCTCGTTCCGGCCAGCCGGCTGGCCGGCCTCGGTCACGATCCAGTGCCCGACCCAGAAGTCGAACTGTCGGTATTCCGGCGCGGTGCAGCGGGCGGCAGCGGCAGCGGCTGCGGGTGCGGGTGCGGGTGCGGGTGCGGGTGCGGGTCCATCGTCGGCCATAGTGCTGGATCCTCCCAGGAACATCACGGCCGCGAGCGCCGCCCGGAGCCACGTGAACCGGTGTGTCATCTGCTTCTCCTGCGTCGAACGCCACCGAGGCGTTGGCCGCGCCTGCAGATCGGCCTAGTGCAGCGCGTACAGGTTACCGTCGGTGCTGCCGACGTACACGACGCCGCGGTCGACGACCGGCGACGAGACGATCGCGCCGACCGAAATGAAGCGGTACAGATCAAGATACATGTCCTCGAAGTCGCGGAACACCGGCGCGAAAGCCTCGGGGTTCAGCGCCCCGTCCGGTCGCAGGATCTTCAGCGGATCCGCCTTCGAGGCGTCGGTCTGGAATTCCCACACCGGCCGCCCGCTCTTCGCATCGATCGCGTACAGCCGGCCGTTGTGCGTGCCGAAGTACGCCAGCTCGCCGGCCAGCGCGGCAGACGAAAAGACGTAGGCCTTGGCATCGGCACTGAAGCGCAGCCGCCCGGAGCGGGCGTCGAGGGCAAGGAACCGGGCGCTGTCGGAGGTGCCGACGTAGACGACGCCGTCACGCACCGCGGGCGTGCCGTTGACCCACGACTTGCTCGTCGGAAAGTCCCACTTCTTGCGACCGGTCGCGGCATCGAGCGCGTAGACGTGCGCGTCGCGGCAGCCGACGTACACCGTGCCGTCGACGACCGCCGCGGAGGACTGAAAGCCCACCTGGTTGTGAGTGGCCGGGTCGTCGCCGGCCTTGAACACCCAGCGCTGCAGGCCGCTGTCGGCGTCAATTGCGTAGAAGGATCCGTCCCAGCTGCCAATGAAGACCGCGTTGTTGGCGACTGCCGGCGAGGCGTGCACCACGTCGCGGGTCGGGAACTTCCACTGCAGCACGCCGGTGTTGGCATCGACGGCGTAGACGTTGCCGTCGCCGCTGCCGAAGTAGACCTTGCCGTGATCGACGGCCGGGGACGAGGTGTAGATGTCCCAGGCATCCGGAATAGTCTGGCCCGCCGGTGCGTAGCCGTGCAGGCTGTGCGCCTCGAAGCGCTTTTCATATTCGACGGCCGTGACCCACTTCGGCTGGCCAGTGGCGAGGTCAAGCGCGGCGAGCGCGCCGGCTGAAGAGACGAAGTAAAGAGTGCCGTTGGCCACCGCGGGGGTCGAGGCGATCGGTCGGCTCGACTTGAACTTCCAGCGCTCCTTGCCGCTCTGCTGGTCGATCGCGTACAGGTAGCCGCTCAGGCTCGCGATGTACACGACTCCGTCGGCGACCACCGGCGACGCCACCACCGGTCCGCCGGTGGCGAACGCCCATTCGACGCCGCCGAATTTCTTCGGCCCCGGCGCTGGGAAGACCCCGGAGTGCGCGAGGTCGGCGTGAAACATCCCCTGCGCGAGCGTCGGTTCCGCGGCGCAGACCAGCAACACGAGCAGCGTGAGCCGTTTCATGGGCCGATCATAGGCCGGCGTCCACCAACGGGCTCGCCGCCTGCCCACAGGTCGTCGACTGCCGGACTCGGCTGGTCGCAACCGGCTCGCGGCGCCGAGGGCGGCGGGACCTGCCGGGCGATGGCCTGATGCCGGGCGATGTTCTATCGTCGGGAACTGCCGCAGCGCCGACGGCCACGTTGCGCTGCCGAGCGGAGGATTCAATGAGACGACTGGTCACGCTGCTGGTGCTCGCCGCCCTGCCGGGGGCAGGCTTCGGCGCGGCCGAAGTCGCGCCGCTGCCGGCACCGTCGCCACCGGCGCCGGTGGTGATTTTGACGAGCCGCGCGCTGGACGGCCACGGCGGAATCTTGCTGAATGCGCGCATCGCGGTGGTGGACGGCCGCATCCTCGCCATCAACGACCGGGCGGCCGGCCGCGCGGTCGGCCGGGTGATCGACCTGCGCGGCTATACGGTCCTGCCGGGCTGGATCGACACGCACGTCCACCTGGCGTCGCACTTTGACCGTGGCGGGCGGATCGCGACCGAATCCGAGCCACCGGCGGAGGCTGCGCTCGGCATCGCGGCGGCCGCCTGGGACACGCTGATGGCCGGCTTCACGACGGTGCAGTCGGTCGGCGACCCCGCCGAGAGGCCGCTGCGCGACGCCATCCGCGATCACGGCTTCCCGGGCCCTCGCGTGCTGACCTCGCTCGGCTGGATCCAAGGCACTCCCGCGACCCCGGTGGACGAGCTGCGCGCGCTGGTGCGGGCACGCAAGGCGGAGGGCGCCGACCTGATCAAGATCTTCGCTTCGTCGAGCCAGCGGGTCGGCGCAACTCCAACGCTCACCGAGGAGCAGCTCCGCGCGCTGTGCGGCGAAGCGACGGCGCTCGGGCTGCGCTCGATGGTCCATGCCTACCGCTCGCAGGTCTCGGTGGCCGCCCGCGCCGGCTGCCGGGAGATCGAGCACGCGACCTACGCGTCGCGCGCCGACATCGAGACCGCCGTGGCCGCAGGAGCATTCATCAGTCCGCAGGTCGGGCTCGTTGTGCAGAACTACCTCGCGAACCAGGCGCGCTACCTCGGCGTCGGCAACTACACCGAAGAGGGTATGGCGACGATGGCTCGCGATCTCGCCGAGGACTTCGCGGTCTGCGCCATCGCGGTGCGCACACCGGACGCCAAAGTCGTGTTCTCGACCGACGCGACGGCCGGGGCGCACGGCCACAATGCCGACGAGTTCATCGGCCGCGTCGAACACTGCGGCCAGTCGCCGATGCAGGCGCTGGTCTCTGCAAACGCAGTCGCCGCCGAGGCGCTCGGCATGGGCGACCGCCTCGGCCGGCTCGCGCCGGGCTACGAGGCCGATATCATCGCCCTCGACGGCGACCCGCTCGCCGATCTCAGCGCGGTGCGGCGCGTCGCGTTTGTGATGCGCGGCGGTGTCATCTACAAGTGGGCAGGCGCTGCCCGTCCCGGCCGCTGACGCTCGGCGGCGAGCAAGATGTCGAGGAGCCTGATGCGCGAGCAAGCTGACCGGCCTGGCGAGCGCTTGCGGCCACCGCGCACGCTGGCGCGACAACACCGGCTGGCGGCCCTCGCGGCAGGCCTCGCGCTCGCCGGTTGCGGCGATCACGCCACGCTGCCGGCCAGCGCAGGCATTGGACCATCCCCGGTCCTGCCGCCGCCGCACCCGACGCTCCTGCCCACGGTGCGGATCGCGCGCGCGGTCGGATGGCCCGCCGGCGGCAGACCGACGGCCGCCGCGGGCCTCCGTGTGAGCGCCTATGCCGTCAGGCTGGACCATCCGCGCTGGCTCTACGTGCTGCCGAACGGCGACGTGCTGGTGGCCGAGACGAGCGCGCCGCGCTTCGCTGACGCGCCCGGCGGCATCAAGGCCTGGATCGCCGACCGCGTGATGCAGGCTGCCGGATCGGCGACCCCGAGCGCCGATCGCATCGCCCTGCTGCGCGGCATCGGCACGGACGGGCAGGCCGAGCGGCGCACGGTGCTGCTGCGCGGGCTGCACTCGCCCTTCGGCATGGCACTGGTCGGCTCGTTCCTCTACGTCGCCAATACCGACGCGCTGATGCGCTTTGCGTACGCGCCTGGCGATACCGAGATCACCGTCCCGGGAGTCAAGGTCCTCGACCTACCCGGCGGGCCGATCGACCACCACTGGACGAAGGATCTGGTCGCCAGCCGCGACGGCACGCGCCTCTACATCGGCGTCGGCTCGAACAGCAACGTCGGCGAGAACGGCCTCGGCAGCGAGACAGGGCGCGCGGCAATCCACGAGCTCGACCTCGCCACTGGTCGATCGCGGCTGTACGCCTCGGGACTGCGCAACCCGAACGGCCTGGCGTGGGAGCCGCGCAGCGGCGCGCTGTGGGTGGCGGTCAACGAGCGCGACGAGATCGGCAGCGACCTCGTCCCCGACTACATGACCGCGGTGCGTGATGGCGGCTTCTACGGCTGGCCCTACAGCTACTACGGGCAGCACATCGACGAGCGCGTTCGCCCGCAGCGCCCGGATCTGGTCGCGCAGGCCCTGGTCCCCGACTTCGCCCTCGGCGCACACACCGCGTCGATCGGGCTCGCGTTCTACGCCGCCGACGCGCTGCCCGCGCACTACGCCGGCGGTGCCTTCGTCGGCCAGCACGGCTCTTGGAACCGCAACCCGCGCAGCGGCTACAAGGTGATCTTCGTGCCATTTGCCGACGGCCGCCCCGCCGGACCGCCCGAGGACGTGCTGACGGGTTTTCTCAGTGCCGACGGCAAGGCCTACGGGCGCCCGGTCGGCGTGGCGGTGGGTCGCGACGGCGCGCTGCTGGTCGCCGATGATGTCGGCAACGTCGTCTGGCGCGTGACCCGGCAACCCACAAGCTAGCATCCCCCGCGCCGGCGTCGCGCGGCGATCAATCGACACACGGAGCCCTCCATGCGCCCGATTCCGACCGGAACCCGCGGTTCCTTCACGCTCGTCGTCGGACAGGAGCACCTCGCCAACCGCTTCAAGGACGCGATGCTGCCGCCGGTGCTCGCAACGCCGGTGATGATCATGATCATGGAGAACGCCGCGCTCAACGCGATCAAGCCGTACTTCGACGCCGGCGAGAGCGCCCTCGGCACCCGCGTCGACATCACTCACGTCGCTGCGACCCCGGTCGGCCGCAGCGTCACCGGCCATGCCGAGGTGACTCACGTCGACGGACGCCGCATCGAGTTCACGGTGCGCGCGACCGACGAGGACGAGGAGATCGGGGCCGGCAGTCATGAGCGGATGGTGATCCACCTGGCGCGGTTCGCCGAGCGCCTCAAGGCGAAGTTCGCCTAGCGATCGGCGCCGAATCCCGCCGCGGCTCGCGCGCGCTCCGACACGCAACGATCCGCCTCGCGGGTGCATGCGCCGCCGGGAGCGCGTATCGTTTTGCCGACGACGGCAACCCGAGACCGCCATGAAGAAATCCCGACACGGCCGCAAGAAGGACGAGCAGTCGACGCTCGCCGACGGCGAGATCCGCCGCAACGCCGAGGAACGCGTCGCCGCCGAAGGGCGCTGGCGCGTCGTCGGCGACAGCCGGCCGCCGATCAAGCCGCCCAGGGACTACAAGTACCTCGACGAACTGGTGCGGCTGCAGTTTGAACTGCTCAAGATGCAGGAGTGGGTCAGGCTGCAGGGTCTCAAGGTCTGCGTGCTGTTCGAGGGTCGGGACGCGGCCGGCAAGGGCGGCGTCATCAAGCGGATTACCGAGAGCCTGAACCCGCGCGTCTGCCGTGTCGTCGCGCTCGGCACGCCGACCGAGCGCGAGCGTTCGCAATGGTACTTTCAGCGCTACGTCGAGCAGCTGCCGGCCGCGGGCGAGATCGTGCTGTTCGATCGCAGCTGGTACAACCGCGCGGGCGTCGAGCACGTGATGGGTTTCTGCACCGACGCCGAGTACCAAGAGTTCCTGCGATCGTGCCCGCTGTTCGAGGAGATGCTGGTGCGCTCGGGCATGCACCTGATCAAGTACTGGTTCTCGGTTGACGACGAGGAACAGGAGCGGCGCTTCGTCGAGCGCATCCAGAAGCCAATCAAGCGCTGGAAGCTGAGCCCCATGGACCTGGAGGCGCGCAAGCACTGGGTCGAATTTTCGCGCGCCAAGGACGTGATGCTCGAGCACACCGACCGCAGGCTGACGCCGTGGAACATCGTCGACGCGGACAACAAGAAGCGCGCGCGCCTGAACTGCATCGCCCACCTGCTGCGTCAGGTTCCCTACAAGGACCTGGAGCCCGTGGAGCTCGAGCTGCCACCGCGCCAGCCGGACACCGGCTACCGGCGGCCGAGGAAGTCCAGTCAGCGCTGGGTGCCCAGGATCTACTGAGGTCGCGACCGGCCGGCCGTGCCTCGGCCCTTGATCGCGACCGCGGCGCGGCGGATAGTGCGCGCCGCGCGTCGCGTGGCCGCGCGGCGTCACGCTCGCATCGGGAGTAGCTGCAGATGACTCAGATCGCCGTGGTCACGGGCGCCGCCCAGGGCGTCGGCTTCGCGACGGCCGCATTGCTGGCGGGCAGCGGGTACGAGGTGCTGCTGACCGACATCCAGCCGCTTGACGCACCGCTCGCGCGCCTGCGGGCCGACGGACGGCGCGTCCACGGCGTCACGGGTGACGTCGCATCGGAAGCCTTCGCGGAATCGCTGGCCGCGCGAGTGGCCGCCGACTACGGCGCCGCCGACGTGCTGGTCAACAACGCCGGCATCAGCCTGATTTGCCCGGCCGAGCAGACCACCGCGGCGCAGTGGCAGCGTGTGCTGAACATCAATCTGCTCGGCCCGTTCCTGCTCAGCAGGGCGCTCGGCACGGCGATGCTGGCGCGTGGTCGCGGCAGCATCGTCAACGTCGCCTCGATCGCGGGCCTCGCAGCCGTCAGCCACCGCAGCGCCTACAACGCCTCCAAGCACGGTCTCATCGGCTTGACCCGGACCCTCGCCGCCGAGTGGGGCGGCCGCGGCGTACGGGTGAATGCCGTCTGCCCCGGGTGGATCAAGACGCAGATGGACGTCGCCGACCAGGGCAGCGGCGCGTACTCGGACCAGGACATCGTCGACCGCGTGCCGATGGCGCGCTTCGCCCGGCCGGAAGACGTCGCGGCGGCGATCGCCTACCTCGCCAGCGCGCAGAGTGCCTTCATCAACGGCGTCAGCCTGCCGGTCGACGGCGGCTGGACTGCGGACGCGAGCTGGGACTCGCTGCGCGTCCGCACCCGCGGGTAGCCGCGCCGGGCGTCGGCCGGTGAGGCCGGCTCAGTGCGCCTTCTGCGCGTCGAAGGCCTTCCACGCCTCGTCGACGACGTAGGCGTGGATCGCCTCGGCGTCCGGATGCGACAGGACGTCATCCCAGCGCCCCATGCCGGCACCTGCCAGCACGCCGTTCAGCACGATGTCGTAGAACAACTCGTGCTTGGCGGGCGTCAGGCGGCGCAGGTCCGGCAGGATGCCGCGGTCGAGCATGTGGCAGCGGCTGCAGAAGCGGTTGTACAGGACCTCGCCGGCGGCGATCCTGGCAGCAGGGCCCTCGTGGGCCGGAGGCTGCGGGAACGGCTCGGCCGGCAGCGGCGCCGCGATCGGCACCGCCGTGCCGTCGAGCCTGAGAGCGATCACCCGTCCCTCATTGTCGTGGTCGTACGCCACCATCTGCTTGGTCAGCGGGTAGTTGACGTAGTTGCCGCCGAAGCCGGCCATGATGACCACGTACTGCACGCCACCGACGCGGTAGGTTGCCGGAGCCGCCATGATTCCGGTGCCCAACGCGACGCTGGCGAGCTTCTTGCCGTCGTCGGCCTTGTAGATATTGAGGTTGCCGGCCGCGTCACCCTGGAACACGAGGCCGCCGGCCGTCGACAGCACGCCGCCGTCCCAGTGCGTGGCCGTCGGCACTTCCCATGCGAGTTTCTGGTGGACCGGGTCCCAGGCGCGCAGGAATCCCTTTGCGTGCGAGGGCGGCAGGCCCTTGTTGAGCTTGGCGAGCGGTGGCAGCGGTCCGTACAGGCTCGCGAGCGCCTTGGGATCGTAGTCATCCGGCAGGAAGGCCTGAACGGTGAAAAATCCCTCGATCAGCCCGGCGCGCGTCTTGCCGGTATCCATGTAGATCATCGGCCACTCGATGACCGGGATGTAGGTCAGCTTCGTCGCCGGATCGTAGGACATCGGCTGCCAGCTGTGCGCACCGGAGTTCGCCGGGAACATCAGCTTCGGTTCCTTCTGGTACTCGGCGGCCGGTGTGGTCATCGGGCGGCCGGTCTTCAGGTCGATGCCCGTGGACCAGTTCACGAACACGAAGTTGTTGGCCGACAGCAGCTGGCCGGTGGCGCGGTCCAGCACGTAGTAGTAGCCGTTCTTCGACGCCTGCATCAGCACCTTGCGCGGCCCTTCGCCGAGGTCGAGGTCGGCGAGGATCATCTTTTGCGTGCTGTCGTAGTCCCAGCGGTCGCCCGGCGTCGTCTGGTAGTACCAGGCGAGCGTGCCGCTGTCGGCGTGCACCGCGACGATCGAGGCGGTATAGAGGTCGTTACCGCCCGTGCGGCCGCCCTCCTTGATGTTGTACGGCGCGCCGTTGCCGGTACCAAAATAGACCAGCTTGAGCTCGGGGTCGTAGCTGATGCCGTCCCAGGCAGTGCCGCCGCTCCCGGCTTCCCAGCGATGGCGCGGATCCCAGGTCTTGATGGCCTCGACGAGGTGCGGCTGCTCCTGCGGGCCGTTCTTCGGGTCGCGCGGCACCGTGTAGAAGCGCCAGCGGAATGCGCCGGTCGTGAGGTCATAGGCCCCGATGTAGCCACGGCCGCCGGCGAAGTCCGCGCCGGCGCTGCCGACGATGATCACGTCGCCGGCGATGACCGGCGTCGCCGACAACGTGAACGGCGTCTTCGGGCCGCGTGCCGGCAAGGTGTCGACCTTCCACAGCCGCTGGCCGGTTGCCGCGTCGATCGCGTGCAAATAGCCATCGAGCGAGCCGACGTACACGCGTCCCTGCCACACCGCGACGCCGCGGTTGATCGCGTCGCAGCACGCATAGCGACCCCACTGCCCGTCCACTTCCGGGTTGTATTTCCATAGCTCGTGACCGGTCGCCGCATCGAGCGCGTACACCCAGCCGAAGTTGCCCGTCGTGTAGAGCGCGCCATCCACGACCACCGGCGTCGCCTCGAGCCCGCGACGCGTGCCGAGGCGGTATTCCCAAGCGAAGCCGAGGCGCGTGACGTTTTCGGCGTTGATGTCGGCGAGCGGACTGAAATAGGTGCCACCCTGGTCGCGCCCGGTCATCAGCCACTGGTCCGGCTCGGCTGCGGCCTTCGCGACCCGCGCCGCGTCGATCGCGGCCGGTGGCAGCTTCGCGGACTGCGCCGCCGGCGTCGCACTGCGGTCGCCGTGACATCCGCCCAGGCCGGCAGCGAGCATCGATAGCGCGAGGAGGGTCTGCCGCGTGACGTGTTTCATGAGCGATTCCCGTGGGTGCACGATGCAGGGACAAGCCGGAGACTATACCGGCATCCTGGCAGGGCGTGGAACCGGCCGGTTGCGCGCCGGGCGCTCGTCACCGACCGAGCGCGAGTCGCGATCGCGCCGCCGAGTACTCCCGTCGCAGGCGTTCGACCAGCTGTTCGGTCGGCAGCACCTGCTTGATCGTCGCAATGCCCTGGCCGCAGCCCCAGATGTCCTTCCAGGCCTTCGCCGCGCCGCCCGATCCGAAATTCATCTTCGTCGCATCACTTTCCGGCAGCCGGTCCGGGTCAAGGCCCGCGGCGATCACCGACGGCCTGAGATAGTTGCCGTGCACGCCGGTGAAGTAACTACTGTAGACGATGTCGTCGGAAGTGCCAGCAACGATCGCCTGCTTGTAGCCGTCCGATGCGCGCGCCTCGTCGGTCGCGATGAAGGCCGAGCCGATGTAGGCGAAATCGGCCCCCATGGCCTGCGCGGCGAGCACCGCACCGCCGGTCGCGATCGCGCCGGACAGCGCCACGGGTCCGGCAAACCACTCGCGGACCTCCTGCACGAGCGCAAACGGACTCTTGACCCCGGCGTGGCCGCCGGCTCCGGCCGCCACCAGCACCAGCCCGTCGGCGCCCTTCTCAATCGCCTTGCGCGCAAAGGCGTTGGTGATCACGTCGTGCAGCACGATCCCGCCCCAGCGATGGACGGCGTCGTTGACGTCGGTGCGCGCGCCGAGCGAGGTGATCACGATCGGCACCTTGTGCTTCGCGCACATCTCGATGTCATGTTCGAGCCGGTCGTTGCTCTTGTGGACGATCTGATTGATCGCGAAAGGTGCCGCCGGTCGCTCCGGGTGTGCCCGGTCGTGCGCGGCGAGCGCCTCGGCGATCTCGGCCAGCCATTCGTCGAGCTGCGAGGCAGGCCGCGCATTCAGCGCCGGCATGGAGCCGACGATACCGGCCTTGCACTGGGCGATGACGAGCTTGGGATTGCTGATAATGAAGAGCGGCGCCCCGATGACCGGCAGCGGCAGGCGGCTCAGGGCGTCGGGAAGCGTCATCTCGTGGGACTCCGGGCGCGGTGACAGGCGGCCTCTATGGTACCGGCTCGCCACGACGGCGCGACGCCGAGCACCACCGGCGCCGATCCGGGACCTCCTGGCGTGTCGAATCTCGGCGCGACTGCGGTAGGATGCGGCTCGCCTTCGGGGAGGGCCCCGACCAGCTGCCGGATCGCCTGCGGAGAGCGCACGACTCATGGTGCTTCACCAGGAAACGCTGTACACGGTGCTCGCGGTCTCGGGCGCGGCGAGCGTCGCGGTATTCGCCGGCATCACGCGCTACGCGCCGCGGATCGCAGGTCCGGCGTTCTGGGCGGCCGCGTCGGGCTGTTCCGCGCTGGCTTTCTGCAGCGCGATCTTTCCGATCTGGGACTGGCGCTTGTCGTCGCTCGTCTTCAACATTCCGTTTTCGATCGGGCCGGTGCTGCTGTTCGCCGGTATGTCGCGCTTCTACGGTGGCGCGCCCCGGGATCAGCTCGTGCGCCTGCTGGTCGCGGCCGGCATCGCGGCAACCGTCGTGTTCACGTTCGTCTGGCCGAACACGGCGGCGCGCATCGCGGCATTGTCGTTCGTGATGGCGGCCGGCTACGGCGGCGCCGTCGCGGTCGCGTGGCGTGAGCCGCGCGGACCCGGCCGGACCATCGCGCGCCTGGTCGCGCTGACCTTTCTCGCCAACGGTGTCACGACCGTCGGTCGCGCCGCGTTCATCCTCGCCGCGCCCGTCCGTTACGCGTTCGCGACTCCGGAACTTGAGGGGCTGAACTCGCTCGCCTGGGTGATGAACCTACTCGTCGCCGCGCTCAGCGCGCCGATGCTCGTGCTCGCCGTCGCCGTTCGACTGCTCGAGAGCCTCGAGACCGAAAAGCGCCGCACCGAGGCGAGCGAGGCCCGTTTCCGTGAGCTCGCGACCTCCGCTGGCGTCGGCATCTTCGTCACCGACGCCGACGGTCGCTGCACCTATACCAACCCCCGCTGGGACGAGATCGCCGGGCTCGCGCCCGGCGCGACTCTGGGTGAGGGCTGGCAGGCCGCGTTCCCGCCGGAGGACATTCCGGAGGTGCTCGCGACGTGGCGTGAAGCGGTTCGCAGCGACCACCCCGCGGTGCATACCTTCCGGGTGCGGCGGCCGAGCGGCGAGATTCGCTGGGTGCGGTCGCGGCCGATCGCGCTGCGCACACCCGGCCAGGCGCGCAACCGCTTCCTGACGACGGTCGAGGACATCACGGAGCTGCGCAACTCGTACGAGCGGATCCGCGAGCTGGCGCAGCGCCTCGAGACCGTGCGCGAAGACGAACGCCGCTCGGTCGCGCATACGCTGCACGAGGGGGTCGCGCAGGATCTGGTGGCCGCAACCCTCGATCTCAACCGCCTGCGCGCGAGGGCCGGCGATGACCCCTACGTGGCACAGGCCTGCAACGACGTCTCTCGCGCGGTCGACAAGTGCATCGGCGACCTGCGCGAGCTGACCAACTCGCTCCGGCCCGGCACGCTCGCCCACCTGCCGCTCGTGACCGCCGTCAGCCAGTATGCGCGGCAGTTCGCCGAGCGCTCGGGACTGCGCATCAAGGTGCTCGAGACCTCGCCCTTCCCGAGGCTCAACGATGCGACCCGGCTGGTGTTCTTCCGCGCCGTCCAGGAGGCGCTGACCAATGTCGCCCGGCACGCTCGGGCCACCGAAGTGACGATCGATCTCGCCGTCGAGCCGGCCCGGCTGACGATGACGATCAGCGACGACGGCATCGGCGTGGCAGACCAGGATCTCGGCAAGCCCAACGCGCTTGGCTTGCTCGCGATCCAGGAGCGCTTCGCCGCGCTCGGCGGCGGCCTCACCGTCATCCGGCGCCAGCCGCGCGGCACCATCGTCGCCGTGCACGTGCTCGCGCCTAGCCCCTGAGGCGGCCCCCAGCCCGGCCCGGCCGGCGCGAAGCCCGGCAGCCTGCCGATCCCGGTCAGGCGCACCATCGGCCCGCGAGCGTGAATCAGGTCGCCTCTGCGGGTGATTGCCGGCGAGGGACTTCAGACGCTGCGGGAATCGCCGATATCGTTAGGGTCTGGGCCCCTGAACGGAGAGTCGGAGCCCTGCAGGTCGGTCCGTGCCGGCGACCGGACCTGCGGCGGCCGCGACGGCCTGGAAGGCCCCATGCGGCGCCGGCGCAGACCGGAGGCGCTGTGGCCCGATGATCGATCGCCGAACGGCTCGGCGGCAGGAACGGGACATGAGTGGGGTGGAACCCAAGAGCAGACCTGGTCGGCTGGTCACGCTGCAGTTTCTGGCGGTGGCGTTGCCGCTGGCCG
Organism: Pseudomonadota bacterium; assembly: GCA_025355105.1. GTDB lineage: Bacteria > Pseudomonadota > Gammaproteobacteria > Steroidobacterales > Steroidobacteraceae > CAIKZZ01. Next base: position 275,839 of record JANYAE010000052.1, on the reverse strand, counting down.
TGGTACTGGCCGTGCAAACCATTGCCGACGCCCGGCGCGCCAACGCGATCGAACGCTCGCGCCCGGTACGCGTACTCGCGCAGGACGCGCGCACCGAGTTCAAGACTTTCCTGTTCGCCGTCAGCGACGCGGTGGACACCGGCACCCTCAGTAGTTCCGCGGTCGACGCATTGCGCACGGCGGATGGGCACGCGCACGCGCTCGCCGTCGCCGGAGCGGATCCGGAGGTGCTCAAGGACGCGGTGCCGAGGCTTGATGCGCTCACCGCCGAGTTGGGCAAGACCGCGGACCTCGCCACCCTGATGCGCTTGCGCGAGGCCGTGCGCGCGGCCGACGGTCTGACCAAGGACATCGCGGCCGAGTTCGACCGGCGCGATGCGGAGGTGCTGCAGAGCGCCACGACCTCCGTTCACCGCCAGCAGCTCGCCGTCGTCGGCGCCGTGCTGCTGACCTTCGCGCTCACCCTCGCATTCGTGATCGCCGCCCAGCGGCGGCTCAGAGCGCGCCGCGCCGCGGATGACCGGATCGCCGAGGAAGGGCTGCGCCTGCGCAATGCACTCGACAACTGCTCGGTCGGCCTGATGGTGACCGACGCCGACGGGCAGATCCTCTACGCCAACCGGTCGGTCGCGGCGCAACTTCGACTGGCGTCCCCCGACACCGCCGCCTGGCGCGAGGGCGCGTCACTCGCCGGAATCGCGCTCACGGACGTCGCCGGCAGCGCCGCCGCGGAGCTGCTCCGCGAAGGCCGCGCACAGCTCACGATTGGACGGCGCATCTTCCGTGTCGCCAGCGACGTCGTGCTCGCCGGCGATGGCCGTCCGATCGGTCGCGTGCTCGAATGGAACGACGGCACCGAGCAGGTGGCGATCGAGCGGGAGGTCGCCACCGTGGTCGACGCCGCCGCCCACGGCGAGCTCGACCGGCGCATCGCCGTGCCGGAACGCGCCGACGGCAGTGCCAACGCATCGTTTCTCGCCGCGCTGGCGGAGGGCATGAACCGGCTCGTGGCGACCAACGAGGCGAGTCTCGACGACGTCGCCCACATGCTCGAGGCGCTCGCGCGCGGCGATCTGACCGAGCGCATCGAACGAAACTACCGCGGCACCTTCGGTCGGCTCAAGGACTACTCCAACAGCACCGCCGATCGCCTCGCGGCGAGCATCGGCCAGATCAAGGCCGCGGTCGACGCGATCGACGCGGTCGCGACCCGCATCGCCGGCGGCAACGCCGAGCTCAAGGCGCGCACCGAGCAGCAGACCGAGGGTGTGCAGGCCACCGCGCGGTCAATGGCGGAAATCACCGGGATCGTGCGTGACACCAGCGACCGCGCCCACGAGGCAGACCGCCTGGCATCGGCAGCCACGGCCGCGGCCACCGGCGGCGGTGAGGTCGTCGGGCAAATCGTCAGCACCATGAGTGACATCGCCACATCGTCCGGCCGGATCGCCGAAATCACCAGTGTCATCGACAGCCTGGCATTCCAGACCAACATCCTGGCGCTGAACGCGGCCGTCGAGGCGGCGCGTGCCGGTGAGCATGGCCGGGGCTTCGCTGTCGTCGCCGCGGAAGTCCGAACCCTCGCCGGCCGCAGCGCCGAGGCAGCCCGCGAGATTCGCGCGCTGATCAGTGCGTCGGCCGAGACGGTCGACTCCGGGTCGCGGCTGGTGGCCTCAGCCGGTGAGCGGATGTCGGAAATCGTTGCCTCGATCAGCCGGGTGAGCGGCATCGTGCGCGAGATCGCCGAGGCTTCGGCGACCCAGACTGCGGGCGTCGAGCAGGTGCACCGCGCGGTCTCGCAGGTGGACGAGGCAACGCGGCAGAACGCGGACCTCGTCCATGACGTCGCCGAGTCCGCCAGCGAACTCGAGCGGCAGGTGACCTTTCTGGTCGACTCGGTGGCGGTATTCCGGCTGAACACCACAGCGCCCGGCGCAGGCGCCAACGCCACCCAATCGCACGCCGGGCCTGACGAATCCGCCCGGTCGCAGCCGCGCTCCGCCTGACCACGCCGGGAGCACGTCGATCGCCGCCCCGTCCGCCTTCCCGGCGGTGGCGCCCGCAGCCTCGGCCGGTCGAAAATCCGGCACACTCGTCAGCCTAGATGGCCACGATCGGGATTTGACCAGGCAATGGGCGCAATGAACAGCGTCGTCAGTGTCGAGGACCTTCGCCGGCTCGCGCGGCGCCGGCTGCCGCGCATTCTCTTCGACTACATCGACGGCGGGGCCGGTGACGATGCCGGCGTGCATCGCAATCGCGCCGCGTTCGATGCCTACCGGCTCCGGCCGCGTTACCTCGTCGACGTCAGTGAGCGCAGCTTGGCGACGCCGCTCTGGCAGCACCGCTACGTCGCGCCGTTCGGCATCGCGCCGATTGGCCTCGCCGGCCTGTTCCGCCCGGATGGCGAACTGCTGCTCGCCGCGGCCGCCCGCGACGCCGGCGTGCCCTTCATTCTTTCGGGCGCGAGCATCGCAACGATCGAGGACGTCGCGCGGATCGCGCCTGACCACACGTGGTACCAGCTGTATCCCGCGCGCGAGCAACGAATCTCGCTCGACCTGCTACGCCGCGCGCGCCAAGCCGGACTCGGCGTGCTGGTGCTCACGGTGGACCTGCCCATTTCCGCGCGCCGTGAGCGCGACGTGCGCAACGGTTTCGACTTTGCGATCGGGATGTCGCCGTCGCTGCTGCTCGACGGCCTGATGCATCCGCGCTGGTCGCTCGGCTACCTGGCGCGCGGTGGTTTGCCGGCCTTTGGCAACTGGCGGCCCTATGCACCGGCCGGCGCCAGCCCGCGCCAGATCGCGGAGTTCTTCGTCTCGCAGTCCTTCGCGACGCAGACCTGGCGCGACGTCGAACTCTACCGGCGTGAGTGGCCGGGGCGGCTGGTGATTAAGGGGATCCAGCACGCCGACGACGCGCGTCGCGCGGCGGAGCTCGGCGTCGACGGCCTGATCGTGTCCAATCACGGCGGTCGCCAGCTGGACTGCCTGCCGGCCGCGATCGACGCGCTGCCGGAGATCCGCGCCGCGGTCGAACGGCGCGTCGCGGTCATGGTCGACGGCGGCATTCGGCGCGGGTCCGACGTCGCGATCGCCCTCAGCCTCGGTGCGGACTTCGCGTTCGTCGGCCGCGCCCCGACCTTCGGCGTCGCCGCCGCCGGCGCCGCCGGCGCCGGGCGCGCGCTCGACATTCTGCGCGAGGAGCTGGACCTCGCGATGGGTCAGCTCGGTATCACGAGTGTGGCGGGCTTCGGCCCGGAGCTCGTGGCACGCCCGGCAGGCAGTCCGCCCAGCTGAGCGGCGCAGCGCGGCCCGCGCGGTCAGAACAGCCGGCTGTCGAAGGTGTAGCGGCGGCGTTCGACGACCCGCGCACCTGAGGACTTCGGGTGCGCCGGATTGAACAGGACGTTGAAGTCGGTGTTGCTGTGCACCGACGGCACCCGCAGCGCCACGCCGCGCTGCTGCGCAAGCCACCGGTCGCCGACCCGCTGGCTCGCGGCTCCGAACGGCACCGCGTCCCAGCCGCGGGGCCACTGCGGGCGTGGCAGCGGATCGACGAGCCGCGCGGGAATCTCGACGGTCAGGATCACGTAGCGGTCAACCGGTACCACCGGGCCCAGATGCACGCGGACCTCCAGCACCGCGAGCGCCTCGGAGCTTGCGAGATAGACGATCGGACGGCCGGCGGAATGCCAGCGACCATCGGCCTCTAGGCCGCCGCGGCCGGCGAGCGCCTGTCGCGCGTACTTGAGCTTCAGCAGGCGATAGAGACGGGCGTCGCGCACAATCTCAGGCAAGGAAGCCGTGCTCGATCCGCCGCAGCAGTGCTCGCACCTGCGCGCGGCCGAACTCCGTCGCGGCGAGTTCCAGCGGGAGCTTGCCGCCAAGTCCGTGTTGCGGCTCGACGAGCCAGACGCGCGCGCGATCGGCGGTGCCGAACACCTCCGCCGCCTGCGCGTAGACGGACGCCACCGAGTACAGCCGGTCGCTCAGGTCCGCCGGCAGCCGCGTCTTGCCACCCTTCAGCCGGCTCAGCGTGCGGCTGCTGACCTGCAGCAGCGTTGCGACGTCCGCGTCGCCCAGCCGGCTCGCGCGCTTGAACTGGCGCAGCGTCGTGGCCGGCAGGCCGGCCGACAGCTGCTCGAGCAGCTTGAGCGGCTCGTTGTCGGCGAGCGCGGTACCCAGCAGTGCTTCGGTCACCATCGTCCACTCCTAGCCAACTGGCATCATACTACTCGCCAATTGGCAGCCTGTCGAAAAGGGCGGCGGCCGAGCTCCTGGCGCCGCGGACGGTCGCTGGCGGCTGCTGACGGCCACTTGGCGATCGCGGTGCCGTTCGCCGGAATTGCCTTGACGATCATGTCTTTACGAACGCGAGGCTACGGGTGGCGGCCGGGCCGCGCGCTTTTCGGTACGCTTCGCCGTGGCCGCGGGCGTGCCGCGCGCAGGGGATCCGGAGCACGATGAGCTTCAAGCCGACGCTGCAGGACATCTTCCTGCTGTCGCGCCTCACCGCGGTCGCCGTCGAGGCAGCGCTCGGCCGCCTGGGGCTGATCCGGGCCCGCTACCGGCTGAAGGACACGGCCGCCTCGATCGCGATGCGCTTCGGCAACGTCGGCAGCAACCTGCTGCTCGCGGGCCTCGTCGCCGGCGGCTACGCGGCAGCCTATGAGGCGCGCCTCGTGACGATCTCGCCGTCGTCGCCGTGGGCATGGCTCGCGTTGTTCGTACTCGACGACTTCACTTACTACTGGTTCCACCGCATCAGCCACGAGTGCCGGTTCTGGTGGGCGGCGCACGTCAATCACCACTCCTCCAAGGAGTACAACCTGTCCACCGCGGTGCGCCAGCCGTGGACCGGCGTCCTCGCCGGCACCTGGATGCCGTGGATCCCGCTGGCGCTGCTCGGCTTTCCGCCCACGATGATCCTGACGCAGCAGGGCTTCAACCTGTTCTACCAGTTCTGGATCCACACGGAGGCCGTGCGTCGCATGCCGGCCTGGTACGAATACCTGTTCAATACGCCCTCGCACCACCGCGTGCACCACGCCGCCAACCCGCGCTACCTCGATCGCAACTATGCCGGCGTGCTGATGGTCTGGGACCGCCTGTTCGGATCCTTCGAGGCGGAGCTTGACGAGGAGCCGCCGCGCTACGGGATCATCCACAACATCGCGACCTACAATCCGCTGCGAATCGCGTTCCACGAATGGGCGGCGATGGGCCGCGACCTGCGCACGGAGCGTTCGGCGCGCGAGCTGCTCGGCTTCGCCTTCGGCCCGCCGGGGTGGCGGTCGGACGGCGAGGGGCCGACGGCGAGAAAGGTGCGGGCGGACTGGCAGGCCGGCACGCGGTCCCGCTGATGCCGCGCGACGCTGATGCCACGGCGTGCGGTCGGTGAGTTCGTCTCGGCGCGCGCCTATACTGAGCGCCCGCCTGCCTGGACGCTGCCGTGTCGCACGACGCCCGCATCGAGACGCTGGAGATCAAGTTGGCGCACCTCGAGCGCGCGCTTCAGGAGCTGTCGGACGTCCTGTACCGCCAGCAGCAACGACTTGATGCCCATGAGGCGCGCTTCCAGCGACTGATCGAGGGCGTCGAGGCCGGCGATTCGCCGGCAGGCGCTGACACCAAATTCGAGATCCCGCCGCACTATTGAGCGGCGCAACGCGCCGGGTCGACGACGCTCAGTGTCGTGCTTGATGGTGCCAATGGCGCAGCACGACGCCCGCGCCGAGCATGCCGCCGAGATGGGCAAAGTGCGCGACGCCGGCGTTGGTTCCGAACACGCCGTTGCCGAGCTCGAGCAGCCCGTAGAGCGTGACGAACAGCCAGGCCGGCATCGGAATCGGCGGGAACAGCAGCATCAGGCGCCGCCGCGGGAACAGTACGGCGAAGGTCAAAAGTACGCCGAATACGCCACCCGAGGCACCGATCGTCGCGCCGCCCTTATGAGCGATCGCCGCCACGGCGAGCTGCACCGCCGCGGCGGACAGCACGGCGGCGAAATACAGCACCAGGTAGCGCCGAGCGCCGAGCACCACCTCGCAGTCGCGGCCGAACATCCACAGCGCGAACATGTTGAGCGCGAGGTGCACAATGCCGCCGTGCAGGAAGGCGTAGGTCAGCGGCTGCCAGGGCTCGAACGACATGCCCCGTCCTGCCGGCGGCACGCCGATCGGCCACAACGCGAAGCGCGCCAGCGTGGCCGAATATGGCGGGCTCAGGACCTCAACCGCGAACGCCGCGACGTTGATGCCGATCAGGGTGCCGTTCACGCCACGCATGATTGTCGTTCGTCCGCGCCGGCCCGCTCAGCGGGTCGCACGGTGCGCGAGCCACCGGTCGAGGTGACTGGCGAAGGCATTGCGGTCTGCCTGGCTGAGCGGCGGCGGGCCGCCGCCGACCACACCGCTCGCGCGCATCGTGTCCATGAAGTCCCGCATCGTCAGCTGGCCGCGGATTGTATCCGGCGAAAAGCGCTCGCCGCGCGGGCTCACCGCCTCGGCGCCCTTGGCCAGGACTTCGGCCGCGAGCGGGATGTCGGAGGTGACCACCAGGTCGCCGGCGACGACGCGCGCGACGATCGCATTGTCGGCGACGTCGAAGCCCGCGGCCACGGTCAGCACGCGCAGCGACGGAACCCGCGGGATCGCGAGCGGCTGGTTCGCCACCAGGGTCACCACGACACCGGAGCGCTCGGCCGCCCGGAACAGGATGTCCTTGACGACCTTGGGACACGCATCGGCATCCACCCAGATCGAGCTGCCGGCCACGCAATGCCTCCGTTTGCGACGCCGCTCCGGCCACGGATCGTCGCCGCAGCCTAACACTCCGCCGTCCCGGCGGCGGTCGGGCGGTTGCGCCGGCCCTGGATTTCTTGGATCCTCGGCGCATGCACGCTGACACCGACTGGCGAAGCGCTCGCGCACTCCGGGGTGCTTGCCTGCCCGCTATGGCACGCGGTCGCGTCCGGGCGACGCTGTGACCCAGGACATCCGCCGCGCGCTTGCCGAAGGCCCGCTGACGCGCTTCCAGCTGGCGGCGATCGGCGTCTGCATCGCCCTCAACATGCTCGACGGCTTCGACATCCTCGCCATGTCGTTCTCGGCATCCGGCGTCAAGGCAGACTGGCACCTGCTCGACGGCCAACTCGGTCAGCTGCTCAGCGCCGGACTCGTCGGCATGGCCGCCGGCTCGCTATTGCTCGGTCCGTGCGCCGATCGCTGGGGCCGCCGCAACGTCGTGCTCGTGTCCATCGCGCTGGCAGGCCTTGGCATGCTGGGTTCTGCCGCGGCGCGCGGTTTCGAGGAGCTGCGGATCCTGCGCGTCGTGACCGGATTGGGCATCGGCGGCACGATCGCGAGTGCGGCGGTCATCGTCTCGGAATACGCCCCGGACCGCTGGCGTCGCACGGCGCTGGGTGCCTACGCCACCGGCTATTCGATCGGCGCCACCGTCGGCGGGGCCCTCGCGACCTGGGCGATCCCGCGCTACGGCTGGCGCTCCGCATTCGTCATCGGCGGCACGATGTCGCTGCTGTTGCTGCCGGTTGCCTGGCGCAAGCTGCCGGAGTCGCTCGACTTTCTCTTGACGCGCCGTCCGGCATCGGCGCTCGAGCGCGTCAATGCGCTGCTCGCGACGATGCAGCGACCGATGGTCACCGCGCTGCCCGAGCCGGCTGGCGGCAACGGTACCCTGCCGTTTCGAGCGCAGCTCGCGATGCTGATGACGCCGGCGACCCTGCTGGTCTGGGCGATGTTCTTCTGCACGATGGCCGGCTTCTACTTCATCGTCAGCTGGACACCGCGGCTGCTGCACGCGGCGGGCCTCAGCGCGAGCCAGGGCCTGACCGGCGGGGTGCTGCTCAACCTCGGCGGCATCATCGGCTGCGGCGGATATGCCATCGCGGCCGCGCGGGCCGACGCGCACCGGCTGCTGCTCGCGGCGCTGGTCGGCAGCGCGTTGCTGATCGCGGCGTTCAGCCTGACGATGACACGCCTCGACGCCGCGCTCGGGACGGCGCTGCTGCTCGGCATCATCTCGAACGCGGCGATGGCCGGACTCTACGCGGTCGGACCGCCGCTCTACCCGACGGCGGTGCGTGCGACCGGCATGGGTTGGGCGATTGGTATCGGCCGCATCGGCGCGATCCTCTCGCCATTCGCGAGTGGCACGTTGAGCGACCAGGGCTGGCTGCCGGCGCAGCTCTACGTGCTCTTCAGCGTGCCGTTCGCCGTCGCCGCGCTCGCGATGCTGGTCATCGGATCGGCCCGCTCGCGCTAAGGGCGCAGCCTCCGGCGCGTCAGCCTGCCGACATCGCGAGCGCGAACTGCGCCGCCTTGTCGCCGACGATGAGGTGCAGGGTGCCGGGCGCGACCGGCATCACGCCGACGACGCCTGCGATGCGCGCCGCAGTCTCGTCGAATTTCCCGCCATCGACGAGCTCGACGCGCAGCCGCGTCAGCGCCACGGCCTCGATGCGACGCAGATTTGCTCGGCCGCCGAGCGCGGCGAGCAACGGGGCCGCCGCCTCCGCCACCCACGCATCCGCAGCGCGCGGCGCGGCCGCGGCGGCCGTCCGGGCGGGCGCTGACGCCGGCGGCACCTCGTCGCTCGCAGGCGTCGTGCGAAGGTATTCGTCCATGTCCGTCTTCAGGTTCTCTGACAGCGGTCCGAACACGGCCTGGACGCCATGGCCGACGACCATGACGCCAGTCGCCCCGAGTGCCCGTAGCGCGGCGTCGCGAACCATGGCGGGGTCGCGGACCACGACGCGCAGCCGGGTGATGCAGGCATCGAGACCCGAGATATTGGCGCGCCCGCCGAATGCCAGAACGAGTTCGCGTGCGCGGCCGCCCGTCCGCGCGGCGACCGGCGCGGCATCGACGGTCGCGGCCTCACGCCCGGGCGTCTTCAGGTCGAGCCACTCGATCGCGACGCGAAACACCGTGTAATACACGGCGGCATACAGCGGCCCGAGCACCAGCACCAGCCACCAGCGCTGCGAGAACCTGCCGAAGGCGTTGAATATCAGGAAGTCGATGCCGCCCTGCGAGAACGTGAATCCCATGTGCATGCCGAGAGTGTTCGCGACGAACTGCGTCGAGGCGGCAAGACAGGCGTGCAGCAGGTAAAGGACCGGCGCGACGAACAGGAACGCGAACTCGATCGGCTCGGTGATCCCGGTCAGGAACGAGGTGAGCGCCGCGGAGATCATGATGCCGCCGACCGCGACGCGGTTGGCGGGACGCGCGCTGCGCCAGATGGCGATCGCCGCCGCCGGCAGCCCGAACATCTTGAAGAGGAACGCCCCGGCGAGCACGCCCGCGGTCGGGTCGCCGGCAAAGAAACGGTTGATGTCGCCGTGTACGGTTGTTCCAGCGGCGTCGGTGTAGGCGCCCATCTCGAAGAAGAATGGCACGTTCCAGATGTGGTGCAAGCCGAACGGAATCAGCAGACGCTCGACGAAGCCGTAGAGCGTCGCCGCCGTACGTGGGTCGCTGACCGCCGCCCAGTGCGAGAAGGCGTTGATCCCCAGCTGAATCGGTGGCCATACCACGGACAGCAATACCCCGGCGACGATCGCGGCGAGCGCGGTGATGATCGGGACGAAGCGTTTGCCGGCGAAGAAACCGAGGTATGGCGGCAACGCGATCCGGTAGAAGCGCTGGAACATTGCCGCCGCGAGCCCGCCGGCAAGGATGCCGCCGAAGACTCCGGTCTGCATCGTCTTGATGCCCATGATGGTCGCCGGCTCGACGCCCCAGACGTGAGCCATGACGCCGAGCGTCGCAAGCAGTACGACGTAGCCGACCGCCGCCGAGATCGCGGCGACGCCGTCGTTCTCGGTGAAGCCGACCGCCACGCCGATGGCAAAGATGAGCGCCAGGTTGCCGAACACGACGTCACCGGAGGCCTTCATCAGCGCCGAGATCACCGGCGGCAACCATTCGAAGTTCGCCGCGCCGATACCCAGCAGCAGGCCGGCGACGGGCAGAACGGCGACAGGCAGCATCAGCGCCTTGCCGACTTTCTGCAGGAACGTGAACGCGTTCTTCAGCATCAATCCTCTCCCCGACCGTGCCGTTCCGATTCAGTTCAACTCGATGAACGTCGCGACTCGCGCCCGCACTTCGGCGGCGGCCCCCATCTCGAGCAGCTCTGCGGCAAGCCGTCGGCACGCAGCGCCCTCCAACCGTCCGATGCGCGCCTTGACCGCCGCGATCGCCGGCACCGCGACCGAGAGCTCATCGACACCCAGGCCGACGAGCGCCGGGATCGCCAGCGGCTCGGCGGCGAGCCCGCCGCAGACACCGACCCACCGGCCGTGGCGGTGGGCGGCCTCGACAGTCATCCAGATCAGCCGGAGGACGGCCGGGTGCAGACCGTCCGCCTGGCCGGCAAGCTGTGGATGCCCGCGGTCCATCGCCAGCGCGTACTGCGTGAGGTCGTTGGTGCCGATCGAGAAGAAGTCGACCTCCGGCGCCAGTCGCTCGGCGATCAGCGCCGCCGACGGCACCTCGATCATGACGCCGACACGGACCCGGGCACCCGCGGCTGCCTCCTCCGCGTCGAGCAGTGCGCGGGCCGACCGCAGCTCCTCGAGCGTGGCGACCATCGGGAACATGACGTGCACGTCGCCAAATGGTGCCGCCGCGAGGATCGCCCTGAGCTGGGTGCGCAAAAGCTCCGGCGCCCGCAGGCTGACCCGGATGCCGCGCAGGCCGAGGAATGGGTTGGCCTCCGCCGGCATCGGCAGGTAGCGCAGCGGCTTGTCGCCGCCGACGTCGAGCGTGCGGATGACGAGCCGCCGCTGCCGGCCAAGCACGACCGCCACCTCGCGGTACGCCGCGGCCTGCTCGTCCTCGCTCGGCGGCGCGTCCCGGTCAGCGAACAGGAACTCGGAGCGCAGCAGACCGACGCCGTCGCCGCCCTGCGCGATCGCATCGCGGGCCTCGGCGGCGTTGCGCACGTTCGCGGCCACCTCGATGCGTTGCCCGTCGATCGTCGACGCCGGCGCGAATGCCGTGGCCCGCTCGGTGGCGCGCTGCGCATCGAGCGCCGCGAGGCGCTGCCGGGCCCGGTCGAGATCCGCCGCGCTCGGGTCTCGGTGCAGCAGGCCGCGGTCGCCGTCCAGAACGACCAGCGTGCCATTGGCGATCGACCGGGCGGCGGGATCGATGCCGCAGATCGCCGGGATGCCGAGCGAACGGGCCAGGATCGCGACATGGCCCGTCGCACTGCCGCCGACGGTGCACAGGCCGAGCACCTGGCCTCGATCCAGCCCGGCGGCTTCCGACGGCGTCAATTCGTCGGCCAGCAGGATCGCATCGACCGATGGCGGCAGCGGCGCCGTCCGCACGCCGGCAAGCAGCGCCAGGACGCGCTGGCCAATGTCGCGAACATCGCCGGCGCGCTCGCGCAACAGCGGGCTCGCGAGCGCGCCCAGCCGTGCTGCATAGCCGCTGTACGCCTCACGCCAGACTGCGGCGGCGCTGCGCCCGCTGCCGAGGGCCGCGATCGCGGCGTCGATCAGCTCCGGATCCGCGAGCAGCTCAAGGTGCGCATCGAGGATCTGACCCTCGGCATTCGCCCCAAGCTGCGCCTTGAGCGCCGCGACCTCGGCGCGAGCGCGCTCGAGTGCGCCGTCGAGGCGCGTGCGCTCCGCACCGACACCGGCGCCGCGCTCGTCGATCTCGAGCAAATCACGTTGCAGCTGCACGACGTGGCCGACCGCGAGGCCCGGCGACGCCGGGATGCCGGTCAGTTCCCCGCGTGCCGGCGCCGCGGTGCGCGCCGCGGCGGGTGCCGGGGCCGGCGACGTCCTCGCCTGCGCTGGCTCGCCACTGCCGGCGGCGACCAGTTCGGCGAGCGCCGCGACGGCCGCCTCGGCGTCGACTCCAGTGGCCTCGAGCTGCAGGCGGTCGTTGGCGTGAGTCGCGAGCAGCATGATCGAGACGACCGACTTGGCGTTCGCGACTTGCTCGCCGCAGCGCAGCCGGATTTCTGACCGGTACCGTTTCGCGGTTGCCGCAAGCACCGCCGCCGGCCGGGCATGCAGCCCGTCGGCGTTCGGCAGCAGCACGTTTCGGCCGGCGGTTGCTGCGACCGTCGCAAGCTGCCCATCGGTCCGGACCGTGCCCAGCTCGAGGTGCAGCACGACGTCGCGGCCTGCCGTCACGTTTCCACTGGCCACGACCAGGCCGGACAGGCGCTCCGCATTCGCGACGACGATCGGCGTCAGCAGCGTCGGAACGCGCCGCGCGAGCTGATCGACGTCGATGCGCAGCAGTGGCTGGCCGGCAACGACGTGCGCGCCCTGCGCGACGAGCGGTGTAAAACCGGCACCCCGCTGCAGCACCGTGTCGATGCCGACGTGGACCAACAGCTCGACGCCGCTCGCGGTAGTGATCGAGAGCGCGTGATGGGCGCGGTGCAGCTGCGTCACGACGCCGGCCACCGGCGCCAGCAGTTCGTCCGACGTCGGGTCAAGGGCCACGCCCTCACCGGCCAGCCCGGCGGCGAATACCGGGTCAGGCACGGACGAGAGCGGCACGAGCACGCCGGACAGCGGAGCGAGGACGTCGAGCCGTGTCGGAACAGCGCTCATCGGATGGCGTACCGCTGTCGTTCGAATGCCGCGGGACCAAGTCGTCGCGCGTCCGCTATCGGTAGGCCGGAAGCGTCCCCCAGAGCCCGGCGGACGATAGCACCCGCTGATGTTTTTGCGTCAACAATCATGCCGGCGATGCAATCGCGTCACGTCACTGACCACGCGGCGCACCCTGTGCGAGCGGCGCGAAACGCGCAGTAAAGTGGCGCAGGCGCTCAGGCTGCCAGCTGATCCGCAGGCCACGGAGTGCCGCGCGTGCAACCAGCAGTTCCTCAAACACCTCGATCAGATAGTCGGCGTGCGACTGCGTGTAGACGCGCCGCGGCATCGCCAGCCGGACGAGGTCCATCGGCGCCTCCGCCTCCGTGCCGTCGGGTTTGCGTCCGAACATGACGGTCCCGATCTCGCAGGAGCGAATGCCGCCGAATTCATAGAGCGCGATCGCGAGCGCCTGGCCCGGGTATTGAAGTGGCGGAATGTGCGGCAGGAAGCGCCGGGCGTCGACGAACACGGCGTGGCCGCCGACCGGCCGCACGATCGGCACGCCGAGCGCGAACAGCCGCTCGCCGATGTACTCGTTGGTGCGCAGCCGGTAGCGCAGGTACTGCTCGTCGACGATTTCGCCGAGGCCGACCGCGATCGCATCGAGGTCGCGGCCGGCGAGCCCGCCGTAGGTCGGGAAGCCCTCGGTCAGGATCAGGCGGTTGCGCGCCGCCGCGGCGAGCACGTCGTCATTGGTCGCAAGCCAGCCGCCGATGTTGGCGAAGGCGTCCTTTTTGGCGCTCATCGTCATCCCGTCGGCCACTGCGAACATGTCGCGAACAATGTCCGTGACCGAGCGCGACCCCTGCCCCCGCTCGCGGCACTTGATGAAATAGGCGTTCTCGGCGAAGCGGCAGGCGTCGATCACGAGCGGCTTGCCGTGCCGATGAGCGATCTCGGCCACGGCGCGGATGTTGGCGAGGCTGACCGGCTGGCCGCCGCCCGCGTTGTTGGTCACCGTCAGCATGACGATTGGCACGGCCGCGCCCTGCCGTTCGAGCAGTGTCTCAAGTCGCGCGAGATCGACGTTGCCCTTAAAGGGGTGCAGGTTGTCGGGGTCGTTGGCCTCGGCGATGACGAGGTCGATCGCCGTTGCGCCGGTCGCCTCGATGTTGCCGCGGGTGGTGTCGAAGTGGGTGTTGGACGGGATCAACTTGCCGGCCCCACCGACGATAGAAAACAGAATCGCTTCGGCGGCCCGTCCCTGGTGCGTCGGGATGATGTGCCGGAACGGCATCAGTTTGCGCACCGCCGCCTCGAAGCGGTAGAACGACGGCGAGCCGGCGTAGGATTCGTCGCCGCGCATCACCGCCGCCCATTGCTCGGCGCTCATCGCGCTCGTGCCGGAGTCGGTCAGCAGGTCGATCATCACGTCGTCCGAGTGCAGGCCGAACAGGTTCCAGCCGACCTCGGCCAGCAGCGCCTGCCGCTCCTCGAGCGTCGTCATTCGGATCGGCTCGACCGTCTTAATGCGAAACGGCTCGATGATGGTCTTCACGGAATGCCTCCGGTGCGCTGAGAGCACCTGTTTAGCGAAACGGCCTGCGGTGCACGATAGGGACTTGCGGCGCCGCGGCAACTGCGGCCGTCAGCGGACGCTCTGGCCGCGGTGCTCGGGGGCCTCCACCTCGCAACCGTATTCCGCCGCCGACGAAATGAGCCAGTGCCAGAAGCTGCCGAAGAAGCTGCGCACGACGGCCAGCCGGTAGCTGGGCGCATCGGACAGCTGCCACAGGTAGACGCCGACGTGCGCCACGGCGGTCACGGCCACGTCGCCGCTGCGGAATGCCGCCGGATGGAGGTCGATCGGCAGTCCTTTGGCGAGGACGTCGCGGACACGGGGCCCCTCGACCTCCAGCGTGACGCGGCTGTCGCTTTGCTCCGCGATGGCGGCGAACGCACTGCACGGAGCGGCCAGCAGCGCCTCGATATCGTCGCGGCCCGAGGAGGCTTCGACGAGCCACTGCGCGGGGCCGGTCCAGATGAACGTGGCGCCGCGCCCGACCGCGACCCGTGGCGTCGACGGCAGCGCGGCCCCGAACGCTGCCAGGGTGGCGTCCGAGAGCCGCGTCGCCGCGCCGCGTCGAGCAACCAGGCTCGCGGTTCGCAGGCCGAGGACCTCCCGTACGACGAGGCCGGGCGCGCCACCGGTCCGACCGGTGCGTCCCGCGGCCAGTACGCCAGTGACGATGTCAGACACGCAGACGGTCTCCGGCGGGGTCGACGAACACCGGCGCGCGAACCTCGACGAGTGTGCTGCGGGCACGCAGCAGGTCCACGGCAAGCACCTGCTCGCCGAGGCGCTCCGGACCGCCGGCCAGCAGGCCGAGTCCGATCCAGTGACCGAGCGTCGGCGAGAAGGCTGCCGAGGTCATGAATCCCTGGTCATTGGCCGCAGTCGGCGATGCACCTGCCGCGACGAAGTGCGCGCCGGCGCCGATGCGTGCGGCGCGGTCGACCGGCGCGAGCCCGACGAGCCGCGGACGGCCGGGATCCGTGAGCGCGCCACGCCGCGCCATCACGGCGCCGATGAAGTCCTTGCTCGCCGACAGCATCCGCCCGAGCCCCAGGTCGTAGGCGGTGGTCTGGCCATTGAGTTCGTTGCCCGCGACGTGGCCTTTCTCGATGCGCATGGTGCCGAGCGCCTCGAGTCCGTATGCCGCGACGCCCAGGGCTGCACCGGCTTGCATCAGCCAGCGGACCGTGCGTTCGCCCGCGGCGGCGGGCACCGCGAGCTCATAGGCGAACTCGCCCGAGAAGGAAATGCGGAAGAGCCGCGCCCGCGTACCGTCCGCGAGCCGCACGTCCGCCGCTGCCATGTACGGGAAAGCCTCGCTCGACAGGTCATGGCGCGAATCGACGACCGCGCGCAGCAGATCGCGCGCACGGGGACCGGCGATCGAGAATTGGGCCCACTGGTCACTGACCGACACGAATTGCACGTCGAGTTCCGGCCACAGCACCTGGTGGCAAAACTGCATGTGCTGGAACACGCTGCCGGCATTGGCGGTGGTCGTGGTCACGAGGTAGCGCTGCTCGCCGAGGCGCGAGACCGTGCCGTCGTCCATGACGATGCCATCCTCGCGCAGCATCAGGCCGTAGCGGGCTCGGCCGATCGCGAGGGTCTTCCAGCCGTTGACGTACAGCCGCTCGAGAAATTCCGCCGCGTCGCCGCCCTGCAGGTCGATTTTGCCGAGCGTCGATACGTCGCAAACGCCGACCGCCGAACGCGTCGTCGTGACCTCGCGCGTCATTGCCTCGAGCCAGTCCTTCTCGCCGCTGCGCGGGAAGTACGCCGCCCGCAGCCACGCCCCGGTCTCGACCAACACCGCGCCCTGCTCGACCGCCCACCGGTGAGCAGCCGGCAGTCGCACCGGCTTGAACTCCGCGCCGCAGTGCGGTCCGGCGAGCGCGCCGATCGCCACCGGCGCGAACGGCGCTCGGAACGTCGTGGTCCCGATGCGACCGATCGGCTGTCCGGCGCGCTCGGCCAGCAGGGCGAGTCCGTTGACGCCGGCGGTCTTGCCCTGGTCGGTCGCCATACCGAGGGTCGTGTAGCGCTTCATGTGCTCAGGTGAGCGGTAGCCCTCGCGCTCGGCGAGCTCGATGTCGCTGGTCGTGACGTCGTTCTGGAAGTCGACGAAACTCTTTCCTGCGCTCCCCGACATGCGCCACAACGCCCGCTGCGCGGTGGGCTCCGGCGGCACGGAGGGCAGGTCGGCTGCTCGGGCGCGCAGGCCGACGGCCTCGACGGCCGCCATTCCCGCACGCGCGCCGGCGGCGAGCGCCTCGGCGGTGCTGCGCTCGCCGTTCGCCGCGCCGGCGACGGCCATGCCCGACGGCAGCTGGTCGGCGACGAAGGCGGCGAGCCGCTCGTCCCAACGCGGGCGCGCGCCCTGGTGCGAGGTGAGGTGCAGCGTCGGCGTCCAGCCGCCGGACATCGCTAACAGATCACAGTCGATCCGATGTGCCCCACCTTGGGCGGTACGGACGTCGACGGCCTCGAGCGACCGTCCGCCGAGCGCACGGACGACGGCGCCGGACATCCACGGCAACCCGGCCCCTGCCGACACCGGCGGTGACTCGCGCGAATCCACTACGGCCGCGATCGTTGCACCTGCCGCGGCGAGGTCGAAGGCCGTCGTCCAGGCGTCGTCGTTGTCAGTGGACACCACGACGCGCCGCCCGGCGAGGGCCGCGTAGCGATTCGCGTAGGCGCGTGCGGCGCCGGCCAGCATCACGCCCGGACGGTCGTTGTCGCCGAACAGCAGCGGCCGCTCGATCGCCCCGGCCGCCACCACTGCGCGGCGGCTGACGATGCGCCACAGGCGCTGGCGCGGCTCGAACTCCGGCGGCGTCGCGAGGTGGTCGTTGACGCGCTCGACAGCCGCGAACACGCCGTGATCGTAGCTCGCGAACACGCAGGTGCGTCGCAGCAGACGCACGTTCGGCATCGATTTAAGCTCCGCGACGACCTCGTCCGCCCAGACGTGTCCCGGCCGGTCGCCGACCGGCCGCCGCTCGGCGAGAAGCCGGCCGCCGAAGCGGAAATCGTCCTCGGCGAGCAGCACGCGCGCGCCGGCGCGCGCTGCTGAAAGCGCCGCCATCAGGCCGGCAGGACCTGACCCGACCACCAGCACGTCGCAGAACGCGAACGCCTTCTCATAAGTATCGGGATCAGGTCCCGTCGCAATGCGCCCGAGCCCGGCGGCGCGGCGGATCAGCGGCTCGTAGACCTTCTCCCAGAATGCCGCTGGCCACATGAACGTCTTGTAGTAGAAGCCGGCCGCGAACAGCGGCCCCAGCAGGCGATTCGCCGCGAGCACGTCGAAGCGCAGCGACGGCCAGCGATTCTGGCTGACGGCCTCCAGCCCGTCGAAGAGCTCCGCGACCGTCGCTCGCGTGTTCGGCTCGCGACGGGCGCCGCCACGCAGCTCAACGAGTGCGTTCGGCTCCTCGCCGCCCGCCGATAGCAGGCCCCGCGGGCGGTGATACTTGAAGGACCGACCGACGAGCCGCACCTGGTTCGCAACGAGCGCCGAGGCAAGCGTGTCGCCGGCGTAGCCCTCGAGCGAGCGGCCGTCGAAGCTAAAGCTTAGCGGCTGGCCGCGGTCGACGAGCCCTCCGGCGGCGAGTCGGCCGAGCTGCTTCGGGGTGGCGGCCTTGTTCACTGCGCCGCTTGCCCTTGCGCGTGGTTGGCGCGCGCCTCGGCGACGCCGCGGATGGCGTGCGTGCGCGTGTCGCGCTCGACGATCAGCCACGTGAGGCATCCCAGCGCGTGGTACCACAACTCGCGATGCAGACCCGCCGGGTTATCGCGCAGGTACACGTACTCGCCGAACGCGCGCTCCGCCTCAGCAGCGGCCGGATCCGGGCGAATGGGCGCCGCATCGCCGTGGTAGGCGAACTCCTCGTGGCCGCGCGGGCCGCAGTGAGGACAGGGGATGCGCATCTTGGGTCTGCGTCGGCTCCGGGCTAGTGTCGGTTCGGGTGCGGGCCCTGGCCCTTTTCGTCGACGACACGCCCGGCGGCGAAGCGGTCGAGACGGTAGGCCGCGGCCAGCGGATGTGGCCCGTCCTTCGCGAGCAGGTGCGCGAAGCACCAGCCGGACGCCGGGGTCGCCTTGAATCCGCCGTAGCACCAGCCGGCGTTGAGGTACAGCTGGTCAACGGGCGTACGGTCAATAATCGGCGAGCCGTCCATCGACATGTCCATGACTCCGCCCCAGGAGCGCAGCAGGCGCACCCGGCCGAGCGAGGGCATCAGCGCCATGCCGCCCTCGCAGACATCCTCGACCGTGGGCAGGTTGCCGCGCTGCGCGTAGGAGTTGTAGCCGTCGATGTCGCCGCCGAACACGAGACCGCCCTTGTCCGACTGGCTGACGTAGAAATGCCCGGCGCCGAAGGTGATGACGCACGGGATCACCGGCTTGAGAGCCTCCGAGACGAAGGCCTGCAGCACGTGCGACTCGATCGGCAGCCGCAGTCCCGCCATCGACGCGACCCGCGAGGAGTTGCCGGCGCAGGCGAGGCCGAGCTTGCCGGCAGCGATGTAGCCGCGCGAGGTCTCGACGCCGACGGCCCGACCGCGCTCGACGCGAATGCCGGTCACTTCGCAGTTCTGGATGACGTCGACGCCGAGCCGGTCAGCTGCCCGCGCGTAGCCCCAGGCCACCGCGTCGTGGCGCACCGTGCCGCCGCGGCGCTGTAGCAGCCCGCCGCGAATCGGAAAGCGGGCATTGTCGAAATCGACGAACGGCACCAGCCGACGCAGCGCCGGTACGTCGAGCAGCTCGGCATCGACGCCGTGCAGGCGCATGGAGTTACCGCGCCGGACGAACGCGTCGCGCTGCGAATCACTGTGGAACAGGTTCAGCGTGCCGCGCTGGCTGACCATCGCATTGTAGTTGAGCTCCTGCTCGAGGCCCTCCCAGAGCTTCAGCGACCACTCGTAGAACGGGACGTTGCCGGGCAACAGGTAGTTCGAGCGGATGATCGTTGTATTGCGGCCGACATTGCCGCTGCCGATCCAGCCCTTCTCGATGACCGCCACGTTGGTGATGCCGTGCATGCGCGCCAGGTAATAGGCGGTGGCGAGCCCATGGCCGCCACCGCCGACAATTACGATGTCGTAGCCAGCCTTCGGCGCCGCGTCGCGCCACGCCGGTGTCCAGCGGCGATTGCCGGCCAGAGCGTGCCCGAGCAGCGAGAAGATCGAGTAGCGCATCGGCGCTAGTGTAGCGCCGCGGCGGCCATGCCTCACGGCCGGCCGTCGCCGATCTCCTCGCGCCGCGCCGCGACGGAGGCATCGAGCGCCTCGCGCGCGCGCCGCGACGTGGGCTCGATGCCGAGTTCCGGGAGGATGCGGAGCGACGCGCGGCAGCTCGATTCGAGCCGATCCGCTCGGAGGATTTCCATCGACGCGGCGCGGTTGCTGACGGTCTGCCAGCGCGACTGCGGCAACCGGCCGCCGCCGACGTGGCTCACGCGACCGCCTGCGCGACCGCGTTTCGGCTCGACCGGCCGTCCTCAGAACGGCGCGAGCCGATCCACCGCGCGGATCGTGAGTGGCCCATCGTCGGAGCTTACCTTCTCGCCCTCCGGCAGCCCTGCGGCCTTCGCCGTGCGGATCGAGATGAGCCCGTTCGGGTACAGGATCACCTCGTTCTCCCCGGAACCGGAAATCGTCGGCAGATCGAATTGCTGCCGGCTCGCGGAGCCGACGTAGGGCGTGAAATGAAATCCCATCCGGTAGCGGCCGCCGCCCTCTTCCGCGCCACCGGACGCGTCGCCGGTCTTGTACAGCGCGCCGCGCGCCGCGAGCAGCTCGTCCGTCAGTTGCCGGTGGAGGATCTGCACGCCGCCGTGCGCGCCGTGTTCCTGGTAGAGGAGCGCGATCTTGGCGAGATCATCGAGGCTCGGATAGTAACCGGCGTTGAACCAGACCAATCCGTCGCGGCCACCGGCCTCGCGCGTGTGGACCGCCGGCGCGTGTCGGATGCCGATCGGCGCGAACACCTCGGTCATCAGCATCTCCCAGACGTCAGCGCCGGGACCGCGCACCGACTTGAGGAAGCCGTCCACCGCGGCGCCGAGCAGGTAAAAGTCCTGGTCTCGGTAGCGAACCACGGTGCCGGGCGCCCACGGGTACGGATGCAGGTGCGTCGTGATGTGGCGCAGCTTCTCGGCATGCGATGGCGCGGTGTACCAGCCGTCGTAGTCGGCGCCGAGATAGCCGTCGAACATGTCGTTGGGGTGGGTCTTGACGGTGCCGGTGCCGCCAAAGCCACTCGCCATGTTGGCGGCGTCGATGAATCTCACCTGCTGGTACTTGGGGTCGAGGCCGGCGACGTAGTCGCCCACCTTCAGGTTGAGTACGTACGGCCCGTAGACCTCGGCGAGATGCAAGAGTGCGAGCGGTGCGCCGACGCTCTTCATGACCGACCGGACGCCGAAGCGCATCTCGAGCGGATAGGGGTACGGGCCGTACGGCGTCGGCGAGTCCTGAAAGTAGAGGACGCGGTTGCGGACGAGGGCCGCCTCCACGATCCACTTCGAATACAGCGGACCGCCAAATCCGTCCAGCGTCCCCGGCGGCAGCTCGGCAACGAGCTCGCTCCAGGGTCTCGCCGGCAATCGTTCGGCGAGCTCGGCCGCCGCGCCGGCGCGGCGGGAATCAAGTTGCGCGGTGTCGGCGGCGCCGAGCGCGGCCGGCGCGGTGCCCCAGCCGACGAAGTGCGGCCTGACGAGGTACGGAGCGGTCTGCTGAACGAACTGGAAGCGCAGCGCGCTGACCGCGCCTTCCTTATAGAGAAAGGTCGCGAGGCCCTGGTGCGCGTGGTTCTCGGTATCGTTGACCAGCATCAACGGCAAGGCGGCGCGCGACCAGTCGCCGTCCGCCTTCTCGTGCCATACACGGCCGAACTGCGCGATCACGCGCCAGTAGCTCGGCACCGTGGGTGCGCCGATTTCGCGGACCATCTCGCCGCGCCGCACCGGGACCAGGATGCCGTCGGACGTGAAGAACTCGAGTTCGACGCCCGGGAACAGCCGCGCGTCGCGCCCGCCGATGACGCCGTGTTCGAGCGCCGGCCGGGTCAGCATCGTCACTTGCGAGAGCCGCACGACGCCGGCGAACGCCGGCGCGGCCTCCGCATCGGGGCCTGGGATGAAGGCGGCGTTCACGACCGGCTCGGCCGCTGGTCGCGCCTCGAGCATCGCTTCAACCGGCAGTGCCTGCGACGCCGCTGCCGCGCGAACGGCGCCCGGGCAGGTTCCGATCGCGGCGGCCATCATCAGCCAGCACTGCAGTCGTCGAACGTCCATCGGCAGCTCCCTCCCGATCCACCCGGCCACGGTTCGCAGCTTACGCGCCACTCGGGCGTCGGTGGGCTCGCCGCCCGATTGGAGATCGGCGCAGCGGCCGATGTAGCGCGTCCGTCGGCGCACACCGCCGCCGCCGGCGTCATCGGTCGTCGACCACCGCCAGCCTCACGTGGCGGGTCTCAGGAGCCCACCGCTGGCAGACGATGGCGCCGACGACGAGCACCGCCATGCATGCGCCGAGCGCGGCGCGTATGCCGAGTGCACCGACCCCGACCGGCAGCAGGTACGTGCTTGCCGCCGAGCCGATGCGGCTGCAGGCGATCGCGAGCCCGATGCCTGACGCCCGCAGGTCCGTCGGAAACAACTCCGGCAGGTAGACGTAGACGAGATCCGATGCGGCCGACAGCACGCCGGCGAGGACCGCGAACAGGGTGATGACGAGGACCGGCGCCAGGTCGTCGCTGCAGATCAGGCCGAGCATGGCCAGTGCCGAGACCGTGAAGCTGCCGATCAGGAAGCTGCGCCGGGGGATCCGGTCGACGATCACGAGACCGACGACGGCACCGGCGAGCAGCGCGAGGTTGTAGACGAGCCCGCCGACCCGGCCGTCGTGGACGTGCAAGGCGGCCAGTACCCGTGCGACGAACGTCCCGACAGCGAAGTACGGGATCACGAGGCACGTGAAGAAGACGCAGCCGACCATCGTCCTGCGGCGCCAGGCCGGCGAGACGAGCTGACGCCAGCGGCCGCGATCACGGACCGCGACGGGCGACGAAGGTGGCGGTAGCACCCCCCGGCCGAGTCGCTCGAGCACCACGCGTGCGGCGACATCCGAGTGACCGTGGTCGGCGAGCCAGATCGGCGACTCCGGCATCGTGACCCGCACGGGCAGGATCGCGAGACACGGCACGGCGCTCGCCAGCAGCATCCAGCGCCATGGCTCGGCGCCGGTGGCGCTCAGCGCGAAGCCGACGAAGTAGGCGCAGGTATAGCCACCGGCCCACGCCACGGACAGGAGACTCAGAATGCGGCCGCGGAACGCGCGCGGCGTGAACTCGGTCAGGAGTGCTTTGCTGACCACGTAGTCAGTGCCGAGCACGAAACCGATCAGCAGCCGCAGCGCGAACAGCTCGCCGGCGGACGCGACGAAGAACTGCAGGGCCGAAAGGACGCCGAGCAGCGCCATGTTGTGGGCAAAGATCGGCCGCCGGCCGAACTGGTCGGCAGCCGGACCGGTGACCAGCGCGCCGAGGAAGAGCCCGGCGAGCGCGGCCGCGCCGAGCAGGCCAAGCCACTGCGGCGTCAGCTGCAGGCGCGTCGCGCCGAGACTCAGCGCGGTGCCGATGATGCCGAGCCCGAAGCCGTCGCTGAACACGCCGCCCACACTCGCGACCGCCACCCGCAGATGGAACAGCCGCAGCGCAACGTCGTCGAATTCCACCGCTTCGGCGCGCGCGGCGATCGGCACCGCCGCGCGAGCGGCGCGGTCGCGAGCATTCAACGACACACCATATTGGTCCTGCCCCGCACGAACCGTCGCCGATCCCGCGGCGCCCGCTAACTCTATCCAGATGCGCGGCGCGGCGCGCGTGCGTGCCGCGCCCGCTGCCGGCCGCGGGTGGGGGTTGCGGACAACGACCCGCAAGTCGCGGGAATCGACGCTAAGTCATTGATTGTTTGCCCTTAAGGCACCGAACTTCAGCGAGCAGGCTGCCGCGTACGAGCCCCAGTCAGGGGCCCGTACGCGGCCGGCGGCGCTGGGCTAGACTCCGCGCCCGACTTACCCCCAAGGCCATGGCCGTGATGACCGCTACCACAGAGATTCCCGGCGCTTTTGCCGACATGGGGCTGGCGCCGGCCGTGCTTGCCGCACTTGCCGACGTCGGCTACGAGTCGCCGTCGCCCATTCAGGCGGCGTGCATCCCGGTGATGCTCGAGGGCCACGACCTCCTCGGCCAGGCGCAGACCGGCACCGGCAAGACCGCCGCGTTCGCGCTGCCCATCCTGTCGATGATCGACCTCGCGCGGCGCGAGCCACAGGCGCTCGTGATGGTGCCTACGCGCGAGCTGGCGATTCAGGTCGCCGAGGCTTTCCAGAAGTACGCCGGCCGGCTGCCCGGCTTCCACGTGCTACCCATCTACGGCGGACAGAGCTACACGCCGCAGCTGAACGCGCTCCGGCGCGGCACGCACGTGATCGTCGGCACGCCTGGCCGCATCACCGACCACCTCGAGCGGGGCACGCTCAGCCTCGCGACGATGCGGTTCGTGGTGCTCGACGAGGCGGACGAGATGCTGGCGATGGGCTTCGTCGACTCGATCGAGGCGATCCTCGGCCAAGTGCCGCCGGAGCGCCAGGTCGTGCTGTTCTCGGCCACCATGGCGTCCGCCGTCAAGCGCATCGCGCAGAAGCACCTGCGCAAACCCCGTGAAGTCACGATCCGCTCCAAGACGACCACCGCCGCGAACATCCGCCAGCGCTACTGGCTGGTAGCCGGCATGCACAAGCTCGACGCGCTGACGCGCATTCTCGAGGTGGAGCCCTTCGACGGCATGCTGGTCTTCGCCCGCACCAAGCAGGCGACCGTCGAGCTCGCCGAGAAGCTCGAGGCGCGCGGCTTCGCGGCGGCCGCGCTCAACGGCGACATTCTTCAGGCACAGCGTGAACGCACGGTGGCGGCGCTCAAGTCCGGCGCCATCGACATCCTCGTCGCGACCGACGTCGCCGCCCGCGGCCTCGACGTCGACCGCATCAGCCACGTCGTCAATTTCGACGTGCCCTACGATAGCGAGTCGTACATCCATCGCATCGGCCGCACCGGCCGCGCCGGCCGCAGTGGCGAGGCGATCCTGTTCATCGCGCCGCGTGAGCAGAACATGCTGCGCATCATCGAGCGCGCCACTCGGCAGCCGCTCGAGGCGATGGCGCTGCCGACGGTCCACGACGTGAACCGGCGGCGCGTTGAAAAGTTCAAGGAACGCCTCGGCGCGGCGCTTGCGGCACCTGTGCACGAGGTGTTCCGGACGGTCGTCGAGGAATACGCGCACGAGACCGGAACCGACATCGTCGACGTCGCCGCCGCGCTCGCGAGCCTCGCGCAGGGTGACTCGTCGCTGATCCTCGGCGACCGAAATGAAGAAGCAGCGCGCGCGCCGGCGCACGCCGAACGGGCCGAGCCCGCCAGCCGAATGGGGCGCGCCCGCGCCGCGGTGGATGCCGCCGGGCCACGCCCGCGCCGCGGTCGTGGCGGGCACGACGAACCGCAAGCGACGTATCGCCTCGAGGTGGGTCGCCGGCATGGCATCCAGCCGGGCAACATCGTCGGCGCGATCGCGCACGAGGCGGATCTCGCCGGCTCGCAGATCAACCGCATCGACATTCGCGAAGACCATACGCTGGTGAACCTGCCGGCGGCACTGTCGCCGGAACTGCTCACGAAGCTGCGCGGCATCAAGGTGCGCGGACAGCCGCTCGCGATCAGCCGCCTCGAAAGCAAGCCCGGGCGGCGCAGCTGAACGTCGCGGCCGGGCAGCGCTAGCCGGGCCGACGTGGCCGCGGCCGCGTCACGGTGCGCCGCACGGCTCCGCCACGGACCGCCCGCGGCGGCGTGCGCAGGAAGAAGCGCACCGCCTCGTCGGCGAGTTCGCCGAGGTCAAGGCGACCGCGGCGGTGATACCAGTGCGCGATCCAGTTGAGCGCGCCGAACATCAGCAGGCGATCGACTCGCGTCGGCGCCGCCCAGTCCCCTGACCTGTGCAGTTCGGCGATCACCCGGTCCCACACCGCCTCGTAGCGCTTCTGCAGGGCAACGACGCGTGGCCGTGCCGTCGGCGCCAGCGAGCGCCAGTCGTACAGCAACACCGGGATGAAGTCCTGGCCAGGCGACAGGATCGTCTCGAGATGTGTCCGGACGAGGGCATGGAACCGGTCGCGCGGCACGAGCGCTGCGCCGCCGATCGCCTCGAGGCGTTCGAGCGAATCGCGCAACCCCTCCTCCATGACCGCGGCGAGAATGTCCTGCTTGGTCTTGAAGTGATAGACCCAGCTGCCGGACTGCAGCCCGGTCGCGGCGGCGATGTCGCGCACCGACGTGCCCTCAAAGCCGCGCTCGCGAAACAGGCGCGCCGACTCGCGGATCAGGCGGCCGCGGCGGTCGACTTCGGCCGGCCGCCGGCTCACAGCGCGAGCTGGCGAGCCGCCAGGTCCTTCATGATCTCTTCGGCGCCGCCACCGATCATGTTGACCTTGACCTCGCGGTAGATTCGCTCGGCGTGCGTGCCGCGCATGAAGCCCATGCCGCCGAGGGTCTGCACGGCCGCATCCGCGCAGAACTGCATGGTGCGCGTCGCGAGGTTCTTCAACATGCACACCGAGGCGACGAGTTCGGCGTCACCGGCGACCGTGTGGTCCAGGCGCCAGGCGGTGTCCTCGACCAACGCACGCGTTGCCTCGATGCGCGCCCGCATGTCGACCAGGCGGTGGCGCACGACCTGGTGGTCGGCGAGCCGTTGCCCGAAGGTCTGGCGCTGGCGCGCCCAGTCGAGCGCCTCCTGGTAGCAGACCCACGCGAAGCCCAGCGCGCCGGTCGCCATGGCGAATCGCTCGGCGTTGAAGTTCTGCATGATGGCGCGAAAGCCCGTGCCGGGCGCGCCGAGCAGATTGCCGGCCGGCACGCGGCAACCGTCGAAGCGCAGGTGGGCCGTATCGGACGCCCACCAGCCCATCTTCTGCAGCGGCGATCGCACCAGGCCCGGCGCGCCGCCGTCGACGAGCACGAGCGAGATGCCGCGCGCTCCGGCGGCGCCCGGGTCGGTCCGTACCGCGACGGTGAGGTAGTCGGCTCGCATCCCCGACGTGATGAAGGTCTTCTCGCCGTCGATCACGTAGTGGTCGCCGTCGCGAACCGCGGTCGTCCGTAGCGCCGCCACATCCGAGCCGCCGGACGGCTCGGTGATGGCGAGCGCCGCGATCTTCTCGCCGCGAAGTACCGGCGGCAGCACGCGTGCCTTGAGCTCGGCGCTGCCCAGCGCGAGCACGGGCGGCGTCCCGATCGTATGCGACAGCAGCGAGGCCACCAACCCGCCGGAGCCGCACAACGCGAGTTCGAGGCCCGCCACCAGCTGGTGAAAGGCGTCGGTGGCGGCAATCCCGCCGTACTCCTCCGGGAATCCGAGCCCCAGCAGTCCGACCTCCGCGGCCTGCCCGTAGAGGGCGCGCGGAAAGGATCCGGCCTCGTCCCATTCGCGGACGTAGGGCGTGATCTCGCGCGCCACGAAGCGCCGCACGGTGTCGCGGAGGGCGACGTGCTCCGCGCGGTAGTACAAGGGGTTGAGACGCAGTTCCTGCACGGGGCTCGATCGTAGGCCACCCTCTATTATCAAGCAAGCGCTTGCTTTAGACTGGCCCCATGCCGTACCAGAGCGTGTTCCGCCCGGGCCTGTTCCGGGACCAGGTGGTGATCGTCACGGGCGCCGGCAGCGGCATCGGTCGCTGCACCGCGCACGAGCTCGCAGCGCTCGGCGCCCACGTCGTGCTCGTCGGCCGCAAAGTCGACAAGCTGAGCGTGGTCGAGGCCGAAATCCGCGCCGACGCGGGCGCCTGCGAGCACGCGGTCTGCGACGTCCGCGACGAGGCCGCCGTCCGGACAGTCGTGGCCGCCGTCACCGCGACGCACGGCCGGATCCATGGCCTCGTCAACAACGCCGGCGGCCAATTCCCCTCGCCGCTCGCCGAGATCTCGGCCAAGGGCTGGCAGGCGGTCGTCGGCACCAATCTGACCGGCGGTTTCCTGATGGCCCGCGAGTGCTACCTGCAATGCATGCGCGCCGGCGGCGGCGCGATCGTCAACATGACCGCCGACATGTGGAATGGCATGCCGGGCATGGGCCATAGCGGCGCGGCGCGTGCCGGCATGGTGAATTTCACCGAGACCGCCGCCTGCGAGTGGGCGCCGGTCCGGGTTAACTGCGTGGCGCCGGGCTGGATCGCCTCGAGCGGCCTCGACACCTACCCGGAGGCGGCGCAGGCCATGATCCGCGGCCTGCCGCGGCACACGCCGGCACGTCGACTCGGGACCGAGTCCGAGGTTTCGGCCGCGATCGCGTTTCTGCTCTCGGAGGCCGCGGCGTTCATCTCGGGAACGTGCCTGCGCATCGACGGCGCAGCGCCAAATGCGCGACGGCACTGGCCACTGAGTGGCGGTGCGCCTTCGCCGGCCTTCAACGGTTTCCACCGCGTTCATCGGCCGCGCGTGCTCGGCGACTGACGATGCCGTTTTACGAGAGCGCAGTGGCAACCGGCGACGCGGCGTTTGCCGAGAACCGCGCGCACATGCTGGCGCTGCTCGCCGAGCTCGAGGCGCTGCAGGCGCGGACCGAGGCAGCGTCCGCGCGGTCAGGCCCCCGCTTCACCAAGCGCAATCAACTGTTGCCCCGCGAGCGGCTCGGGCTGCTGCTTGACGCCGGCGCGCCGTTCCTCGCGCTGTCACCGCTCGCCGGCTACCTGCTCGACGTCGACGACCCGGCGCGGTCGGTGCCCGGCGGCGGCTGCATCGCGGGCATCGGCAGCATCTCCGGGACAAAGTGCATGGTCGTGGCCGACGACTCCGGAATCGAGGCCGGCGCGCTGCAGCCCATGGGCCTTGAGAAGTTCCAGCGCGCGCAGCAGCTCGCGCTCGACAACCGGCTGCCGTTTGTGCATTTGGTCGAGTCGGCAGGTGCCAATCTACTGCGCTACCGGGTCGAGGACTTCATCAGCGGCGGCTCGCACTACTGTCGTCTCGCCCGCCTTTCTGCCGCCGGCATCCCTGTGCTGACGCTCGTGCACGGCAGCTCGACCGCCGGCGGTGCCTACATGCCTGGGCTGTCGGACTACGTGGTGATGGTGCGCAATCGTGCCCGTGCGTTCCTCGCCGGGCCGCCGCTGCTCAAGGCCGCCACCGGCGAGATCGCTACCGAGGAGGATCTCGGCGGCGCCGCGATGCACGCCACCGTTTCCGGGCTCGCCGAGTACGTCGCCGAGGATGACGCCGAGGGGCTCGGCATCTTGCGCGAGCTCGTCAGCCGGCTCGGCTGGCGCGACCTTGAGGTCCCGTTGCCTGACGGTCCCGAGCCGCGCCATTCCGCCGAGGACCTGCTCGGCATCATGCCGCGGGACGGCCGCAAGGCGGTCGACATGCGCGAGGTGATCGCACGACTGGTCGACCGATCCGAATTCCTCGAATTCAAGTCAGCCTACGGCCCGGAAACCGTCTGCGTGCACGCTGACCTGTACGGCATACCGCTAGGCATCCTGACGAACAACGGCCCGCTGGACCCGGCGGGCGCGACGAAGGCCACGCACTTCGTCCAGGCCTGCTGCCAAAGCGCGCTGCCGCTCATCTACCTGCAGAACACGACCGGCTACCTGGTTGGCGCTGAGCCAGAGCGCGCTGGCATGATCAAACACGGCTCCAAGATGCTTCAGGCCGTCGCCAACGCGACCGTGCCGCAGGTCACGGTGCAGTGCGGGGCGTCGTTCGGTGCCGGCAACTACGGCATGTGCGGCCGCGGCTTCGCGCCGCGCTTCCTGTTCACCTGGCCGAACGCGCGAACCGCAGTGATGGGGGCCGAGCAGGCCGCCACCACCATGGCGATCGTCATGGAGGAATCGGCGCGCGCACGCGGTAGCGAGCCGGACCGCAGCCAGATCGATGCGATGCGCGCAAGGATCATCGAGAGCTTCGAGCGGCAGACCTCGGCTTTCTACACGTCCGGGCGGATGCTCGACGACGGGGTCATCGACCCGCGCGACACGCGTCGTGTCCTTGGCTACGTCCTCACGCTATTCCGCCGCTCCGAGCGCGTGACGACCCGGCCGGTCACGTTCGGCGTGGCCCGGCCCTGATCGGGAGATGCTGCATGCAGTTCACGCACGAACATCAGGAACTGAAGCGCACCGTCGAACGCTTTGTCGCGCAGGAGCTGAACCCGCATGTCGACGAGTGGGAGGAGGCCGGAATGTTCCCGGCACACGAGGTCTTTCGCAGGCTCGGCGAGCTCGGTCTCCTCGGCCTCACGAAGCCGGAGGCGTTCGGCGGCGCAGCTCTCGACTACAGCTACTCGGTGGTGATGGCCGAGGCGCTCGGTAGCTGTCGCTGCGGCGGCGTGCCGATGGCGATCGGCGTGCAGACCGACATGGCGACCCCCGCGCTCGCGCGCTTCGGCTCCGACGCGTTGCGCGCCGAGTTCCTCGCCCCCGCGATCGACGGCACCGCGGTCGCGTGTGTCGGCGTGTCGGAACCGGGTGCAGGATCGGACGTCGCGGCGATCCGCACCACCGCGCGCCGCGATGGCGACGACTACGTTATCGACGGCGGCAAGCTGTGGAACACCAACGGCAGCCAGGCGGACTGGATGTGCTGCCTCGCCAACACCTCGGCCGACGCGTCACACCGCAACAAGTCGTTGATCATCGTGCCGATGAAGACCCCGGGCGTCACCGTCGAGCGGCGGCTGCGCAAGATCGGCATGCACTCGTCGGACACTGCGCAGATCCATTTCGACGGCGTCCGCGTGCCCGTGCGGCACCGCATCGGCGACGAAGGCAAGGGATTCACCTACCAGATGCTGCAGTTCCAGGAGGAACGCCTATGGGCCGGTGCCAACACGCTCCGGGCGCTCGACGGCGTGATCCAGGATACGGTCGAGTACACGCGCGGGCGTCAGATCTTCGGCCGGCCGGTGCTCGACAACCAGGTCGTCCACTTCACGCTCGCGGAGCTCCAGACCGAGGTTGAGGCGTTACGCGCTCTGGTCTACCGCGCCACGGAACTGTACGTCGGGGGAGAGGATGTCACCGCGCTCGCGTCGATGGCGAAGCTCAAGGCCGGCCGCCTGACCCGCGAGGTCGCCGACAAGTGCCTGCAGTTCTGGGGCGGCATGGGATTCACCTGGGACAACAGCGTCTCCAGGCTGTATCGCGACGGCCGGCTCACCTCGATCGGTGGCGGCGCTGACGAGGTGATGCTGGCGATCCTCTGTAAATTGATGGGCACGCTGCCGCGGCCCTGAGCGGATCGAGCCGATGCAGTCAACGCCCCAAGGACCTGCCGCCGTCATCCTCGTCGAGCGGTCGTCAGGCTTTTGGTTTGCCTGCCTCAACCGGCCGGCCAAGCGTAATGCGCTGAGCGAGGACCTCGTCAGCGCGCTCGGGGAGGTCTTGGCGCAGGTGGCCGCAGACACCGCGGCCCGCGCGCTCGTCCTCTGCGGTGCAGGTGGCAACTTCTGCGCCGGTGCCGATTTCGCCGGTCTCCAGGAACTCCTGGCCTCGGCACCGCCCGAAGGCGAGGATCCCGTTGCGCGCCACAACCGGCGCTTCGGCAGACTGCTCGAGCAGCTCGCGGCGCTGCCCGTGCCTACCATCGCCGCGGTCACCGGCGCAGCGATGGGGGGCGGTTGCGGCATCGCCGCGGCCTGCGACCGCGTGGTCGCGGCCGATGACGCGATGTTCGCGATGCCCGAGGTCACGCTCGGGGTTGCGCCGGCGCAGATCGCCCCGTTCGTCGCTCGCCGCGCGGGACCGACGCTCGGACGCTGGCTGATGCTGTCGGGCTCGCGCCTGACCGCAGCGGCGGCGCGCGATGCCCGGCTGGCTGATGTCGTCGCGCCCGCGGCAGCGCTGGCCGCAGCAGTCCGCGCGGACCTCACGCTGCTCGCCGCGGCCGAACCCCTGGCGCTGCGCGCGACGAAGCGCATCGTCCGCCGCGGCGACGACGCGCCGCTCGGCGACGTCCTCGATGCCGCCGCACTGGAGTTTGCGGGCCTGCTGCGCCGCGGCGCCGTCCTCGAGGGCATCGCCGCGGCGCAGCAGAAGCGTCCGCCTGCGTGGCAGGTCGACGTCCCGCCGCTGCCGGCGTTCCTGTGACGACGCTGACGCGCCTGCTGATTGCCAACCGCGGCGAGATCGCGGTGCGCATTGCGCGCAGCGCGCGGCGCCTGGGGATGACGACGATTGCCGTCTACTCCGACGCGGATCGAAGCAATCCGCACGTCGCCGCGTGCGATGAGTCCGTGGCGATCGGCGGCATGACGCCGGCCGAGTCGTATCTCTCGATCGAGCGGATCATCGCCGCCGGGCGTGCCGCGCAGGCCGACGGCGTGCACCCCGGCTACGGCTTTCTCGCCGAGAATGCGGCCTTCGCCGCCGCGACCGAGGCGGCCGGCTTCCGATTCATCGGTCCGCCGCCTGCCGCCATCGCCGCCATGGGCGACAAGGCGCGCGCACGACAGCGCATGGCCGCCGCCGGCGTCGCAGTCGTGCCCGGCTACGACGGCGATGCCCAGGACGAGGCGACGCTCGTCGCCGCGGCGCGCCACATCGGCTATCCGATCATGGTCAAGGCGGCGGCCGGCGGCGGCGGTCGCGGCATGCGCCTGGTGGCCACACCGGAGGGGCTGCCCGCGGCTGTTCGGGCTGCCGCCGCGGAATCGGCCAAGGCCTTCGGTGACGGCCGGTTGATCCTTGAGCGCGCGATCGACGCGCCCCGGCACGTCGAGATCCAGGTGCTGGCCGATGCAGCGGGTGCGGTGATTCACCTCGGCGAGCGCGACTGCTCGGTGCAGCGCCGTCACCAGAAGATCGTCGAGGAGGCGCCGTCGCCAGCGGTCACGCCGGCACTGCGCGAGCGTATGGGCGAGGCGGCGGTCGCGGTGGCCCGGGCCGTCGGCTACGCGGGCGCGGGCACGGTCGAGTTCCTGCTCGACGGCGACGGCCGCTTCTACTTCATGGAGATGAACACCCGCCTGCAGGTGGAACATCCGGTGACCGAGTTGGTGACCGGTTTGGACCTGGTCGAGCTGCAGCTCAAGATCGCGCGTGGCGAGCCGCTGCCGCTGACCCAGGCTGAGGTCCGCATCAGCGGGCACGCGGTCGAAGTGCGACTGTGCGCCGAGGAGCCGGCCGATGACTTCCTGCCGCGTAGCGGCGAGGTGCTCGACTGGCGCTGCGATGAGCTGACGCGCTGCGATCACGCGCTGGCGCCGGGTCTCCTGGTGTCGCCGTTCTACGATTCGATGCTGGCTAAGGTGATCGCGCACGGCGCGACTCGCGCCGAGGCGATCGGGCGCCTAGCCCGCGCCCTCGATCGAACGGTTCTGCTCGGCGTCCCGTCCAACCGTGCATTCCTTGCCCGGCTGCTGCGTCATCCAGCCTTTGCCGCAGGCACCACGGTCTCGACCGCCTTCATCGCGCAGCACTTCGGCGAACCCGCCGCGCGCGCCGACGGACCGGACGCGACCATCTGGTCGCTGGCCGCGTGGTTGTCGGTGGCCGCTGCTCCGGAGGCCGCCGCCATCGACACGAACTGGCGCGCCTGGAATCCCGGCCGGCCGCTGCCAGCGCCATGGCGGCTTGAATGGGAAGCGCCGCAGTCGCAGCAACTCTTGCCGCGGCTGCGCTCCGGGCGCGTCGTGCTGACGCCGGACGGTGCCGTGCTCGATGCCGGCGCCGAACCGGTTCAGGTGCGCGGCCAGCCCGCGATGCCACGCGAGGATGGCGAGGCCGAAATCGGCGGCGTGGCGATCGCCTACCGCTACGTCTGGCGCGGGCGCACGCTCTGGCTGCACACTCGCCGGGGCGACTACCGTTTCCACTGCCGGCGCCGCGAGGCGCGCGGGCCAACGGATCCGACAGTCGCGACCGCCGACGATGCACGCGCCACGATCAACGGGCGCGTGCTCGAGGTCGCGGTGACCGCCGGCACCGCCGTGGTCGCCGGGCAGCGGCTGCTGGTGCTCGAGGCGATGAAGATGGAACACGAGCTGCGCGCGACCCGCGCCGGCCGGGTGAGCTCAGTCGCGGTCCGGGTCGGCGATCAGGTGGCTCCCGGCCAGCTGCTGGTGCGCTTCGAGCGAGGTGCGTGATGTCCAAAGCCATTGTCACCTGCGCGCTCACCGGCGTGCTCACCGATCCAGGCCAACACCACGTTCCCGTGACGCCGCAGCAGATGGCGCGCGAGGCACGCGCGGCCTGCGACGCCGGCGCCTCGGTCGTGCACGTCCACTTCCGGCAGCAGGCGCCCGGCCGGGGACACCTGCCGTCGTGGGAGCCGACCGTGGCGCTCGAGATCGCAGAGGCGATCCGCGCAAGCTGCCCGGGTGTGATCTTCAACCAATCCACCGGCGTGATAGGGCCAGACATCAGCGGCCCGCTCGCGTGCATGCGTGCAGTCCGGCCGGAGATCGCCGCCTGCAACGCAGGCTCGCTCAACTACCTCAAGGTTCGCAGCGACGGGAGCTGGGCCTGGCGGCCGATGCTGTTCGACAACCCGGTTGAAAAGGTCGAGGCGTTTCTCGCCGTGATGGCCGAGACCGGCGCACTGCCGGAGTTCGAGTGCTTCGACGTCGGCATCGTCCGCTGCGTCGAGATGTATGCGCGGACGCGGCTCTACAGCGGCCACCTCGACTACAACTTCGTCATGGGCGTCGAATCCGGCATGCCCGCGGACCCGGAGCTGCTGCCGATCCTCGCGCGGCTCGCGGTGCCTGGCGCAACCTGGCAGGTCACCGCGATCGGTCGCGCGCCGATCTGGGCGCTACACCGCCGCGCCGCCGAGCTTGGCGGCAACCTGCGCACGGGTCTCGAGGACACGTTCTACCTGCCGGACGGCTCGAAGGCCGAGAGCAACGGCCCGTTGATCCAGGCACTGGTCGCCGTCGCGCGTCAGGCCGGCCGCGAGATTGCGAGTCCGGCCGAGGCGCGTAAGATCCTCGGCGTGTGACGCGGCGACCGCCGGGTGGCGTCGCGAACGGCCGGATCCCATCGCGCCGGGCGAGGCCAACCACGATGCAACGTCGGCGATTCCTCACGCAGCTCGCGGGCCTTGCGGCGGGCGCCGCTGTGCCGCGCCGCCTGGTCGCCGGTGGGCGTGCCGGCCGGATCGTCGTCATCGGCGCCGGCATCATCGGTGCCGCGACGGCCTACCGGCTGGCCAAGCGTGGTGCGCGGGTCACGATTATCGACCGCGCAGGGCCAGCCGCCGGCGCGACCGGCCGTTCGTTCGCCTGGCTGAACGCGGAGTTCTCGAAGCAGCCGCTCCACTACCACTTGTTGCACCGCCTGGCGCTCGCGTCCTACCGGCAGCTCGAGCAGGAACTGCCGGGGCTGCCGGTGCATTGGGGCGGCGCGCTGCAATGGTTCTCGGACCCGCGGGAAGCGGAGACCGTGCGACGGCAGGTGCGACAGCAACAGGAATGGGGCTACCCCGTCCGGCTGATCGACGCCGACCAGCTCGGCGCGCTCGAGAGCGGGCTGCGGCCGGGCAAGGTCCTCGCCGCGACGTTCGCGGAGCAGGAGGGATTCGCAGACCCCGCCGCAACGACCCAGCTGCTGCTCGCGCATGCAGCGGCGGCCGGAGCCGAGCTCGTTGCGCCGTGCGAGGTCACTGGGCTCGACGTCCGCGCCGGGCACGTCGCGGCGGTGCGGACCACTCGCGGCGACTACGCCTGCGAGGTGCTCGTCGTCGCCGCCGGCGTGCAGACGCCGGCCCTCGCGGCGCTGGCCGGCGTCGCTGTGCCGCTCGTGCCGGCGCCGGGGCTCCTTGTCCACACGGCGCCGCTGCCTCCACTTGTCCACCGCGTCGCGGTAGGCCCTGCCGCCCACGTCAAGCAGTACCGCGATGGACGGATGGTCATCGGCGATGATCTCGGGCCGCCGAGCACGCCGGCACACGACTACCTGAAGCAGCAGCCGGCCGATTTCCCGGACGAGGGCCATGGCGAGCTGCACCGGCGGCGACTACTCGCCGCGGCGGCGCAGTACCTGCCGCAACTCGCGGACGCTGCGGTCGAGCGCATCACGATCGGGTGGCGCCCGATGCCGAAGGACGGCTACCCTATCGTCGGCGCCCTCCGTGGCTGCCCGAACGCCTACGTCGCCGTCACCCACAGCGGCGTGACGCTGGCGCCGCTCCTCGGCGAACTCGCATCGCTGGAAATCCTCGATGGCGTCGAGGTCGGACTGCTCGCGCCATACCGTCAGGCGCGCTTCGTGGCCGACTGAGGGTGCGGCAGGTCAGCTACCGCCGACCAGGCGCACGTCGCGCTGCGGGAAAGGTATCGAGATGCCGCGGCGACGGCAGGCTTCGACGATCGCGACATTGAGTTCGCCGCAGACGTCGCCGTAGTTCTCGACCGAGACCCAAGGCCTGACCGCGATCTGGATCGCGGAATCACCGAGCACCGCCACGCCGACCGCCGGAGCCGGGTCGCGCAGCACCCGCGGGTTGGCGAGCACGAGTTCCCGGATCACGGCGATGGCCTGCGTGAGATCGACGTCGTAGCCAACGCCAACCTGCAGCTCCGCCTGGCGGATGCTGCCGTAGTTGTGGAGGATTTCGCCGACGATCTTGCGGTTCGGCACGACGACCTTCGATCGATCGGCGTGCAGCAGCGTCGTGCTGAACAGGTTGATCGTGTCCACCAGTCCCTGGACACCGACGATCTCGATGTAGTCGCCGACGCGGTACGGCTTCGTGAAGATGATCGTCAGCCCGGCGACGACGTTGCTGAGCACGCCTTGCGTGGCGAGTGCGACACCGGCGCCCGCGACGCTGAGACCGGCGATCAGCGGCAGGAGTTCGACGCCGAGGTTCTGCAGCGCGAGGATCGCGAACAATCCGAACACCGCGACGCGCACCAGCCGGACGAACAGGAGGACGACCGGCGGCTCGAACTCGAGCCGCCGCAGGCCGCGTTGCGTGGCCCGCGCCAACCAGCGGCCGACCAGCGCGCCGGCCGTCAGGATGAGCAGCGCGACGATCAGCTTCGGGCCGAACTTGAGCGCCATCTCGAGCAGCACGTTTTTCGCGTGGTTGAGTGCGGTCAGGTCCTTTTCCATCGCGGCGCTCCCGGTGTGCGGTGACCCATTGTAGCGGCTGCGGTCGGCGACGGCGTCCCCCGCGCGGACGACCAGCGGTCCCGCCATCGCGCCGCGGTGTGCGCGGGGATTGCCACGGCGACGTTCGATGCCGCAGGCTAGCGCGGCGCGCGAAGCGCCGCGCTAGCCACCGGGGAACCCGATGTCCAGGATCGACGATCGTCTGCGCAGCCTCGGGCTCGCACTGCCCCCTCCGACTCAGCCGCCGGCAGGTGTTGTCCTGCCCTTCCAGTTCGTGCACATCGTCGGTTCGCGCGCCCTGATCTCCGGGCACGGGCCCCAGAACCCCGATGGCTCCTTCGCTGCGCCGCTCGGCAAGCTCGGCCGCGAACTCGACGTCGAGCAGGGCTACACCGCCGCACGCCTCACGGCGCTGTCGATCCTCGGCAGCCTGCAGCGCGCGCTCGGCAACCTCGATCGCATCGCGGCGTGGTCCCGTGTATTCGGCATGGTGAACTCCGCGCCCGGCTTCAATCGGCAGCCGAGCGTCATCAACGGCTTTTCCGACCTGATCCTCGACGTGTTCGGCCCGCAGGTGGGAGCGCACAGCCGCAGCGCCGTCGGCATGGCGGAATTGCCGTTCGACATTCCGGTCGAGATCGAAGCCGAGGTCGAGCTCGCGGGCCGCAACGGCTGACGCGGCGCCGGCCGACGGCCTCAACCGGGCCGCCGTCGCGTGATCCAACGCGTCTCGTTCGCAACGATCAGTGGACGCCCTGCGGTCGCGGGCGTTCCCGGCACGGGCATAAGTCGGATCTTGCGCGAACTGGTGAACACGTCACGCCCTCGGGGCGCGTCGATTCTTCCGGTCGGACGGCGGTCGTCGTAGAGTCTTGGTCGCGGGCAGGTGGCGAGGCGGCTGGTTCTCCCCGGAAGCGTAGGCTCTGAACGGGTGAGCCCTGGCCGAACTCTCGCCTGCCGGCACCAGCTTCTGCGCTGCCATTGGGAGGCTTTCTCCATGGTTCCGTCTCGTCATCCGCTGCCGACACCCGCCTGGGCCGAGCTGCCGCCGACCGGCACGGCGAGCGACGACACCTTTCGGGCGTTCATCCACAGCGAGCGCTTCGACCACCGGTCGCGCTCGACCGGCGCGCGCCACTTCGAAGCACTGGCTGATGTGCGATCCGGCCTCGACGACGACGAGGCGCCGCAGCTCGGCCTCCTCTAGCGGCGATCGTCGCACGGCGCCGGCGGCGCCACCGCCGGCTTGACGGCAGCTTTGACTGCGTTCACCTGGCCGCTGATCATCGCGGCAGGATGCACTGCGCTACAACGATGCGGTCCTTCGCCGCGACCGGCACGATCCCGCGACCGTCAGGGTCGGCGTGAGCGCTGTTCGCCGACACCTGCTCGCGGCCATGGCCTGCGCGAGCATCGGGTCCTCGGCCACCGGCGCCGGCGACGCGCCGGGGCCGACTTCAGCCGAGCCTGCCGCGGCAGCGATCCAGGAGGTGCTGGTCACCGGCGAGCAGTCGGGGCCCGGAATGTGGCACGTTTCGAAGGATGGCCACGAACTCTGGATTCTCGGCACTCTCGATCCGCTGCCGAAGCACATGACATGGCGCTCGCGCGACGCCGACGAGGTCATCGCGCGGTCCCAGGCCGTGATCGCGCCGCCCGGCGTCGACGTGTCCGTCGGCTTCTTCAAGGGGCTCGCCGCACTGCCGGCGCTGCTGGGCGCGCGCACCAATCGCAACGGCCGCACGCTCAGGGACGAATTGCCTGAGACTGTCTACGAGCGCTGGCTCGCGCTGCGCGAGGCGTATCTCGACGACGACGAGGATCTCGAGCGGCTCCGACCGAGCGTCGCCGCCCACGAGCTCTATAAGCGCGCGATCGAGCGCTCCGGACTTGTGTCTGGCGACACGGTTTGGAGGATCGTCGAGAAGCTCGCCCGGCGGCACAAGGTGCCCGTCACCGCCATGACGATCGAGATCGTGCTCGATGACCCGCGGGGCACGATCCGTCAGCTCGGCAAGATTCCGCACGACCAGGACGTCGCCTGCCTCGCGAGCACCCTGCTGACACTCGAGTCGGCGCTGCAACCGATGCGACGGCGTGCGACGCTGTGGGCGATCGGCGATGTCGAGGGGCTGCGAACGTTGCCGTTCACGGACCAGCGAGCCACCTGCCTCGACGCAATCACGGCCGTGCCCGAGCTGCGCGACCGAGTGTTGACGTTGCGGGACCAGCTCGTCGACCACTGGCTCTCGGCCGCGCAGCTTGCGCTCGCCACCAACCAAACGAGCTTCGCCGTGCTCCCGATCGGGCAGCTGCTCGAGGCTGACGGCTGGCCTGCCCGCCTTCGGACCCGCGGCTACATAGTCGACGAACCGTAACGCGGCCCTGGACGGGGTGCCCGGAAGCCTCGGCCGACGATTGGCCGCTTCCCGGCCCCGGCCAGCGGTACACTCCTGTTCTGGCCCCCGTGCCGGCAGACTTTCCAGAACCAACGAGTGGGGACGATCATGAGCGATGACAAGCAGCAGAAATTCACGTCCAAGGTTCGCCGCGGGCTCGTCTGGGTCCACGCGCAGGCGAACGCCGAAATGGCGCGTCTGAAGGCGTCGAGCACGAACACCAAGGTCCCTGGCTTCAACGCCGCGGAGCTCGCCGACGTCGAAGCAGCGTTGCTCTGGATCGAGCAGAATAAGGAAGCCGCGTCGGGCTGAGGACCGCCGCATCCCGCGCCGGCCGCTCGCGCTGAGCGCCGGCCGCGGCAGCAGGCCGGCCACCGTCACGGGGGACGGCCGGCGAGGCCCTGCCAGAGCGCCGGATTGACCGAGCTGCCGAGCACCGTCGCGACGAGCCGGCCCGCGAGCACCGTGAGCCTGCCGGACGGCCGCTGGTCGACCGTGCTCGACTGCCTGTGCGAGCATTTCGCCGCCATCTCGCGGCAGCGCTGGCTCAGCCGATTTGAGCGCGGCCTAGTGCAGGACGCCACCGGCCATGTGCTCACGGCGACGACACCGTTCCGCGCACAACTCGAAGTCCGCTATTTTCGCGAGGTGGAGACGGAGACGCCGATCCCGTTCACGGAAACGGTCGTCTACGCGGATGCGAATTTGGTCGTCGCCGACAAGCCACATTTCCTCCCCGTGGCGCCGGTCGGCGAATGGGTCGAGCAGACGCTGCTGGTGCGGCTGATGCGGCGACTCGCGAACCCGCAACTGGTCCCGCTGCACCGCATCGACCGCGCGACCGCCGGCCTCGTGCTGTTCTCCGCCAATCCCGCGACCCGCGCCAGCTACCAGGCGCTGTTTCGCGAACGGCGCATCACCAAAGTCTACGAGGCGCTGGCAGCACCGCTACCTCGGCACCGCTTCCCGCTGCTGCATCGCAGCCGGCTGGTGCGCGGCGAGCCCTTCTTCCGGACACGTGAGGCGGTCGGGCCCGCGAACAGTGAGACGCGGATCGGGATCCTGGCACGCGGCGCGCCACTCTGGCGCTACGAGCTGCGCCCGGCCACGGGACGAAAGCACCAGCTGCGCGTGCACATGGCCGCGCTCGGCGCACCGATCGCGAACGATCCCTGGTACCCGGCGCTGTCAACCGACGCCGCCGACGATTTCACGCGGCCGCTGGCGCTGCTCGCGCGGGCGCTGGAATTCGACGACCCCCTGTCAGGCGCGGCCCGAGTGTTCGAGTCGCAGCGCGAGCTGGCGGGCGCATCCTAGCCCAGCGGTCTTCTCCGGCCGGTGATTTGTCGCCTGGCTCCGTTCAGATATGCTAAATATCAGAGCGCATCACCGATGCAACTCCACCGGCGTTCGGCGTGCAGCCGGAGCGGCCGGCGAAGTCCCCGGACCCGTTTACGACACGCGCGGCGACCGGCCGCACCGCAGGAGTGTGAGCGATGCGCATTGCCATCATCGGACAGCAGGACTTCGGCAAGGCGGCCCTTGAAGCCTTCATCGCGCGCGGCGACACGGTCGCCGGCGTCTTCTGCGCGCCCGAGAAGCCGGGTGCGCGGCCGGATGCTTTGCGCGTCGCGGCCGAGGAACGCAAGATCACGCTCGTACAGCTGCCGTCGCTTAAGACGCCGGAAGCCCAGGCCGCGCTGCGTGGCCTCAACGTCGACGTCGGCGTGATGGCGTACGTGCTGCAGTTCGTGCCGCAGGATTTCGTCGCGATCCCGCGCCACGGCATGATCCAGTATCACCCGTCGCTGCTACCGCGCTACCGCGGGCCGAGTTCCATCAACTGGCCGATCATCCGCGGCGACACGCGCACGGGCCTGACGATCTTCAGGCCGACCGACGGGCTCGACGAGGGTCCGGTCATCCTGCAGAAGGAGACCCCGATCGGCCCCGACGACACGCTCGGCAGCGTGTACTTCGACCGGCTGTTCCCGATGGGCGTCGCCGCGCTGCAGGAGGCTGCAGACCTCGTGGCTTCCGGCCGCGCGACCGCGACCGTGCAGGACGAGTCGCAGGCAAGCTACGAGGGCTGGTGCCAGTCAGGCGAAGCGCGCATCAACTGGCACACGCTTATCGAGCACACCTACAACCTGATCCGCGGCTGCAATCCGGCTCCCGGCGCCTGGACCACGATCGGCGGCAAGAGGTTGCAGATCTTCGATGCGCGCCGGCACCTCGTGCGGACCTTCGGTCAGGTGAAGGGCAAGATCGGCGCGGTCACCGCAATCGGCGCCGAGAGCATCGTCATCACCGGCCAGGGCGGCCAGATCGAAGTGCTCAAGCTCAAGCACGAGGACGGCAAGAAGATGGCCGCCGCACAGTTCTGCGCCGAGGCAGGCGTGACGGTCGGAACGACCCTCGGCACCTGAGGCCGCGCAGCGCGGCCGGCGTCCGGCCAGGCCGGACGCCGCGCTCAGCTGACGACGTTGCGCGGCGAACCATCCGCCCAGGCGTCGATGTTGCCGGTCAGTTGGTCCGCTAGGCCTTCCATCGCCTCGACGGAGGCCCAAGCGACGTGCGGCGTGACGATGAAGTTCGGCAGGTTGAGATCAAGCAGCGGGTGACCGTCGCGCGGCGGCTCGACCGTCAGCACGTCGAAACCCGCGCCGCCGATCCAGCCCTCGGTCAGCGCGCGCCGCAGCGCCGGCTCGTCGACGAGGCCACCGCGCGCCGTGTTGATCAGGATCGCGCCGCGCTTCATCGCGCGCAGCTCCCGCTCACCGATCAGGCCGCGGGTCTGCGCCGTCAGCGGACAATGCAGCGTCAGGACATCGGCCGTCGCGACCAGCTCGGCAAGCGGCCGGTGCTGCTCGTCGACCGTCGGATGCTCGGGATCCGTCGAGTAGCGCACCTGCATGCCGAAGGCCGCACCGATCGTCGCGACGGCGCTGCCGATCGAGCCGTGACCGACGATACCGAGCAGCGAGCCGTGCAGGTCGCGGATCTCGCCGTCGAACACGCAGAACTGCCGGGCCTTCTGCCATTCGCCGGCGGCGACTGCCTGACGGTAGCCGACCAGATTGCGCCTGAGCGCCAGCAGCAGCGCGAACACGTGCTCCGGAACGGTGTGCACGGCGTACTGGCGGATGTTCACGACGACGATTCCGCGCTCGCGGCACGCGGCGACGTCGACGCAATCGTAGCCGGTAGCGGCCACCGCGATCAGCTTGAGCGCCGGCAGTTGCGCGAGCACCGCAGCCCTGAGCGGCACCTTATTGGTGATCGCGACCGATGCGCCCGCGAGGCGCGCGACGAGCTCGTCGGCGCCGGTCTCGACGTACTCCACGTACTCGCCGGTGCAGCGCGGCGCCGTGAAACGCACCGGCAGCGACGCCCGATCGAGGAATACGATTCGCTCGCTCATGCCAGCAGGCCCCTCGGCGCCGGCTGGCCGCGCCAGTAGGCGCTCGCCGCGGCCACGCCGCTGCCCGGCACGACCTTGACGCCTGCATCGAGCATTGCCATCTCGGCACCGGCAATCGCGCCCATTAGCATCAGCTCGTTGAGGTCGCCGAGGTGGCCGATCCGGAACAAGCGCCCCGCGACTTTCGACAGCCCGGCTCCGAGTGCGAGGTTGTAGCGACGGAACGCGTGGCCGATGATCTTGGCGCCGTCGACGCCGGCGGGCAGCATCACCGCGGAGACTGTGTCCGAGTACCACTTCGGTTCGCGCGCGCAGAGCTCGAGCTGCCAGCCCTCGCGGACCGCGGCGCGCACGCCGCCGGCAAGGAACGCGTGCCGCGCGTACACCTGCTCGAGGCCTTCCTCGAACAGCATCGCGAGCGACTCGCGCAGGCCGTGCAGCAGCGGGATCGACGGCGTGTACGGGAAGTAGCCGCTGTGTGCCGCCTGCGCCATGTCGGCGTAGTCGAAATAGCAGCGCCGGCTGGTCGCGCTCTTGGCGGCCTCGAGCGCGCGCACGCTGACGCAGGTGATGCCGAGACCGGCCGGCAGCATCAGCCCCTTCTGCGAGCCGCTGACGCAGACGTCGACACCCCACTCGTCCATTCGGAAGTCGATGCTGGCGAGTGCGCTCACCGAATCGACGAAGAGCAGCGCCGGATGGCGCGTCTCGTCGATCGCCGCACGGATCGCCGCGACGTCGCTGGTCACGCCGGTCGCCGTCTCGTTCTGACAGACGAGCACGGCCTTGATGCGGTGCCCCCTGTCGGCGGCGAGCGCGGCGCGGTAGCGCTCGGGAGAGGCTCCGGCGCCCCATTCCTCGTCGAGCACGTCGACCTCGAAGCCGAGCCGCTGGCACATGTCGATCCAGAGGTGACTGAACTGGCCGAAGCGCGCTGCGAGCATCCGGTCGCCCGGGCTAAGGCAGTTGCTGAGCGCCGCCTCCCAGCAACCCGTGCCGGACGACGGAAAGATCATCGGCGTGCCGTTCTCGGTGCGGAACAGCCGCTGCAGGCCCTTCAGGCAGGCGAGCGAGAGTTCCGGGAAGCGCGCCGAGCGATGGTCCTCCATCGCGACCATCATCGCCCGCTGGATGCGGTCCGGGACATTGGACGGCCCGGGAACGAAGAGAAAGTTTCTGCCAGCCATGCGATGCCTCAGCTCAGTTGAACGCGCCGACGGCGCGTCGGAAGGGTCGCGGGCGTCGATGGCGCGCCCGCGGGGAAGTGATCATGCCGTGCCGAGCGGGTGAAGCGCCACGGCCGTGCCCTGGCGCTCGGCCTCGGTGACCGCCGCGAGCAGACGCGTGAGAGCGTAGACGGCGTCGAGGTGCGGTGTCGCGACGCTCGCGACCCGCGCCAGCTCGACCACCGCGCCGAGCAGCGCGTCAATCTCCAGCGTGCGGCCTGCCTCGACGTCCTGCAGCATCGAGGTCTTGTGCTTGCCGACCTTAGCGGCGCCGGCGATTCGCTTCGCGAGCGACACGCGCATCGTGATGCCGTAGGCTCGCGCCACGTCCTGCGCCTCGGTCATCATCTCGACCGCGAGCTGGCGGGTGCCGCCGTCCTCGCACAGGTCGACGAGCGTCGCGCGGGTCAGCGCGCTGATCGGATTGAAGGTCAGGTTGCCCCACAGTTTCAGCCAGATCTCGGCGCGGATCTCGTCGAGCACCGGCGCCTTGAAGCCGGCGCGCGTGAAGCACTCCGCCACCCTGGTGACGCGCGCGCTGCGCGCGCCGTCCGGCTCGCCGACCGGAAAGCGGTCACCCTCGATCAGCTTGACGACGCCGGGCGCGATCAGCTCGGTGGCCGGATACACGACGCATCCGATGACGCGCTCGGCCG
This sequence comes from Pseudomonadota bacterium, assembly GCA_025355105.1. Lineage (GTDB taxonomy): Bacteria > Pseudomonadota > Gammaproteobacteria > Steroidobacterales > Steroidobacteraceae > CAIKZZ01. The sequence continues at coordinate 231,771 of JANYAE010000052.1, read as the reverse complement.
GAATGTGCACGCTGATATGTCCGCCCGGATCGACCGCCTGAACTTGCCGGCCCGCGAAGGCGCCGCCGTGGCGGTGGAAATACCAGTAGGGAATGCCGTTTTGCATCGGCACCACGATCGTGTCCGGACCGACGAGCTTCGGTACCTCGCGCGCGACGGCGCCAAGCTGGTGGGCCTTGACCGCGAGGATGACGAGATCCTGAGGACCGGCGGCGGCGTAGTCGCTGGTCGCGGCCACGTTGGCGGCGACCTGCTCGCTGCCGTCCGGCAGCACGAGCCGCGCGCCGCGGGCGCGCAGCGCCTCGAGGTTGGCGCCACGCGCGATGAAGGTGACCTGTTCGCCCGCGAGCGCGAGCCGGACGCCGACATAGGCGCCGATCGCGCCTGCCCCGACCACCGCAATCTTCATCGACACTCCCCTCGAGGGCCCGCGCGCACCGCTATCGTTGTGAATTATGGACGTCCGAGTGCAGCGCGGACGTCAGGTGCTACCGCAGGTCGTCCCGCACCGCGAGCTCACGCGATCGGCAGGCCGCAGTGCCGCGCCTTGGTTGACAGAATGAGGTCCCGCAGGAACGACTTGTCGTAGACCCGGAGCAAGTGCGCCTGGTTACGCTCGACGTAGGCGCTGACGCAGTCCGTGCCGGCGGCGAGGGTGCGCAGGCGACGGAAGGTCTCGGCATCCCACTGCCAAGGTAGTTCGAGCTCGAGGAACGCGCTGTTGTAGGCCTGCAGCTCGGCGGTCAGCGCGTCGCTGGCGTCGCTCTCGGGCGGAATCTCGCTGATGACGATCGACATGGCGGGCTCCTCGATCGGCGCGCGCTGCCGGGGACCGGCCAAGCGCTTCTGCCGGGAGTCAGCCTAAGCCGGCACGGCACGAAACAAAAACGAAAGTTTTCTATCGCAACCATTCGATTTACAGAATACATAGAAGCGGCTACGCTGCGGCCATGGCCCACATCACGCTGCGGCAGCTCAGGGTCTTCGAGGCGGTCGCGCGCCACATGAACTTCTCGCGTGCCGCCGAGGAATTGCACCTGTCGCAGCCGGCGGTCTCGATCCAGGTCAAGGAGCTGACGGCCGAAGTCGGCCTGCCGCTGATCGAGCGGCTCGGACGCCGCACATACCTCACGCCGGCCGGCGACGAAATGCGGCACTGCGCGCGCGCGATCGCGCAGCGGCTGCGCGAGGCCGACGATGCGGTCGCGCAGCTGAAAGGCGTCACCGGCGGCCGCCTCAATGTCGCCGTGATCAGCGCCGGCGACTACTTCTTTCCGCGCGTGCTGGCCGAGTTTGCCCGACGGCACCCCGGCGTCAGCTTCAACCTTACGGTCCACAACCGTGAGGGACTGTTGCGCGAGATCGCCGACAACCTGACCGACCTCGCCGTCATGGTTCGGCCGCCGACCGACCCGGACACGGTCGCGGTGCCGTTCGCGCCGCACCCGTACGTGATCGTGGCCGCCCCGGATCACCCGCTCGCGGCCGCGCGACGGATTCCGCGCGCGGCGCTGGTCCGGGAACACTTCATTCAGCGCGAGCGTGGCTCGGACACCTGGAACTCGATGCGCGAGGTCTTCGGCCGTCGCTTCGCCCGGCTGAGCACGACGATGGAGATCCGCAGCACCGAGACGATCAAGCAAATGGTGGTCGCCGGCATGGGCATCGCGTTCCTCTCGGCGCACACCATCGGGCTCGAGCTGAAGTCGCGCATGCTGACGGTCCTAGACGTCGAGGGCTTCCCGGCGATGCTGAACTGGTATCTCGTGCACCACCGCTCAAAGCGCCTGCCGCCGGTCGCACTCGCGTTCAAGGAGTTCCTGATGCGCGAGGGCGCGGCGCTGATCGGACGCCTCGTGCACTTCGACTTCGAGGGCGTTGCGCGGCCCGGGCGCGGTGCGTCGCTGGCGCGGCCGAAGACGAGCCAACGGGCGCGGCCTCGGTCAGCGTCGCCGACGATGAAGGACTAGCGAGTCCGCAAGACCCGTGGGCCCGTCAGTCGAGCAGTTCGCCGTGGCGCTCGACGTGCGCCGCGAGGTCGAGAGTGTGCTCGCGCGTCAGCCGCTCCGCGGCTTCCGTGTCGCGCCGCTCGAGCGCCTCGATGATTCTCAGATGATCGATGATCGAGCGCGCGGCGCGATCATCCTGCGAGATCGCCGCCTTGCGGATGGCCCGCACATGGATGAACAGGTTCTTCGTCGCGTCGTCGATCAGCTGGGAGCCGCCCAAGCGGATGATCATCTGGTGAAACGCGATGTTGGCGTCGGAGTACTCGCCAATGTGCGCCGCGGGTGGCGAATTGAGGAACTCGTCGAACAGATGGCGGAGCTTCTGGATCTCTGCGTCCGGTGCGTGCAGTGTTGCGAGCCGGGCGGACATGCTCTCGAGTGCCGCCCACATCTGGATCATCTCGATGATCTGCCGCTTGGTCTTGCGGACTATGAAGATCCCGCGACGCGGCACGGTGCGCAGGAACCCCTCCTGTTCGAGAATCTGCAGGGCCTCGCGGACCGGCGTGCGGCTTACGCCGAGCGCCTCGGTCAGCTGGCGCTCGTCGAGTCGAAGGTCCTGCCGCTGGCCGTAGATATCGGTCGCGGCAATCGCGTCCTTGAGCAGCACATACGCCTGGTCGCGAAGGCTGACGGCGTTTAGCGGCGCCAACGGGAGCGGCGCCTGCGCCCCCGCGCGACGCAGGACCTTGCTGATGACACTCATCCGCCCCCCCTCGCCGCCCTGTCTCAGGCGGTCGCGACGTCTTACCGCATCGACCGTTCGGCCGGATCGGCCGCGGCGGGGATCCCCACCGCAGCCCTCCGGTCCGGCGACACCGGCCTCAGGCCGCGCGCGCCCTCAGCACGTCGACCGTTGCCGCCCGTCGCCCGATCCAGCTTACCGGTGCCTTCGTCGCCTGCGACGCGCCGAGGTCCGCGTAGCGGCCGGCGTGCTCGCCGCGCATCAGCACAGCGGTGGGAACCAAGGCGTAGAGGTTGACGATCAGTGCCGCGAACGTCGCCAGAATGCCGATCAAATAGATAGAATAAACAAAGACTTCCATAGCGATATCCTCGAAATACCCATCGGGCAGCTGATTTTATGCTGCACCGCATTATATTTCAAGATATATTACATATCAGAACTCAGCCAGACTTCAGCAGCACCCTTAATGTCTCGGAGCCGGCTCCATCCCGGCTGCTGGTCAAGTCGACGGGCAAGAGCCTACGTTTTCTGCTCACGCCCGGGCAAGCAGTGGCGAGTCGGTGGCTGCGACCGCTGCAAGTCGCCGTCAACTCTCGTCGCCGCCCGGCGCCGACGCTGATCGCCTCGGCCGCGTCATGTTGCGGCGCAAATTGAACCTCGCGTGTCGCTTGTTGACACCCCATTGATATATCACATATGGTCCAGAGCGTTCGAGAAATACGAAACCTGATTTAGGAATGTGTCGAGGGGGCAGCACGCGAGCAATCGCACGGGCGGGGCATCGTCCCGGCTGCTTCTTCTCGACCCCGGCCGCAGCTGAACGCGCGGAGCGTGCGCCACAGTTCGCGGATCACACAGGCCGCCAGAGTCGATGGCGCCACAGTACGAGGGGGAGCATCTATGACTTCGACAACGGAGCAGCGTGGGAAATCCGCATTCGGCAACCCGTGGCTGCAGCTGATCATCGGCATCCTCTGCATGGTGATGATCGCCAACTTGCAGTACGGCTGGACGCTGTTCGTCGGTCCCATCGACGCCAAGTTCCACTGGGGCAAGGCGTCCATCCAAGTGGCCTTCACCGTCTTCGTGCTCCTAGAGACCTGGCTGGTACCGGTCGAGGGCTATCTGGTCGACCGCTTCGGTCCGCGCTGGATCATCGTGATCGGCGGCGCTCTGTGTGGCATCGCCTGGGCGTTGAATTCCATCGCTGACACGCTGCCGATGCTGTACTTCGCGGCGGCGCTCGGCGGCGTCGGCGCGGGCGGCGTGTACGGCACCTGCATCGGCAACGCGGTGCGCTGGTTCCCGGGCCGCCGCGGTCTCGCCGCGGGCCTCACCGCTGCGGGCTTCGGCGCCGGTTCGGCGCTGACCGTCATCCCGATCGCGAACATGATCAAGTCCGCGGGTTACCAACAGACGTTTTTGACCTTCGGTATCGTCCAGGGTCTCGTCGTCTTCGTGCTCGGCTTCCTGATCCTCGTGCCGCCGCCTGAGGTGCTCGGCGCCGCGCCGAAGTTCTCGCCTAGTGCCGGCCGCCGCCAGGTATCGCCGACGGAGATGATCAAGACGCCGGTGTTCTGGCTCATGTACGCGATGTTCGTGATGATGGCCGCCGGCGGCCTGATGGCGGTCGCGCAGCTCGCGCCGATCGCCAAGGACTTCAAGGTTGCCGAGGTGCCGGTCAGCCTCATCGGCCTGACGCTGCCGGCGCTGACCTTCGCGTTGACGATCGACCGCGTGCTGAACGGCCTGTGCCGGCCGTTCTTCGGCTGGGTTTCCGACCACATCGGCCGGGAAAACACCATGGGCCTCGCCTTCGCCATCGAGGGCTCGGGCATCATTGCGCTGGCGAACTTCGGGACCGACCCGGTGATGTTCGTGCTGTTGAGCGGCATCGTGTTCTTCGCGTGGGGCGAAATATATAGCCTCTTCCCGGCCACCGCCGCCGACACCTTCGGCACCAAGTTCGCGACCGCAAACACCGGCCTGCTGTACACCGCGAAGGGCACCGCGGCCATCGTCGTGCCGTTCGCGAGCGTATGGGCAGCGAGCGCCGGCGGCTGGCACGCCGTGTTCGTCGCCGCGGCAATCGCGAACTTCACGGCGGCGGCGCTCGCGCTGCTGGCGCTGAAGCCGTTGCGGGCCAAGTACGCAGCAAGCGCGCCACCGGCGGTGACCATTACGGCCAAGGCCGCCGCTTGAGGGGAGCGCGCACCGATCGCCGCGCCGGCGGCGCGGATCAGCGGGTCCGCGTCCTGATTCTTCGCGCGGCCGGAGGGCCGCGCGTCCTTTGCGGGTGAGCGCCGCCTGACGCGGCGCTCACCCACGGATCCACGATCGGAGGCACCCATGTCCACCAAGGCGGCAGATGTCCGCAGCACCACGACGGCCGAAGACACGCTGAAGCAGAAGACCCGCGACGCCAACGTCATCTCCGGTGGCCACTTGGTCGCCAAGGCGCTGAAGAACGAGGGCGTCGACACGATCTTCACGCTGTGCGGCGGCCACATCATCGACATCTACGACGGTTGCATCGACGAAGGCATCCGCATCATCGACGTGCGCCACGAACAGGTCGCTGCCCACGCGGCCGACGGCTATGCGCGCCAGACCGGCAAGCTTGGCTGCGTCGTGACGACCGCCGGCCCGGGCTGCACGAACGCCGTCACCGGCATCGCGACCGCGTTCCGCTCCGAGAGCCCGGTGCTGCACATCGGCGGCCAGGGCGCGCTGAGCCAGCACAAGATGGGCTCGCTGCAGGACCTCCCCCACGTCGACATGATGACGCCGATCACCAAGTTTGCGGCCACTGTGCCGAGCACCGAGCGCGTCGCCGACATGGTCTCGATGGCCGTGCGCGAGGCATTCAACGGAGCTCCCGGCCCCTGCTATCTCGAGATCCCGCGCGACGTGCTCGACCGCGAAGTAGACCTCACCAAGGCCGTGATCCCGAAGCCCGGCCACTACCGCGCCTCGACGAAGTCGATCGGCGATCCGCGCGACATCGAAAAGCTCGCCGACATACTCGTGAACTCCGAGCGTCCCGCGGTGCTCTACGGCCAGCAGGTCTGGACGGCGCGCGGCCACAACGAGGCGATCGCGCTGCTGCGCGGCCTCGACGTCCCGGGCTACTTCAATGGCGCGAGCCGCGGCCTCCTGCCGCCGGGCGATCCGCACCACTTCGACCGGACGCGCAGCAACGCCTTCGCCGAGGCCGACGTCATCCTGATCGTCGGCACGCCGTTCGACTTTCGCATGGGCTACGGCAAGCGCATCAGCTCGAAGCTGACGCTGGTGCAGATAGACATAGACTACCGCACCGTAGGCAAGAACCGCGACATCTCGCTCGGCCTCTGCGGGGACCCGGGCGCGATCCTCGCCGCCGTACTGCAGGCGGCGAGCGGCCGCCTCAAGGCGGACAAGCGCCAGTCGCGCCGCGACTGGATGAAGAAGCTTACCGCCGCTGAGGACGCGGCCACCGAGAAGCTGATGCCACTGTTCAAGTCGAACAACACGCCGATCCACCCGTATCGTGTCGCCTACGAATTGAACGAGTTCCTTGCCGACAACACCATCTACATCGGCGACGGCGGCGACGTCGTCACGATCTCCGCCCAGGCGGTCCGGCCGCGCGGCCCAGGTCAGTGGATGGATCCCGGCGCGCTCGGCTCGCTCGGCGTCGGCACCGGCTTCGCGATCGCCGCCGGCCTCGCCAATCCGGACAAGGAGGTGCTCTGCTATTACGGCGACGGCTCCTTCGGCATGACCGCGTTCGACATGGAGACGGCCAACCGCTTCGGCGTGCCGTACGTGGCGGTAATCGGCAACAATTCGGCGATGAACCAGATCCGCTACGGGCAGCTCGCCAAGTACGGCGAGGAGCGCGGCGCCGTCGGTAACTTGCTCGGCGACGTGCCGTTCGGCAAGTTCGCCGAGATGCTCGGCGGCTATGGCGAGGAAGTGCGCGACCCGGCGCAAATCGCCCCGGCGCTGCGGCGGGCGCGCGAATCTGTGCACCGGCTGCGGCGCTGCGCGGTGATCAACATCTGGGTGGACCCGCGTGAGTACGCGCCGGGTACCAAGAATCAGACAATGTACAAGTAGGCGATCGGGGAACTCGAATGGGCAAGGCTCTCGACGGCGTCCGGATTCTCGACTTCACCCACGTGCAGTCGGGACCGACGTGCACTCAGCTGCTGGCGTGGTTTGGCGCAGACGTCATCAAGGTCGAGCGCGCCGGCGCCGGGGATGTCACGCGCGAACAGCTGCGCGACATCCCCGGCGTGGACAGCCTCTACTTCACGATGCTCAATCACAACAAGCGCTCGATCACGCTCGACACCAAGATGCCGCGTGGCAAGGCGGTGCTCGAGCGGCTGGTCAAGCATTGCGACGTGCTGGTCGAGAACTTCGCGCCCGGCGCACTCGATCGCATGGGCTTCACCTGGGAGCGGATCCAGGAGCTGAACCCGCGGATGATCGTCGCCTCGGTCAAGGGCTTCGGGCCCGGCCCGTACGAGGACTGCAAAGTCTACGAGAACGTCGCGCAGTGCGCCGGCGGCTCCGCCTCCACGACCGGCTTCGATGACGGCCCGCCAATGGTGACCGGCGCACAGATCGGCGATAGCGGCACGGGCCTGCATCTCGCGCTCGGCATCGTCGCGGCCCTCTACCAGCGCAATACGACCGGCCGCGGCCAGAAAGTGCTCGCCGCTATGCAGGACGGCGTCCTCAACCTGTGCCGCGTCAAGCTCCGCGACCAGCAGCGCCTCGCGCGCACCGGAGTCATGAAGGAATTTCCGCAGTACCCGAACGGCAAGTTCGGCAGCTCCGTGCCGCGCGCCGGCAACGCGTCGGGCGGCGGACAGCCGGGCTCGATCGTCAAGTGCAAGGGCTGGGAAACCGACCCGAACGCGTACCTGTACTTCATCACCCAGGCGCCGGTCTGGAAGGAGATCTGCAAGGTCATCGGCCAGGAGTCGTGGATCACCGACCCTGACTACGCGACGCCGGAAGCGCGCCTGCCGCACCTCAAGCAGGTATTCGCGGCGGTCGAGTCGTGGACAATGACCAAGACCAAGTTCGAGGCCATGGCCGAGCTCAACGAACACGACATTCCGTGCGGCCCCATCCTGTCGATGGAGGAGCTGGCGTCGGAACAGTCGCTGCGCGACACCGGCACGATCGTCGAGGTCGACCACCCGACCCGCGGCAAGTACCTGTCGGTCGGCAATCCGATCAAGATGTCGGACAGCCCGACGGTCGTCACGCGCTCGCCGCTGCTCGGCGAACACACAATCGAGGTACTCGGCGAACTCGGGCTCGCGGCGGCCGAGATCGACGCGCTGCGCGCCGAGAAAGTCATCTGAGGAAGCGCGCGCCCCGCGGCGCGCTTCCGGCACGACGGCAGGGAATCTTTGGAACGAGATGATGCGGACGATCTGAGAACGCTCAGTCCAATTAATTCACGAGGGGGTATCACGATGCTCATCCGAAGCAAGGCCAAGCCAATGCTTGCGGCTCTGGCGGCGATGGCGACGATCCTGGCCGGCGTCGGATTCGCCGGCGCGGCGCTCGCCGACGACAAGGCGCTCGCCGATCAGGTCAAGATCCTGATGCAGCGAGTCGAAGACCTCACCAAGGAGGTACAGACCCTCAAAAAGGGTTCGGCCCAGCCGCCGGCGCAGGCTCCTGCGCAGACCGCAGCTGCGCCTGCCGCCAAGCCGGCGTCCGCGGAGCCCAAGTTCGACGAGTTCATGAAGGGCTTCTACGGCACGCTCGACGTGTCGTTCGATGACACCACCAAAGGCATGGCCGGCAACGTGGCGTACCACCTGCTGCCGGACGGCTCGGGGCTCGACTACACGAACCCGAAAGCCGGCGGCGCGAACCCGGTCGGCCGGGTTGGCTACATGCCGGCGCTGTCGACCAACAAGTCGCAGATCGGCTACCGCGGCGAGCACAAGATCGGCTCATCCAACGTCAGCCTGGTCTACCAGGTCGAAACGGCACTCGCGATCAGCGCTTCGCCGGGGCTCAAGACCTCCCAGTACCAACAGTCGAACGTCGTCAACGGCGCCGTCGGCCTGGGCGACACGTTCATCGGCCTCAAGGGCAAGGAATGGGGCCGCGTCAAATTCGGCACGTTCTACTCGCCGTACAAGAAGTCGACCGATCGCCTGAACCCGTTCTCCGGCATGCTCGGCGATTACGCGGTTGTCATGGGCAACTCGGGCGGCGACAACCGCGTCGAGTTCGGCACGCGCCTCGACCACGCGTTCGCCTACGAGTCGCCGAAATTCGGCGGCATGTGGAGCTTCAACGTGCTGTACTCGCCCGGCCAGAACCGCACGTACAACAACGTCGTGCAGTCAAGCGGTTCGCCGGACTGCAACGGCGGCAACATGCCGGGCAGCGGCAACCTGCTGCTCAACTGCGACGATGGCGGCTTCGACAACGCCTTTAGCGCCGATGTCGAGATCGAGACCGGCGGCTTCTACGCGACCGCGGCGTACGAGATCCACAAGAACGTCAACCGCAATAGTGACGGCATCGGCGCGAACCACCCGCAGTACGGCAACCTGCTCGGGGCGGCCGGCAACTGCGCCGCGGGCTCCGACCCGGCGACCTGGGGCCCGATCGACTGCGCGACCTGGCAGGCGATCTCGCCGGTGGCGCCGAGCTTCGCGGCGAACGCGTCACCGCCGTACCTGACCAGCATCGGTGACGAGACGGCGTTCAAGATCGGCGCGCAGTACAAATTCGGCTTCGGCCTGACGGTCAGCGCGGCCTGGGAACGCCTGCATCACGACCTGCCTGCCGTGCTCGAATTTCAGAACGAGCGCACCCGCGACAATGCGACGTGGCTGGCGGTTTCGCAGGACGTGACGCCGAGCGACAACGTCAGCGCCGGCTGGGCGCATGCCGGCCGGACCCCGGGCGATCCGGGTGGCCAGCACAACTATGACCCGTCGAAGACCGACAACAGCGCCAACATGTACACGCTGGCCTGGAAACACCGGTTCGACAAGCAGGTGTACTGGTACTTGGACTGGGCCGCGACGATCAACCACGGCAACGCGCACTACGACGTCGGCGCGGGTGGTCGCGGGCTCACGACCGACTGCCACGACGGTACGAACGCGACGTACATCGACTACTCGAGCGCAGGCAATACCACCTGGGGTGGCTGCCGGCCGAGCGGCGTCTCGACGGGCGTGAACTACAAGTTCTGACCTGCAGAGCCTGACGACTCAGCCGCCGCCGCGGGGTCCAATACCCTTCGGCGGCGGTTTTGCGCCCGGGCCGCTCACGCACGAGCGCGTTGCTGGCGGCAGGCGGGCGCGCGACCCGGTGTTGCGGCGACGGCCACCCAGCCGTATCGTCGCGTCGACATCGGCCAGACGGACCCGACGCCATGCTCAGAATCATCGGGCTCTCCGGCAGCCTGCGCCGCGGCTCCTTCAACTCGGCGGTGCTGCGCGCCGCCGCCGCGCTGATGCCGCCGGACAGCGTGCTCGAATTGGAATCGATCGCCGCCATCCCGCTGTACGACGGCGACCAGGAGACCGCGGGCGGGGTGCCGGCTCCGGTGGCGCGCCTCAAGGACCTGATCGCCGGCGCGAACGGGCTGCTGCTCGTCAGCCCCGAGTACAACAACAGCCTGCCCGGGGTAGCCAAGAACGCCATCGACTGGCTGTCGCGGCCCTCAAGCGACGTGGCACGCGTGTTCCGCGGCCGGCCGGTCGCGATCGCCGGCGCATCTCCCGGCGGCTTCGGCACGGTGCTCGCGCAGAATGCATGGCTGCCGGTGTTCCGCACGCTTGGAGCCGAACTCTGGCCCGGTGGCCGCCTGCTGGTCTCGCACGCGCAGAGCACGATCGGTGCGGACGGCGAAGTCGCCGATGCGGCGACGCGGCAGGCGATCGAGAAGTTCGTCGGCGGCTTCGTCGCCTTCGTTCGCGGCCGCCAGCCGGCCGGCGGCCCGCGCTAGCCGCGAACTCGTCGCGACCGGTCACTTGCGGACGATGAGCATCCTGACCGGCGGGTTGACGCCGTGGCTGCGGGCGAAGTTTCCCTGGTTGACCGCGAGGCTGACGAGGCCGCGGGAGTCCACGAACAGCAGTTCCTTGCCGACCGCTACGTCACCGAAGGTCGCCGCGTAGGGCACGCTCAGCTCCTCGGCGCCCACCGTTACGCGCACCGCGTCGCCGGGCGCGTAGCCGAGCCGCCGCAGCTCTTCGCCGGGAATATTGGTCACGAGGTTGCCGTACGGGCCATCCAGGGCCACGACGCTGCCACTGATGCCGCGCTCGTCGATCACGGACTTCGGCACCTCGAGCCGCGTCAGCGTCGACACCGCGGGCCCGACGTGCCGCCAGTCGTCACCGCGCGCGAGATGGGCGGCGACCGGCGAGAATACGTCCCGGCCGTGGAAGGTCGAGGACAGCTTGCCGCCGATCAGCCAGGCGGGATTCCGGATCTCGCGGGCGCCGGCGAGGCCGTCCCGGTCGAGCAGCGGCGTCACGAGGCCGTTGTCCGGCAGCACGAAGTACTGGCCGCGCCTGGACTTGACGACCACCGACTTGCGGCTGGTGCCGACGCCCGGATCGATGACCGTCACGAACACCGTGCCGGGCGGATAGTACTGCGCCGTCCGGGCGAGCAGCCGCGCCCCCTCCGCGATCGAGAACGGCGTCACCTGGTGCGTGAGATCGATGATCTCGGCGTCCGGCGCGACGCCGATCATGACGCCCTTGCAGATCGCCACCGCGTCGTCGAGCGTGCCGAAGTCGGACAGGAACACGATGACCGGCCGCTTCGGCTGCGTGGCGGCGGCCGCCGCAATGCCGGCGAGCGGGACCATCGACAGCAGCCCGCCGATCAGGCCGGCCGCGAGGCGTCGAGTGAGCGGTGCCGGTGACATGCGGGACTTCCTCTGGCCGGTCGGCGCGGGGGGCTTCAGCGACCGAACCGCAGTGTCACGCGCCCATAGAAATAGGCGCCGTTGATGCCCAGCGGATTCGCGTAGTTGTACGGAAACGCGCCGCCATAGCTGCCGTCGAGGGAGTTCGTTCGGTCCGGATAGCGGTTGAAGATATTGGTGCCGCCGAGCGCCACCGTGAGGCTCTTGCCGAGGTTGACGTGTCCCTCGACGTCGAAGGACCAGGCCGGGTCGTACGGGTGGGCGTTGGCACCGAGCAGCGCCGGCTCGGCCGAGTCGTACGAGAACGCGTACATGCGGCCGAAGCGGGTGGCGTCGAGGTGCGCACCCCAGAGCTCGTTCGACCAGTCGCTCGCCAGCACGAGCTTGCTGCCGGGCGACCCGTACTCGAGCGGTACCAGTACGATCGGGCTGGTCAGGGTCGCCGTCGGGTCGAGCGCGCTCAGCGCCGGGTTCGTGTCGCGCACGCCGTCCTGGTGCACGTAGTTGCGGTTGAAGGACGCGGTCAGCCTGAGCACGCCGCCGGCGAGGTCCTGGTCGTGGCTCAGTACGAGGTCGAGGCCACGATTGGTCGTATCGAGCGCGTTGGTCAGGAACGTGACCGAGGCGACATCGGTGATCGCGTGCGCGTCGAGGTACGGCTGCACGAGGGCCGCGTCCAGCTGCCCGGTCGGCGTGATGCGATCGCGAATCCGGATCTGGTAGACGTCGAGCGTCGCCGAGGTGCGGCGCGACAGCCGGTACACGAGGCCGAGCGTCGCGTTGACCGAGCGCTCGGGCTTGAGCGGCGCGGCGCCGAACTGCTGCGCCAGCGGGTCGCCGGGGGGCAGCCAGGCGTTATTCTGCAGGCCGGTGCCATCGGCGTTGAAGTTGAGGGTCGCGAAGCGGATTCCGGTCTGGGCGAGCGCCGGCGCACGAAAGCTGCTCGAGATCGCGCCGCGCACGAGGAAGCTGTCGCTGAACTTGACGCGCGCCGTCAGCTTGCCGGTCGTCGAACTGCCGTAGTCACTGTAGTTTGAGTACCGCACCGCGCCGCCGACAAGCACCGAAGCGCCGAATTCGGCGTCGGCGTCGAGGTACGCGGACCAGACGTGCCGGCTGAGATCCACGGTGTCCTGCGGTCGCAGTCCGCTGTCACCCTGCGCGCCGGGCGGCGCCGAGGTGAAAGGGCCGGCGGCGTACGAGGCCGGGTCTCCGGGCGAGGTGTGGTATTTCTCGCCGATCAGCTCGGCGCCAGCGGCGACGTTCACCGGGATGTGCGTCGTCGACGTCACGAAGCGACTCGTCGCATCGAAGTTCAGGCCCTTCTGGTCGTAGCTGAAGTCGGCAACGTGGAAGGCGGTCGGGCTGATCGGGCCGAGCGAGGCGTTGAGCGAGTTCGTCAGACCGTAGCTGAAGGTGTTGTAGCCCTCGCGTGCGCTGAGATCGAGGTCCCAGGATCCGGCGTGTCCGCGCGCACCCGCCACGAGCGCGAAATCCTTGCTGTCGCCGGTGGACACCGGGCGAAACCCGTTCGGATAGATCGCCGGCACGTTGGTCGGGTCGCCCGGGAAGCGGAAGAACGCGCCGCCCTTGGTGTTGCGGGAGTTGAACGTCGAGAACGAGTAGAGCTCAGGGCCCGAGCCGAGCGGCAGCGTCGCATTGTAGAAGACGTTCTTGTTCTCGAGGTCGGGGTCCCCCGACTTGAACAGCACCTGGTTGTCGAGCGCGAGGTCGGCGGGCGTCAGGTTGTAGGACGTCCAGCCGGCGCTGCTCGGACCCGCGCGATTGGTGCCGTCGCGTCTCTGGTAGTCGGCGCCGAAGTGGATTGCGCCGTGCTCGCCGATCGCGAGGCCCTCGTCGAAGCCCAGCGTGCGGTTCTGGCCGTCGGTGATCGTGGCACCGGTCGGCGCGAAGTGCGTGCGGTTCTCGCCGAAGCCGGCGGAGGCGCTGCCGCCGGCACCCGACTTCAGCACAACGTTGACGACTCCGGCGATCGCATCACTGCCGTACACGGCGCCAGCACCGTCGCGCAGCACCTCGATGTGATCGATGGCGCCGGGTGGGATCGTGTTGAGGTCCACCGCCACCGTGCCGGGAAACAGGCCTTCCTGGTCCATCACGGCGTTGCTGTGGCGCCGCTTGCCGTTCACGAGCACGAGGACCTGGTCCGGCGCAAGGCCGCGCAGCTGGATGGCCCGCACCGAGTCGGCGGTGCCGCTCGAGGACGCACGCGGCATATTGATCGACGGCGACAGGCTCTGCAGCGCCGCGCCAAGCTCGCCGGAATTGAGGGCCCGCTGCAACTCGGCGGCGACGAAGATGTCGATCGGCACGGCACTATCGAAGACGGTGCGGTTCTGCAGCCGTGAACCGAACACCGTGACAGCCTCGAGCGACTCGGCCGGCGCGACGCCCGGCTCCTCGGCGGCGGCGATCGAGACGGAAAACGCCAGCAGGCTGGCTGTGGCGCCGAGGCGCAGCGTCGCGCGGCGGGCGTTCGGGATCTGGATGGTCACGATGGAGGCTCTTGTGTTGTTGATGACGTCAGTCGCTCGGCCGTGTCAGGCGCGGCTGCGGGCCGGCGGGCCGCGGCGCCGTCCGTTCGCAGCCGGTTTCGAAGTCTGGCGGACGGGCCGGCAGGCCGCAATTCTAAAGCGGTTATCTCGGCCTGCGGAAGGGTTATGAGGCACCGGCCGCGCACCACGGCGTCCCCGGATTGAGCGACGGCCGACGCAGGCGTAGAAGCGCGATGGCAGAATGCCGCACCGGGCGCACCCGATCGTCGCCTGCGCGGACGTCCGTCAGAGCCGGCAACGGCCCACCGAGGCATGCATGAGCGATACGCCGGCCGGATCATCTGCTGCCGCGAGCCTGCGCAACGCGGACGCCGCGCGAGGCGCAGGCCCGCTGCGCGGCGTGCGGGTACTCGACTTCACGACGCTGCTGCCCGGTCCGCTCGCGACGCTGCTGCTCGCCGACGCCGGAGCGACCGTCCTCAAGATCGAGCCGCCGGGCGGGGACCCGATCCGCCGCCAGGACCCGCACGACGCCGCCGGCGATTCGGTGCTTTTCCAGCTGCTCAATCGCGGCAAGCACCTGTGCTCGCTGGATCTGAAGGCCGAGCGCGGGCGTGAAGTGGCGCTTGAGCTCGCGCGCGGCGCCGACGTGCTCGTCGAGCAGTTCCGGCCGGGGGTCATGGATCGCCTCGGTCTCGGCGCCGATGCGCTCGCGACGCTCAATCCGCGGCTCATCTACTGCTCGATCACCGGCTACGGCCAGAGCGGTCCGCAGGCGCCGCGCGCCGGTCACGACCTCAACTACGTCGCGGAGTCCGGGCTGCTCGCCAACAGCGTCGCGCCTGACGGGGCGCCGGTGCTGCCGGCGACGCAGGTCGCGGACATCGGCGGCGGCTCGTGGCCCGCGGTCATCAACGTACTGCTCGCGCTGATCGCGCGCGGCCGCGACGGTCGAGGTCGCCGGCTCGACGTCGCGATGGCCGACAACGTCTGGCCGTTCCAGGTGGTCCCGCTCGCGCAGCTGTGGGCCGGCGGAGCGCCGCCGACGGCAGGCCGCGAGTCGCTGTCCGGTGGCCTGCCGCGCTACCAGCTTTACGAGACGCGCGACGGCCGCTGGCTCGCGCTCGGCGCGCTTGAGGATCGGTTCCTCGCGCGCTTCGCCGAGATCGCGGGGCTGCTGGACGCCGCGGCCTCGCCCGCCGGACTGCCGCGGGATGTGATCGCACGCCGGATCCGCGAATTTGATGCCGCCGAATGGCTGCGGCGATGCGAGGGTGAGGACGTGTGCGTCTCGCCGGTCCGGGACGTGGCCGAGGCGGTGCGTGCCACGACGCTCGAGGCGGCACGCGCGTTCGCCGGGTTCGCGAACTCCGCTCGCCGGGGAGTTCCGCCGCTGCCGCTGCCGCTGGACGCGGGACTGCGCCGCCGGGACGGTGGCCCGGTTGCGGCGCGCGCGGCAGCGAGCGGCTGGCCCATCGATTGAGGTGCGGCCGGCCCGGCAACGGCGCGCCAGGAGCTACTTCGGCTTCTTGCCGCTCGAGTACGTCACGTAGTACTTGCGATAGCCTTTCGTGGTCCAGCGGCCCTTCCAACCTTTGGGAATCGCGACCCCCTCGCCGGCCTTCGCCTCGAGCACCGTGCCGTCCGCCGAGGTCAGCGTCACGCTGCCCTCGAGGAAGAACATGAATTCGTCCTCTTCGTACGACTCCACGGCGACGTCGGACGCGCCGGCTTCGTAGAGGCCGGCTTCGAAGCGGTGGTCGCGAGACTTGAGCAGCGAGACGTCCGTCGTCGGACCGTCGGTGGCACTCGTCTCATGGACTGCGGCCGGGCTCCGGAAGGCCGGGCCTGCGGCATCTGCCGCTGTCACCTTGACCGGCCTCACGGCTGGCGACGGCGGCGCCTTTGGGGCATCCGCGGCGGCCGAGGCGCCGACGGCGAGCAGGGTGGCAAGCGCCGCTGCGATGAGGATCTTCACGTCGTGGTCTCCGTCGGCAGGTTGGTTGAGCGGGACCGCAGGTTCACCTCTGGCGAGCCCGCGGCCCTGCAGCATAGCGAATCATCTGCCGGCGGCGCGGCGCTGCTGGCCGGCCAGATGGCCGGATGGGCCCAGGCGGGTAAGATCGGCCTTCGCGGCCGCGCCGTGGTCGCAGCGGTGAGGGGAATGACATGAAACGGCTGCTGCCGTGGCTGGCAATCATCGCCCTGCTCGCCGCGGCGTATTTCCTGCTGTGGCCCGTGCCGATCCGGCCGCTCGCGTGGCAGGCGCCCCGCTCTGCCGGCTATGTCGGGCCGCACGCCCGCAACGAGCGTCTTGCGGCACTGCAGCTCATTTCGATCGCGCCGGAGGTCGGACCCGAGCACATCGCGTTCGGGCCGGATGGCAAGCTCTATACCGGCACGCTGTCCGGCAAGATCCTGCGGATGAACCCTGACGGCACAGGCCTCGAGACGCTGGTAAACACCGGCGGGCGCCCGCTCGGCATGGCGTTCGACGCCGCCGGACAGCTGATCGTGGCGGATGCGTTTCGCGGGCTGCTGGCCATCGGTGTCGACCGCTCCATGACCGTGCTCGCCGACCATCTCGGCGCGGAGCCGATCGGCTATGCCGACGCGGTCGCGGTCGCGCAGGACGGCCGGATCCTGTTCACCGACGCCACACAACGACTGGTCGCCCGCACCTGGGGCACCTTCGATGCGGCACTGCTCGACATCATGGAACACTCGTGCACCGGGCGCGTGCTCGAGTACCGCCCGGCGACGCGGGCGCTGCGGATCGTCATCGGCGGGCTCTGCTTCGCCAACGGCGTCGCGCTGTCGACCGACGAATCACGCGCATTCGTCTCCGAGACCGGCGCCTACCGCATCTGGACCGTGGACCTCGCGGCCGACGGCCTCGACGCGCGGCAACTGCACGGCGAGCTGGCGCAGCGCCAGGCGCGCGTGTTCGTCTCCAACCTGCCGGGCTTTCCGGACAACCTGACCCGCGGCCTCTCCGGCCGCCTCTGGACGGGCTTCACCAAGCCGCGCAGCGCGCTCGTCGACGCGCTCGCGGATCAGCCGTTCGTCCGCGCGATGAGCCTGCGCCTGCCGCGGGCGCTGTGGCCGGTGCCGCCGGCCTACGGGCACGTCGTGGCGTTCGACGAATCCGGTCGTGTGGTCGCGGATCTGCAGGATCCGGCCGGCCGGATTCCGGAGACGAGCGGCGTCACCGAGCACGGCGGCATGCTCTACATCCAGAGCCTGAGTGCCGGCGCGTTCGGCGCGCTGCCGACAGCGGCGATCGGCCGCTGAGCGAATCCCGCCTATACTCCCGCAGCCATCCGGCGAACAACCACAAGTGAGCCGACCGTGACCCGAACGCTGCGCCGCCTGACTGTCCTGCTCCTGACGCTCGCCGGTGTCTGCCTGCCGGTCGCCGCGCGGGCGGCGAGTTCCGACTTCGGTGCGCGCGTTGACCGGGTGCTCGCCGAGACACCGCTGATCGACGGGCACAACGACCTGCCGTGGGAGATCCGCGAGCGCTTCAAGAGCGACCCGGGCGCGTTGGACCTCAGCACCGACACTTCCAGGATCCCGCCGCCGGCGAACGGCGCGGCACTCATGACCGACATCCCGCGCCTGCGCGCCGGGCGCGTCGGCGCGCAGTTCTGGTCGGTCTGGGTGCCGGTGGATATCAAGGGATTCGAGGCGGTGCAGACCACGCTCGAGCAGATCGACATCGTCAAGCGCATGGCGGCCCGCTATCCGGGCGACTTCGAGATGGCCTATTCGGCGGCCGACATCCGTCGCATCCACAAGGCCCACCGCATCGCCTCGCTGATCGGCATCGAGGGCGGCCACCAGATCAACGACTCGCTCGCGGTGCTGCGGCAGCTGTACGAGCTCGGCGCGCGCTACATGACCCTGACCCACACACGCAACACTGCGTGGGCAGATTCAGCGACCGACGCACCGGCGCACCACGGGCTCACGCCGTTCGGCGGCGAGGTGGTCCGGGAGATGAACCGGCTCGGCATGCTCGTCGATCTCAGCCATGTCTCGCCGGACGCGATGCGCGCCGCGCTCGCGATCAGCGAGGCGCCGGTGATCTACTCGCACTCATCGGCGCGTGCGCTCGTCGATCATCCGCGCGACGTGCCGGACGACGTTCTGCAGCTGGTCGCGGCGCACGGTGGCGTCGTCATGGTCAACTTCAACCCCGGCTACGTGTCCGACGCGGTCAACCGCTGGGAAGCGGATCAGGCCGCCGAGCAGGCCCGCTACAACGCGCCGCCCTATGACGGTCTGTACATCGGCCAGCCGGAGCGCGCCAAGGCGGCGCTCGCCGCCTGGGTGAGCAGCCATCCCCGCCCGCACGCGACGCTCGAGCAGGTTGCCGATCACATCGAGCACATCCGCCGGACCGCCGGGATCGATCAGGTCGGCATCGGCTCGGACTTCGACGGCATCGAGCAGACGCCGACCGGCCTCGAGGCGGTCGACAGGTTTCCGGCGTTGCTGGCCGAGCTGATGCGTCGCGGCTGGAGCGACGCGGACGTCGCCAAGCTTGCGGGCGGCAATCTGCTGCGGGTGTTCGCCGAGGCCGAGCGCGTCGCCGCCCGGCTGCGCACCACGCGCGGCCCGTCGCTCGCGCGCCCCGAGGCCGCGCCGGCGCCGGCGCCGAAGGGCTGACGCCCCGGTCGCGCGAGCTGACGCCCGCGCGTTCACCCTCAGCGTTCCTGCCAGCCGCCGCCGAGCACCTGGTAGAGCTGCACGAGCGCCGTCAGGCTGTTCGCGTGCGCCTGGGTCAGTGCGAGCTCGGCCGCGAACAGGTCGCGATCCGCGTTGATGACGTCGAAGTAGGACGCGTAGCCGACCCGGTAGCGCGCGAGCGCGATCTGCTCGGCGCGCTGCAGCGCGTCAACCTGCCTGGCCTGCTCCACCGCGAATTCGCCGTACTTCGCATACGCGACCAGCGCATCGGCGACGTCACGGAACGCGCCTTGCACCGACTTCTCGTACTGGTAGAGCACCTCGCGCTTCTGCGCGTTCGCGAGGTCAAGTTGGTACAGCGAGCGCTGCGGATCAAGCAGCGGCTGGACGATACCCGCGGCGACGCTCCATTCGGCGGTCTGCGCCTTGAAGAGGTTGCCGAGCGGGTTGCTCAATGAGCCGGCGAGCCCGGTCAGCGAGATCGTCGGGAACAGCGCCGCCTTCGCGACGCCGACGTTGGCATTGGCGGCGCGCAACGCCTCCTCGGCAGCACGCACGTCCGGCCGCCGCTCGAGCAACAGCGACGGCAAACCGGGCGGCGGCATCGGCGGCGCCTCCGGCATCACCTCACCGAGCTGCGTGCGCACCACCGCGTGCGGGTTCTCGCCAAGCAGGGCGCAGATCAGGTCCTCGGCCTGCGCGATCCGCCGCTCGAGATCAGGCACGTTGGCGCGCGCGCTCGCGGCCTGCGATTCCGCAGTCGCGACGTCCAGGCCGGTCGCGTAGCCGCGCTCATGCTGCGCGCGCGTCAGCTCGACGAACTTCTCGCGCGTGCCGGCCGTGCGGCGCGTGATCTCGAGCTGTGCGTCGAGCGACAGCAGCGTGAAGTAAGCGTTGGCGACGCTCGCCACGACCGAGCTTGCGACGGTCCGCTTCGCGTACTCAGTCGACAGCAGCGTCGCCCGCGCCGCCTCGCCCGAGCGGCGCAGCCGGCCCCACAGGTCAAGCTCGAAGGACGCCATCACCACCGCCTGCTCGCTGTCCTGGAAGCGCGCCGCGCCGGGCAGCAGCGCCTCGAGCGAGGCCTTCGAGCGCGTCACCTGGCCGCTGGCGTCGACGATCGGCAGGTAGCGCAGCCGGGTTGCGCCGAGCGCCGCATGCGCCTCGTCGACGCGGGCGACCGCAACTCGTAGGTCGAGATTGCTGCGCAGCGCCGCGGCGATGAGCTCGCGGAGCCTCGGGTCCGTATAGACGTCCTCCCACCGCAGGTCACCGACCGACGTGCCGGCAGGGACGGTAGTCGCGGCGCGATAGCCCTCCGGCACGGCGACCGCGGGGCGACGGTAGTCCGGCCCGACGGCGCAGCCGGCGAGCAGCGCGAGGCCGGCGAGCAGGGTGCGCTTCACGGCCGCGGCTCCTCGCCCGGCACCGGCGTGCCCGGCTGCGCCGCCTTCTCGGCTGCCGGTCGGCGCGGGCGCCAGCGATCGGTCGCGCCCTGGATGACGACGTAGAACACCGGGACGATGAAGATGCCGATGATCGTGGCCGCCGTCATGCCGAACACGACGGTCGTGCCGAGCACCTGCCGCGACGTCGAACCCGCGCCGCTCGCGATCGCGAGCGGCAGGGCACCGAAGATGAACGCCGCGGAAGTCATCAGGATCGGCCGCAGCCGCAGCCGTGCGCCGGCGATGGCCGCGTCGACGACCGACAGGCCGCGCTCGTGCGACAACTTCGCGAACTCGACGATCAGGATCGCGTTCTTGGCCGCGAGCCCGATCAGCATCACCAGTCCGACCTGCGCATAGATGTCGTTGGCCATGCCGCGCATCGCGAGGCCCAGAAAGGCGCCGAACACTGCGAACGGGATGCCGAGGATGACTGCAAACGGCACGCCCCAGCTCTCGTACTGCGCCGCGAGCACCAGGAACACGAACACCATCGCCATGACGAAGATGTACGGCGCCTGACCCCCGGTCCGCTTCTGCTGCAGCACCGAGCCCGTCCACGTGTAGCTCATGTAGTCGGGCAGTGCGCGCGCGACGTCCTCCAGCG
Organism: Pseudomonadota bacterium; assembly: GCA_025355105.1. GTDB lineage: Bacteria > Pseudomonadota > Gammaproteobacteria > Steroidobacterales > Steroidobacteraceae > CAIKZZ01. Next base: position 210,882 of record JANYAE010000052.1, on the reverse strand, counting down.
CATTCAGCGCGTCCGCCTGGCTGTAGCCGGGCGCGGGCGAGCCGTTGACGGTCACCGCGCGATAGACGTTGTAGCGCTCGATGTAGGACGGCCCGAGCGACGGCTTGATGCCGACCAGCGACGACAACGGCACCATGTCGCCCGCCTGAGTGCGGACGTACAAGCCGTTGACGGCCTCCGGCACGCGCCGCGCGCTACCCTCGGCCTCCGCGGTGACGCGATAGGTCCGGCCGAACAGATTGAAGTCGTTGATGTAGCTGCCGCCGAGGAAGGTCTGCAACGACGAAAACACGTCCGATATCGGGATGCCGAGTGACTTGGCGCGGTCGCGATCGACCACATATTCGATCTGCGGCACGCGCAGGTTGAACTGAGTCGACACCCGCGCGAGTTCAGGCCGCTTAGACGCGCTAGTGACGAAGTCCTGAATGCCGGCGCTGAAGCGCTCGAGGCTGCCACCGGAGGTGTCGGACAGGATGAGCTCGAAGCCGCCCGCCTGGCCGATGCCGGGGATCGCCGGCGGCGCGACCACGACGATGTTCGCCTCCTTGATGCCGGCGAGTTCCTTCGAGAGTCGCGGAATCAATCCGGCGACCGAGCCCTGCTCGCCTGGCCGCTCCGACCAGGACTTCAGCGCGATGAAGCCCGTGCCGGTATACGGCGTCGTCACGCCGGCCAGCAGGTTGAGGCCCGTGATCGCAAGCATGCGCGCGACCTCGGGCTTGGCGTCGACGATGGCCGCGACCTTCTCGAGCGCCGCCTCGCTGCGCTGAAACGCGGCGCCCGGCGGCAGCTGCGCGACGAGCAGCATGAAGCCCTGGTCGTCCTCCGGCAGGAATCCGCCCGGCCGCTCGTAGACGAGCGCCACGACCGCGACCACGATCGCGACGAACACGCCGAGCGCGATCGCCGAGCGGCCGATCGCCCGGCGGACGGTATCCGTGTAACGCTGCGTCGCGACGCTGAAGCCGCGGTTGAACCAGGCGAAGAATCGCCCGATCGGCGAGCGCGGCGGCTCGGCCGAGCGCGGCCGCAACAGCAGCGTGCACATCGCCGGTGTGAAGCTCAGTGCGATGAACGCCGAGATCAGCACCGAGGCCGACAGCGTCAGCGCGAACTGCCGGTAGAACTGCCCGGTGAGGCCGCCGAGGAACGCCACCGGCACGAACACCGCGGTCAGCACCAGCGCTATCGCGATCACCGGGCTCGAGACGTCGGCCATCGCGGCGCGCGTCGCGTCGCGCGGACCGAGGTGGTGCGTCTCCATTTTTTCCGTGACCGCCTCTACCACGACGATCGCGTCGTCGACCACCAGGCCGATGGCGAGCACGAGCGCGAAAAGGGTCAGCGTATTGATCGAAAAGCCGAGGCCGACGAACAGCGTGAAGGTGCCGAGCAGCGACACCGGCACGGCGAGCATCGGGATCAGCGTCGCGCGCCAGCTCTCGAGGAACAGAAACACGACCAGCAGCACGAGTCCCGCCGCGATGAATAGCGTGATCTCGACTTCCTTGATCGATTCCGCGACGAATTCCGTCGTGTCGAGCACGATGTCGTAGGTGATGCCCGGCGGAAAGCGTGCGGACAGCTGCTTGAGCGTCGCGCGCACCTGCTTGGCGACCTCCAGCGCATTGGCGTCCGGCAGCTGGAAGACACCGAGTGACGCCACCGACTGGCCCTTGAGGCGCGTCGAGCGACTGTAGTCGGTTGCCGCGAGTTCGATGCGCGCCACGTCGCGAAGCCGGACGATGGCGCGATTGGCACCGGTGCGCAGCACGATGTTTTCGTACTCCCGCACCGACCCGAGGCGCCCGTGGACGGTTACCGAATAGGTCATCTGCTGTCCCGGCGGCGCGGGCTCCGCGCCGACGACGCCGGCCGGCGCGACGACGTTTTGCTCGTTGAGCGCAGCGGTGATGTCCTGAGTGGTCACGCCGAGGCGCGCCATGCGCCCGGGGTCGAGCCAGATGCGCATGCCGTAGTCGCGGGCGCCGAACTGCTGCACCTGGCCGATGCCGCGAATCCGGGCCAGCGAGTCGACCACCTGCAGTGCCGTGAAGTTGCTGAGGAACAGGTAGTCGTAGCGCGGGTCGGTGGCCTTGATGGCGATGTACATCAGCGCCTGCGGCGCCTTCTTGGTGATCGTGATGCCCTGGCGCAGCACGTCGGCCGGCAGCTGCCGTTGCGCGATCGCGACCTGGTTCTGGACGTCGACGGCGGCGATGTCCTGGTCGGATCCGACTTCGAAGGTGATGTTGAGCGTGTACGTGCCGTCGCTCGAGCTCTTCGAGTCCATGTAAAGCATGTTCGGGACGCCGTTGACCTGCGTCTCGATCGGCGCCGCCACCGATTGCTCGATGGTCTGCGCGTCAGCGCCGGGGAACGACGTCGAGACGACGACGCTCGGCGGCGTAATCTGCGGGAAGCGCGCGACCGGCAGCAGGAAGAAGGCGATGGAACCGGCCAGGGTGATCAGGATCGCGATCACCGTCGCGAAGATCGGCCGGTCGATGAAGAAGTTGCTCACGGGCTGCGCTTGTCCGCCGCCGGCGTCGGCTCGGAATCTACCAGCGTGCCCTCCTTGAGCTTCTGCGTGCCGTCGACGACCACCAGGTCGCCGGCCACGAGTCCCTTCGTGACCAGCGTCTCCTGGCCGATGCGAGGGCCGAGCGTCACATCCCGCGGTGAGGCCTTGTGGTCCTTGTCGATGGTCCAGACGAAGCGCTTGTCCTGCAGCTCCTGGACCGCGCGCTGTGGGATCACAATCGCGTCGCCGCGGACCGGACTCTCGACGGTGACCTTGACGAACTGCCCGGCACGCAGCATCTGCTTGGGGTTCGGCACGCCGAGCCGGACCGGCAGAGTGTCGGTCCGCAGGTCCACTGCCGCGTCGACGAAGTTGAGCTCAGCCGGCGTGTCCACTTCGACGCCGTCCGCGAGAAAGACGCGGAAGCTCGTCTTGCTCGGATTGCGCTGGTCAGGCGCGTGCCCGAGCTCGCGCTGCAGCTCCAGCAGCCGCTGTTCGCTGATGCTGAAGTTGACGTACATCGGATCGGTCTTGTAGACGGTGGTCAGCAGCGTGCTGTAGGCCGAGACAAGGCCGCCGAGGCGAATCAGCGCCCGGCTCATGACTCCGTCGAGCGGTGCGCGCACGATCGTGTAGTCGAGGTTGAGCTGGGCCGTGCGCACCGTGGCCTCGGCCGACTGCACCTGCGCCGTAGTCGCCGCCCCCGCCGCGATGGCGGCGTCCAGCTCGCGCTGGCTCAGTGCGTCGAGCTGCGACAGCGGCCGGGCACGCTCGAGGTCACGCTCGGCCTGTGCCTTCGCCGCCTGCGCCTGCGCGAGGGTGGCCCTGGCCTGAGCGAGCGCCGCCTCGTAGGGCTGGCGGTCGATGACAAACAGCACCTGACCGGTCTTGACCCGCTGGCCTTCGACGGCCTCCTGGCGCTCGAGCACGCCGCCGACCCGCGGCCGGATCTCGACGGTGTTGGAGGCCTCCAGCTGCGCGGGGTACTCCAGCGGAATCGACACCGGGTGCGGCGTGATCAGGACGGCGTTAACAGGCACGCCGCGCGCGGGCGGCGGCCCGGCGCGACCACAGGCCGCACCGAGCACCGCGAGGGCGAGCAGCGCGGCGGCGGGCCGGATAGTGGAGGCGAGAGTGTGCATCGGGACCCTGTTAACCCCGGCCGGCCCGCGGCGGCCACCATTCGCGGGCCGGTCGTCAGGCGGTCGACGGAACGCTGGAATCTAGCCGAAGGCGGGCCGCTTGCGGTACCAGATTGACACAAGCCGACAATTCCCGAGCCGTGCCGCACGGGACCACCCTGCCCGGCCCGCCATTCCCCGGGCCGCCCACGGGAGCCCGGCGGCGCTGTATCCCGATAGAATCGACGCCGCGATCTGACCATCCAGAAAGACGGGCCGACGAGGGGATCTACATGCCGCGGATTTGGGATCACCTGGCGATCGTCGCGGCTGCGGCCGGAGCGCTGCTCGAGGCGCCTGGCGCACGCGCGGAGGAGATGCCGAAGACGGTAGTCGAGGCCCGACAGATGGAGCAGGCCAACGCGCTCCCGGCACCTGCTTCCTACTCGAGCCCGCGGGCACTGTCGAAGACCCGGCCGGGCGGCCTGCTCTGGAAGCAGCCGTTCGACGGCTACCAGCTCCCGCCAGGCGCCACCGCGACCCGGATCCTGTACCACTCGCTGGACGCCGATGGCCGTGACGTCGCGACGTCCGGCTTCGTCCTCGTGCCAGCAGGCGTTGCCCCGCAGGGCGGCTGGCCGGTGATCGCGTTTGCCCACGGCACGAGCGGTGTCGGGCGCCAATGCGCCCCGTCCCTGATGAAGGACACCTATTACGGCGAGCTCGGCCTCAACGACATGCTGCGCGCGGGCTACGCGATCGTCGCCACCGACTACCACGGCCTCGGTACGCCCGGACTCCACCAGTACGTCAGCAAGATCGCACAGGTCAACGACGTGATCTATTCAGTTCCGGCGGCGCGCACGGCGGTTCCGGCCCTCGGGCGCCGCTGGGTGGCCGACGGCCACTCGCAGGGCGGGATGGCGGCGTGGGGCGTCGCGGAGCGCGAGTCCGGCCTGCGCGATCGCGACTACCTCGGGGCGGTATCGGTCGCCGGTGCTGCGCGTCCCGAGGAGCTGCTGACTCACCTTGGGGATACGCCGGGGGTCGGCTTCTACCTCGCGTTCATGGCCTACGGTATCCACGCGCGATTCCCGTCCTTCGCGGTGACGGACATGCTGACGCCGGTCGCAATGCAGCGCTATCCGGCCGCCGCCGCGGACGGCTGCTGGTACCACGGCTTCGCGCTGTACGCGGACCTGACCAGCACCGCGATGCTGAAGCCGGGCTGGAACCGGAACCCCTGGGCCCGCCGCTACTTCAAGGAGAACGAACTCGGCGAGAGCGCCGTCGCCGGACCGCTGCTGGTGATCGCCGGCGAGGCCGACCTCACCGTGCCAATCGAGGGCGCCCGGCAAACGGTCGAGCGCGCCTGCAGCAGCGGCAGCAGCCAGCTCAGCTTTCGCAGCTACCCCGGCTTCGACCACGACCCGAGCATGGTCGCTACCGTGACCGACCAGCTCGAATGGATCGGTGCGCGCTTTGCGGGAACACCGGCGCCGAGCAGCTGTCCGACGCCATAGCGCGCCGGGCACCGGGCCGGCGTCAGGACTTCTTCAGAAAGCAGGTCTTAAGCACCAGACCCTTCACCTTGTCGGCGTTGCACTCGATCTCCTCGGCGTCGTCGGTGAGCCGGATGTTCTTGATCACCGTCCCGCGCTTCAAGGTCACGGATGACCCCTTCACCTTCAGGTCCTTGATGACCATCACCGAGTCGCCGTCGGCGAGCGCATTGCCGTTGCTGTCCCTGACCTCGGTCACGTGTATTTGCTCCAGTGCGGGCGCCGGCGCGGTGCACTCCGGCGCGGATCGTGGGGTGCCTAGGCGGCGGCGGGGTCAAGCATGACGTACTCCACCTCGGCGAACGAATCGACGGGGAAGACGTAGAACAGCTTGAGCGGCACCGATCCGCCATTGCGAATGCGGTGCGGCGTGTCGCCCGGAATGTAGACCGTCGATCCCGCCCGCACTGGGCGGTCGACTGCGCCGAGGGTGACCACGCCGGTGCCCTCGAGGAAGTAGTAGAGCTCGAGCGGCGCGTGGCGATGGTACAGGAGCTCGCCGCCGGGTGCGATCTCGCAGACGCCGGTGGTCAACGCCTTGGTCGGCGTCCGGTCGGCGCTCGTCAGCGTCCGCCAGCTGACTCCGGGGTCCTCCCCGCTCTCGACCCCGATGCTCAGCTCATCGACGATGACCGGCTGCGTTCCCATTCAGCGCACTCCCCTCATGACGTCACGCACCACGCCAGGTGCCATGCAGATCCACCGCACCCTCGGGCGCCGCGGCCTCGCGCGTCAACGGCTCGCGGACCGGTAGACACGCTTGCCCCGAAACCACGTTTCGAGCACGCGCGTTGCGGCGATGTCGTCCGCTTGGCCGGCTTCCGGCAGCGACAGGATGTCGCGGTCGAGTAGCAAGAAATCGGCCGATTTGCCGACCTCGAGCGAGCCGAATTCCTGATCGCGGCCGAGCATGCGCGCGCCGTTGATCGTGTAGGCGTCGAGAACCTCGCGGATCGTCACCGCCTGGCGCGGATTGAATGCCGGTTGCCCGGGCGTGCGCCGGGTCACCGCGACCGCCATGTTGACGAACGGCTGCGGGTCGCGCGTGCCGACCGGCGCGTCGGATCCTCCGACCAAGATCGCGCCCGCGTCTTTGGAGGCGCGGAACGGGTAGGTGCTCTCCTCGTACCAGCTGCCGGCGACGTGGCGTGCCGCATCGCTATTGCCTGCCATCTTGTTCAGGAACGGGACGATCGTCATGTCGTAGTCCAGTTCGTCGTTCGCCCAGGAGTACGTGTAGGCGAGATAGAGGTGATCGCGACCCATGCGCGCGACGTCTTCGGGGCGAGTCAGTTGCACGTGCGCCAGGCCGTCGTGCGTCGTCGTGACGCCGTCCGCCGCCCGCGCCGCCTCGATCGCATCAAGCGCCGTGCGAAGCGCGCGATCGCCGATTACGTGGATGTGCATGTTGAAACCGGCGAGGTGCATGCGCCGCACGTACTCCAGCTCGATGTCGCGCGCGTGCTGCAGCTGGCCGGTCGAGATCTGACATTGCCCGGGATGGAAGCCGTGGGATTGCGCGAAGCCGGCAACGTCGACGGCAGCGGCATACTTCGCCGGCTCGGCGCGCACCGCCACGCAGTCCGGCGACGCCGTGTCGACGTAACCGGTCACCGTCGCGTGGCCGCCGGGATCGGTCGCGAAAATCGGCTGCAGGTAGGGCTCGAGCAGCGCCGCGTTACCGAGCGTGGGCGGCACGCCGAAGGGGTTGCCCTCCACGACGCCGTCGGCGAACAGCTTGATGAAGTCGGCGCGGATGAGGGCGTTGTCGGCGTACTTGGCGCGGATCGCGATCGCGTTCGCGACCATCGCGTCGTAGTCTACCCGGCCGTCGCCGCTTCGTGTGGCCGTGGGATCGTAGAATTGCGCGAGCGTCGCGCGCACGGTCATGTGTCCGGTCCGCAGCAGCTTGTCGTAGACCGCAAGCCCGCTCGGGTACACCGCGGCGTCGAGCACGGCGGTGATGCCGACGCTGTTCAGGCGCTGAGTGATGCGCTCCGGCGCCGCCAGCACCTTGTCGAGATCCTCGAAAGTCACCTCGCCAGTCATGATCGCGCGGGCTTCCTCGTTGACCTCGCCGTTTGGCTCGCCGCGCTCGTCGACGCCGACGAGCTTGCGGAAACGGGCGAAGTCGCTGGCCAGCGTCGCGGCCGAAAGTCCGACCTGGCGACCGGCCGAATCGCGCGCACGCGCGAGCGCGGCGCTGTTGTACGCGCCCTTGTGGCCATCGTTGCCCAGCAGCTCGACCGCGATCTTCGGCGCGGCCGCATCGAGCGCCGCGCGCAGGGTCGGCAAGACCGCATCGGGGGCGTTACCCGACATGTTCCACTGGTGCACGCGCAGCCACTGGCCGGGAGCCGGGTGGTAGCGTTTGACGCAGGTGCGCACGAAGGCGCTCAGCTCGCGCAATGACTTCGCGGCGCTGGCGAGATCGCAGACGTCGAGGTCGACGATGTCGATCGGATGGATGTGCGCGTCGACGAGGCCGGGAATGACGAGGCGGCCGCCGCCGTGCTTCAAGGTGGTGTGCGGGCCGATCAGCGCCGCGACACCCTTCGCGTCGCCGACATAGACGAGCCGGCCGCGGCGGACGGCGAGCGCCTCGGCCAGCGACGGCCCCGCGGCGGTGTAGATCCGGGCGTCGGTGAGCACGAGGTCGGCGGCCTCGGGCGCCACCGGCGCGGCCGCCGCGGCGAAGGCGAGTAGGACCCCGGCGAGCGGCGCGCCGAGCAGGCCAATAGACGGTCGGATCATCGGACGCACGTACAACCCCCCGGTATCAGCCGCCGCGCGCCCTCTGCCCTTCGCTGGGTCCAGTGCCGCCGGCGGCCGCCAATGTTCGCATCAGTCCACCGTCGAGACCAGCGCAGCGTGCCGCTGATCCGGTTACAGTCACCTGCAGCACTCACGAGGCCGCCGCCATGATCGAAGTTCATCATCTCAACGAGTCGCGCTCGCGTCGCATCACGTGGCTGCTCGAGGAACTCGGCGTCGAGTACACCGTCGTATCGTACAAGCGCGACCCGGCCACCCGCCTCGCACCAGCGGCGCTCAGGGCGATCCATCCGCTCGGCAAGGCGCCGGCGATCCGCGATGACGGCCGCGTCGTGATCGAGTCCGGGGCGATCGTCGACTACCTCATCCGCCACTACGGCAAGGGCCGGTTGGCACCGCCGCTCGCGTCTCCCGACTACGACCGCTACGTCGAGTTGCTGCACTACGCCGAGGGCTCGGCGATGCTGCCGCTGCTGCTCAAGCTCTACGTCGGCAGGCTCGGCGAGGCCGGCGCGCCGCTGCACCCGCGGATCCAGAGCGAAATCCAGAACCACCTCGGCTGGCTCGATGCAGAACTCGGCGGCCGCGACTATTTCGTTGGCGATTCGCTGACCGGGGCAGATGTCCAGCTGTCCTTCGTGGCACAGCTCGGCATCCGCTTCTGCGGCCGCGAGGCATTTCCGAATCTCACGCGCTTCGCCGAACGGATCGAGGCGCGACCTGCCTATCAGCGCGCGATCGCCCGAAGCGGCGCCTGACCGAGGCCCGCAAGTCCGGCGCCGGGACTTATTTTTCCGATCATTTCGGCACGAGAGGCGCTTCGCGCGCATAATGGTCGACCACGCGGACGATACTCGGCAAGGGCGGTCCTGATGAAGACGATCACCGACACGATCACGGCGGCTGGTAATTTCAAGATGCTGCTCAGCCTGCTGAAGGCTGCGGCATTCATCGATACGCTGCGCACGCCCGGCCCGTACACCTTGTTCGCGCCGACCGACGAGGCCCTCGAGCGCCTCGGACCCGGCCCGTACAAGCTGCTGCTGAAAGACATCCGCCGCCTCAAGACGGTGGTGACTTATCACGTCGTCTCCGGCGCACTCGCGACGAAGAACGTGAAGCCCGGCGAACTGCGGACCGTCGAAGGCAACTCCCTGGCGGCCGAGGTGAACGGCGCGCAGGTGTCGATGAACGGTACCAAGATCGTGCAGGCCGACATCGTCGCTTCGAACGGCTTCGTTCACGCGATCGACGGATTGCTGCTGCCGAAGAGCCTGAAGCTGGCCGCGGTTGCCTGACGCGCGGCCTGCGTCGTTGCGGTGCCGCCACGCGGGTGCACGCCGTGGTGTGGCCCGCGTTTGGCGCTCTGAACCGCGGTCGGTTCCGGTGCGAAACCCGGGCAGAACGCGCCGGAAACGCGTAGAACGGACGCCACCGCTGCAATGATCCTGATGGCCCGCAATGCGCGCCATTCCCGGCCGCCGCTCACTGGCCGGTCCATCCGCTGGAGTGCCCTCACGTGACGGAGCCCGACAACCTTACGACTGCGATCGCCGCCTACCGGCAGGCCTTCGGGCACAACGTCCCGGCGGAGGTGCTGCAGATGTTCACGCACCGCCCGGGACCACTGCTGATGGAAATCCGCCAGGCACTCGCGCTCAGCAAGCCGGTACCCGCTTGGCTGGCCCGGTCCCGGATTCCGGGAACCGTGTCGACGTCCGACTGGTCGTCCGGCGGCTGAGGGCCGCACGGTCCCCCGCAGATTCGCACTCCACCCTTCCTTCCTAGAGCACCGGGGGCAGCATGCCGAAGCCAAACTATCGGCACATGAAAAAGCAGCGCGAAGCCGCGAAGAAGCGCGAGCAGCAGGAGCGCCTGATGAAGCGCCAACCGCCGAAGCCCGCTGAGACCGAGCCCAAGGAGACACCATGAGCAAGGGAATGGACCGCAAGAAGGAAGGCAAGAAAAAGCCGGCCAAGAGCAAGGAAGAAAAGCGCGCCGCCAAGAAGGAAAAGCAGGCGCAGCGCCCCTAGCGCACTCCCCACGGCGATTGTCCTGCGGCGTCGTCAGGGGCGTGCTATAGTTCCCCTTGATCGTTGCCCGTTTGTATGAATCAGGCGCCCCCTGCGCTCTGTCAGCAGCCGAATTGACCTCGATCAGGTGACACGACGCACTGGTCGATGGCCTCCGGGGGCCACCCCTTCAGGTCTTTGACTTTACCGCCCGTGTCTTGGCGCGTGCCGCGCATGGCTTTGCATGCATGGCGCGCGTTGTTGACCCTTTTATTATCTGGATACTTCATCATCATGGCTAAGATTTACGTTGGTAACCTCCCTTTCACTGCCACCGAGGACGCGGTCCGCACGCTGTTCAGCGCCCTCGGCGTCGTCCAGTCGGTCGCCCTTCCGACGGATCGCGAGACCGGCCGCCCGCGCGGCTTTGGCTTCGTCGAGATGTCGAGCACTGATGCCGCAGCGGCCATTGGCGCGCTGAACGGCCACTCGATGGAAGGTCGTGCTCTGCGCGTCAACGAGGCGCAGGACCGTCCTCCCGGCGGCGGCGGCGGCGGTCGCTCTGGCGGCGGCGGCGGCGGCGGCGGCGGCGGGGGCTTCCGCGGCGGCAACCGCTACTACGCGGTCGTCGCTGGACCTGATCGTGGAGGCCGGCAGCGGTCTCCGCGGTCGGTTCATGACCTGTTGAAGGGGGCGTCGCCGCGAGGCGGCGCCCCCGCATCACGAGCGGCAGCGCAATCTGCGCACCGCCCTCCTCGAGCGCCTGCGGCAGCCCCGCGGTCGCCATTCATCGTCCGAGCGAGGGCCGACGGCCGTGGAAAATCTCAAATTGGCCGATGCCTACGCACGCTACGGAGCAAAGATTCCGCGCGGCCAGCCGGCGCTATCGGCGATCGCGAACGACGGCACGGTCGTGATCAGCTGCCAGGCGGCCAAGTTCGCGCGTACACGGCGCGACCTGCTGCGCTACGAAGACGCAATCTCGACCGATGCGTCGGGTGAGCGGCACAAGACCCTACTCGGCCAGCACCTAGTGCTGGCCCGCGACGGCGGCCTCGCCGTACACCTCGTGATCGTGACTCCGGCGAAGGGGCCGTTTCCGCGCATGATCAGCGTCCGCCCGGATCTGGTCGGCAAGGTCACGGAGTTCGACGGCGACCGATTCGTCGTGGATTTCTCGCGGATCCTGGTGGCGCCGGCCGCCAAGGCCTCAGGCCGCCGCAAGTCCTAGTTCGGCGGCGCGAGGTCCGCGATTCCGCCGCTCGGCCACGTTGCCGTACGGCGCGACATCCCGCTAGCGGTGCACCAGATCGCGGTACGCGTGCCAGGTGGCATGTGCGAGCAGCGGAATGATCGCCACCATGCCGAGCAGCAGCGTCGTGATACCGATCGCGGTGCAGGTCGCGAGCAACGCGGCCCACACGACCATCGCGAGCGGACTTGCCCGGATCACATCGATGCTGAGCGACATGGCCTGGCCCACCGAGGCATGCAGGTCGATGATCGCCGGCACCGTGACCACGAACAGCACGATTACCAGCAGCGCGAGCACCGCGCCCATGACAAGGTACGAAAACAGCTGGACGCGCGTCGCGGCGTCGACGACGACGAACCAACCGGCCGCGAAGCCGGCCAGGATGACCCCGAACCGGACCAGTGCCGGGCCGTTGCGCTCGAGCGGCGCCATTGAATCATTGAACGTCGTGGGCTCGCCGGACTCGCGCCGCCGCGACAGCTCGACGAGTCCCGTCGTCATCACCGGGGCGCCGAGCAGAAAGCCGGACAGCGCCGCGGCCAGGAAATACGGGTGCGCGCCGAGCAGCAGCAGCATCGAGCAGAAGACCACGATCAGCAGCGCGTGCGCGAAGTCGGGTCGCCGGCAGCGGACCAGATCGGTCAGTCCGCGAGCCACCCAGACGAAAGGCCGCAGCACCGGCACCGGCCGGACCTGGACGGCAAGCGGCCGCGAGGCCGCGCCCTCGATCACCGCCTGCATCGGTGCCTCCTCGCGCCGCAGGCGCGTGGCATCGGCCGTCGTGCCCGATCGAGCACGTGCCCCGCCAGACCGAGGACCAATGGTACGGCGTGCCTCCCGCGGGCTCACCGCCGGGCCTGCCGACACATTAGTATGGGCCCGCAGGCGGTCAGATCGGGCCGCAGCACCTGCCGACACATGCTTGCGGAGACCGGCCGATGACGACGCGACGCTCGATCCTGAAGACGGCGATCGGCGGCCTCGCACTCGCAGGCGGCGGCTTGATCGGACGCTTGGCGCGCGCCGACCTGCCGGCCGGCACGATCGAGTCGGGCACGCTCGAGACGTTGCCCGGCAAGCAGCCGCTTCTCAAGCGCTCGTTCCGACCGCCCAACTTCGAAACACCGGTGGCCTACTTCAACGACGTCATCACGCCGAACGAGCGCTTCTTCGTGCGCTGGCACCTGATGAACATCCCGCAGGTCGCGGCGGCCGACTGGCGACTGGCCGTCGGCGGCGAGGGCGCGACGCAGGAGTTCGTACTCAGCTTCGAGCAGCTCCGGCAGGAGTTCGAGCCGGTCGAGGTGGTCGCCGTCTGCCAGTGCTCGGGCAACCGCCGCGGGTTCTCGGATCCGCACGTACCCGGGGTCGAGTGGGGCCACGGGGCGATGGGCAACGCGCGCTGGAAGGGGGCGCGCCTCAAGGACATCCTGGCGCGCGCCGGCCTTCGCAAGGAATCCGTCGAGATCGCCTTCAATGGCGCCGACAGCCCGCCGCTTGAGGCCACGCCGGACTTCGTCAAGAGCATCCCCGCGTGGAAGGCGCTCGACGAGAACACGCTCGTGGCCTACGAGATGAACGGCGCGCCGCTGCCGCACTGGAACGGGTTTCCGGCACGGATCGTGGTCCCCGGTTGGACGGCGACCTACTGGATGAAGCAGGTCATCAGCATCCGCGCGCTGACGCAGCCACTCAGCAGCTTCTGGATGAACACCGCCTACCGGATTCCCAAGGGCAAGTTCCCGCTAATCGATCGCTTCGTCTCGCAGGAATCGGACACGACGACGCCGATTACCGAAATGGTCGTCAACTCGCTGATCACCAACCTCAGCGATGGACAGCGCGTTGCGAGCGGCTCAGCGGTCGTCGTCAAGGGACTCGCATGGGACGGCGGCTACGGCATCCGCCGCGTCGAGGTTTCCATCGACGAAGGCCGGACGTGGGAACGCACCGAACTCGGCACCGACCTCGGTCGCTACTCGTTCCGGCCGTGGAGTTTCAACTTCAGACCGCGCGGCCCGGGTCGCGTCGCGGTGCTCGCGCGCGCCAGCAACGCGCAGGGATCTACGCAGACCGACCAGCTGATCTTCAACGGCCCGGGCTACCACAACAATGTTATCCAGAAAGTCGTCATCGACATCGCCTGACCGCCGGCGTGGCCGGTCGCTCGGCGCGGCAGCGGTGGCCGCGGCACTCACGCTTTCCCTTGCGGCGCGGGCCGACGAGAGTGCACTGCGCCTCAAGGACGCGCCGGAGCTGACGACCGTGCGCGCCTACTGTTCGAGCTGCCACAGCGTCGACTACATCCAGATGAACGCGCCGTTCATGAAGAAAGCCGGCTGGGATGCCGAGGTGCGCAAGATGATCAAGGTCATGGGCGCGCCGGTTCCCGACGAAGAGGTCGCGCGGATCGTGAACTACCTCGCCGCGAACTACGGCGTGGAATAGCCGCGCGCTCAAGCGTCGACGAACGCGCGCTCGATGACGTAGTCGCCGGGTTCGCCGACACCCGGTGAGACGACGAAGCCGCGCTGGTCGAGCAGTGCGCGCAGGTCCTTCAGCATTCCCATCCCGCCGCAGACCATAACGCGGTCCGTCGCCGGATCGAGCGGCGGGATCCCGAGGTCATCGAACAGCGCGCCGCCCTCGAGCAGCGTTGTGATTCGTCCCTGATGGACGAACGGCTCGCGGGTCACGGTCGGATAGTCGGTCAACTGGGCAGCGACGAGTTCGCCGAGGTCCGGGTCCTCGCGCAGCCGCCGGATCACCGCTTCGCCGTAGGCGAGATCACGGACCGCCCGGGCACCGCGCACGACGATGACCTCCTCGAAGCGCTGGTAGAGGTCAGGATCTTTGATCAGGCTCGCGAAGGGCGCGAACCCCGTGCCGGTCGACAGCAGAAACAGGCGCCGGCCCGGCCGGAGGTCGCGCATGACGAGCGTGCCGGTGGGCTTGGAGCTCAGCAGCACGGTGTCGCCCTCGCGGATATTCTGCAGCCGCGACGTCAGCGGGCCGTTCGGCACCTTGATGCTGTAGAACTCGAGCTGGTCCTCGTAGTTGGCGCTCGCAATGCTGTAGGCGCGGGCGAGCTTGCGCCCTGCCACCTCGAGCGCCACCATGATGAACTGGCCGTTCTCGAAGCGCAGCGACGGCTCGCGGGTCGTCGTGAAGCTGAAGAGCTTGTCGCTCCAGTGGTGCACGTGAGTCACGCGCGCGGGCACATACGTCGCCATTTCAGGCCTCTGGACCATCACGGGGATTAGACGAGCCTAATGTTGCAGTGCAACGGGCGCTGTACGTAGAAGTGCGTAGATCGCGCGAATCGTCCCCAACGGCTCGGCGCCCCCCGGCGGCCCGCTTCCGCCTCCGCGCCGCGTGACGCGTCGCGACCCGGCGCGATCGCGGCGCTAGTACAATCGGCGCCCTCCGGACGCCTGAGCCCACGATGACTGGTTTTCACGTCGAAGCCGCCGAAGCGCGGCGCTGAGCAGATCGAATGCACACTCTCCGGAGGCTCGCGCCAGGCCTCGCGATCGTCATCACCGTAGCGGTTGCCGCCTTCCTCCTGGCAAAGCTGCCGGCGCTCGCCGCCGCGGGCCTGAGCGCTTTGACGCTCGCGATCATCCTCGGCGCGGCGCTCGGCAACCTCGCCCATCACCGGCTCACCGGTCCGCTGACGCTGCCGGGACTGCACTTCGCGCAGAAGACGCTGCTGCGGATTGGCGTCGCGCTCTACGGGCTCAACCTCAGCCTCGCGCAAATCCTGCACGTCGGGCCCGCGGCGGTCGTCGTCGACCTCTTCATCGTGACCTCGACGGTGTTGGTGGGCTGGTGGGTCGGACACCGCTGGCTGCGCATGGACCGCGACACTGTCCTGCTCGCCTCCTCCGGCAGCGCGATTTGCGGTGCCGCGGCGGTGATCGCCACCGAGACCGTCATCGGCGCGGCACCCGACAAGACCTCGGCAGCGGTGGGTCAGGTTGTGCTGTTCGGCAGCCTCGCAATGCTGGTCTATCCGCTGCTGTTCGGCGCGCTCGGCGTCGATCGCGAGCCGTTCGGGATCTACGTCGGCTCGACCGTGCACGAGGTCGCGCAGGTGGTCGCGATCGGCAAGACCATCGGCGGCGTCACGGCCGAGAACGCGGTCATCGTCAAGATGATCCGGGTGATGCTGCTCGCGCCGTTTCTGATCGTGCTCGGGCGCTTCGTGCGACGCAGCGACGACGCGGCCAGCACGGCTGCGCGCCCGGGGCTGCCAGCGTTCGCGATCTGGTTCATCGTCATCGCGCTCGTCCACCCCTACCTCGGGATCCCGGAGCCGGTGATCAAGGTGCTGCGCGCGGTGGACATCTACCTGCTCGCCGCGGCCATGGCCGCGCTCGGGCTCGACACGACGATCCAGAAGCTCAAGGTCGCCGGACGCGAGGCCGTACTGCTCGGCGCCATCCTGTTCGTCTACCTGATCATCGGCGGCGGGATCGCCAACTTGCTGATCCAGCGCGCCTTCGGGGTCGCCGTCAGCCTGCCTGGCTGAGCCCGGGCGTGCCGCGCCGCCAATGCGCCGCGCCTATCGGTGTTAGCCACGGGGTCGCGGCCTGTTCCGCGCGCCACAATGGTCGCACTACCTCCGGACGCGAAGCGCGTCCGCATCTGCCGTTGAAGCCGGCGTCCGGAGGCCCCATTCGGGCGGCAGACGCCATCGGGAGAATCGCTCATGCATCCCTACCCCCACGTCTACACCGCCGGCGCGAGCGGCGAGCCGGCGGGCCCGGTGCCGGTCACCTCGCCGACCGCGCCGGCCATCGCCACCACGCCGCCACCGCAGTTTGATGGGCCGGAGGGCTACTGGTCGCCCGAAACGTTGCTGACCGCCGCGGTCGCGAACTGCTTCATCCTGACATTCAGGGCGATCAGCCGCCCGGCAAGGCTCGACTGGGTCCGCCTCGAGTGCGAGGTGACGGCGACGCTCGACAAGGTGGACGGCGTCACGCAGTTCTCGCGGTTCGAGACCCAGGCAACGCTGACCGTCGCGCCCGGTACCGACGATGCCAAGGCGCGGCAGCTGCTCGAGAAGGCCGAGCACTTCTGCCTGATCGCCAACTCGCTGCGCGGCGAGCGCAGCCTGCACACCAAGGTCGTGGCCGCCGCGGCCCGCGCCTGAGCGCGTCCAGGTGCGCTCGGCGGGCAATCACTGGGACCAGCGCTACGGTGGCGCCGACTACGTGTACGGCACGCAGCCAAACGATTTCCTGCGCGAGCAGGCCGCCGCACTGCCGTCAGGTGGGCGGGTGCTCTGCGTTGGCGAGGGCGAGGGTCGCAACGCCGTATTTCTCGCCGGCTTGGGCCACGATGTCGTCGCGCTCGATGCGTCCGCCGTCGGCCTTGCGAAGGCCGAGCGGCTCGCGACGCGGCACGGCGTTCGGATCGAGACCCTGCACGCGGATCTGGCAGACTTCGAGCTCGGCCGTGGCGCGTGGGACGGGATCATCTCGATCTGGTGCCACCTCGCGCTGCCGTTGCGTGCCCGCGTGTACCGCGACGTGGCCGCGGCGCTTCGGCCGGGCGGCGTCTTCCTGCTCGAGGCCTACACGCCGGAGCAGCTGCGCCTCGACACCGGCGGCCCGAAGACCCTCGACCTGCTGCCGTCGCTCGCGGCACTGCGCGCGGAACTCGTCGGCCTGGAGTTCGCTATCGCCGTCGAGCGGCAACGCGACGTGTGCGAAGGTCGCGGCCACGGCGGCCGCAGCGCGGTCGTGCAGATGCTCGGGCGACGCGGCGCCTGATCTCGAGTCGACTGCGAGGTCGCCTGTGCGCGATGCTATAGTCCCGGCGCTCCCCTCTCGTCGACGCCGGCCACGGGCCGGCGCAGATCACCAAATACAAGGAAACCCATGAACGCGAAATCAGTGCTGGCTGCGGGTCTGCTCGGATTCGGAATGCTGTGTGCCGCGACTCCGGCGCTCGCCGCGGATGTCCAGCTGTTCGTCCGCCACGAGGTCGCGGACTACGCC
This sequence comes from Pseudomonadota bacterium, assembly GCA_025355105.1. Lineage (GTDB taxonomy): Bacteria > Pseudomonadota > Gammaproteobacteria > Steroidobacterales > Steroidobacteraceae > CAIKZZ01. Next base: position 193,619 of record JANYAE010000052.1, on the reverse strand, counting down.
ACGTGGAAGAAATCCTACGACGGCTTCCGCACCACGCAGAAGAAGCTGGGTGTCGTGTCGCAGGCGGTCTATCAGTCCGCCGACAGCCCCAACGACGTCACCGTGACGCACGTCTTCCACAGCCTCGATCAGGCCAAGGCGTTCGTCGCCTCGCCGGAGCTGAAGGCCGCGATGGAGAAGGCCGGCGTCAAGGGCGCACCGCAGATCTGGTTCGCGACCAGAGTCACGAAGTAGTCACGCCCGCGGCCAACCGAGATCGACTCGCACGGCCGCCGATGGCGGGGTGAGCGGTGAACGGCAGCGCCGAGCGCGGTGCTGGCGTCTCCGGGAGCCCCGGCAGGCCTGGGCGGCGTGAGTCGGTTGCCACGCGCGAAGCGCTCCGCGACCATCGCCGGCGTCGAGACGCAGAGACTGCCCATCGGCGATCACGACGTCGCTTCAGCGTTGCAGCCAAAGCTCGCACTGGCGCGGCCGCGAGCGCACAGCCGCCATCAAGCGCAGCGATTTTGGGCCGATGGCCGCTCGGCCGTGAGTTCTGCAGCCGCTTCACCGACGATACCGTTCGCCGCACCACTGGCGCCATCAACGGGCGATCAAGCTGGGCGCCAGCGATGCCGCGGCGCACGCCGAGCGTGCGCCGGCGCAGGTCTACATCACAGGCAGCGTGGGGGACACCCAGGCGTTCCCCGCTGGCGCAGCGGCCACCGTGCAGCGACCGCATCGGCGTCAACCGGCCGGCGACGCCCCGCCGCCGGTCGGTACGCAAAGGATCGAATACAGCGGGCGATCGCGCTCGACCACCGGACGCGGGCCCTGCTGTTCCGGCCGGCCACCAGTTGATCCAGGAATATCGCGGCCGCGGGCTGGTCGAGCTCCTGATCGCGTGGGTGGCGGCTGGCTAGCGGACGTCGAGGACGGCGGCGCCGAGCACCGAGTGCCTCGGCGTGATGCCGAGGCCCGGGGCGGTGGACGCGGAGAGCCGGCCGTTCACCCGCTGCGGGCTTCCGTCCGCGATGCTCACGGTCAGATAGCTGTTGAAGTCGGTCGATGAGAACAGGAACTCCGGCGGCGTGCTGTGTGCGAGATGGGCGATCGCCGCGGTCACGATATCGCCGCCCCACGTGTCTTCGATCGTCATCGCGATGCCCAGCGAGACGCACAGGTCGCGGATCTGCCGCGCCTTCGTCAGCCCGCCGACCTTCGAGATCTTGAGGTTGACGACGTCCATCGCGAGGTCGGCGACGCCTCGCACGACGACGCCGAGCGAGTCGATGACCTCGTCGAGCACGAACGGCCGGGTGCAGAGCCGCCGGACCGCGAGGCACTCCTCATAGGTCGCGCAGGGCTGCTCGATGTAGACGTCTACGTCACGCAGCGCCTGGCAAATGCGCACCGCCTCATGCTGCCGCCAGCCCGTGTTGGCGTCCGCGATCAGCACGTCGCCGCGCGCAAGGCAGCCGCGCACGGCGTGCACCCGATCGATGTCGGTATCAGGATCACCGCCGACCTTGAGCTGGAACTTGGTGTAGCCCTCGGCGCGGTAGCCTGCAACGCTGCGCGCCATGTCCGCGGGCGACTGCTGCGAGATCGCCCGGTAAAGCGCGAAGCTCTCGCCGTAGCGCCCGCCGAGCAGCGTGCAGACCGGCAGCGCCGCCGCCTTGCCGAGCAGGTCCCAGCAGGCCATGTCGAGCGCCGACTTGACGTACGGGTGGCCGCGCATCGCGGCGTCCATCGTCTGGTTGATGCGCGCGAGCTCGCGCGGGTCCTCACCGATGAGCCGGGGCGCGAGTGCCGCGATGCCGGCGCGAGCACCCGCGGCGTAGGCCGGCAGGTATGCCGGCCCGAGCGGGCAGACCTCGCCGTAGCCCGTCAGCCCGCCGTCGGTGTCGATGGCGACGACTGTGGAGTCGAACAGGCTCACGGCGTTGCCGCCGGACCAGTTGTAACTGCCCTCCCGCAGCGGCAGGTCCACCTGGTAGGCCCTGATCCGCGTGATCCGCATCGTGACGACACTCCGCTGAGCTCGCCGCACCATGGCAGGCTTGCGCGCGGCCGGCAAGCCGGGCACCGTGGCGCGGGGCCTCGTGTCGCACCGGACCGGCCGGCTTGCAGCCCCGGCCACGCTCCGCCCTTGGCGCTCCAGACAGGACCCGCGATGCCACTGCCCTCGCCGGACGAATGGCGCGCGACTGGACGGACGCTGCGCTTCCGTGGCCACGAGGTGTTCGTGCGGATCGGAGGCCACGGCCCGGCACTGCTGCTGATACACGGCTTCCCGACCGCGGGCTGGGACTGGTGCAAGCTGTGGCCCGAGCTCGCGCGACACTTCACGCTCGTCGCGCCGGACCTGCTCGGCTTCGGCTTCTCGGCCAAGCCACAGCACCACGACTACCGGATCGCCGAGCAGGCGGACCTGTGCCTCGCAGCACTGGCCGAGACCGGCACGCGCGAGACGTTCGTGCTGGCGCACGACTACGGCGACACGGTGGCGCAGGAGCTTCTGGCACGGGCGATCGAGGAGCAATGCCCGGTGCAGCTGCGGTCCGTCGTGCTGCTGAACGGCGGCCTGTTCCCGGAGACTCACCGGCCGGTCCTCGCACAGCGACTGCTGCGCTCGCCACTCGGCCCGCTCATCGCGCGCGCGATGAGCCGCGAGGGCATCGGCAGGACGATGCGCCGGATCTTTGGCGGCCGGACGCCGCCGGATGAGGTCGAGATCGACGCGTTCTGGTACCTCCTGGCGCGCGACCACGGCCGGCGCGCGATGCCGCGCCTGATCCGCTACATCGACGAACGCCGCGCGCAGCGCACGCGCTGGGTCGGCGCATTGCAGCGAACGCCGGTGCCGATCCTGCTGATCGACGGCACCGCGGATCCGATTTCCGGCGGCCACATGGTGGTGCGCTTCCGCGAGCTCGTACCGGCGGCGTCGGTGCTGGAACTGCCGGGCATCGGCCACTACCCCCAGCTCGAAGCGCCGGCCGACGTCCTCGCGGCGGCGCTGCGGGCGTTCTGCGCCGCCTCCGCTCGCCCCGCGCCGACCTGATGCGCGCGGCTCAGAAATTGCCTCGGACGGCGGCGCTCGTCAGAATGGCGGCCCTCGCCAGCCGGCCGATGGAGAACATCTGATGGGATACTTTCGCGGATCTTTGACGGCGCTGGCCACCGCGCTGGCCGTGTTGCTGCAGGCCGGCGAAGCGACGGCTGCGGACCGGCCGGCCGGGGACTGGCACGAGACCGTGCGCCAGTTCGCCGCGCAGCACTTCAAGAACCCCGCGTGGGGGTACTCCCACTCGCTGCGCGACTACCGGCTGGCACGTCGCCTTGCGCACGACGACGGCGTGGAGTTCGACGACGACGTGCTCTACGCGGCCGCGTTCCTGCACGACATGGCGGCCTTTGCGCCCTACGAGAAGCCCGAGGTCGACCACGCCGACGAGGCCGCGCGCATCGTCGACAGCGTTCTCGCCGGCACCGGCTTCCCGATGGCGAAGATCGAGGCAGTGCGCGGCGCCATCCGCACGCACATGTTCGACCGCGACCCGGCCGGCGCCGAGGCGCTGTACCTGCACGACGCGGACGCGCTCGACTGGCTTGGCGCCATTGGCGTGGCGCGGATCTTCGGCCTCGTCGACGCCAACGGCGGCGATCCGAACGGACCGGCGGCAGTCAAGATGCTGGATGACAACCTCGCGCAGGTCCCGTCGCGCGTGCTCTCGAAGGCGGGCCGCAGCCGCGCCGGCCCGCTCGCCGACGAGCTTCGTCGGTTTCTGAGGCAGCTGCGCCGCGAATCCGCCGACGTCAAGGAACTGTAAGCGCGCGACGCTCGGCAGCGGGCGGGCGGCTGGCGCGCGGCAACCGCGAGGACCTGATCATGAAGGCTGATCCGCTGGTCGTGCTCGTCACCGGCGCAAGCTCGGGCTTCGGCAAGGCGATCTGCGGGGCACTCGCTGCGGACGGGCACCGAGTGTTCGGCACGATCCGTGCGCCGCGGCCAGGCCCGCCACCGACCTTCGCGACGATCGAACTCGACGTCACGCGCGATGATTCCGTGGCCACGGGGGTCGCGAACGTCATGCAGGCGGCCGGCAGGATCGACGCCGTCGTGAACAACGCCGGCATGGGGATCGCAGGGGCGATCGAGGACACGACGGTCGAGGAGGCTCGACTGCAGTTCGAGACGAACTTCTTCGGTACGCATCGCGTGTGTCGGGCGGTCCTGCCGCAGCTGCGCGCACAGCGCAGCGGCCACATCATCAACATGAGTTCGCTGGCCGGTCACGTGCCGCTGCCGTTTCAGGGCTTCTACAGCGCCACTAAGTTCGCGATCGAGGCCTACAGCGAGTCGCTGCGAATGGAGCTGAGACCGTTCGGAATTTCGGTGTCGATGATCGAGCCCGGTGACTTCGCGACCGGCTTCACGGCCAACCGGCGCATGACAGTCGCCTCGACGGCCTCGTCGCCCTACCACGCAATCTGCGCGACGGCGATCGCGCGGATGGCGCGGGACGAGCAGGCGAACGACCAGCTGTCGCCGGTCGTCGATGCCGTCCGGACGATTCTGGCGGCGCGCCGGCCGGCACTGCACTACCCGCGGGCGACGCTAGTGCAACGGGGCTTCGTTGCCGCCCGCCCGTTCCTGCCGCAGGCGCTTGCCGAGTTCCTGATCCGCGACACCTACGGGCTCAAGTGATGCCGTGGCACGACGGCCGCGCGGTCCCGGCCCTGCGCCTCGCTGCAATCGCCGCCGCGTCGCTGATCCTCGGCGCTCAGCCAGGCCAGGCCGTCACGCCCGCTGCCGACCTGCTCATTCGCGGCGGCACGGTCTACGACGGCGCGTCCGCCGAGCCGCTCGCCGGCGATGTCGTCATCGCCGGTGAGCGGATCGTCTACGTCGGCGCTGGCGGTGACCGGCGCTTCCGCGCAGGCCGCGTGCTCGACGCGGCGGGCCTGATCGTCGCACCCGGCTTCATCGACCCGCACGGACACCCCGACGAGTTCATCAGGGCCGTCGACGCCCGCGCGCGGCTCGTGCTGCCGTGGCTGATGCAAGGCGTGTCGACGGTGCTCGTCGGCGTCGACGGCGCCGGTCCGCCCGGCGCGCCGACCGACGTCGCGCGTTTCTTCCGCGCGCTCGAGCGACGGCCGGCCGGCGTGAACGTCGGCGCCTACGTCGGCTTCGGCGCCGTCCGCGAGCGCGTACTCGGGGCGGCGGCGCGTGCGCCGACACCAGCCGAGCTCGGCCGCATGCAGACACTGGTGGCGCGGGGCCTTTGTGATGGCGCGATGGGCCTGTCGACGGGCCTCTTCTATCCGCCGCAGAGCTTCGCGACCACCGAGGAGATCATCGCCCTGGCAGGCGAGGCGGCGATCCGCGGCGGAATCTACGATTCGCATCTGCGCGACGAGTCCTCCTACGGCGTCGGCCTGATCGCCGCCGTCGAGGAGGCGATTCGGATCGGGCAGGAGGGCCGGCTACCAGTGCATATCGCCCACATCAAGGCGCTCGGCGTCGACGTGCAGGGGAAGGCGCCGGAGGTGACCGCGCTCATCGACGCGGCACGCGCGCGCGGGCAGGACGTAACCGCGGACCAGTATCCGTGGGATGCCTCCGGAAGCTCGCTCGAGGCGTCGCTCGTGCCACGCTGGGCGTTCGAGGGCGGACGCCGGCGGATGCTCGCCCGCTTGGCCGACGCCGCCCTCGCGGACCGACTGCGGGGCGAAATGGCCGACAACCTCCGCCGCCGCGGCGGTGCGGAGTCGCTGATGCCGGTGGCGGCAGGCCAGCCGTGGTCCGGCAGGCGGCTCGCGGCGATCGCCGCCGACTGGGGCCTGGACCCGGTTGACGCGGCGCTGCGGATCATGCGCGGGCAACCCGACGACACACCGGCCATTTCCTTCAACATGGCGGACCGGGATATCGAGCTTTTCATGCGACAGCCCTGGGTAGTCACCAGCAGCGATGGCAGCACCGGCCATCCGCGCATGTACGGCACCTACCCACGCAAGTACGCCACCTACGTCCTCGAGAAGCACACGCTCTCGGTTGCCGAGTTCATCAACGGCAGCACGGGTCGAACCGCGGACCTGCTCGGCATCGCCCGGCGGGGACACTTGCGTGCGGGGGACTTCGCCGACGTGGTCATCCTCGACCCGGCGCGTTTCCGCGCGAGGGCGGACTACCTGCATCCGAGGCGGCTCGCGACGGGCGTCGTGGCCCTGCTGGTCAACGGACGCCTGGCGGTCGATCGCGGCCAAGCGACGGGCATCGCGGCGGGACGCCCGATCGTCAGGCGACCGCCGGAGGAGCGCTGTGCCAAGCGCTGATCTCCGGGTGCCGGCCCGTGGCGTGGCGATCAGCGCCGGGACCGGTGCCTGAGCAGCTGATGAACGGGCCCGAATTCATCGTCATCGACGGTCGGCGTATCGAATGCCGCTTCGCGGGACCGCCGGCCGGCACCGGGCCGGACATCGTCTTGCTGCACGAGGGCCTCGGTTCGATCGCGATGTGGAAGGACTTCCCGGAGCGCCTCGCCGCTGCGACCGGCTGCCGGGTTCTCGCCTACTCGCGCATCGGTCACGGACGCTCATCGCCTCGCGATACGCCGCCGACGGCGGACTACCACTTCGAGGAATCGCGCCGCTGGCTGCCGGCGTTGCTCGACGAATTCCGGATCGAGAGGCCGCTGCTCTACGGACACAGCGACGGCGCGACGATCGCGCTCATTCACGCCGCGCAACGTCCCGCGGCTGTCGCCGGCGTGGTCGCGATCGCGCCGCACGTCAAGGTGGAAGACGTCACCATCGCCGGTCTCGCGAACGCCAGGAGCGCGTACCTGAACGCAGGCCTGCGCAGCCTGCTCGCGGGCTATCACGACGACGTGGATGCGGTCTTCTGGGGCTGGAACCGCACCTGGCTGGATCCCGCCTTTCGTGGCTGGAACATCGAGCAACTCCTCCCCGCGATCACGGCGCCGGTGCTGGCGATCCAGGGCACCGATGACGAATACGCGACACTCGAGCAGATCAAGAGCATCGCGCGCGCCGTGCCGACCACCGAGCTGCTGGTACTGAACGCCTGCCGCCACTCGCCTCATCGCGACCAGCCGGCTGCCGTGCTGGCCGCATCGCAACGCCTCGTCGCGCGCCTCAGGCTGCGGCCGGCACCTGCCTGAGAATTGAGATATCGTCGGCACTCCTCCCGCGGAGCGGTCACCGATGCCTGCCTGGGTTTCGCCGATCACGCTCGCCGAGATGGCCGCGTTCAGCCAGCCGACGGCGCCGGGGCACATCGGCGTCACCTTCACCGCCATCGGCGAGGACTGGCTCGAAGGATCGCTGCCGCTCGACCAGCGGACGCGCACACCTGAGGGGACGCTCGATCCGGGCGCGATCGCGATCCTCGCCGAGACGCTTGCCAGCGTCGGTGCCACCATGTGCGTCGACTTGACCCGCCAGGCCTGTCTCGGCCAGGTGCTGCACCTGCAGCACGCGGGCCCGGTCGGCCATGGACCGCTGCGGGGCCGGGCTCGCCCGCTCTGGGTGCAGCCGAGAAATCAGTTGTGGGAAATCGCCGTCACCGACGGCGCCGGCGCGCAGGTCTGCATCGCGCAGCTGGCGCTTGCGGTCGTCGACCGTCCGGCCGGGGTCAGCGCGGACCGCACTGCCGAAGCCGCTACGACCCGCTGAGCGCGCCGGTCACTGTCATGACGTCCTAGGAATGGCCTGCCAGCGCGGCGCGAAGCTTCGCACCGATGTCTGGGCGCTCGTGGAACGGGTCAGTCGGGTTGCGTCCCGCGAGAATGTCGTCGAAGCGCGTCCGCAGCGAGTTGAGCGCGTGCGGATGGCTGTAGATGTAGAAGCAGTTGGCGCGGATCGCATCGAATACCCGCTCGGCCAAATCGGCGGCGGTCAGATGGCCGCGGCTGACCGCCTTGTCGGCCATCGCCTTGGCCACCTGCTCGCTGAGCGTGCGCGGGCCTTCGTCGCGCAGCTCCACGGGCCGGTTGCGTTCGCTGTCCTTGATTCCCGTCGGCACGAAATACGGGCACAGCACGTGCGCCCGGACGCGGTCGGTCACCAGCGAGAGGTCATGGTAGAGCGTCTCGCTGAGGCTGACGACGGCGTGCTTGGAGACGTTGTAGACACCCATATTCGGTGCGTTCAGCAAACCGGCCATCGAGGCCGTGTTGACCACGTGGCCTTCGAAGGCCGGATTGGCGGCCGCCGCTTCGAGCATCATCGGCACGAACAGCCGCACGCCGTGCGCGACGCCCAGCAGGTTGACGCCGATCACCCACTCCCAGGTCCTGAGGGAGTGCTCCCAGATGAGTCCGCCGGCGCCGACGCCGGCGTTATTGAACACGAGATGCGGCGCGCCGAAGCGCGCCCGCACTTCGTGCGCGAGTCGCTCGAGCTCGTCCGGACGGGAGGTGTCGACCCGGCACGCGAGAACTTCGGCGCCGCCGGCGGCGAGCTCGGCCGCGGCGGCGTCGAGCGCGTCCTGCTGCACGTCCGCCAGCACGACGTTCATGCCGAGCGCCGCCGCCCGTCGGGCGAGCTCGAGGCCGATGCCGGAGCCCGCGCCCGTGACGACCGCGGTACGGCCCGCGAATTCCTGCATCTCGACCTCCTCAGACCAGCTTGACGAGCTGCTTGCCGAAGTTGCGTCCTTTGAGCAATCCGAGGAATGCTGCGGGCGCCGCCTCGATGCCCTGCGCCACGCTCTCGCGGTATTTCAGGTGCCCGTGCGCCACCAGTCCGGCCAGCTCGGTGAGTGCTTCCGGCCAGACGTCCATGTGCTCGCTGACGATGAACCCCTCGACCTTGACGCGGTTGACGAGGATCAGTTGCGGCGCCGCCATCGGAATCGGCTCACCGTTGTAGCCGGCGATCATGCCGCACATCGCGATCCGCGCGAAGGCGTTGAGGCGCAGCATGACAGCGTCGAGGATCACGCCGCCGACGTTCTCAAAGTAGCCATCGATGCCGTTCGGGCAGGCGGACTTGAGCGCCGCCGCCAGCGATCGCGCATCACGGTGCTCGTGATAGTCGATGCAGGCGTCGAACCCGAGCTCCTCGACGACGGCCCGGCATTTCTCGGGCCCGCCGGCGATGCCGATCGCACGGGCACCACGCAGCCGCGCGAGCTGACCGACGACGGTGCCGACCGCGCCACTCGCCGCACTGACGACGACCGTCTCGCCAGCCTTCGGAGCGATGATGCGCACCAGCCCGTACCACGCGGTCACGCCCGGCATGCCGACCGGCCCGAGGTAGGCGGACAACGGGACGTGCGCGGTGTCGACCTTTCGCAGCATACCGGGCTGCGCCGCATCGATCACCTGGTACTGCTGCCAGCCGCCCATCCCTACGACGCGGTCGCCGACCGCGAAGCGGTCGCTCCTGGAAGCGACGACCTCGCCGGCGGTGCCGCCGATCATGACCTCGTCGAGGGGCTGTGGCGCAGCGTAGCTCTTGCCGTCGTTCATGCGGCCGCGCATATACGGGTCGAGGCTCAGAAAGTGGTGGCGCACGAGGACTTGCCCCGCCGCCAGCTCCGGGACCGGAGCCTCCGCGAGGCGGAAATTGTCGAGGGTTGGCTCGGCGGCCGGCCGAGATGCCAGCCGCTGCTGCTTGTTGATGAGGATGGTCACGGGAGGTCTCCGGAGTGGGAATTGCGCGGCGGCCGGTCAGGTCAGGTCAGGTCAGGTCAGAATGCAGGACACTCCGCCGTCGACGGCGAGCACTTGGCCCGTGATGTGCTTTCCGGCGCGCGAAGCGAACAGCAGTGCTGCGCCCTTGAGGTCATCGTCGTCGCCGATGCGGCGCAGAGGCGCCCGCTCGGCGAGCCGCGCCTCGCCGAGACGATCGAGCGTTCCCCGGGTCATCTTGCTTGGGAAGAATCCGGGCGCTATGGCATTGACGGTGATCCCGTGCTCGCCCCATTCGCCGGCGAGCGTGCGGGTCAGGTTGACGACTCCACCCTTGGACGCGTTGTAGGCGACCGTCTCGTGGCCGGACGGATTGCCACGCAGCCCGGCGATCGACGCCATCATCACGATCCGGCCGTCGCGGCGCGGGATCATGCTATGGCGCGCGACGTATTGGCTGAACAGGAACACACTGCGCAGGTTGAGGTTCATCACCTTGTCCCAAGCGTCGAGCGGATGCTCCTCGGCGGGCGCGCCCCAGGCGGCGCCGGCGTTGTTGACCAGGATGTCGATCTGGCCGAGACGCCGAAGTGCCTCGGCAGACACTCGCGTGACGTCCTCAGGCTTGCTGGCATCGCCGTCGATCCAGGATGCCTCGATCCCCCGCCCTCGCAGATGCTCGACCGCCGCCGTCAGTTCCGCCGCCTTGCGTGCCGTCAGAAGCACGCGCGCGCCGGCTTCGCCAAGCGCCTCGGCCACCTGCAGGCCGAGCCCGCGCGAGCCTCCGGTCACGAGCGCGGTGCGGCCCGCCAAGTCGAACAGTTTCATCACCGGGGTGCTCATGTCTGGAACCACTCCTCGCGCATATCGCGACACGTCGGATTGCGACTCGCGACCACCGCGAGCCAGGCGTCGATCTTGGGGAGCTCGAACTCGGAGAAGTAGCGCGCCGCCTGCAGCTTGCCGCGTCGGAAGTCGTCGCCGTCGCGACCGCCACCGGCCGGCGGCGACCGCTCGGCGGCAACCGCCACATCGAGCCAGAGCCAGGCGACGACGACGTGCCCGAACGCCTGCAGGTAAGGCATGGCGTTCGCGAGCGCGTCCTCCGGGACGCCGGTGGACCACGCCGAGCGCGTCGCAGCCGCGACCCTCTCGACAGCCGAAGCGAGCGCCGCGCCCTGGCTCGCGAGCGAGGTCGCCGCGGCACCTGCCACCGTGTCGGCGACGCGGCGGCCGAGCAGCGTCAGGCCCGCACCGGAGTCCATCAGCACCTTGCGGCCAAGCAGGTCGAGCGCCTGGATGCCGTGGGTGCCCTCGTGGATCATGTTCAGCCGGTTGTCGCGCCAGTACTGCTCGACCGGAAAGTCGCGCGTATAGCCGCAACCACCGTGCACCTGGATCGCGAGGCTGTTCGCCTCGAGGCACCATTCGCTCGGCCAGCTCTTGGCGATCGGGGTCAGTACCTCGAGCAGTGTCGCTGCCTCGAGGGCTGCCGCCGGATCGCCCGTGTGCTGCTCGTCGACGAGGCGCGCGCAGTACAGTTCCAGCGCCAGCCCGCCTTCGACGTAGGCCTTCTGCGCGAGCAGCATCCGCTTGACGTCGGCGTGCTCGATGATTCTCACCGGAGGGGCCGTCGCGTCCTTGCCGCCGGGACCGATCGGACGGCCCTGCGTGCGGCTGCGGGCGTATTCGAGACTCGCCTCGTAGCCCGCGTAACCGAGCGTGACGGCGCCGAGCCCGACGGCGATGCGGGCCTCGTTCATCATGTGGAACATGCAGCGCAGCCCCTCGCCGGGTGCGCCGACGAGATAGCCGATGGCGCCGGCGGCGCCACGCACCGGAAATCGTCCCTCTCCGAAATTGAGCAACGTGTTCGGAATGCCGCGGTAACCGAGCTTGTGGTTGAGGCCGGCCAGCGCCACGTCGTTGCGCTCGCCGGTCAGTCGGCCGTCGGCGTCGACCAGCCGCTTCGGCACGATGAACAGCGAGATCCCGCGCGCGCCCGGCGGGAGGTGTCCCGCGGCGTCGGGAATCTTGGCGAGTACGAGATGGACGATGTTCTCGGTGATCTCGTGCTCGCCGTTGCTGATCCACATCTTGTTGCCGCGCAACCGGTAGCGCGGACCGAGCGCGTCTGCGGCGTAATCATCGCCATCCGCTTCGGCACGCGTCACGAGGTCGGAGAGGCTCGAGCCCGCGTGCGGCTCGGACAGGCACATCGTGCCGAACCAGCGGCCTGAGAATTCGTTGCGGGCGAACACCTGCTGCTGTGTCGCGGTGCCGTGGACCATCAGCAAGTTGGCGTTGCCGCTCGTCAGCATCATCCCGCCACCGACGCCGATGCCGGCCTTGGCGTAGAAGCTGTTGGCGGCCATCTCGACGACGCACGGCAGCTGCATGCCGCCGATCTCGTAGTCCTGGGCCGCCGCCAGCATGCCGGACTCAACGTAGGCAAGTGCCGCGGCGACCGAGGACGGCGGCAGGACCACGCGCCCGTCTTCGACGCGCGGCTCCTCGACATCGGCGATCCGGTTGAACGGCGCGACCTTGTCGCGCGCGATGCGCTCGCAGGTATCGAGCACCTCCGAGAACGTCGCCCGCGAGTGGTCGGCGAACCGGGGGCGTTTGACCAGCGTCTCGATCCGGAGCCAGTCGTACAGCAGGAAGTCGATCGTGGCGCGCATGCGACTTCCCGCTTCCGGAACTCAGCCGGCTGCGGACGCGTTGACCAGCACGAGCTTGCCGAGCGCGCGCCGCGTCGCCATGCGCGCGAACGCGTCCGCGAGCTCACTCATCGGCAGGATGCGATCGAGCACCGGCTTGATGCGCCCCGCGCCGTACCAGCCGCCGAGTTCTGCCAGGCTGCGTGCGAAGGCCTGTGGCTCGCGGCGCACGAATTCCCCCCAGAAGACGCCGACGATCGACGCGCCCTTGAGCAGCGGGAGATTGAGCGGCAGGCTCGGGATGTCGCCCTGCGCGAAGCCGACGACGAGGTAGCGGCCGCGCCAGGCGATCGAGCGGAATGCCGGCTCGGTGAGGTCGCCGCCGACCGGATCGTAGATGACGTCCGGACCCCGGCCGCCGGTCAGCACCTTGAGCGCGTCGCGAAGATTCGCAGTCGAATAGTTGATTGCCTCGTCGGCGCCGAGCGAACGGCATAGCGCCAGCTTCTCGTCACTGGACACCGCCGCGATTACCCGCGCGCCGGCGGCTTTGGCGATCTGGACCGCCGCTGTGCCGACGCCGCCAGCGGCGCCGAGCACGAGCACCGTCTCGCCCGGTCGCAGCGCGGCGCGATCGACGAGCGCATGGTGCGAGGTGCCGTAGGTCATCAGAAACGCCGCCGCCTCCTCGAACGGCATACCGGCCGGCGCCGGCACGAGCCGTCCGGCCTGTGCGCAGGCGTGGGTCGCGAATCCCCCGGTGACGGCCACCGACATGACCGCCTGCCCGACCGCCAGATGGGTCACTCCCGCGCCGAGCGCTTCGACGACACCGGCGAACTCGGCGCCCGGGACGAAGGGCAGCGTCGGCTTGATCTGGTACTTGCCCTGGACCACCAGTAAATCCGGAAAGTTGAGGCTCGCCGCGCGGATCGCAACGCGCGCCTCGCCGGGCCCGGGCGCCGGCGTCGCCATCTCGACCCAACGCAGGCCCGTGACGCCGCTCGGCTCGTCGCACTGCCACGCGTGCATCCGCGTCAGGCCCTCGCCGCCGATTTCTTCAGTTCGCCCTTGGCGATGCTCTCGCGGTGCACCTCGTCGGGCCCGTCGGCGAGCCGCAGCGTCCGGACATTGGCCCACGCGAACGCGAGGAAGGTGTCCTGGCAGACCCCCATTCCGCCGTGCGCCTGGATGGCCCGGTCGAGCACCCGCAACGCGACGTTCGGCGCCACGACCTTGATCATCGCGATCTCGGTACGGGCCGCCTTGTTGCCAACCGTGTCCATCATGTGCGCGGCGTGCAGCGTCAGCAGCCGAGCTTGGTCGATCTCGATCCGCGAGTCGGCGATGTCGCGCCGGATCGTGCCCTGCTCGGCCAGTGTCCGGCCGAACGCGACACGGTTGCGGACCCGCCGGCACATGGTCTCGAGCGCGCGCTCCGCCACGCCGATCGCGCGCATGCAGTGGTGAATGCGCCCCGGGCCGAGCCGTCCCTGGGCGATTTCGAAGCCGCGACCCTCGCCGAGCAGCAGGTTTGCGGCCGGCACCCGCACATCCGTGAAGCTGACCTCGCCGTGCCCGTGCGGCGCGTCGTCGTAGCCGAAGACCGTCAGCATGCGCTCGATCTTGACGCCCTTGGCGGCCATCGGGACAAGGATCATCGACTGCTGCAGATGCGTCGGCGCGTCCGGATTGCTCCGGCCCATGAAGATCGCGATCTTGCAGCGCGGGTCACCCGCGCCGGAGGTCCACCACTTGCGCCCGTTGACGATGTAGCTGTCGCCGTCGCGGACGATCGAGGCCTGGATGTTGGTGGCGTCGGAGCTTGCGACCGCCGGCTCGGTCATGGCGAAGCAGCTGCGAATCCGGCCGTCGAGTAGCGGCTCGAGCCACTCGTGCTTCTGCGCGTCGCTGCCGTAGCGCTCGAGCACCTCCATGTTGCCGGTATCCGGCGCCGAACAGTTGAAAGGCTCGGCGCCGATCGGCGAGCGCCCCATCACCTCGCACAGCGTCGCGTATTCCAGGTTCGTGAGCCCCGCGCCACGCTTGGATTCTGGCAGGAACAGGTTCCAGAGATCCGCCGCGCGCGCCTTGGCCTTCAGATTCTCGATCACGGCGGTCGGCTGCCAGCGATTGGCAGCCACCTCGGCCACCCACGTTGCCTCGTTCGGGTAGACGTACTGCTCCATGAATGCGCTGACGCGCTGGCGCAGATCGGCGACGCGCGGCGACGGCTGGAATCCCGGCATGTGAGAGCCTCCGGTGAGACACGGACAGCGAGCGAAAAGGGCGGACGGGTCCGGCGACCGGCGACGCCGCGCGGAGGCGAATCGGTACGACCCGCAGTCATAGTGCGCACCCTAAGGGACGGCCGTCAACAGGCGGAAACGGCGCGCTCGGCGCCGGGTGCGGCGGCGCCGCGCCATCCGGCCGCACGGGCCAGGAGCAGGCGAAAACCAGCCCTCGGCTTCATTTATGATGGCGCACGCTGACGATCGCGACCCTGCGATGCGCGCCACTTCGGAGTCCTCCAATTCACCCAGCACTGGAGCCGTACATGAGCAACCGCCGTGAAGTCCTTGGAATGCTCGCCGTCGGTGGCGCCCTGGCGTCCGTCGCCGCGATGGCCGAGGAGCGCATCCGTGACGAGGCCCGCGAGCACCCGCGGATCGCACGGGCGATCCACGAACTGGAGGACGCGATTCACTACCTCGAGGCCGCGCCGCACGACTTCGGTGGCTTCAAGGCGCAGGCGCTCACCGACTCGCGCGCGGCGGTTGTCTCGCTCAAGCGCGCGCTCGCCTATCGCGCCGAGAAGGACGAGCGTCGCCGCTAGCCGAATGAGCATGGTGCCGGACTATCAATAGCCAACAAGGAGCGGACATGATCGGGTATGTAACGCTGGGGACGAATGACATGGAGCGTGCGGCAAAGTTCTACGACGCGCTGCTCGCGACCTTCGGTGCCAAGCGCACCTGGGAGTCCGATCGCTACGTGGCCTGGGGCACGGCGCCGACCGCGCCAATGTTGTTCGTGATCAAGCCGTTCGATGGGACGCCCGCGAGACCGGGCAACGGCGCGATGGTGTCGCTCGCGGCCCGTTCCAAGGCCGAGGTCGACACGGTCTACAATAAGGCGCTCGAGCTCGGCGCCAAGGATGAGGGCCCCGCCGGGCCGCGTGGTGACGATTTCTACGCCGGCTATTTCCGCGATCTCGACGGCAACAAGCTCGCCGTCTACCACAACCCCCAGTAGCCATCGGACGGCCGACCGGGCACGATTGGCCGGCTGGCTGCGCCGGCCCTTCGGGCTAAACTGACGACGCGCGGGGGGATCTGCAATCCATGGCCGTTGACCAATCAGCTCGTTCGCTGGTGCTCTGCGCACCGCTGCTGCTCGCTGCCTGCGGCGGCCCGCCGCCGCCGTCCCCTGCCGAGATCGCTGCGCGAGCGGCAACCCTCAGGCCGGCCGACGCGCGGCTCGCGGAACTCTATGAACGCTCGTGCAAGGCGTGCCATACGGAGCCGCGCGCGAATGCGCCGCTGGCCGGCGACCGCGGCGCGTGGAAAGCGCGCCTCGCCAAGGGCAGGAGTGCGCTGGTCCAGAGCGTACTGACCGGCTTCAACGGCATGCCGGCCGGCGGGCAGTGCTTCACGTGCACGCCGCGTGACTTCGAGGCGCTGATCGCCTTCATGGCAGACGGAGCAGGCCGATGACCCTGTCGCGACGGGCGGCGATCGGGCTTGGCGTCGGGGCCGCCGGCGCCGCAGTCGTGGGCGGCGGGCTCGGCCGGCAGTGGTGGCTCGATCGCGAACCCGCGTCGCCGCCGGTCACCGACGCCGAAGGCCGTGTGCTGTGGCGCAACTGGTCGGGCATCGCCAGCAGCTACCCCGCCGTCCGCGCCGCGCCCGACTCCGAAGCGGCGCTCGCCGAGCTCGCGCGGGCCACGCCAGCGCCGATCCGGCCGGTCGGCGCCGGGCACTCCTTCACGTCGCTGGTGCCGACCTCCGGTACGCTGCTCTCGCTCGACGGCCTGCATGGACTCGCCGGTCACGACGCCGCAACCCATCAGGCTAGTGTCTGGGCCGGCACGCGCCTTGGCGACCTCGGGCCGGCGTTGGTCGGCATCGGCCAAGAAATGCTGAGCCTGCCCGACATAAACAAGCAGTCGCTAGGCGGGGCGATCGGCACCGGTACGCACGGCACCGGCGTCGGCTACCAAGCGATTCACGGCAGTGTCAAAGCGTTCCGCCTCGTCACGTCCCAGGGCGAGGTGCTCGAGTGCAGTCCGGAACGCAACGCCGAGGTGTTTGCGGCGGCGCGGGTCGGCCTCGGCGCGTTCGGCATCATCACGCAGGTCACGCTGCAGAACCGAGCGCTGACGCGCGTTCACAAGCGCGTCTATGTCGAGCCGCTCGAGCGGGTCGCAGCCGAGTGGGCGGCGCTCTCGAAGGGCCACGACAAAGTGGAGTTCTTCGCCTTTCCGTTCTCCGGCCTCGCGGCCGTGATCGTGACCGACCAGACCGACGCGCCAATCCGACCGCGCGGACCGGACCAGGACACCGACACGTTGCTCAGCTTCAAGCGGCTGCGGGATTTCCTCGGTCCGCTGCCGGGGTTGCGGCGACGCATTACCCACGCGCTGATGGCCGACCTGCCCGCCGAGGAGTCGGTTGACGACAGCTGGAAGCTCCTGTCGAACGAGCGGCCGGTCCGCTTCAACGAGATGGAATTCCACCTGCCGCGCGAACAGCAGATGGCGGCACTGCGCGAGGTCATGGACGTCATCGAGCGCGGCCACAACGACGTGTTCTTCCCGATCGAGATCCGAACGATCGCGCCGGACGACGCCTGGCTGTCCCCGTTTTACGGGCGAGAATCGGGCTCGCTCGCGGTGCACGCGTACTACAAGGACGACTACCGGCGGCTGTTCGCCGCGGTCGAGCCGGTCCTGCGCCGACACGGCGGCCGTCCGCACTGGGGCAAGCTGCACACCCTCAAGGCGCGCGACCTCGCACCGCTGTACCCGCGGTGGAAGGACGCGATGGAGGTGCGGCGGACTCTGGACCCGGACGGGCGTTTCCTCAACGCGCACTTGCGGGAGCTTTTCATCGATGGCTGACGACAATTCCCGGCCGCGCCGCTGGACGCGGCGGCGCGTGATTCTCGCCGCCGCGGCCATCGCCGCGGCCACCGCCGTCGCGGCGCTGCGCAAGCGCGACCATGGCGGCCGGCACGATGCCTACTTCCTGCGGCTGTCGGATGCACTGCGCGCGGCCGGCATCGCTCGGCCGGTGCTGGTCGTCGATCGCGCGCGGCTGCGGGCCAATATCGCGGCGCTCAACCGCACGCTGGCAGGTTCAAGGCTCGCGACGCGCATCGTCGTCAAGTCGCTGCCCGCCCGACGGCTCCTCGAGGAAGTGGCGACCGGCGTCGGATCCGACCGCTTCATGGTCTTCAACGGCCCGATGCTGCTCGAGACGCTGCGCTGGCGGCCGGACGCCGAGCTGCTGCTGGGCAAGCCGCTGGGCGCGGCGGAGGTCAGGTCGGTCTGCGGCGCGCTCGCGGCGCTCGACCTGCCGGGTCGTGGCCCGCAGTGGCTCGTCGATTCGGCCGAGCGCATCCGGCAGTACGACGCGATCGCCAGGGCCCACGGGCGCGTGCTGCGCGTCAGCGCGGAGATCGACGTCGGGCTGCATCGCGGCGGCTTCGCCGACGCGACCGAGCTTGCCGCGGCGCTGGACCTGATCAAGGCGTCGCCGAATCTCGCGTTCTCCGGCTTGATGGGCTACGACCCGCACGTTCCAAAGTCGCCGAGCCCCGAACGCGCCTACGACGCGGTGGTCCGCCGCTACACGGAATCGGTCGCCGTGGTTCGCGAGCGGATGGGTGCCGACACCGCGGCGCTGACGTTCAACACGGCCGGCAGCCCAACCTACGCGCTGCACGCGCGCGACCGCATCGCCTCCGAGGTTGCCGTCGGCTCGGCCTTCGTCAAGCCGCTGGATTTCGACCTTAGCACCCTCTCCCATCACGTGCCGGCGGCGTTCATCGCAACGCCGGTGCTCAAGGCGCAGGACCGGACGCAGATCCCGGGTCTCGAGTCGCTCGGTGGCGTGATGACGTTCCTCGACGCCAACGCTGAGCGCGCGTTCTTCATTCACGGCGGACACTGGCTCGCGCAGCCGGAGTCGCCGCCCGGGCTCGAGTTCAACCCGATCTTCGGCCGCTCGAGCAATCAGGAAATGCTGAACGGCTCAAGGTCTGTCGAACTGCACGCCGACGACTACGTCTTCTTCCGGCCAACGCAGTCGGAGGCCGTGCTGCTGCAGTTCGGCGACCTCCTCGTCTATGAGGACGGCCGTATCACCGACCGCTGGCCGACGTTCCCGATCTCGGCCTGACCGCCGCGGCCGGCGAAGATGGACCGCGGCACTGTCACTTGCCGCGCTTGGCCGCCGCAGCGACCGCTTTCCTGGCCTGGAGCATCGCGTGGTCGGCAGCGTGCTTCGCGCATTCAGCGGTGTTCGGCGTCGAGTCCGGGTAGTCCCTGTCGATCCGTTCGCAGATCGCGCGCGCCTTGTCGGTGATCCGCTGCTCGAGCGTCGCGGCGTCCGCGGCCTTCGACAGGTTGAGGTCGGCGTAGCTGACGCGCCCTTTTAGGATCATGGCATAGGGTGCACCGGGCTGGCTCGTGTCCGGTTTGACGACGCGCGGCACCTCGACGGTCACGTCGGTCAGGCTGGGCGCCGCCGCCGTCGCCGCCGCGAACAGACTGGCCGAGAGGAAAAGCGCCGTGCCGACGGCGATGCGGTTGATGGTCTTCATGGCGATGCTCCCGCGGCCGGACCGCTCGACCAGGCCCTGTCAGGTCGACTTGCACGGTGGGCCGTTCGCCTTTCTACGCTGGCGGCACCGAGCGCGAATCGTCGCCAACCACTACGGCCCAGACCCCACCCACGTCGCGTATCGGCAACTCGCCCGGCCGGCAGGAACGTCCGGCCGGACGCAGCGGCCTAGAACTCGTCCCACTCGTCGTTGGCACCACCTGCCGCGACCCTGCCGGCCTTCGGCGCGGCGGCGATCACTGCTGGCGGGGTGGCCGCGACCGGCGGCTTGCGAAGCGGCGCGGTCCGCATCGTCAACCCGGCCCGCGGCGGGCCCATGACCGCGATGGCGCGAGCCGCGGCGCCAGCCAGCGGACGCGCCGGCACCGTCGCTGCGTCGCTTGCCACCACATAGCGCGCGACGACTTCGGCAAGGTGCGTGGCCTGGTTCAGAATGGCTTCGCTGGCGGCCGAGGCTTCCTCAACGAGCGCCGCGTTCTGCTGCGTCATCTCGTCCATCTGCGTCACGGCCTTGTTGACCTGCTCGATACCGCTCGCCTGTTCCTGGCTGGCCTCGGCGATTTCCGCCACGACGTTGGTGACGCGCTTGACCGCGGCACCGATGTCGTCAAGCGACTTCCCGGATTGATCGACGAGCTTGCTGCCCTCCTCGACTTTGCTGACGCTGTCCATGATCAGCGCCTTGATCTCCTTGGCCGCGGTCGCGCTGCGACCGGCCAGGTTACGCACCTCGCTCGCGACGACGGCGAAGCCGCGACCCTGCTCGCCGGCCCGCGCGGCCTCGACGGCGGCGTTGAGCGCGAGCAGATTGGTCTGGAACGCGATTTCGTCGATGACGCCGATGATGGCGGCGATCTTGCGGCTCGACTGGTTGATCTCGCTCATCGCCGTGACGGCCGAGCCGACCACCGCGCTGCCCTTCTCCGCCTGCTGGCGGGCGGCGACCGCGAGCTGCCGTGCCTGGCCGGCGTTGTCGGCCGTCATCTTCACGGTGCTGGTCATCTGCTCCATGCTCGAGGCCGTCTCCTCGAGGCTCGAGGCCGCCTCCTCGGTGCGCTGGCTGAGATTGAGGTTGCCCTTCGAGATCTCATGGGCGCCGCTCTGAACCTCGCCGGCAGCCACTTTGATCTCCGCCACCAGCTTCATCATGCTGTCGAGCAAGGCGTTGACGCTGATCGACAGCGCCTCAATCTGGCCGGTCTTGCCGGCATCCTGGATGCGCCGCGTCAGCGCGCCATCGATCGCGGCCTGCACCACGTCGCGGGTCTCCCGCACGGCGGCGTCGAGCGCCTCCTTCATTCGCACCTGTTCGGTAACGTCGGCTGCGTAGGCAACGATCTTGTAGGGTTTGCCGCCGAGATCCATGATCGGACTATAGGTCGCCTGGACGTACACCTCGCTGCCGCCCTTGGCGAGGCGCCTGTGCTGCCCGGCGTCGAATTCACCGCGGCGCAGCTTGTCCCACAGCCCGCGGTAGCCGGCGTCCGAGCGCGCGGCAGCATCGACGAAAATGCTGTCGTGCTGGCCGACGACGTCCTCGAGCCGGTAGCCGAACAGCTTCAGGAAGTTGTCGTTGACGCTGCGCACGGTGCCGTCGAGGTCGTACTCCGCAACGGCCTGCGCCTTGTTGATGGCGGCGATCTGCCCCTTCGCATTGAGCTCGTTCTCGAGCAATGCGTCCTGCATGGTCTTGAGCGCGGCGAGTACCTGCGCAGTCTCATCGTGGCCGCTCGCGTCGATCGGGTTGTCGAGTTTGCCGCCCGCTACCGCGCGCGCGACCTCGATCGCGCGGCCGAGCGGAATCGTGATCGACCGGGTCGAGGCGATGCACATCACGACGCCGAGCAGCAGGCACAGCAGGGCGATGCCGATCTGCAGCATTGACGAGCGCGAGCGCGTTCCGGAAAGCGAATCGGTCGCCGTGCTGACGCGGGCGAGCGCCGCCTTGTTGAGCGTCTCGCTCGCGTCCTCCATGCCGTGCACGGCCGCCTTGAAGGCGCCGAATTCGCCGTTGGCCTCCTGCGTCGTTCGGAGCACGCCCGAGCGGATGCGCTCAACGGTCTTCTCGAAGCCATCGACGTAGGAGCGGAGGCCGTCACCCAGCTGGTCCAGCGTCTTCTTGTCGTCCCCTGCCAAGTCGAGCGCGCGCGTCGCCGCGAGCTCGTCGGTGAGCGAGGCCTTCGCCGTGTCCCACTTCGCCTTGTAGGACGCCAGCTTCTCGGCGTCGGCGAGGTTGATGAAGGCGTCCTTCTCGAATCGCCGCTCGTTGAGCACCAGCAAGTTGATCTTGGCGGCACGCTGGGCGATCTGCACGTCGTTCGCGACCGCGTGATGCGCGGTCGAATACAGCATGTTGAGGCCGATCACGCCGACGCCGGCGCAGGCGACCAGGAGCGCGAGCAGCAGGCCGAAGCCGACGCCCAGGCGTCCCATGATTGTGAGATTCTTCAGCATCACTTCACCTCGGCTCTTCATGTTCCGCTGCCCGAGCCAGCACCGCCTGCGCGGCGCCAGGCACCGGCCCGGTCCGCTCGGGCGCTGGCATCGCGGCGCGGCCGCTTGCGGCCTGAAGCCGCTTGATGTTCGATCTCGCCCCGCTTGGCAAAAGGAGGCGGTCCGTTTCCGGCTCTACATGCGATTGATAACGGCTCTCAAAGGCTCCGCTTGAGTAGGTGAAACGATGATTCCGGGCACCCGAATTCCACCTGAGGGCGGTTGCCGTAAACGGGTTCGGCAGCGACGGCAACGCCGCGTACCCCTACGGAGCCGCCGACGGAGGTGCAAGTCGCGGCTCCGGGGCCGCCGCCGCGCCGCAAGGATTGCCGGCCATGCGGTCCGCCCGTTTGCTTCGGGCCGCCGCCCCACCGATCGCCGCGGCTCAGCCGGCGTAGGAGGCCTCGAAGCGGTCGCGGATCTCGCGCAATGCCGCGTCGACGTCGGCGGCCAACGGCACCGGCACGTGCTGCGACAGCATGCGGCGCAGGTCTGCGTCGACGCGCTGCCGGAGGTCCTTGTCGGGACGCACGTCGCTGCTGAGAGGCATGCTGGCGCCGAAGTAGCGACTGTTCCACAGCTGCTCGCGGCAATGGCTGACCGTGTGGCGGTGGGCCAGGTAGTTGCCGCGTGGGCCAACCTCGCGCGCGAGGTCGAGCGCCAGCATCTCGGCGTCGATCCGAACGCCCTGCCATAGCGTGCGCAGCAGGCCGGCGAGGTCATCACAGAGCAACAGCGCGTGCAGCGAGTACGTCAGGCCCTGGTCCAGGGATCCGAGGTAGTCGAGCGTCGCCGGCCGGCTGTAGAAAGTCTGCATCAGGCTCGTCGTCAGCTCGGCCACAGCGTCCTGATCGAAACGGCGCGCATTCGAATAGCCGGCCGCACCGGTGAAGGACGGCAGGTCCAAGCGCCGCCGCACCTGGCACATCACCATGTCCGCGAGCGAGGTCTGGGCGAAGTTGCCGATGCCGCCGGTGGCCGGCTCCATGAAACACACGTCCGAGCTGCCGACGCAAAAGGAACCGCGGCGCACGAGCTGGGCGAGCACCATCGCAGCGAAGTCGGTGGCGAGACTGTTGACCATCGAGCCGGCGGTGGTGATCGGCGTCGACGCGCCGCCGATCGGAAGGGTTCCGACGCTGAGCGGAACGCCGGCGCGCACGGCGCCGATGATCTGGTCGCTATGCGCGCTGTGGTAGTTGAGCGGCAGCGGCGTCACGATCTGCAGGAAGTACGGCTTGTCGAACAGCTGCTCGCGGCCACCGCGGATGGCCGCCGCCATCTCAATGACGACGTCAAGCGACGCCGCGTGCTCGCACAGGTATTCGAGCGGCTTGCCGGTGTTCGTGGCCAGGATCGCAAACTCCTCGATCTCGCCGTGGATATCGGAGCGCTGCACGTTCTTGCAGGCGATGCAGACCGCGTCGATGTTCGGCAGCGCGTCGGCGACCCGCGTCACGGTCGCCAGGTCCGCAGCGGTGCTCTCGCGCGGCTCGCCGCTTTCCAGGTCGAACACCTTGATGCAGGTCATGCCCGGGATGAACCACGTGTGGTGGCAATCGAGCTCGATGAAGTGCTCGCCGGCACGATCCCAGAGTTTTACGCTCTTGGCCGCCGACGCCAGCGCCTCGCGCACCATCTCGGGCGGGAAGCGCACGACGCCGTCTGCCGCGACCTCGCATCCGGCACCGCGCAGCACCCCGATCGCCTCAGATCCGGTCTCGAAACCGACGCCGGAGTCGCGCATCAGCGCGAGCGCGCCATCGACCAGCTGCTCCGCCAACGCCGCGGGCAGCGGCTCGTAGGGCGCCGTCGGCCCGTGATGCAGCCCGGCGTCGGCCGGCTTCTGCTCCGCGCTCGCGCGGCGCGGCCTCCTCGTCACACGTGCCTCGCGCTCCATTGCTGCAATCCCCCCGCTCTGCCGCTTGTTGTACGATCCTTCAAGTGCCGCGGCAGCATACCGGGTTCGCCGCACCGTCGGCAGCGCCCCGGACAGGGACGACAATGAGAATCGAATCGCGTTACGAGCGGCTATTCGAACCGGTGCCAATCGGGCCGGTGACGGCGAAGAACCGCTTTTATCAAGTGCCGCACTGCACCGGCATGGGACACGCGCTGCCCAAGACACACGCCGCAATGCGTGGCATGAAGGCCGAAGGCGGCTGGGGCGTCGTGTGCACCGAGTATTGCTCCATCCACCCGAGTTCGGATGACCAGCCGCATCCGTTCGCCTCGCTGTGGGACGACGACGACGTGCGCAACCTAGCGTCGATGGCCGAGCAGGTGCACGAGCATGGCGCGCTCGCGGGCGTCGAGCTGTGGCATGGCGGCAGTTTCGTCGCGAACCTCGCCAGCCGCATGCCGACGCTGGGGGTGCGCTCGATGCTCGGCCGGACAGATCCCATCCAGTCGCAGCGCATGGACCGCAGCGACATTCGCGCGTTTCGTCGCTGGCACCTGGCGGCCGCGAAGCGCGCCAGGCAGGCCGGCTTCGACGTCATTTACGTCTACCCGACCCACGGTTACCTCGTCTCCGAGTTTCTGTCGCGCACGCTCAACGACCGCAGCGACCAGTATGGCGGGTCGCTCGAGAACCGCTCGCGCCTGATGCGCGAATTGATCGAAGAAACGCGCGACGCCGTCGGCGATCGTTGCGCGGTCGCGGTGCGCTTCTCCGCCGACGGCCACGGTGACGAGCACCTGAGCGGCGACGAGGCCCACGACGTGATCGGCATGCTCGCTCAGCTTCCGGACCTCTGGGACGTCGTCGTGTCGGATTACTACGGCGAGGAGATGGCGACGTCGCGCTTTGTCGCGGAGGGCTCGCTGGAAAGCAAGGTGGCCTATGTGAAGGCGCTGACCGGCAAGCCGGTCGTCAGCGTCGGACGGTTCACGTCGCCGGACCTGATGCTGCGGCAGGTCCGCAGCGGCATTCTCGACTTCGTCGGCGCGGCGCGCCCGTCGATCGCCGACCCGTTCCTGCCGACCAAGATTCGCGAGGACCGCCTCGAGGACATCCGCGAGTGCATCGGCTGCAACATCTGCTACGCGCACAACTACCGGGCGGCGGCGCTGCGCTGCACGCAGAATCCGACCATGGGCGAGGAATGGCGCAGCGGCTGGCATCCGGAGAAGGTGCCGCCGGGGGACGGCAGCAGCGTGCTCGTGGTCGGCGCCGGGCCCGCCGGCCTCGAAGCCGCCCACATTCTCGGCAAGCGCGGCTTCCAGGTCGCGTTGGCCGACGCAGCCCACGAGACCGGCGGGCGCGTCACGCTCGAGAGCCGGCTGCCGGGGCTCGCCGAGTGGGCGCGGGTCCGCGACTACCGGCTCGGCCAGATCCGGCGCATGCCGAACGTGGCGATCTACCTCGGGAGCGCCCTGTCGGCCGACGACGTCCGCGAGTTCGCGGCGGACCACGTTCTGGTCGCCACCGGGGCGCGCTGGCGGCGTGACGGCGTCGGCCGCTCGCACGGGCAGCCGATTCGCGAACTGCAGGCGGTTTCCGTGCTCACGCCGGACGACATCATGCGCGGGGCGCGCCCGGTCGGCCGGGTCACGCTGTTCGACGACGACCACTATTACATGGGCCCCGTTCTCAGCCTGCTGCTCGCCCAGGCAGGCGCCACCGTCACGTACGTCACGCCCGCCGGCACGGCGGGTGACTGGAGCCACTACACAGGCGAGCAGGAGTGCACGCAGCGGCAGATGCTCGGCGCCGGCGTCGAGATCGTCGTCAGCACGATCGTCGCTGGCTTCGATGGCGTGGCGGTGTCGCTGGCCTGCGCGTATTCCGGGCGCGTCGAGCGGCGCGCAGCCGACACGCTGGTACTGGTGACGTCGCGCGAGCCTGACGACGGGCTGTACCGAGAACTGGTCGGCGAGGATGACGACACCGACGGAGCGATCCGGCGCATCGGCGACTGCCGCCAGCCGGCGCCGATCGCGAACGCCGTCTACGCGGGGCACAAGGCCGCGCGTGAACTCGGCTCGCCGCCACCTCCGCTGCCGGCGCGCGACCGCGCCGTGGTCTGAGGCCAACGCGTCCACTCGCGCTCGGCCGGCTGCGCGGCTGATCACACACGCGGGACTGCGCCGGTCCAGCGCGTGCCGCAAGCTCAAGAATCGGTCGCCAGCGCCGACAGATCTGTTGCGGCACGTAGGGATGCCGCTCGGAGGCGTTCGGCGCATCGGCCCGGGACGTCCGTCCCGGGCACATCCCTGCTGACCGCTTTCTCGGACGCCTCATCGCGAGCCCCGAACGGCACGTCGCCGCTGCAGCACGCTAGAATGCCGGGCCACTCCAGCCACCGGCAGGTAGCGATTCCTTGCGTTCTGCCTATCACGCCTTTTCGCGCCGGCCGGCGTCCGGCACGGCGATCCGCGCCGGACTCGTCCGGTTCGGTGTCGCCATGGCCGCGGCCACGACCGTGCCGGCGCTCGGGGCAGCGCCGGACGGCGCGGCCACCGAACGGCTCGAGGACGTCGTTGTCACGGCGACGCGCGCGCCGGAACGCCGCTTCGACCTGCCGGTCTCGATCGACCGCGTCAACGGCCGTGCGCTGCGCGACGGGCAGCTCGCCGTCAACCTGTCGGAGTCGCTCGGCGGCGTCGCGGGGCTGTCGGTCCAGAGCCGGCAGAACTACGCGCAGGACCTGCAGTTGTCGGTGCGCGGCTTCGGCGCCCGCTCGAGCTTCGGGGTCCGTGGCGTGCGGCTGTACGCCGACGGTATACCCGGCACGATGCCAGACGGCCAGGGCCAGTTTTCGCACTTCGACCTCGGCTCCGCCGATCGAATCGAGGTACTGCGTGGACCATTCTCGGCGCTCTACGGCAACTCCTCCGGCGGTGTCCTCGCGATCTTCACCGAGGACGGGCAGCCAGGGGCTTTAGTCGCCGCCACCACCGTTGTCGGCAATCTCGGCACCCAGCGCCTCGCGCTCAAGACCACCGGCGCGGATGCCGGCAGCAACTACGTCGTCGACGCGGCGCACTTCGAGACCAACGGCTACCGCGACCACAGCCGCGCCGAGCGCAACACCGCCAACGTCAAGGTCGGGTTCCGGCTGGACGACCGAAACCGGCTGACGCTGGTCGCCAACGCGATAGAGACGCCGGAAGTGCAGGATCCGCTCGGCCTGACGCGCGCGCAGCTTGCGGCGGACCCCGCGCAGGCAGGTGCGAATGCGCAGCTCTACAACACCCGCAAGAGCCTGCTGCAGCAACAGGCCGGTGCGACGCTGAGCTCGACGCTCACGGAACACGACGAGCTGACGGGGCTGGTTTACGCCGGCCGGAGGGCGACCACCCAGATCCAGGCCATCCTGCAGGCCGTCGAGAAGAACCCGTTGCACCCCGGCGGCGTCATCGACATCGGACGTGAATACCAGGGCGCCGACCTGCACCTGGCCGACCGGCGCGAACCGGGTGGCACGCCGCTGGCGCTCACCGCCGGCCTCGCCTACGACGCGCTGCAGGAGACGCGCCGCGGGTTCCTGAACTACGCCGGCCAGACCCTCGGGGTCATTGGCGCACTGCGCCGTGACGACCGCAATCGTGTCGACGCCACGGACGAGTACCTGCAAGTCGAATGGGAACCGGCGGCCCGCTGGAAGGCGATTGCTGGATTGCGCCACAGCGCGATCGAGGTGAACTCGCGCGATCGCACCGGCGTAAGCCTTCCGAGCGAGATTCGTTATGCGGCGACGAACCCGGTCGCCGGGCTGACGTTTCGCGCGAGTCCAACGCTGAACGTCTACGCCTCCTACGGGCGTGGCTTCGAGACGCCGACGCTGAACGATCTGGCCTACCGGTCGACCGACGGCTCGCTCCCGGGGCTCAACGTCACGCTGCTGCCCGCGCACAGCGACAACGTCGAACTCGGCATCAAGGCCCGGGGCGGCCGCTGGCTGGCGGATGTCGCCGCCTTCGACGTCCGCACGCACGACGAGCTCGCGGTCGCCGCCAATTCTGGGGGGCGCTCGGTATTCGAGAACATCGGCAGGACCGAGCGTCGCGGTGCAGAACTGGAATTGTCGTGGGCCTCCGGCGCAGGCCTCGACGCGCAGCTCGCCTACACCTACATCCGGGCCGTCACGCTCGCCCCGTACCAGTCCTGTGCCGCCATTCCGTGCGTCCCGGGCGCGGTCCCGGCCGTCAACCAGGTCACGATCCCGACCGGTAGCCGCCTCCCCGCCGTTCCCGCGAGCGCCCTCTACGCGGCGCTCAGCTGGCGAACGCCATGGCACGGCTTCTCGACAACGCTCGAGACTGTCGGCCGGGCGAAAATCTACGTCGACGATCGTAACAGCGACGCCGCAGCAGGCTACTGGGGTTCCAACGTCCGCGCCGGGTTCTCGCAGCAAGGTGATGGCTGGACCGCCGGTGAGACCCTGCGGATCGACAACGTCGCCAACCGTCGCTACGTCGGCTCGGTCATCGTCAACGAGTCGAACGGGCGCTATTTCGAAGCGGCGCCCGGTCGCACCGGCTACGTGCTGGTCACGCTCTCCTACCGCTGAGGAGCGCGCGGGACCGATGCTAGACTGAGGCGCGTCGGTGGCCGCCGGCGGACGACGACCAACGACGCCGATCCGGGAGCCACCCATGATCACGGTCTATTCCGAAGAGCATCGCCTGCGCAACGCGCGCACCGAACTGCACGGCGGTCAGCTCGTGCCACCGCACGAGTGCCCGGAACGCGCGCAGTACGTGCTCGACCGTGTTTCCGCGGTCGGGCTCGGAGAGATCGTCGCGCCGACGCGCTACGGCCTCGAACCGGTACTGCGCGTCCACGACCGTGGCTTCGTCGAGTTCCTCGAGCACGCGGCCGCCGAATGGGCCGCCGCCGGCAACCGCGGCGAGGCGATTCCGGACTGCTGGCCGGCCCGGCGCATGGCGCAGCGTCGTCCAAACAGCATCGCCGGCAAGCTCGGCTACTACGCGATGGCAGGCGAAACGTCGATCACGCCTGGCACCTGGGAAGCCGCGCGCGCCGCCGCCGATGCCGCGCTCACCGGTGCCGAACGCCTGCAGGGCGGCGCCCGTGCCGCGTTCGCCCTCTGCCGCCCGCCGGGCCACCACGCGGCGCGCGACCTGTACGGCGGCTACTGCTTTCTCAATAATGCCGCCATTGCCGCGCAGTCGCTGCGCGACCGCGGCGCGGCACGGGTCGCGATCCTCGACGTCGACTTCCATCACGGCAACGGCACCCAGGACATCTTCTACGAGCGCGACGACGTGCTGTTCGTCTCCTTGCACGGCGAGCCGGCGGAGGCCTTTCCCTACTTCTCCGGCTACGCCGACGAGACCGGCGCCGGCGCCGGCACGGGCTTCAATCTCAACCTGCCGCTGCCGCGCGCGACCGGCTTCGACGCGTGGCGCGCTGCGCTCGCCGGCGGGCTGAAACGGATCCGCTCGTTCGCGCCGGAAGCGCTCGTCGTCTCGCTCGGCGTCGACACCTTCGCCGGCGATCCGATCAGCTTCTTCCGGCTGCAGTCAGCGGACTTTGCGAGCTACGGCGGCATGATCGCGGCCTGTCGCGTGCCGACGCTGTTCGTGCTGGAAGGCGGCTATGCGGTCGCCGAGGTTGGCGTCAACGTCGTCAACGTCCTGACCGGCTTCGAACAGGCCTGAGGTCCGCGGCGCAAGTCATAGGATCCGCATGGCGCAAGACGAACTTTCAGCCGCCACGGCGCGGCCGGCGCTCGGTCCGCGCGAGCAGGCGCTGTGGACCGCGCAGCTGCGCGCCGAGGAACTGTTCTCGGCCGTCGTCGATGGCGGCATGCTGCGCGCCGGGGTGTTCGAGTCCGAGCTCAGCGAAGAGATCCGCGTCCTCGCGCGCCAGCGCTTCGGCATCCGCCGCCATTGGCACCGGCACGTCGTGCGCAGCGGACCGAACACGGTGCTGACGTACTACGATGACCCGCCGGACCGCAGGCTCGCGGCGGACGACGTGGTCTACCTGGACTTCGGACCGGTCTTCGCGGGCTGGGAGGCTGACCTCGGGCGCACCTACGTGCTCGGTGCGGATCCGCGCAAGCACGAGCTCGTCGCCGACATCGGCGCGGCCTTCGAACGCGGCCAGGCGCTGTTCGAGGCCGAACCGGATCTGACCGCCGGCGCACTCTACGATTACGTCGCCGGTATCGCGACCGGCTGCGGCTGGAGCTTCGGCGCGGGGACCGCCGGCCACATCATCGACGGCTTCCCGCACGACCGCGACCCGGATCCGGGCGGGCGCTATTCGATCCGCAGCGGCAACCCGATGCTGCTGCGCGCGCCCTTCGACGACGGCCGCCCGCGGCACTGGATCCTCGAGATTCATTTCGTCGACCGCGAGCGCGGCTTCGGCGGCTTTCTCGAGGAACTGCTGACCGTGCGCGGGCCGCGCTGAGAGGTCGCGCGGCCCGACGGTCACGCTGCCGCTGGCGGCTGCGGGCAACGGCAGCGGACCACGGTACCCCGCGGGTCACGGCGGCCGACGCTGAGCTCGCCGCGCAGAACGCCGGCGCGCAGGTTGAGCGACTCGAGTCCGATGCCGTGCGACTGAATCACGGGGTCGATGCCGACGCCGTCGTCCTCGATGCGCGCGTCGATCTCCGCTGCCGTGACCAACACCGCCACCGCGATCTCGGTGGCGCGCGCATGCTTGAGGGCGTTGGTCACGGCCTCGCGCACGATCTGGTAAAGGTGCTCGCGCAGCTCGAGCGGCAAGGTCACAGACGCCGTCGCGGTCACAGTCACCTTCAGGCGATGCCGATAGGCCGGCGGCAGGTGGTCGGCGAGGCTGCGAATCGCGCCGAGCAGATCGCCGTTCGTGTCCTGCAGCGGAGAGATGCCGCGCAGCACCCGGTCTGCGGTGCGTTGCGCCTCGCGGGCCGCATCGGCGACGAAAGCGACGTGCTTGGCCACGACCGGCTCGCCGCGCTCGACGGCTCTCTTGAGCGCCGAAACGCCGAGCTGCAGCCCGGTCAGCACCTGCCCCAGTCCGTCGTGCAGATCGCGCGCGAGGTGCCTGCGCTCTCGGTCGGTGGCTTCGAGCATGCGGGTGCGCAGGCGGTTGCGCTCGCTCACGTCGATCGCGAAGCAGAGGGCGCCGGCCGTACCATCCACGTCGAGCGCCGTCAGCGCGAGTTCGACGTCGAACTGCTCGCCGGACCGGGTGCGGTGACGCGTCAAGAATCGCACCGGCTCGGTCGGGCCCAGGTGCGGTGCCGCGGGCAGGCGGCCGTCGCGATCGAGGTCGGCGACGGTGAGCCGGTCGAGCTCCGCGTCGTCGTAGCCGTAGCGGAGCCTGGCCGAACGATTGGCCAGGCGGATGCGGCCGCCGGCCGCTTCGTAGGCGAATACCGGGTGAGGCACGGCGTCGAACAGCGCCCGATAGCGCGCATTGAGGCGCTGGAGGCTGTCGGCCACCAGCGTGTGCTGCGCGAGTGTCGTCGCGAGAAACTGCGCGGTCCCGGCCAGCAGCGCGATGTAGCTCCAGAGCACGCCGATTCCCTCGCCGGGTCCGGTCGGTGCCAACGGCCCGAGCTGCAGAATGAAGCCGGTGGTCGCGGTCAGCGCCAGCAGCAAGGTCGCGACCGAGGCGAGCGTGACGCCGAAGCGCACCGCGCCCCAGATGACGATGACGAGGCCGATCACCAGCGTCGGCAGGCGCCAGCCGGCCTGCGGCAGGGCCAGGCTGGCGAACGCCGCCGCGGCAAGCGCGACGAACCAGACGGCGAGCTCCGCGAGTCGTGCGCGCAGAACGCTCCACAGGCGCCCGGACCAGGAAGCAAGCGCCGGGACCGCGAGCAGAATTCCGGCGACACCGTTGAGCCACCAGCGACCGCCGGCCTCGAGGGCGCTGCGCGTCAGGCCAAAGATGCTGGTCGCGGGCGCGAAGGCGGCGCGCATCTCGGCCGTGACGGCGGCCGGGGTAATCATCGCGGCAACGTTGACGCCGAGCGCGTCGGCGAAGAACACGATCGTCCGGCCGGCCGCCGCCGCCGCGGCGAGGACTGCGATGTCGCGGAAGCGGTCGCAGGCGAGACGGAAGCCGAAGCGCTTCAACAGGCGCACGGTCGCGATCGCCGCGACGGTCTCGCCAGCCGCGTCGAACAGCACCGTGATCCACGGATCGGCGGCGATGCCGCGCCAGACCACGACCGACGCGATGAACAGCGCCGGCCACAGCCGCTCGCCACGCACCAGCAGCGCGACGACGCTGACGCCGTTTGCGATCCACGGCAGCGCAAGCCCAGGGTTGAATGAGGCGTGCGCCGTGCTCGTGCGCGTAATCAGCCACAGACCGCTCACTCCGGCCGCCACATAGGCCGCGATCAGCAGCGCCGAATCCGCCAGCAGTCGCGCCGAAGGGCTGGGCAGCAGCGGCGCGTCGGCGCCCCGATCGAGCACATCAGCGTTCGGTAAGCTGCAGGGCATCGATGACCCCGCCGCCATCGCGGCCTCGTCCGTGGCCGCCGCCTGCTGTGCGCACTCGAAGGCGATCGACGTCCCGCCCGCGCTCGCGCGGCCGACCTGCAGCTGGCCCTGCGCTGCCATGGCGCGTGACGAGATCGAGCGCAGCCCGAGGCCCGCGACCGACTGGCGGGTGTCGGCGGGATCGCCGTCGTCCTCGATGACCAGCCGCAGGCGCGTCGCGCTCACATCCAGTGACACCCGCACGTTACGCGCGGCGGGGTGCGCCACGGCGGCGCGCACGGCGTCCTCGGCCAGGCGATAGATGTGGTCCCGGCGCTCGATCGACAGGTCGACCAGGGCGCGCGAATGCACCGATACCTGAATCTCGGGACCCGCGTCGACGAAGGTCGACGGCAGCTGACGGATCGCCTCGGCGAGGTCGCCGTCCGCGCCCTGCAAAGGCGATGCGCCCCGCGTCAGGCGCCGGCACAGGCCGCTCGCCGCGCTGACGCTGTCGGCTATCGCCGCGAGCAGATCGGCGTCGACCGTCTCGCCGCCGGAGGCCCGCGCGGCGAATTCCTCGGCGCGCTCGCCGATGCGCAGCAGGATCGGGTTCAGACGGTGGCGCAGATCCCCGCCGAGGCGGAAGCGCTCGAGGTCGCCGGCCGTGAGCGTCGCGACCCGCAGTTCGACGCGCTCCGAAAGCGGCTCGACGAAGCAGGCGCGCAGCGCGCCGTCATCGAAATCGATCGCGATGCGGGTCACCTCGGCGTCGAACTCGACGCCGGTCGCGGTGCGGTGGCGCTCCACGAGCATTGCGGACGGAGCGGCGCGCGCGGGCGCGGGCGCGGTACGGCCGGGATCCGCCTCGACGCGCAGGTCGGCGCTGCGCAGTGCCAGGAACTGCGTCTCGTCGAAGCCGTAGGCGCGCAGCGCCGCCGGGTTCACGATGCGGATGCGACCATCGCCCGGCATCTCGGCCCACATCGGGAATGGGTTGCAGGCGAACAGCTGCCGGTAGCGCTCGACGGAGGCCGCCACCTCGCGGCGGCCGCGCTCCCGCTGCGCCAGGAGCGCGGTGAGGAACAGCCCGGTGCCGGACAGGAGCGCAAGGAAGCCCCACGCCACCTCCAACTGCACCGCCGGCCTCAGCCCGGCGAATGCGCCAAGATGCAGCGCGAAGCCGGTCGCAGAGGCTATCGCGAGCACGAGCGTCGTGGCGGATGCGATGCCCACGCCGAAGGAGGTCGCCGCGACGGCGACCATCAGCAGCGCGATCGCGAGCAGCGCGGGCCGCCAGGCATCCTGCGAGACGTTGAACGCGAACGCGATCCAGATCGCCACGATCGCCAGCAGTCCCGGCGATCCCATGATCCAGCGGCGCCGCGCGTCCGCGTCGGACGAGGCCAGCGCCAGCAGCGGGACGGCCAGCACGCCGCCGGCGACCGAGTTCGCCCACCATCTGCCGATGAACGTGAGCACGTCGAGATTGATGACGAGGCTGCTGCCGGTGCGGGTGATGCCAAACGCCTGCACCGCGGGATCGAACGTGGAGGCCCCCGTCAGCAGCAGCACCAGCGGCACGTTCACAGCATCGACGCCGACGGCGATCAGCCGGCCGATTGCGAGCGCGCCGAGCAGCAGCAGCGAATCCTTGTAGCGGTCGAGCGTCGTCCGATAGCCCCACGCGCGCAGCATCGTCACGATCGCGACGATGCTGAGGGTCTCGCCGATCGCATCGGGGAGCACCGAGAGCCAGGGGTCGCCCTGGATCAATCCCCAGACGACGAGCGAGCCGAGGAAGACGCCCGGCCAGGCGCGTCGGCCGAAATGCAGCAGACCGGCAACGCCGCAGCCGACTGGCAGCCAGGGCATTGCCACAGCCGGTGCGACCGCGACGATCGTTGCGTCCATCAGCTGCCGCAGCAGCATGACGCCGACCCATCCCGTGGCGACGTAGGCCCCAAAGATCACGGCCGATCCCGCCAGCCGACGACGCAGCCCCACGAAGCGCTTGGGGCTACTCATTCCGGGCAGGCTGGGTTCGAATGTTTTGGCCACGTGGTCCGGGCGCCAGTGGATAAACTGGTCGAAGCGTAGCAGTACGGCAGGTTCCCGGCCGGCAGGCGGCGTAAGTCGTGAGGAGGATGCCCGACCGGCGGCCCATCCCTGGTCATCGGCCACCGGCGGGGCTCCTGAAGCCTTCGCGCAGAGCCGCGATTCGGCCCGGAATCGGCGGCCCGGCGCCGGCAGGTCGGACAGGGGCATACTCGGAACAGCCGGCAGCCAACGTCCGGCGAGCGACGGGGATGGAAGCGACGATCAAGCACGGCGCCGCAGCGTTTCATGTGCCGGACCGGCACCCGGCGACCGGCAGTTCCACTGCGGGCGGATGGCACGCCGCGCTGGAACTGCGGTTCGAACGCCGCGGTGCACGCACGGTCCTGAGCCGCGACCGGCACCACGGACCCCTGCTCGTCCAGAAGGCGCTGTACCCGGAAGGTGATGGCCCGTGCCATGCGATCGTGCTGCACCCGCCTGCCGGGATCGTCGCCGGCGATCAGTTGTCGCTCGAAGCCGGCGTCGGAGCCGACGCGGCGGCGCTCATCACGATGCCCGGGGCGACGAAGTGGTATCGCGCGGCCGGCAGCGCGACGGCAGGCAGCAGGACCTGCCTGGAAGTCGGTCGCGGGGCCGTGCTCGAGTACCTGCCGCGCGAAGCGATCGCGTTCGACGGCGCCTCGGCCAGCGTATGTCTCGAGATGGACCTCGCGGGCGACGCCCGCCTGATCGGCTGGGACCTGTGGTGCCTCGGACGCACGGCGTCGGGCGAGCGCTTCCGGTCCGGAAGCCTTCGGCTCAGCACCCGGCTGCGGCGCGACGGACGGCTGTGCTGGGAAGAGCGCGGCACACTTGACGGTGGGGCGCCGCTCATGCACGCCGCGGCCGGGTTCGCGGGCGAACCCGTGTTCGGAACACTGTGGGCAGCCGGGCCCGACGCCGGGCGCGGACTGATCGAGGCGTGCCGGGCGGTATCGCCGGGCGGCGCCGGTCGCAGCGCGATCACGCAACTGCCGCAGCTACTGATCGCGCGTTATCTCGGCCCGTCGACGGAACAGGCGTTCGCATGGTTCACTGCGCTGTGGGCGCTGCTGCGACCGGACTACGCCGGGCGCGCTGCCGTCCAGCCGCGGATCTGGTCGGTGTAGCGAGGGAGCGACGATGGAGCTGACGCCGCGCGAGAAGGACAAGCTGCTGATCTTCACCGCTGCGTTGCTCGCCGAGCGGCGTCGCGCGCGCGGCCTGAAGCTCAATTACCCGGAGGCGGTGGCGCTGATCAGCGCCGCACTCCTCGAGGGCGCGCGCGACGGCCGCACGGTGGCGGAGCTGATGAGCTTCGGTAAGGGCGTGCTCGGGCGCGACGACGTGATGGACGGGGTCGCGGAAATGATCCCGGAGATCCAGGTGGAAGCCACCTTCCAGGACGGCACCAAGCTCGTGACCGTCCACGCACCGATCGTCTAGGAGCCCGCGATGCGACCAGGGGAGTTCGACATCCAGCCCGGCACGATTGAGCTCAATGCCGGCCGCCCGACATTGACGATGCGCGTCGAAAACAGCGGCGACCGGCCGATCCAGGTCGGCTCGCACTACCACTTCTTCGAGACCAACGAGGCGCTGCGCTTCGATCGGGCAACGGCACGCGGCTACCGCCTCGACATCGCCGCAGGCACGGCGGTGCGCTTCGAGCCCGGCCAGAGCCGCACCGTGCAGCTCGTCGCCTACGGCGGCGCGCGCCGCGTGTGCGGCTTCCGCGGCCTCGTGCAGGGACCGCTCTGATGGCCGTGCGCATCGACCGGCGCGCCTACGCCGAAATGTACGGCCCGACCACCGGCGACCGCGTGCGCCTCGCCGACACGGACCTGTGGGTGGAGATCGAGCGCGACCTCACGATCTACGGCGAGGAGGTCAAGTTCGGCGGTGGCAAGGTGATCCGCGACGGCATGGGGCAAAGCCAGCTGCCGAGCGCCGAGGTCGCCGACACGGTCATCACCAACGCGATCGTGCTCGACCACTGGGGCATCCTCAAGGCCGACATCGGCCTCAAGGACGGGCGCATCTGGAGGATCGGCAAGGCCGGCAATCCCGACGTCCAGCCGGGGGTCAACATCCCGATCGGCGCCGGCACCGAGATCATCGCCGGCGAGGGGCGCATCGTCACCGCTGGCGGCATCGATTCCCACGTCCACTTCATCTGCCCGCAGCAGATCGACGACGCGCTCGCCTCGGGCGTGACGACGATGCTGGGCGGTGGAACGGGCCCGGCGGCCGGGACCGCAGCGACCACCTGCACACCGGGACCCTGGCACCTGCACCGCATGATGGAGGCTGCGGACGCCTTCCCGGTCAACCTCGGCTTCTTCGGCAAGGGCAACGCCAGCGACCCGCTACCGCTGCGCGAGCAGGTGCTCGCGGGCGCGATCGGCCTGAAGCTGCACGAAGACTGGGGCACGACGCCGCAGGCGATCGACACGTGCCTCAGGGTCGCCGACGAGTTCGACGTGCAGGTCGCGATCCACACCGACACGCTGAACGAGTCCGGATTCGTTGAGACGACGCTGGCCGCGATCGGCGACCGGACCATCCACACGTTCCATACCGAGGGCGCCGGCGGCGGCCACGCCCCCGACATCATTCGCGCCGCGGGCCAACCCAACGTGCTGCCGAGCTCGACCAACCCCACGCGCCCGTACACCATCAACACCGTCGACGAGCACCTCGACATGCTGATGGTTTGCCATCACCTCAGCCCGGCGATCGCCGAGGACGTGGCGTTCGCGGAATCGCGGATCCGTCGCGAGACGATTGCCGCCGAAGACATCCTGCACGACCTCGGGGTGTTCTCGATGATGTCGTCGGATTCGCAGGCGATGGGTCGTGTCGGCGAGGTCGTGCTGCGGACCTGGCAGACGGCACACAAGATGCGCGCCCAACGTGGCGCGCTGGCCGGCGACGGAACGCGCCGCGACAACGAACGCGTCAAGCGCTACCTCGCCAAGTACACGATCAACCCGGCGATCACGCACGGTATCGCGCACCTGGTGGGATCCATCGAGCCCGGCAAGCTCGCCGATCTCGTCCTCTGGGTGCCGGCATTCTTCGGCGTCAAGCCGAGCCTGGTGATCAAGGGCGGCATGATCGCGCTCGCGCCGATGGGCGACCCGAACGCGTCGATTCCTACGCCGCAGCCGGTGCACTACCGGCCGATGTTCGGCAGTTTCGGCCGCGCGCGCGCAACGTCGGTGACGTTCGTGTCGCAGGCCGCACTGGCCGGTACTACGCTCGCGGCGCTCGGACTCGCCAAGCCGCTCGTCGCCGTCGCCGGCACCCGCCACCTCGGAAAGCGGCACATGATCCGCAACGATGCGATGCCGCGGCTCGAGGTTGACCCCGAGACCTATGAGGTCCGCGCGGACGGCGAGCTGCTGACCTGCGAGCCGGCGGCGTCGCTACCGATGACGCAACGCTACTTTCTGTTCTGATGGCCGCGCCGTTGCCCGCGACGTCCCCTGCTCCGCTGCGCCTCGAAGCCGGCCCTGCCCCGGCGGCGGCGGCGTCGGACAGCGTCTGCCTGACTTACGAGGAGCGCGGCCGCGGCCGCCTGCCGGTGCGGCTCGCGAGCGGCGTCGAGGCAACGCTCGCGTTGCCGCGCGGCACGACGCTGCGCAATGGCGACCGCCTGCTGGCGAGCGACGGCCGGGTCGTGGCGGTGCTGGCCGCCGCGGAACCGCTGCTGGAGGTCGCGGTTGGCGACGCGGTGCTGCTCGCGCGCGCCGCGTATCACCTCGGCAACCGGCACGTCGCCGTCGAGGTGCTCGGCCATGGGCTGCGCGTCGCGCGGGACGCGGTGCTCGAACGGATGCTGCGCGGACTCGGGCTCAACCCGGTCGAAGTTGACGCGCCGTTCGATCCCGAGGGCGGCGCTTATGGCCGGTCGCACAGCCATCTCGGTGACACCAGCCGCCTTGCGCCAGTCATCCACGAGTACCGCCGCTCATGACGCGCGGCGCTCTGCCGGCTCTGCTGCAGCTGTCGAGCGCGACGCTGCCGGTCGGTGCCTACAGCTACTCGCAGGGACTCGAGTGGGCCGTCGAAAGCGCGACAATCCGCGACGAAGCCACCGCCGGCGAGTGGATCGAGACGGTCCTCGAGCACGGCGTCGGCGCCTGGGACGCGACCTGGGTCGCGGCCCTGATGCGGGCCGCCGCGCGCGACGCGCACGCGGAACTCCGGACCCTCAACGAGCGCTTCCTCGCCGGGCGCGAGACGCGCGAGCTGCGCGCCGAGACGGTCCAGACAGGACGGTCGCTGCTCGAGCTGCTGCGCGGCGACGGCGAGCTTGCGGCTACGACACTGTGCACGCTCGAGGCGCTCGACGCGGATGCGGGGCTCGCGTTCCCGACCGCGTGGGCGGTGGCGGCCGTCGCGCGCGGCGTCGCGGTCGAGGACGCGCTCATTGGCTACCTGTGGAGCTGGCTCGAGAACGCCGTACTTGCGGCGATGAAGACGGTCCCCCTCGGCCAGCGCGCCGGGCAGCGGCTGCTGGCTCGGCTCGGCGGCCGCCTCGAGGCCCTGGCGGCGACCGCCGCGGCCCGCCCGCTGGACGACTGCAGCAACCTGCTGCCCGGATTCGCCATTGCATCGACCCAACATGAAAGCCAGTACACCCGCCTCTTCCGCTCCTGAGCCGCGACCGCTCGGCCCGCTGCGCGTTGGGATCGGCGGACCCGTCGGTTCCGGAAAGACCGCGCTGACGCTGTCGCTGTGCCGCGCGTTGCGGGCCGAGTGGCAGCTCGGCGTCGTCACCAACGACATTTACACCGAGGAGGACGCACAGTTCCTCGTGCGCCACGAGGCGCTCGACGCGGAGCGGATCCTCGGGGTCGAGACCGGCGGCTGCCCGCACACCGCGATCCGCGAGGATGCCTCGATCAACCTGGAGGCCGTCGACCGCCTGACGCGGCGGTTTCCCGCGCTCGACCTCGTGTTCGTCGAGAGCGGCGGCGACAACCTCGCCGCGACATTCAGCCCCGAACTCTCCGACTATACGATCTACGTCATCGACGTCGCTGCCGGCGACAAGATCCCGCGCAAGGGTGGGCCCGGGATCACCAAGTCGGACCTGCTCGTGATCAACAAGATTGACCTCGCGCCCTACGTCGGTGCGTCGCTTGAAGTCATGGACCGGGACGCCCGGCGCATGCGGGCGGAGCGGCCGTTCGTGTTCACCAATCTCAAGACCGGCGACGGTCTCGGCGAAGTCGTACGCCGCGTCACCGAGCGAGCGCGGCTGTTCGCGCGCTGAATGACCACGGCACGAACAGTCGCGCCGGCCGGCGACGCCCCCGGCGTCGCTACCGAGCGGCCCGTGCGCTCCGCTCGCGCCGGCCTCGTCGCGGCCGTCCTTGTGCTCACGGGGTTTGCCGCGTTGGGCGACGCGCCCGACGACTCCGACCTCACCCTGATGACCCGCGCGCGCACGGCGCTGGGCGAGCTTCGTGCCTTCGAGCAGGTCAACGCGGAGATCGTCCGTCGCTGCCACGAGCCGGTCCAGGGGGCCTACACCGACTGGCGCGACGAGGTTCACGTCGACCTAGAGCGCGCGCACGCGCTCGAAAAGATGCTGCGCGGTCGCCTCGGCGATCAGTGGCACACGCCGCCGACCGAACAGCAGATGCAGCCATTCCTGGCGGTGGAGGGACAGGCGCTGTTTTCGAGGTGCCTGCGCTGGAGCACGGTGCTGATCCAGCACGAATCCCCGATTCGCGCCGACGCCGCCGCGCGCCTTGCCTTCCTGCGCGACAACGAAGTTCGACTTCGCGCGATGCTCGGCAACGACGCCGAGTGGCGGGGCTGGCGCGCAGCGGGCGCCGTGCCCTAGGCCCGCAGGGCCGGTGGCGAGGATCAGCGGCGTCAGCCGCGTCCGCCCGATGCACTGCCCGGCCAGCCGGACAACCGCGCTGCCGCCCCGGTCGCGTCCGTGCACAAAGCGCTGGCGACGCGTCGACCTGAGCGCGCCGGCGCTACGGGGCCTTACCGCCGCGGCCGCGCTCGGCCGTCAGTACGGCCGCCTGGCCGCGGAACATGGTCGCCGCCACGATCAGGGCGACGCCGGTAATGATCAGCGTGCCGATGACGTTGATCTGCGGGCTCACGCCGACGCGCACCGTCGAGTACACCAGCATCGGCAGCGTCGTATTCGCCGGCCCTGCGAGGAAGCTCGAGGTGATTACGTCGTCAAACGACAGCGTGAACGCGAGCAGCCAGCCTGACGCGAGTGCCGGCAGCGCCAGTGGCAACGTTACGGTCAGGAACACGCGCAGCGGCCGCGCGCCGAGGTCGAGCGCCGCTTCCTCGAACGAATGGTCAAGACCGGCGAGCCTCGCGAACACAACCGACGCCACGACCGGCATGCCGATTGTCGCATGCCCGGCGACGAGCGGCAGCAGACCCTTGCTGATCGGCACTCCGGTGAGCGACTCGAGCGAGACGAACAGCATCAGGAACGCGAAGCCGATCAGGATCTCCGGCACGAACAGCGGCACGGCGAGCAGCCCGGTCAACATCGCCCGGCCGCGAAACGCGGGCAGTCGCGCAAGCGCATAGCCGGCGATCGTGCCGAGCAGGGTGGCCAACGACGCGGCCAGCGCCGCGAGCAGCAGCGAGCGTCCGGCGGCTAGCCGCAGGCCCTCGTTGTCGAGCAGTGCCTCGTACCAGCGCAGCGAGAACCCCTTCCAGACGCCGGCCACCGTCGAGCCGCTAAACGAGAAGATGACGATCCAGGCGATCGGCACGTACAGGAAGCCGAGCCCGAGCCAGAGCGCGAGCCTTCGCCACAGCGGCTGGGCGCGGGCGCTCACGAAGCGGCCCCGCGACGGAACGCCGGCAGGAACCGGCGCAACAGCAGCAGCGGCACGACCAGCACTGCCATCGTCAGGAATGCGATCGAGGCCGCGGCCGGCCAGTCGCGGTTCTGGAAGAACTCGGCCCACAGCACGCCACCGATCATGATCGTGTCGGTATTGCCGACCAAGTCGGGAATGATGTACTCGCCGACTGCCGGCACGAATACGAGCACCGAGCCCGCGAGCAGCCCCGGCATCGACATCGGCAGGGTCACTGTGCGGAACGCGTAGAACGGGCGCGCGCCGAGGTCCGACGCCGCCTCCAGCAGATCCCGCGGCAGCCGTTCGAGCACCGCGTACATCGGCAGGATGAAGAACGGCACGTACGAATACACCATCACCAGCAGCACGGCCGCAGGCGAGTACAGCACCGGCACCGGTCGGTCGACGATGCCGAGTGCGAGCAGCAGATGGTTCAGCGGCCCAGAATCGCGGATCAGTCCCATCCACGCGTAGGTCCGCATCAGGAACGAGGTCCAGAACGGCAGCACCGCGAGCAGCACGTAGATGCGTCGCTGCCGCTCCGGCGCGAGCGCGATCGAGTAGGCGATCGGGTAGCCTATCAGCGCGCACAGCGCCGTCGCCTCGAGCGCGTTCAGCAGCGCGTTGCCGAACGCCGACGTGTAGAGCGGATCGGACGCGACCCCCAACAGGTTGTGCAGGGTCAGGTGCGCCGTGATGCGTCCGCCGGCGAGACTGAGAAGCGGCTCGATCGGCGGGATGCGATCGGCCACCTCGCCGAACGCGAGACCGAGCACCAGCAGCATCGGCACCGCGACGCACAGCAGCAGCCAGCCGAGCGGGATCGCAACGGCGAGTTGTTGACGGCCGGGCAGGCGCCTGGCCGTCACGCGGTCAGTACCACTGGTGCCGCCTCGTCGAAGCCGACGACCACCGCCTCGCCGACTGCGAGCGGCGCACCGGACGAGCGCTCCAATTGGCCGAGCGTGGCCTCGACCACGCGACCGCCGGCGATGCGGATCGATGCGCGCGTGACGTCACCGAAGTACGCCAGATCCTCAAGCTTGCCGTGATACTCGTTGGCGAGACCGGCCGGCAGGCGCGACACGAGGAGCTTCTCAGGGCGCACGGCGGCAGTGCAGGAAGAACCGGCGCCGAGCGCCGCCTGGCCGCGGGCTCGGATCGTGAGGCCGTCATCAGTCGCGATCTCAGTCGCGCCCGGCCGTCCGGCGGCGACGCGCCCCGCGAACAGGTTGACGCGGCCGACGAAGCGCGCGACGAAGCAGCTGGCCGGCTGGTCGTAGATCACTCGCGGCGGCCCGCACTGCACGATCCGGCCGGCATCCATGACCGCGATCCGGTCGGCCATCGACATCGCCTCGTCCTGGTCGTGCGTCACGAGCACGAAGGTCGTGCCGACGTCACGCTGGATGCGCACCAGCTCACGTTGCATCTCATCGCGCAGGCCCCGGTCGAGAGCTGCCATCGGTTCGTCCAGCAGGAGCACGCTCGGCCTCTTCACCAGGCACCGCGCGAGCGCCACACGCTGACGCTGTCCGCCGGACAATTGATCTGGCTTGCGGCGTCCGAGCCCCTCGAGCCGCACGAGGCGCAGCGCCCAGACGACCAGTGACGTGCGTTCCGCGCGCTCGACGCCAGCGGCCCGCAGCCCGTACTCGATGTTGTCCGCCACCGTCAGGTGTGGGAACAGCGCGTAGCTCTGAAACATCATGTTGACGGGCCGCTCGTAGGGAGGTAGGCCGGTGACGTCGGCGCCACCGATCACGACCGTGCCGACGTCGGCGATTTCAAGACCGGCGATGATCCTCAGCAGCGTCGTCTTGCCGCAGCCCGAGCCGCCGAGCAATGCCACGAACTCGCCGCGCTCGATCGTCAACGACACCTCGCGCAGCACCGGCGCGCCGCCGAAGGCCTTCGACACGGCGTTGACGGCGACGCCGGCCGCCGCGCCGCCCTGCCCGACCCGGGGCGTTCGATCGTCCGTTGTCGATAACGTCACGTCCCTTCCTGTTCAGTGGCCGGTCTTCATGCGCAGCCACGCCCGTGCGAAGGCCCGTTCTTCGGTCGCCGTGTACGGGCGCCCCATCGAGAACCGCTCCCGGACCTGCGGCGGCGGATAGATCGCCGGATTGTCGCGCATGCTGGCGTCGAGCAGCGGAATCGCCGCGGCGTTGCCAACGGCGAAGCCGATGTAGGTTGCCGCCTCTGCGGCGATCTCTGGGCGCAGCGCAAAGTCGATGAATTGCAGCGCCGCGTCCGGATGCGGCGCGTCGGCGGGGATCGCGAAGCTGTCGACGAAGATGTCGACGGTGCCTTCTGGAAAGGCGTACTCGACCGTGATGCCGCTGGCCGCCTCGGCGATCAGCCGCCGCGCGACCATGGCATCGCCGGAGTAGCCGATCGCGACGCAGCTCTCGCCCTCGGCCAGCTGCTGGTAGTAGCCGGAGGTCGTGACGCGCCGGATCGACGGGCGGATCGCCTTGTAGGCGACCGCCAGTGCCTGCAGCGAGTCAGGGTCCGCGGAGAGCTCCGGCTGGCCGAGCCATGCCGACAGCATCGGCAGCACGTCCACCCACGAGTCGAGGACCGTGACGCCGCAGTCCTTGAAGCGTGCGACGACCTCCGGTTTGAACACCATGTCGATTGCCCGCGTCCGGCCCGGCGGCAGGCGCGAACGCACGAGGTCCGGGTTGTACATGACGCCGAGCGTGCCCCACATCCACGGGATGGCGTAGGCATTGTCGGGATCCACCCGCCGCAGTGCCTTCAGGATCGACGGGTCGGCGTTCGCAAGGTTCTGGAGCCGCGACTTGTCGAGCTTCTGCCAAAGGTGTTTCGGTATCTCGCGTCCGAGGTGTGGCGACGCGTTGACGGTCACGAGGTCGAAGCCGGAGTGTCCCGCCGACAGCGTGGTCTCCATGACGTCGTTGTTGTCCATGACCGCGTAGTTGACCTTGATCCCGGTCTCGGCCTCGAACTTGCGCAGGATCGACGCCGGAAAGTACTCCGCCCAGGAGTAGATGTTGACGACCTTGGCAGGGTCAGCCGACGCCGCAGATGCCAGCGCACAGCCGCCGAGCGCAAGCAGCAGACAGCGTGCCCGCGCGATTGCAGTCGTCGGCTTGGCCACGCGCGCGGCGCCGGCGGCTACGCCGGTCGGGCCGCGCGCGGCTGGCCGTCGAGCGTCAGCAGCGGCGTGTACAGATCGGGGCGCCGATCGCGGAACGTGCCCCAGTTCGCGCGTTCCGAGCGGCAGCGATCCAGGTCGAAGGTCGCGGTCAGGACGCCCTCGCTCTGCCGATCGGCATCTGCCGCGAGCGCACCGGTGGGGCCGGCGATGAAGGAAGAGCCGTAGAAGCTCATCGACACGCCATCAGTGGTCTCGAGCCCGATTCGGTTCGAGGCCACCACCGGCACCATGTTCGCCGCCGCATGACCGCGCATCACCATGCGCCAGTGTTCCATCGAGTCAAGCGACGGGTCGCTCGGCTCGCTACCGATCGCCGTCGGGTACAGCAGGAACTCGGCACCGCCGAGCACCAGCGCGCGGGCGGCCTCCGGG
This sequence comes from Pseudomonadota bacterium, assembly GCA_025355105.1. GTDB lineage: Bacteria > Pseudomonadota > Gammaproteobacteria > Steroidobacterales > Steroidobacteraceae > CAIKZZ01. The sequence continues at coordinate 149,048 of JANYAE010000052.1, read as the reverse complement.
AACCACTGGTCCCAGCAGATCGCGATGCCCATGGCGCCGAACGCTGTCGGAATCTTGTGAAAGCCGGTGTCGCCTGGCGAGAAGTAGTACTTCTCCTCGTAGCCGGGGAACTGCGGAATGTGGCTCTTGCGGTAGTGGCCGGCAACGCCGCCGTCGGCGTCGACCACCACGACCGAGTTGAAGAACGCCTCGCCGGCGCGCTCGTAAATCGACACCGGGATGACGACGTTGAGCTCGGCCGCCAGTCGCCGGAAGTGCTCGACCGTCGGGTGCCCGGCGACCGGGGCGGCGAGATCGTAGAACGAACGCTTCTGCACGGCGCAGAAGTACGGCGTTTCGAACAGCTCCTGCAGGAGAATCACGTTCGCGCCCTGCGCCGCAGCGCGGCGCACGAGGCGTTCGGCGGTCGCGACATTGCCGGCGCGGTCCCAGGTGCAGGCGAACTGCGTCGCCGCTAGAGTCACGTTGCGCATGCTGGTCCCTCTTGCCGAGTCAAACGGCCCGCGGAGCCGGCGACGGCTCCTGCTGGGTCACGCAGTGGATGCCCCCGCCGCCGGCGCAGATCGCGTCGATCCGCAGCGGCACGACGTGCCGGTCCCGGAACGCGTCCTGGAACGTGGCGAGCGCGGCCGCATCGGCCCGGCGGTCGCCGAAAGCCGGGATCAGGACCGCGTCGTTCAGGATCAGGCAGTTCACGTAGATCCCACAAAAGTCGGACGAACTGCTCGGCAGCTCGCGTGGCGCCCTAAGCCGGCCGACCTCGATGCGCCGGCCCCTGGCGTCGGTGGCGAGTTCGAGCGCGCGCGCCTGCTCGCGCAGCAGATGGTAGCGGGGATGGGCCGGGTCGTCGGACACTTCGAACAGCGCTGCGCCGGGCCGCACGAAGGTCATCAGCCCGTCGATGTGGCCATCGGTGATTGAATCCCATCGTTCGCCGGGGATCCAGATCACCGTTTCGGTGCCGAGCCAGCCATTGAGGCCGGCTTCGATTTCGGTCCGGGACAGTCCCGGGTTGCGGTTCAGGTTGAGCAAGGCGCTCTCCGTGACGACCACGGTGCCCTGACCGTCGACGTGCAGCGCGCCTCCCTCGGTGATGATCGGCGCTGCGAACGCGCATGCGCCGGCGGCCGCCGCGACCAGCGGCGCGAGCGCCTTGTCGGCCTGGTAGCCGTCCAACTTGTCGCCCCAGCCGTTGAAGTTCCAGGTCGTGGCGCCGAGGACGCCGTCGTCGCGCGTGAGGAAACTCGGCCCGGAATCGCGGATCCAGATATCGTCGACCGGCGCTTCGAAGTACTCGAAGCCCGGGCCGAGCAGCGTCGCGGCCTCGCCGCGGTAGGCCGGGGCCACGGCGATGCGGACCGGCTCGAAGCGCCGGGCGGCGAGCGCGAGCTCGCGGGCGCTGGCGACGATCGCCGAATCCGCCCAGCGGCGCGTCATGTCGCCGGGCCACGCCATCCAGAGCCGCGCTTGCCGCTCGTACTCCGCCGGCATCCGGTAGCCGAGCTCGCGCGGAACTTCGGCGGAGGCCGCCGGCCGCACGACAGGGCCGCGCGGCGCGCGGCGCCCGAAACCCGTGACCGGCGGCAAGTGGCCTGCAGTCACCGCTCAGCCTGGTTGCTGCTGCGTGACACAATGGAATCCGCCGCCGCCGGTCGCGATGCTGCCGATCGGCAGCATCACGACCTCGCGGCCCGGAAACGCGCCGCGCAGGACCTCTGCCACCGCGTCGTCGGAGGGACGCAGGTAGGCCGGCGCGATGACCGCGCCGTTGACAATGTAGAAATTGACGTAGGAGCGGCAGTAGCGATCGCCGACCTCGGTGGAGCGGTCGGCCTCGGCGATCGGGATGATGTCGATCCTGCGGCCGCGTGCGTCGGTCGCGAGCTCTAGCGCGCGGCGATTCTCCTTGAGGATTTCGTAGCGCCGATCGCTGCGATCGTCGTTGACCTCGAACAGCGCGCGACCCGGGGTAGTGAACGCCATCAGGCCGTCGATGTGCCCGTTGGTCTCGATCTCCAGTGGATCACCGGGCAGCCAGATGACCTGGCGCACGCCGAGCACGCGCTTCAGTTCGGCGTCGACCTCGGCACGGCTGAGGCCCGGGTTGCGGTTGCTGTTGAGCAGGCAGGTCTCGGTCGTCACGAGCGTGCCCTCGCCGTCGGCGAGGATCGCGCCACCCTCAAGCGCGAGGTCGGAGACAACCACGGGGACATCGAGGTGCGCGGCGATTCGGCGCGCGAGCAGGGCATCCTGATCGTAGGGATGGTACTTGTGCCCCCACGCGGTGAACCTCCATGCTGACGCTGCCAGCCTGCCCTGGTCGTCGACCAGGAATACCGGCCCGGCGTCGCGCGCCCACGAATCGTCGATTGGTAGTTCGACGACCGAGACGCTCGGGCCGCAGAGACGCCGGGCTTCTGCCGCGTCCGCCGGGGAGGCCACCATTCTGAGCGGCTCAAAGCGCGCGATCGTGACGGCGAGCCGCGCATAGTCCTCCTTCACCGCCGCGAACTGCGCACCCCAGATCGATCGGCGCGTCGGCCAGGCCATCCAGGTGGCGGCGTGCCGCTCGAACTCGGCAGGCATTCGCGAGCGCGCGAGACGCGAAGGCTCGAGGATGCGGTTTTCGATCGTGGCGGTCACGGTCGGGCTCCAGGGCCTATCCACTGCTGTCCTTGCTTGAGTTGAAGGGGACCGGCGCGATAGGTGACTTGATTCAATCACCGGTCTTCTAGAAAGAAAAGCGATTCTTTCTTGACGTTTCGGCAAGTTTTTGTCTTCAATTGGTCATGCCGATCGCCCTGACCTCCAGTCTGAGCACGCTGCGCGGCTTCGAGGCCGCTGCGCGGCTTGGCAGCTTCGCATCCGCCGCCGACGAGCTGCATCTGACGCACTCCGCGGTCAGCCACCAGATTCGCACCCTCGAGCGCGAGCTCGGCCAACCGCTGTTCCGGCGCGTGGCCCGCTCGATCGTACTGACCGACGCCGGCCGCGATTTCGCCCAGACCGTCGCACGGGTATTGCGCACGCTCGACGACGGCGCCGGCCGGCTCTCGCCATACCGCAAGCCGCGCTCCGTGATCGTCTACACGAACTCGGCCTTCGCGCGCGGCTACCTGCTGCCACGGCTGGCGGCGCTGCGCGAACTGCACGCCGACATCGACGTCTGGCTCGATACCTCCGAGCGCAGCGTCGACTTCGAATACGACGAGGTCGACATTCTGATCTCGTCACAGGTCCGCAGCGCCGGGCCACGCGCCCTGACGCGCCCGCTGCTTGCCGACGCGTGTCGGCCGCTGGCCGCGCCGTCGCTAATCGCGGCGCGCGGCGGAGCGCCGACGACGCCGGCGGCGCTGCGCGATTGGCCGCTGCTGCACGATGAGGGCGCCGTCACCTGGCGCGGCTGGTTCGACCGCGCCGGCGTCGCCGGTGACACCGACGCGGGACCCGCGTTCTCGGACCACGCGCTGGCGCTCGACGCCGCCGCCGCCGGCCTCGGCGTCGTACTCGGTTCGCGCGTCGCGGCCGACGACTACCTGCGCCGGGGCACGCTCAAAGCGGTCTCGGACATCGAAATCGCACAGAACGCCTACCAGATCTGCTGCGACAGCCGCACCATCGGCGAGGAGCACGTGCGTCTCGTGCACGACTGGCTGATCGGGATCGCTGCGGCCGCGGAGCCGATCTAAGAGCGGCGCAGCGCGCCCCGGCGCGGCGGCAGACTCGTGCCGAGGTACTGCTCGAGGAAGCCGATCGCCGCACGCTTCGCGAGCCGCACATAGGCGGGCGACAGCCGACCGGACTCCAGCATCGATGCGGTGAAAACCGTGTCGACGAGTTCCGTCGCGACGTAGGCGACCCGCGCCTTGTCGGCGAGCCGCGGCACGACGAAGACCTCCTCCGCGACGCTGAGCGCAAAACCGGCGCGGCCACGGTCCGCGTCGCGGTCGATGCGTTTGATCTGCGGCGGCGTCTCGCCGCCGATCGCGAGCTTGGCGCCGACCGGGTGCGCGCGGTGATAGCGCGCGGCGCGATCGACGAGGCACTCGACGATGGCCTGCCACGAGCGCGTGTCGCGCGCCTTAAGTGGCCGCATCAGCGTCGCGTCCATCTCCGCCCGGTGCACCTCGAGCAGGGCGCGGAAGATCGCATCGAGATCAGGATAGAAATGGTGTGCCGAACTCGCGGGCACGCCGGCGCCGGCGCACACGCCCGCGTAGGTCACGTCCGCCAGCGGCAGCCGCGCGATCAGCACACGCGCGGCGCCGAGCAGGCGCTCGCGGCGCTGATCGCCGCGACGCTGCGTACGCGGCGTCACGGCGGCCCGAATCGGCTTCGCGATGCGTGGCATGTGGTCCCTGAATCCTCCGCGCGAGTCTAGCCACCCGCGCGCGCCGCGCAAGCGCGTGGCGCGGACGCGACACAAGGGCTCGGGGATTCACCGATTCAAACTCGGTGACCGCCGAGTTTGGAGTGACAAGCGGACGGCGCCCCGGTATAAGGGGCCGGCATGCGCCGCCGTCATGCGCGGCCAAATGCGGCTATTCTGGGGTGGCGGGCCGGCAACTTCGGCCGGCATCGTCGCTGCACTGTTTCAAGACGGGCGCCCACCGGACGCCCGCGAAGGGGGTCTCTTGGTACTTCGCACGCTCATCCTGTCACTCGTCGTCGGCGCAACCTGCCTGGCCGCGGGCCCTGTCATCGCCCAGACCGCCAGCACCGGCGCCGGCGCCTCGGAATCGCTCGGCGAAATCGTCGTCACGGCCCAGCGCCGCGAGCAGAAGCTGCAAGACGTCCCGATCGCGGTCCAGGTGCTGACGACTGATCTGGTGCAGAAGCACGCGGCCGATGACATGGCGCAGATGGACAAGTGGGTTCCCGGCCTGGTGGTTTCGGGCGATAGCCCGACGCAGCCGCACTATCAGCTTCGCGGCATCGGCGGAAGCGACTTTGGCGTGGGCACCGATCCCGCGGTTGGCGTTTACGTCGACGGCGTGTATGCGGCGCGTTCGGGCGCCTCGTTTCTTGCCTTCAACGACGTCGAGCGGGTCGAGATCCTCAAGGGCCCGCAGGGCACGCTGCTCGGTCGCAGCAGCGCCGCCGGCGCGATCTCGATCGTCACGCGCAAGCCGAGCGACGTGCTCGAGGGCAGCCTCGACGTCCGTTACGGCAACGAGGGTAAGCAGCGCTACGAAGGTATGCTGAACGTGCCGCTGGCCGATGGCATGGCGCTGCGCTTGAACGCCGTCAGCAACAAGGCCGACGGCTTCCTCACGGACGCCGCAACCGGCCAGAAGCTCAACCCCGAGAAGAACTGGGCCGGCCGCGCCGCGTTTCGCTGGGACATCGACGCCAATACTAGGTTGATGCTCGCCTGGAACCATGATTCGGTCAACCAGCTGGCGCGCGTCGCGATCGGGCTGATCGCGGCCCCGCCCGGCGGCTTCACCGCCGGCAACTTGCCGCCGTATCCACCCGACGCGAGTGGCGGTTCGTTCCTCAACCCGATCACGGCGCCGATCTACAACGACGAACTGGGCAACAATGAGTCGCGCAAGCTGGATGACTTCGTGGTGTCGTTCGAGAAGCGCTTCGGGGACGTGTCGTTCGTCTCAACCACCGACTGGCGTCAGTTCCGCACCAACAATCGGGAGTCCGAGACCGGAACGCTCGGCTACGCGACGTACTTTGATACCGACAACATCGAGCACAACGCGGCCTGGTACCAGGAATTCAAGCTGTCGGGCAAGACGAAGTTGATCGACTGGGTCGCTGGCGCCAGCTACTCGTCCGAGCACGCGCAGCAGGCGAGCGACACGCACACCTATACCGACGGCATCGACACGCTGTTCACGAACCTTTGCCTCGCGGGCCCGGCCAGCGGCTGCTCGGCCGTCTACGGTCCGCTCAGCGCCGGCCTCGGCCAAGCCGGGGTGCCAATCAGCCTGCTGGGGCTGCCGTGGCGCGAGGTCATGTACGACGACGGCAAGTTCAAGTCGCTCGGCGTGTTTGCCGACGTCATCTGGCACCTGAACGACAAGCTCAACCTGACGACCGGTCTGCGTTACTCGCACGACACGAAGGACTTTACCTGGCTCGCCCCGAACCGCGAGGCGACCCAGCTGGATGCCTATTCGGCCATCATCAACGCCGACCCTCAGCTCGCGGCTTTCGGCATCATCGTGCCACCGATTCCGAACCTGATTTTCTCGTACCCGACGCTGCAGGGCGTCCCGTACTCGACCTCCGGTTCGTGGAGCGACGTCAGCCCGCGCGTCGTCCTCGACTACAAGCCTGACCCGAACGTGATGCTGTACGCGTCGGTGGCCAAGGGCTTTACGCCGGGCGGATATGACAGCGTCGCGATCAACGGTAAGTACGACAACGAGGACGTCTGGAACTACGAGCTTGGCGTAAAAGCCTCGATTCCCGAGGCGCATCTGGTCGTCAACGGCGCGGTCTACTACTACGCCTACAAGAACAAGCAGTCACTGGTGCTGACGACCGTGAACGGCAACGTAATCCCGCAGTACACGGTGTCGGTCAGTGACCAGAAGGCGCATGGCGTGGATCTCGAGGCCCGCTGGCAGCCGATCGTGCCGCTCACATTCGGCCTGGCGGCCGCGTACATCGACTCGACCTACTCACGCTTCACTTCGCCGGCCACCGGCGAAGACCTCTCTGGGCAGCCTACCGGCGAGCCGTACTGGTCGTTCGCCGCGAGCGCCGACTATGTCCTCGCACTGCTCGAGAGCGGCTCGGTGGACGTGTTTCTCTCGCACGGCTACCGCGGCGCGACGCGCTGCAACGGCGAGTCGCAGGCGACGAGCGCGTGCCTGCCGCATGCGTCGTTCCCACTCGCTGTTGCCGAGAACCAGACCGACGCCCGAATCGGCTGGCGCAGCACGAGCGGCAAGTGGGGTGTGGCGCTTTACGGCACCAACTTGTTCGATAAGCGATATGTGACGGGCATCAACAACATCACGACCCAGACGTTCGGTACGCCGATCGCCTCTGTGAACACGCCGCGCCGTTTCGGCGTCGACCTGCATGCGGCGTTCTGATGAGCGCGGGCCTCGGGCGTACCTCGGCGCCGTGCTGGCGGCCGGAGCGCTCCTCGCGTCCGCCGCCGCCGCGGCGGACGGCCCGGTGCTCTATAAGCCATGCGTGGCGTGCCACGGGCCGCACGGCGAGGGCGTACCGGCCACCGGTGCACCCAACATTTCCGGCGGCGAGGCGTGGTACCTCGAGCGCCAGCTAAAGCAGTTCGCGGCTGGCCTGCGCGGTGGACAACCGGGCGACACCTACGGCGCGACGATGAAGGCCGGCTCCGCGGCGCTCGTGTCGGACAAGGATCGCAGCATCGTCGTCGCCTACGTCGCCTCGCTGCCGCGCGTGCGAGCCGCCATGGGCACCGCCGTGACCGGCAACGGCCGCAACTACTTCAACGCGATCTGCAGCGCCTGTCACGGCTCGAACGGGCTCGGCAACGAGGCGCTCGGGGCGCCGCATCTCGCCGGCTTGCCAGCGGCCTACCTCGCGCGACAGCTCGCGGCGTTCAAGTCCGGCCAGCGGGGCGCGCAATCGGGTGACAAGCTCGGTGCGCAGATGCGCGCGATCTCCACGATGCTGCCTGATGCCCGGACCGAGCAGGACGTTGTCGCCTACGCGGCGAGCCTCAAGCCCTGATGGCGCCCGGGCCGCGCCTGCTGGCGGTGATAGCGGCTTTGACGCTCGCGGCGCCCGCGCCGGCCGCCAACATCGCGCTCTCGGACCAATGCCCCGCGAGCTTCGAGAATCGCGACGGACGTTGCCGGCTGCAGACTGCCTACTCAACTTACACTTCGCTGCGCGACGCGGGCGTCGGCGGTCTCAAGACGGGGCTGCCGGCCTTTCGGGACGGTTTCGCGCCACGCGAGATCGATCTCGGTCGTTACCTGTTCTTCGATCCGGTGCTGTCGGCGAACGGCAAGGTTGCGTGCGTGTCGTGCCACAACCCGGCCCGCGGATTCGCCGACAGCCGCGGCCGCAGCGTCGGTGTTGCCCGGCAACCGGTAAAGCGCAACGCACCGAGCCTGTGGAACGTCGGCTTCCTGCAGCGCTTTTTCTGGGACGGCCGGGCGCACTCACTCGAGGAGCAGGTGCGGGGTCCGCTGTATGGCGGTGCAGAGATGGCGACGACGCCGGCGCGACTGGTCGCGGCGCTGAATGGCACACCGGCCTACCGCGCGCTGTTCGCGCAGGTCTATCCGGATGCCGCCGCGGCGATCCGCAGCGAGCACGTCTACCGGGCGCTCGCGGCCTTCGAGTCCTCGCTCGTGTCGCTCAACAGCCGCTATGACCTCTACGCGCATGGCATCGCCGATGCGCTGACGCCGCGCGAGCTCGAGGGCCTGAACATTTTCCGCTCATTCGTCGCGCGCTGCGCCGAGTGCCACACGCCGCCGCTGTTCACCAACCAGCAGATCGCCGTCATCGGCATGCCGGAGCCGGACGGTCAGCCGCTCGATCCGGGCGCCGGCGCGATCACGAACGAGCCGATGCTGCGCGGTGGGTTCAAGGTGCCGAGCCTGCGGAATGTCGCGCTGACCGCGCCCTACGGCCATGCCGGCCAGTTCAGGACGCTGCGCGAGACGGTCGCGTTCTACACCGGCGGCCGCGGCCACGCGGTGCCGCCGGGCGAGCGGCTGCGCATCCACTGGCACATCTGGGAGCCGAAGCTCTCGGACCTGGAGCTCGACCGGCTGGTCGACTTCCTCGGCGCCCTCACCGATGAATCCTTCCGGCCGGCGACCCCCGCGGTCGTGCCGTCCGGTCTGCCCGTACCGCTGTAAACCATCCGACGGAGAGCGCCGTGAACAACAAAGCCCTCGTGACCCTGGTCGTCGTCGCGGCGCTCGCCGCAGGCGCCGGCTACCTGTACGCGCGCCGCACGGTCGTCCATGTACCCGACGCGGCCGCGCAGTCGGCGGACGCCGCGCTCGCGGCCGCGCACCGCGCCACCGGCAGCCAGACGACCGCTTCGCTTGAGGCCGGCCGGCCGGCCGGCAAGGTGATAGCGGTGAAGCCGGGCGAGTCGATCCAGGCCGCGGTCGCCAAGGCGCAGCCGGGTGACACCGTGCAGGTGTTGCCGGGCACGTACCACGAGACCGTCTACATCGACAAGGACAACATCGCGCTCGTCGGCGTGATCCATGGCGGCGACTGGCCGACGCTCGACGGTGAGGGCAAGCGCAATGACGCGGTGCTCTACTCGGGCAACGGCATCCGCGTCGAGAACCTGAAGATCGTGAACTTCAAGGGCAACGCGATCATGGGCCAGGCGGGCAACAACTTCATCGTTCGCCACAACTGGATTGCGAACGCCGGCGTCTATGGCATCTTTCCGGAGTTCGCGCAGAACGGCCTGATCGAGTACAACACGCTGACCGGCATCGAGGATGCGGCGATCTACGTCGGCATGTCCGACAACATCCACGTCGCGCACAACGACGTACATGGCAACGTCGCCGGCATCGAGATCGAAAACTCGCGGCACGCGATCGTCGAGCACAACCTCGCCTACGACAACGCCGGCGGCATCCTGACCTTCATCACGCCGGGCCTGCCGATCAAGACGACCTTTGACGTGATCATCCGCGACAATTTCGTGGTTGCGAACAATCACAAGAACTTCGGCGCGCCGGGCTCCATCGTCTCGGGCGTGCCGAGCGGCACCGGCGTGATCGTCATGGCGGCCGACGACGTGGTTATCGAGAACAACGTCATCCGCGACAACAAGAACGCCGGCATCATCGTCGCCGACCACAAGTCGTTCGCCAACATCACGCCGGACCCGGAAGCCGACCCGAACCCGGACCGCGTTTCGGTGCTCTGGAACCTGTTCGCGAACAATGGCACGGAGCCGATCAAGGACATCCAGGCGCTGATGGTGGCGGGCCTCACGCGCGAGGGCCCGGACCTGGTCGCAGTGGGCGGCGGCAGCGGCAGCTGCGTGGCCGACAAGGGCGCGCTCAAGAGCCTCGGCATCGGCAGCTGGGCCTCCGGATGCGCGCGCACCAGCACCGCGGACGTCACGACCTACCTGCTCGACAAGCCGGCGCCGGCGCGCGTGCTGAACGCCGACGACCGCGGCAAGCTCATCTACTCCTCGGTCTGCGCCGGCTGCCACGCCTACAACGTGCGCATGATCGGGCCGCCGACACAGATCCTGCAGGCGATGTACACCGGCAACCCGCAGGGCATCGCCGACTACATCGCGAACCCGACCAAGAAGCGCGAGGACTTCCCGCCGATGCCACCGCAGGCGCACCTGAGCCCCGAGCTGCGGCTTGCGGTCGCGAAGTACATGCTGACCGTGAATCAGCCGAAGCCGCCGGCGAACTGAAACCACCTGACGATGCGCGGGCAGGACCGCCCGCGCATCGTGCGCCGACAGCGACCGGACGGTAGCATCCGCCGGCGTGCCCCGCATGGGGCGCCTCCGGTCGAGGAACGATGGGCTCTTTGCTGTACCCCCTGCGCCGTGCGCTCCTGCCGCCGCTGTTGCTGATCGCGGCGACCGCGCACGCGGCAACGCCCGCCGATGCCGCCGCGGCCACCGATCGCTTCGTCGCAGCCGAGATGCGCGCGCAGCGGATACCCGGCGTGGCGCTCGCTGTGCTGCGCCACGGCGAGCCGCTCTACGTTCGCGGCTATGGCGTCGCAACGCTCGAGCATCTTGTCGCCGTCGCTTCGGACACGCGCTTCCAGATCGGCTCCGTCGGCAAGCAGTTCACAGCCACCCTCGTGCTGCAGCTCGCCCGCGAGGGCACGCTCTCGCTCGACGTGCCGCTGGCAACGTACCTGCCGGAAATTCCGGCCAGTTGGGCAGGCGTCACGCTGCGCCGCATGCTCAACCACCAGGCCGGCATCCCGCAGCTGACGACGCCCGAGCACAACCTGCTCGACCTGCATCACGAGTACACGGACGCGGAGTACGTGCGGCTCGCGACCTCGTTGCCGCTCGATTTCGAGCCGGGCACCGATGCCGCCTACAGCGACACCGCCTACGTGCTGCTCGGGATCGTGGTCAACCGGGTCACCGGCCGCTTCTACGGCGACCTGCTCGCGGAACGCGTCTTCCGGCCGCTCGGCATGGAGCGCACGCAGGTTCTCTCAGATGCCGACATCATCCCGGGACGCGCGAGCGGCTACGAAAAGGACGGCGACGGCCGACTGCGGAACCAGTCGTGGGTCTCCGCCGCGCTCAACCGCACCGCGGACGGGAGCCTCTACTCGACCGTGCTCGACCTCGCGCGCTGGGACGCGGCGCTGTACGGCGATCGCGTGTTGCCGCAAGCCGAGCTCGAGCGCATGTGGTCCGTCGATCCGCACTACGGTGGGCAGCCGCCGCTGCTCCATTTCGGCTACGGCTGGGAGATCAACACCCTGCGCGGCCACCGGGTGATCGAGTACGACGGCAACTGGCAAGGGTTCCAGGCGGCGATGGCGCGCTACCCGGATCGTGGGCTGACGGTGATCGTGCTGACGAACCTGTCGCTGTGCCGCGCGCAGCAGCTCGCGCACACGGTGGCCGGCTTGTTCGAGCCGGAGTTCGCCCACTACGAGGTGGCACCACGTGACCCGGCGTCACGGCTCACGAGCCAGTTCCATGCGCTGCTCGAGCGCGTCCAGCGCGATCAGATCATCGACCGGTCCAGGCTCGCGCCGGGCGCGCGCACGACCCTCACGCCCGGCTGGGCAGCGTCCCTCGCCAGGGACTTGCGATCCACCGGCTCGCTGGAGGGAACGGCATTCGCCGAGGAGCGTCCCCTCAGCCGCGGTCGCGAGCGCGTCTACGCCGCCCGGACCCGGGAGATGACCTATTTCTTCACGGTTCGGTACGCCGCAGACGGCCGGGTTGCAGCCATCGACGCATACCACGAGTACTGAGCCCCTGGCACTGACGAATGCTGCGACGCAGCATTCACTAGGTCATTGCAATGATATGCTCGGCCTTCTAGATTCGGGCGACCGCGGTAGCACCACGGCCCACGGCACGCAGTTCAGCGGCTCGACGCGCCGCGAGCCGCGCGCAGGCTGTTCGCGATGACGACCACGACGCACAAGAACCGCCGGCCGCCACACCCGTGTCGTCCGGCCGAAGTACGGGGAGATGAGCATGGCGCGACAGGTTTCCGGATCAACGAGCCGGCGCTGCCGGATTCTGGCCGCCGCGGTGCTCGCCGCGCTTGCGCCAGTCGCGGCCGGCGCCGCACCTACCGACACCGCGGCCGGGCCGCAAAAGATCGCGCCGGCCGAGACCCTCGAGTCGGTGGTCGTGACGGGTTCCTACCTGCACCGCACCGACGCCGAGACGCCAGCGCCCGTGCAGGTGATTAGCGCCGAAGAGATCGAGAAGAGCGGCAAGGCCACGATCTCCGACGTCATCCGCAACATCGCCTCCGACAGCAGCGGATCGCTGACGCAGAACTTCAGCGGCGCGCTCGCCGGCGGCGCGAGCGGCGTGTCGCTGCGCGGACTGACGCTCGACGCGACACTGGTGCTCGTCGACGGCCACCGCATGGCTCCCTATCCGCTCGCCGACGACGGCCAGCGTCCCTTCGTCGACCTCTCGTCCCTGCCGCTCGGCATGGTCGATCGAGTGGAGGTGCTGAAGGACGGCGCCTCCGCCATCTATGGCTCCGACGCGATCGCGGGTGTCGTCAACATCATCCTGAAGCGCGAGTTCAAGGGCTTCGAGATGTCGACCAGCCTCGGCGGCTCCTACCGCGCCGACGGCCTGACACAGCGCGTCTCGGCGCTCTACGGCTTCGGTGACATCGCCCAGGACGGCCACAACGTCTACTTCAACCTCGAGTACCGCCACCAGGCGTCGATCTCGCAGGTCAACCGCCCCTCATACCTCAGTGACCTCGACCTCACCGCCTACGGCGGGCCGGACCGCCGCGGCGGCATCGTCCAGCAGGCCTACCCGAACAACGGCACGTTCACCGAGCCCGGCATGGTCGCGCCGCAAGGCGCGGTGCAGAACGGCGACAGCACGGCGGGCTACTTCCTGCTGCCGGGCTGTGCGCCGCAGAACCTCAACTACTCCGGCGGCTGCACCTGGGACATCAACAGATATAACAAGATCCAGCCGCGCACCGGCGGCGCAAACCTGAGCGGCCGATGGACGCAGAAGATAGGCGACCGTTGGACCAACGTCGCGAGCGTGTCGTTCTTCAACTCGCAGGCGGAACAGTACAAGCAGTCCGACGCCTACAGCACGGGACCGACCACGGTACCGTACACCTGGGTCGGCTCGAAGGGCGTGCTGGTTGACCAGACCGATCCCAACACGTCGCCGATGGTGCTGCCGAGCGCCTCGCTCGACAACCCATTCAATCCGGCGAGCCCGTATTTCGCTGCGGCACAGGCCTACTACACCAGCCAGGGCGCGAACTTCGCGAACTTCGTCGGCCAGCCGGCGCTGCTCTACGCGGTGTTGACCGACTTCGGTCCGCAGCTCGCGCGCTTCAACACCAACGTCATTCGCGCCGTGGACGACGTCTCGGGCTCGGCCGGCGGCTGGGACCTCAATTTCAGCGTCGGCTACATCCACTCCGCGACCCGCGTGACCTACGATGGCTTCATCCGCGCCAGCCTGCTGAACGCGGCGCTCGCGAACGGCAGCTACCGGGTCGGCGCCAGCGCCTTTCTCAACCCGGCGTCGCTGTACGCCTCGATCGCGCCCGAGACCCACGACACGGCGATCTCGGAACTCGCGTACCTGTCGGCGAACGCGACGCACAACATCCTCGACCTGCAAGGTGGCCCGCTTGCGATCGCCGTCGGCGCCGAGGCCCGGACGCTGCATGAGGACAACCCCGGCGAGCCGTTTGCGCCGCAGGGCGACATCATCATGGACGGCAGCTTCTTCGCATCCGGCTCGCAGTCGGTCATGGCCGCGTTCACGGAGCTCTCGGCGCCGGTACTGCGCTCGCTCGAGCTCAGCGCCGCCGGGCGCGTCGACCGCTACAACACCTACGGCTCGTCGTTCACGCCGAAGCTCGGCTTCAAGTGGAGCCTCGCGCGCCAGTTCGCGCTGCGCGGCACCTTCGCCCGCGGCTTCCGCGCGCCCGGCATCGCCGAAGGCGGCAACAGCGGCACGGGCTCGGCCACGACCGCGCCGATCGACCCGCTGCGTTGCGGCGCCACCGGCAAGCCATCCGACTGCGGCCAGGGCTTCGCCGCGACACTGAGCATCGGCAACCCGAACCTGAAGCCGGAGAAGTCGAGGAGCTACACCGGCGGGTTCATCTTCGAGCCGTTCAAGGGCACGAGCCTCACCGCCGACTACTTCTACATCCGCCGCGACGACGAGATCGTGCCAGCACCGCTCGGCCTCGAGCCGCCGGTGCGCGGCGTACAGCAGCCGGGCACCGACTACCCCGGGCCGATCATCTATTACCCGCAGCCGTACGTGAACGCCGCGAACTCGAAGACCTCCGGCATCGACGTCGATCTGCGCAACAAGTTGCCGCTGGCCGGCGGCATGCTGACCTCGAATCTGTCGGCGACCTACCTGTTCCACTCGCAGCAGACGTTTCTCGATCCGATCAACGGCAACTCGACCTTTGAATACGCGGGGACGGCCGGCCCGACCGCAGTCGGTGGCGCCGTCGGCACGCCGCGCGTTCGCGGCTCGTTCACGCTCGACTGGACCGAGGGCGCGCTCTCGATCGGTTCGACCGTCAACTACCGCGGCCGCATGCAGGGCATCGACGAATCGGTTTCGGGCACGCAGTGCCTGCAGCTCAGCGTCGACAATCCGAACTGCTGGATCGCCTCGTTCACCTACGTGGATCTCTATGGCCAGTTCCACTTCAGCGAGCGGCTGCAGCTCAACGCGACGGTGACCAACCTCACCAACCGCCTGCCGCCGCTCAACACGATCACGTACGGCGGGTTCAACTACAATCCATCGCTTGACCAGGTGGGCGCGGTCGGCCGCTTCTACGAGGTCGGCCTGCGCTACAAGTTCTGAGGACGTCAGGCGGCGCGACGCGGCGGCAAGCCGCGAGCGGTGCCGCCGGGGAAGGGGATCGATGCGAGCGAACACCGGACTCCGGCGCGGCGCGACCGGGGCAGGCCTGCTGCTGGCGCTCGCGCTGGCGGGCGCCACCGCCTCGGCGGCGGACGGCACGCGTCCGGCGACGATCGACGTGGACGCGCGCGAGGCGTCGCGCGGTATCCTGAAGGCGCACCTCGTGCTGCCGGTCGCGCCGGGGCCGCTGACCCTCTTGTACCCAAAGTGGCTACCGGGCCGGCACAGCCCCGCCGGCCCGATCACCTCGCTCGCGGGCCCGCGCCTGACGGCGGCCGGGGCGGCGGTGCCGTGGCGCCGCGATGCCGTTGATCCCTACGTCTTCCACGTCGAGGTGCCGGCCGGCGTCGACACACTCGAGGCTGACCTCGAGGTGCTGACGGCCCCCGCGCCCGACGGCATCGTGCAGGGCCTCGAGACGCCGCGGTACGCGACCGAGTCGCTGGCGCTCGTGGAATGGAACCAGGTGCTCCTGTACCCAGCCGGCCTGCCGACCGACGGGCTCGTCTACCAGGCCTCGATCCGCGTCCCGCCCGGCTGGCAGTTCGCGTCCGCGCTCGAGCCCGCCGATACCGTCGCCGACGGCGCGCGCTTCGTGCCGACCTCGCTGACGACGCTAGTGGACTCGACGCTGCTCGCCGGCCGCCACCTGCGCACGATCGAGCTCGGCGGCACTCCGGCCGCCCGCATGCAGGTGGCCGCCGACCGGCCGGCGGCGCTCGAAATGTCGCCGGCGACGCTCGAGCACTACCGCAGCCTCGTGCGCGAGGCCCCGGCGCTATTTGGCGCAACCCACTACCGGCGCTACCAGTTCCTGTGGGCGCTGACCGACCAGATCATGCCGGACGGGATCGAGCACCACGAGTCGAGCGACAACCGCTCGCCGCTTCGGGCGCTCGTCGACGACGACATCCGCCGTGCCGAAGCGAACCTGCTCGCGCACGAGTACACGCACTCCTGGAACGGCAAGTTCCGACGGCCACAGGGTCTCGCGACGCCGGACTACCAGACGCCGATGCATGACGATCTGTTGTGGGTCTACGAGGGCCTGACCGAGTACCTCGGTAACGTGCTCGCGACGCGCAGCGGCCTGTTGACGCAGGAGGAATTCCGCGACGAGCTGGCGCGGCTTGCGGCGCAGATGGGCCTGCATCGCGGGCGCGAGTGGCGCTCGCTGCAGGACACGGCCGACGCCGCCCAGATCCTCTATTACCAGGACCGCAACTGGGCGTCCCGCCTGCGCCGGCAGGACGACTTCTACCAGGAGTCGGCGCTGCTCTGGCTCGAGGCCGACGCGCTGATCCGGCGCCTGTCGCACGGCCACCGCAGCCTCGACGACTTCTGCCGGCGCTTCTACGGCGGCGCCAGCGCCGGCGCCGAGGTGCAGCCGTACGACTTCGACGCGGTCGTCGCCACGCTCGAGGCGGTGCAGCCCTACGACTGGCGCGGCTTCTGGCTGGAGCGGCTCAGGCGCACGCGCGCCGGGGCGCCGCTTGAGGGCCTCAGGGCCGCCGGCTGGCAGCTGGCGTTCAGCGCCGCGCCGTCGACAATGCACGCAGCGCACGAATCCGAGGATCACGAACTCAATCTGCAGTACTCGCTCGGCCTGACGGTCAGCCTCGACGGCGGCGCGATCAGCGACGTCGTGCCGGGCTCGCCGGCCGATGCGGCAGGCGCCGCGCCCGGCAGCAAGCTCGTGGCCATCAACGGTCACAAGTGGTCCAGGGACGTGCTACACGATGCGCTCGGCGTCGAGAAGGGCACGAGCGGCCTGCTGACGCTGCTGGTCGAGAAGGACGACGAGTACCGCACGCTGACGCTGCGCTACGACGGCGGCGAGCGTTACCCGCACCTCGTGCGCGAGGCCGGTGGCGAGGACCTGCTGGCGGCCATCGGCCGGCCGCTGACCGGCGGCTCAGGCGGCGCCCGGCTCGAGCAGGGCGCGCACCGCCGCTGACGGGTTGCCGCCGCAGATGACGATCGCGACCGTCTTGCCGGCGTAGCGCGCCGCGCGCTTGAAGTAGGCGCCGAGCGCGACGCCGCCGGCACCTTCCATGGCCCAGCCCTGCGCGTGGCCGAAGCGCATCGCCGCGAGGATGTCCTCCTCGCTGACCAGCTCGGCGCGGTCGACGACCTCGCGGCAGAGTTCGAAGGTCACCGAGCCTTCCTCGACGCCGCCTGCCGTGCTCTCGCTCAGCGTCGGCAGCTCCGGCGCCTCGACGATCCGGCCCGCACGCAGGCACTCGTACAGCACCTTCGAGTGGTCCGCCCAGCAGGCGACCACCTCGGTACGCGGCGACGCGGCGCGCAGCGCGCAGCCGATGCCCGACACAAGGCCCCCGCCGCCGGTCGCGACGAACACGGCGTCGAGCCCGGTGAGCTGGCGGACGAGCTCCACCGCCACGGTGCCCTGGCCGGCGATGACGTACGGATCGTTGTAGGGCGAGACGTAGCTGCGGCCAGAGGCGAGCGCGTCGGCGCGCGCCGCGAGCTCGGCCTCGAGCGGCGTGTCGCCGGCGTGGCGCAGCCGCGCTCCATACGCGCTGATCTTGGCGCGCTTGGTTTCGGCCACCTGGCCGGACAGGAACACTTCGGCGTCGATGCCGAGGTGCTGCGCTGCGGCGGCGACGCCGATGCCGTGGTTGCCGGTCGAGGACGTCACGACGCCGGCGGCCGCGTCCGCGCGCGCGAGGCTCATCAGCTTGTTGGTCGCGCCGCGCAGCTTGAACGAGCCGGTCTTCTGCAGCTGCTCGAGCTTGGCGAACACGTGCGAGCCGGCCGCGATGCGCGGGTCCGCCAGCGGCACGACCGGCGTTTCGCGGGTGAGGCCGTAGATCCGCCCGGCGGCCTCCTCGATCATCGGCTGCATCTGCGCTACGCGCATCGTCCGTGCTCCCGCGGCCGTGACCGGCTCTGCTAGTCTGAACGGCTCCAGCGTCCCATCGAGGGCAGCGCATGTCCAGAGTCGAGCCGCCGGCGCGCCTGCCTGCACACCGCCCAGGCGCTGTCGTGTTCGACATGGACGGCTTGATGCTCGACAGCGAGCGGCTGGACCGCGACATCTGGCGCGCGCTCCTCGACCGGCGCGGCTACGAATTCCCGGACGCGCTGCACGCGGCACTCGTCGGGCGCCGCGAGGCCGACAGCGCGGCGAGTTTTAGCGCGCACTACGGCGAGTCGTTCCCGCTCGCGCAATTGCGAGCCGAGGCCCGCGCCGCGTGGCACGAGCACCTCGCGACCGCCACGGTGCCGCACAAGGACGGGCTCGCTGAGCTGCTCGACCACCTCGCGGCGGCGCGCCTGCCGGTCGCGATCGCGAGCTCCACCGGCCGGTCGCGCGCGCTCGCGAAGCTCGGGCCGCTCGCCACGCGCTTCGACGCGCTGGCCTTCGGTGACGAGGTGCGCGCGGGCAAGCCGGCTCCTGACGTCTTCCTGCTCGCCGCCGAACGCCTGCAGGTCGCGCCGGCCACCTGCCTCGCACTCGAGGACTCGCCGGCCGGCGTCGCGGCTGCCGAGGCGGCCGGCATGACCGTGATCATGATCCCGGACCTCGTGCGGCCGGAGCCGCCGCCCCGTTACCAGTGCCGGTCGCTGCGCGAGGTCGTGCAGTGGCTGCGGGGGGCCGCGGGATCCGCGCTCTGAGGGCATCAGTCGCATTGCCGGCCCGGCCCAAAGTCATTATAATGACCTAATCTTTTGAGGGGGACCCCCGTGACCGCCGCCCGCGATGCCGCGGCCACAGCGCAGCCCCCCGTCAGGGCGGCACGCCTCGGCCTCGGCGACGCCATCATCCTTGGCCTGTCGAGCTCGGGGCCGGCGCAGACGCTGGCGGTCAGCCTCGCGAGCCTGGTCGCGGCCTGCCACTACGGCGGCGTCGTGCCGCTGCTGCTGTGCTTCATCCCGATGCTGGGCATCGCGATCGGCTACCAGCGCCTCAACCGTTGGGACCAGAGTTCCGGCGCCACGTATACCTGGGTTGCGCGCGTCTTCCACCCCTACCTCGGCTTCCTGTCCGGCTGGATGATCCTGCTCTACTACACGCTCGGCACGAGCAGCCTGACGATTCCGGCCGGCACCTATTCGCTCGAGCTGTTCGCGCCGGCGCTGGTCGACAACCACCTCGCCGTCGCGCTTGCCGGCGGCGGCTGGAACGTCGTCGTGACGCTGCTCGCGCTCAAGGGCCTCAAGGTCGCGGCGCGCTTCGAGTGGCCGATCGTGATATTCCAGTACGTCGTGCTGCTCGCGGTCGCGCTCGCGGGCATCGCAGCGCTGGTGCGCGGCACTGGCGCGGCGCACTTCTCCTGGAGCTGGTTCACGCTCGAGGGCATGGGCGGCATGCGCGGCCTGATGAGCGGCATTCTGATCGCCTGCTTCATGTACTCGGGCTGGGACGCCGCCGTGTACGTCAACGAGGAGTCGAAGGACCGCATCGAGAGCCCCGGCCACGCCGCGATCGCGAGCGTCGTGATCCTGGCGTTCTTCTACGCGGTCACAGTGCTCGGCTTTCAGGCGGTGCTGTCGCCGGACGAGCTTGAACGCCACGCCGGTGATGCCCTCGCGGTGATCGGCGCGGCGCTGCTGCCCGGGCCGTGGGCGACGCTGATGAGCCTCGTCGTCCTGACCGGCACGCTCGCGACGCTCGAGGCCGCCGTCATCTCGGCGGCGCGCGTCGGCTTCGCGATGTCCCGTGACCACGTCATGCCGGCCCTGTTCCGCCGCGTCGATCCGGTGAGCGGCAACCCGTGGGCGGCGACGCTCGTGATGAGCGCGCTCAATCTCGCGCTGCTCGGCCTGGCGCTCGCCACCGGCAGCGTCGGTCGCGCGCTCGGCAACGTCGTCAGCAGCCTCGGCCTGATCTCCATCCTCTTCTACGGCCTGACCGCCGCCGCCGCCGTGTGGCAGAACCGGCGCACGCTCGCACATTCGGCCACCGACTTCGTGCTCGGCGGTCTGCTGCCGGGCTTCGGGGCGCTGTTCATGGCCTGGGTCACGATCGAGTCGGTGCGCTCCGGCGCCACCTCGGGCCCGGTGATCGCCTACGGCATCGGCTCGGTCGCGGTCGGCGCGATCACCGCGCTCGCGATGCATCGCTTCGGCGCCGTACCGTTCTTCACCGCCGCCCGGGTTGCGCCGGGCGACGCGATTTCCTTGCCGAGGGAGCACACGTCGTGACGATGACCTACAGGACCCCGGCGCGCACCGCCGGCAGCGAGCGCCTCTACCGGACGGCCTGCGAACTGATTCCGGCCGGCGTCAACAGCACGGCGCGGGCGCGTTTCTCGGGTTGGGACCCGTACCCGCTGTTCGCCGATCACGGCACCGGCGCGCATCTGTTCGACGCCGACGGCAATCGCTACATCGACTACCTGCTCGGCCTCGGTCCGATGATCCTCGGCCACCGGCCACCGAAGGTGACGGCAGCGGTGGTCGAGGCGATCCAGCGCCAGGGCACCTGCTTCGCGCTGCCGACCGCCGCCGAGGCGGTGGTCGCGAGAAAGATCATCAGCCTGGTCCCAAGCGTCGAGCAGGTGCGCCTGTGCAACACCGGCACCGAGGCGATCATCTATGCACTGCGGCTCGCGCGCACGTTCACCGGCCGGCGCAAGGTGGTGCGCTTCGAAGGCATGTACCACGGCTTCTCGGATGGTGTGTACTGGAGCAAGCACCCGCACCTCGATCAGGCAGGTCCCGAGGACCGCCCGCTCGCGGTGCCGCAGGGGCCGGGTATGCCGGCCAGCGCCGGCGACCAGCTGATCATCCTGCCGTGGAACGATGTCGCTGCGCTGCGCGCGGCGATCGCGCGCGAGGGCGATGACATCGCCGCGGTGCTCACCGAGCCTGTGATGTGCAACACCGGCTGCATCCTGCCTGAGCCCGGCTACCTCGAGGCAATGCGCGAGCTGACCGCGGCGCGCGGCATCGTGCTGATTTACGACGAGGTCATCACGGGCTTTCGCCTGGGCGTCGCCGGCGCGCAGGGCCACTACGGAATCAGGCCTGACCTGTCGGTGTTCGCCAAGGGGCTCGGCGGCGGCTTCCCGGTGGCCGCGCTCGGCGGCCGGCGCGACATCCTCGCACTGGTCGCCGACGGCAGCGTGTCGATGGCCGGTACCTACAGCGCCAACGCGATTGCGGTCGCCGCCGCGAACGCCGCGCTCGACGAACTCGCCGTGCCCGGTATGTACGAGGGCATCTACGCTCGCTGCGGACGCTTCTACGACGGGCTGCAGAAGGTGCTGCACGACGCGCGCCTGCCGGCCTACGTAGTCGGCGTCGGCCCGGTGCTGCAAGTGTGGTTCGCCAAGCAGCCGATCCGCAACTACCGCGACGCCGCCCGGCACGCGAGCCACGAGATGTTCCGGCTGTGGTGGGAGGGTATGCTCGACCGCGGCGTGCTGTTCCACCCCGGTGCCTTCGAGAACCTGTTCGTGTCCTTCGCGCACACCGACGACGACATCGACGAGACGCTCGAGGCTGCGCGTCACGCGGCGGCGCAGCTGCCTGCCCATGGCTGAACGGCCGGAACGGGCACTGACGCTCGGTCTCGACCTCGGTACCTCGGCGGTCAAGGTCGTCGCGCTCGACGGTGACGGCGCGGTACTGGCAACCGGCGCCGGCAGTTTCCCGACCTTCAGCGCCCTGCCGGATCAGGCCGAGCAGGATCCGGCCGACTGGATCGCGGCGCTCGCGCACGCGGTGGTCGCGCTCGATCGCACCCTCGCCGGCCAGGTGCCCGACTGGCGCGACCGCGTGGCGGCGATCGGCCTGACCGGGCAGCTGCCGACGCTCGTCTGCCTCGGCGCGCGCGGCGTCATCGGCCGCGCGATCACCTGGAAGGATGCGCGCGCCGACGCCTGGGCGTCCACCGCGATCGATCCGGCCGAGCGGGCGACGCTCTACGCGCGCACCGGGATGCCGATCGACGGCCGTTACCTTGGACCGATGTTCCGCTACCACTTCGCCGAGCGCTGCGGCGAGGTCGAGGCGGTGCTGTCGGCCAAGGACTACCTCTGCCACGTGCTGACGGGCGTGCGCGTCACCGATCCGTCGACCGCGGCCGGCTACGGCGCGTTCGAGCTCGAGAGCGGGCGCTTCAGCACAACGCTCGCCGAGCGCTGGGCGCTGCCGATCCGGGCCCTGCCGGAGGTCCGCGCGGCGCACGCGCTCGCCGGCCCGTTACAGGCTACCGCCGCGCGGCTGCTCGGTCTGCGCGCCGGCATCCCGGTGACCGTCGGCGCCGCCGACTCGGTCGCGAGTGCCTTTGCGATGGCCGGGCTCGAAGAGGGCGTGGTCTGCGTAGCGATGGGCTCGAGCACCATCATTATTGACGCGATCCGCAACCCTCGGCCTGACGCCCGACGCCGCTATCTGCTGACACCGCACGTGGAACCCGGCTGGTACGGCCGCGAGATGGATCTGCTCGCGACCGGCACCGGTTACGAGTGGCTGAGCGGTCTGCTCGGCTGGCCGCAGGGCGAGCTCGACCAGCGTGCCTGCGGATCGCCTGCGGGTGCGCGCGGGCTCACGTTCACGCCGTATCTCGCTGGCGGCGAGCAGGGCGCGCTCTGGGATCCGACGCTGCGCGGCGCGCTGCGTGGCCTCACGCTGCGGCACACATCGAGCGACATCGCGCGGGCCTTCCTCGAGGGTGTCTGCTACGAAATCCGCCGCTGCCTCGAGGTGCTCGCGGAGAGCGTGCCGGTGCGCGACGTCGTGGTCTCGGGCCACGTCGTCGAGCGACCTGCGTCGCTGCAACTGCTCGCCGACGTGCTGCGCCAACCGCTGCGGCCCTGCCTGCCGGCCTCGCCTGCCGCGCTCGGCGCCGCGCTCGGCGCCGCGCTCGGCGCGCAGCTGCTGCGCAATCCGTCGGCGCACGCGGCGCGGTGCCCATCGGCGGCGACGGGCGCGGCGATCATGCCGCGCGGCGGGAGCGCGGCGTATGACGAGCTATACCGGGGCTATCTCGCCACGAACGGCTGAGCGGCGGGCTCATCAGGCGCCGGTCGCAAGCTCGATGGCCTCGACGGCGCTCGAAGGCGCGGTCGCGAGCCGGAAGGCGAAGGACTTGGCGACGAAGATCATGCGGAAGCGATCGATCGGCGCCTGCCGCGTGGAGAAGCTGGTACCGGTGATCTCCACCACCCACTCGAAGTTCATGAGGTCGAGCAGCTCCTGCTCGCGCTCGCGCGCCGGCCGCGACACGAGCATCTGCTCTTCGCGCGCTTCCTTGAGCTTGTAGACCTCGTCGAGCAGGTCGTACAGCGAGCGCGGGTCGCGCGCCTCGATGTGGCCGCCGAGATCGGGCGCCAGCAGCTTCGGGATCGTCGACAGCTCCCAGATCAGCGGCCGCTGATTGAGCAGCCTGAGACGCGAGATCTCCCAGACGGCGGCGCCCTCCTGCAGGCCCAGCGCCGCGCACTCGTCGGCGTTGGCGCGGCGCGAGAAGCAGCCGAGCACGCGCGTCTGCAGATCGGAACGCGCGTCGAGGTGCAGGGAGTGGCGCAGGCCGCCGACGCGCGTGGTCTCGGCGCGGACGCGCGGCCGCACCACGAAGGTGCCGCGTCCCTGCTCGCGCCGCACGACCGACTGCGCCGCGAGCTC
Organism: Pseudomonadota bacterium; assembly: GCA_025355105.1. Lineage (GTDB taxonomy): Bacteria > Pseudomonadota > Gammaproteobacteria > Steroidobacterales > Steroidobacteraceae > CAIKZZ01. The sequence continues at coordinate 125,356 of JANYAE010000052.1, read as the reverse complement.
CGCGAGCGCACGGCGCACGGTGACGAGGCTGACGCCTGCCTGCACGGCGAGCCGCGTCTCCGGCGGCAGCTGCGCGCCGGCCTGCAGCCCGTTCTCGTCGATGTACTGCAAGACGAAGGCGATCGTCTTTTCGTAGAGGGATCTCACGGTGCGCACCGTGCAGGCCGGCATTGCGGCAGGACCGTCGGATCGAAGTGGCAGCAGATCATTATAACATTATGACATTCTGGCAAGTCGGTGGGCTGGCGCTATCCGACCGCGTGGCGCTCCTGCAGGATGTCGCGTTCGGCCGCCGCAACGGTGGCGACCGCCGCCTGCGCTGACCTGCGGAGATGCCGATGAAGCGAATCACGTTGCCTGTTCTGCTGCTGCTGCTGAGCGCGACGAGGATGGCGGCGATCGCCGCCGAACCGCCGAGCCGACCGGGTGTCGATGCGCCCGAACTCGCGCGTCTCGGCGAATTCGCGGTGGGCGTTCGCACTCTGACGCTCGTCCATCGTGACCAGCCGGACCCGCTGGCGCTCGATCCACAGACCGGCGCGCCGAGCCATCACGACCGCAGTCTCACCGTTGACATCTGGTATCCCGCGACGCTTCGGCCGGGCGCCATCGCCGAGAGCTATGCCGCCGAGCTGGACGGCGAGCCCGCGGAGCCGCGAAATCCTCCGACCGCCTTCTCGGTGGCCGGCCTCGCGGTGCGCGGCGCGACGCCGGTTGCCGGGCGGCATCCGCTGGTCGTCGTTTCGCACGGCTACGGCAATGTCACCGCCGGGCTCAGCTGGCTGACCGAGAATCTCGCCTCGAAGGGCTACGTCGTGGCCGCCATCCGCCACCTGGATCCGCCGTACGGTGATTTCAGCAAGTTCGCCGGCCCGATGCTGCGCCGCCCGATCGACATCGGCTTCGTCGCGCGCTCGCTGCAGGACATGCTCGGCGCAGAGGGCGTCGTCGATCCCGAACGCACCGCACTGGTCGGCTATTCGATGGGCGGCTACGGCGTACTGGCCAGCGCTGGCGCGGTGCTCGATCCGAGCGGGTCAGGCATGAAGTTCGTGCCGGGCGGATTGCTGCTGCCGTTGGCCGGCGGCGGCGCCGCGCGCGACGCGATCCTCGTCCACGGCCTCAAGGCGGTGGTCGCGATCTCGCCGGCCGGCGCGTCATGGGGTGCGTGGGGCAGCGACGGCCTGCGCGGCATCACCGCGCCGCTCTTTCTGATCTCCGGCGACAGCGACCGGACCGTCGATTACGCGACCGGCGCACGTGCCTACTTCGACGCCGCGACCAACGCGCCGCGCTACCTGTTGACGTACAAGAACGGCGGCCACAACCTTGGCCTCGCGCCGGTCCCCGACACGATGCGCGGACGATTGTGGGATCAGGACTGGTTCGAGGATGCCGTCTGGCGTAAGGACCGCATCGTCGCGATCAATCTGCACATGATCACGGCGTTCCTCGACTTCTACGTGCGCGGCGATCCGTCGCGGTCGGCCTACATCGACGGTCTCGTCCCCGACTCGAGCGCAGGTCTCTGGCCCGCGGACCGTGCCGGGCGCTACGATGCCGTGAGCCCGGGCACGGACGGCATCACGGTCTGGAAAGGCTTCCAGCGCCGGCACGCCGAGGGACTCGAATTGCGCCACGCGCTCGCCGCGCCGCGCCCGCAGTAGCCGCTGCCGCGACCGCCGGCGCGGCCACCGGGCCGCGGCACCCGGCCGCACGCTGCGCCGTCGCTTGACAGCGCTTGATCCGGCTGCGTACCGTCCCACCGAGAGTCTATCGCTAATCGAGCACTCACTATCGTCACACGACTCAATGCGCCGCTCGTCACGCGGCCGAAGGTGAGCGCCGCGCCGACCGCCGCCAGTCACGATCCGCTGTACAACCAGTCGGTCGAGAAGGCCTTCGCCGTGCTCGCGGCCTATGCCGGCGAGCGCCGCGCGCTCAACCTCGCCGAAGTCGCCGCCGCGGCGCAGATGACGACCAGTTCGGCGCAGCGCTGCGTGCACACGCTGGTGCGGCTCGGCTACCTGCGCCGCGACGAGCAGCTGCGGCGCTGGGTGCTGACCGCGCGCACGCTCTCGCTCGGATACCCGTACCTCGCCGGGCACCCGGTCATCGAGCAGGCCACCACGCACCTCGTCGACCTCAACCAGGCGTGCGGCGAGTCGGTGAGCCTGTCGGAGCCGGATGGAGTCGAGATGGTGTTCATCGCGCGCTTCCCGAGCCACAAGCGGTTCTTCATCCACATGCCCGTCGGCCGCCGCTTGCCGATGTATTGCACCGCGGCGGGGCGCGCCTACCTGTCGGCGCTGCCGCGCGACGAGGTCCGCGAGATCCTCGCGCGCTCGTCGCTTCGTCCCTTCACCCCGCACACGCTGACCGACAGCGCGCGCATCCTCGAGATCGTCGACGGCGCGCGCGAGCTCGGCTACTCCTGGGCCAGCGAAGAGTGCTACCGCGGTGACCTGACGATCGGGGCACCGATCCTCGGCAGCAATGGCCGGCCGGTCGCGGCGGTCAACCTGTCAGGACCGACGAGCCGCTGGACGCTCGCGGAACTGCGCAGCCGGCTCGCGCCGCTGCTGCTCGAGACCGCGCGCGCCGCCTCCGGCAGCGTTGCCGCATTGCGCCGCGGCTGATTCGCCGCGGCTCAACTCCGTCTCGATGACGCCAAGGTTTGACGGCTCCGTACCTGCGGAATACAGTCAAGTCACGCGCGATATTTGTCCATCGATAACCGATAAATCTGCGAGCACACGGCGCCCGCCCGCGCAGCCGGCCATCCGCACCCGGCGTGTGGGGCGCCTGCCCTTCCCGACCGAGGAGTCTGTATGCGCTTGACCATGCCTGGGACCTGCCACTCTGCAACGGCCGCCGGCCCGGCGCTGGCGTGCTGCCTCGTCGCGAGCGCGGTCGCCGCGGCGCTCTCGCCGAGCGGGGCCCGCGCCGAGCAGGCCGCTCTCGAGGAGATCGTCGTCACCGCGCAGCGGCGCTCCGAGCGGCTGCAGGATGTGCCGATCGCGATCACCGCGATCTCGGCTGCCGAGCTCAGCGATCGCGGGGTGCGCCAGGCCGGCGACATCGCCGCAACGGTCCCGAATCTGCTGCTCAATTCCCCCTACGGTCCGGAGGCCCAGCCGACCTTCACGCTGCGCGGCGTGACGACGCAGGACTTCAGCGAGAACCAGAGCAGCCCGATCGCGATGTACGTCGACGAGGTCTACAAGCCCGTCGGTGCAGTGCAGGCGGTGCAGACTTACGACCTCGACCGGGTCGAGGTGCTGCGTGGCCCGCAGGGGACGCTCTACGGCAAGAATGCCACCGGCGGCGCGATCAGCTTCTTCAGCCGCAACCCGAATCTCCACGAGTACGACGGCTACGTCACCGCCGGCGTCGGTAACTACAGCGCCTACTCGATTCAGGGCGCGGTCGGCGGCCCGATCATCGACGACGCGCTCGGCTGGCGCGCGGCGGTCATGTACGACAAGCGCGACGGCTGGGTCCACAGCGTGGTGCCGGGCGTAGAGCCGCTGAACGGCGTCGACGCGCTCGCCGGACGGTTCACGCTGCTGGCGAAGCTGAGCGACGGCCTGACCGCAACGCTCAAGATCGCCGTGAGCCGCTCGGGAGGCACGCCGTACGGCGCGCACGCGCTCAACTACGACCCGGTAGCACTCGGGATCAGCACCAACATCGGCTGGTTCGACAACGGGGCCAAGTACGCCGTCCACAAGGACATCCGCAGTGACGGCGCATCGCTGAAGCTCGACTGGCAGGTCAACGCCCACATGACGCTGACCTCCGTGACCGGCTTCGACTACGGCAGCTGGTACGAGAAGAGCGACGATGGTGGCCTGCCGATCACCGACCGCCTCGACGACCCGAACACCTACACCTCGAGCGTCAACTCGTTGTCGCAGGAGATCCGCCTGTCGTCGCACGACACCGGCGCCCTCGGCTGGCTGGCCGGCCTCTACTATGGGCGCGAGAGCACGCACGCGACGGTCCAGTTTCACTTCTTCGATGCGTACTCCGGCTTCTTCAACACCGCCGACCAGGCGCTGTGGGGCTTCGACGAGTACAACAACTTCGACCAGCTCAAAGACAGCAAGGCCGCGTTTCTGAACACGACCTTCGACGTCACGCCGACCGTGAAGCTGCACGCGGGCGTTCGCTTCACCAAGGACCAGATCACGATCAAGAACTTCTACGCCCTGGAGGGCGGACTTACGGCGGCGCCGGCCGGCTTCGCGCCGGACGCCGGCACGAACCTGTGGACGCCGACGATCGATAGCACCGGCGTAACGACGTCGCGCACCAGCTACCAGGCCGGGCTCGCAGCGTCCAACGGCGTGCACCCCGATTTCGGCTACGACAGCACCAACGTCAGCTTCAAGGTCGGCGTCGACTGGAAGCCGGCCGACGGCATCCTGACCTACGCGAGCTTCAGCGAGGGCTATCGCGGCGCCGCATTCAACGGTCAGGCCTTCAACGACCCGTCCGAGCTGACCTTCGCAGCTCCGGAAAAGCTCAACTCGATCGAGATCGGCCTGAAGGCGGACCTCTGGAACCGCCGTGGCACCTTCAACGTGGCCGTGTTCCATTACGACTATAAGAACCAGCAATTCCTCGACGCTTTCACGCTGCCGGGCGGTCTCGGCAGCGGCTTCCGCACCGTCAATGCGCCGAAGTCGCGCATCGACGGTGCCGAATTCGAGCTCCGCGCCAAGGCGACTCCGGACCTCGAGATCAATTCGGGGCTCGGACTGATGCACAGCAAATACGTGGAGCTGTCGCTGCACGCCGGCCAGTTCGTTACCTTTCCCGGAGATCCGAACCCTCGGCTGCGCAACTGTTGCGTCGGCAATCAGCTGATCCAGGCCCCGGACTACAACGCGAACCTCGGCATCAATTGGCGATTCGCCAGCACGGCGGCCGGTGACCTGCGTGTCCTGCTGGACGGTAATTACTACGCCAAACAGTACTTCGACGCGTTCAACACCGAGCGCATCGCGCAGGGAGCCTATGGCGTCGCCAACGCGCGGCTCGCGCTCGATGCCGCAGGCAAGCGTGGCTTCAGCGCAGGCGTATGGGTGAAGAACCTCACTAACCAGAAGTACCTCGCCTACGGCCTGAACCAGAACGACGGCGACACGGGACAGCTGGGCTTCGACTACGCGCTCGTCGGCGAGCCGCGCACCTATGGTGCCGATTTCACCTACCGGTTCTGACACCAGCGGCGGTCGCCGCGACCGGGTACTGCGGCGCGCCATGACGCCGGCCCGCGGCGTGCTCAGCGCGCAGCCCGCGCGAGCGCGACCAGCGTGACCGTGAGCCACACGATGTTGAGGAACGCCGCCGGGAAGGCGCCGTTCCACGTCGCGTTGACGATCAGGCCGGCGGAACCGGCGACGTTGAGCCAGCGGTAGCTCGCCGAGGTCGGCGTCACCCGTTCCATCGTCAGCAAGCCGTAGGCGGCGAGCACGAGGAGTGCGCCGGCCCAACCGGTGAGTTCAACTGCAAGTTTCACGTCGGCTGCCTCGGAGTGACCCCACCGGCGGCGGTCTGCCCGTCGACACTGTAGATCAAGCGCCCGGCCCGGTCCTGGCCGCGAGCCCGGTGCGTTGACCCGGCCGCCGCGGCGCTGCATCGCGGATTTGCGCGTCGCGCTGACGGGCGCGGCAACCAGCGGCTTAGCGAGGCGGCGCGCCGTCACCTGCTGCGCGCGATCTGCGCGCCGGCGCCGCTGCGCGAGCAGATGGACTGCTGCCGACGATCGGGCTGTGCCCGCGGGCCTGCTCCGCCGCCTGTGGGCCTCGTCCCCGTCGCTCCATCGACTATTTCCCGCCCCCCCCGGAAGACCCACCGTCCTAGGCCCATCGGGGCGCGACGTCGCCCTTGAACCTCGGCCACGGCGCCGCCATCAAGCTCGCCGGGGCCGGACTGTGCCCTGAGGTCCTCTTATGAACGCCCGTCCCACACCGGACGCGATCATCAACGCCGCCTGCCCGAAGTGCCATCGCGCCGTCCGTGTGCCACATGGGCGTCTGCGCGATTCGCCCCGCTGCCCGGGCTGCAAAGTGACGCTGTTCCCGGGACACCCCGTGGAGCTCGATGACGCCTCGTTCGACGCCTACGTAGGCCACAGCGACGTGCCGGTGCTGGTCGATTTCTGGGCGCCGTGGTGCGGCCCGTGCCGGGCCTTCGCGCCGGTACTCGCCGAGGCGGCGGCGGAGCTATCGCCCTCGGTACTGGTCGCGAAGGTCAATACCGACGCGGCCCAGGCGCTCGCCGGACGCTTCGCGATCCGCAGCATCCCGACGCTCGCGCTGTTGCGCAGCGGCCGCGAGCTCGCGCGCCACAGTGGCTCGATGCCCCTCGCGCAGCTGCGGCAGTGGCTCGCCGGCCACGGCATAGGCCCCTAAGGGCGGCCGCCGCCTCAAATCGACTACTGCGCCGCACCACGCGAAGCGGACTTCAGGTTAGGATCCCCGTCCCGGGCTCCTCCCGGACCCATGCTGGCTGCCCCGAGTCCGGGAAACGCTCGCCGGGGGAGCACCTTCGAGGACGTGATGGCGGACCGGCTTTCCACACTGCTCGAGCGACGCCGCTGGGTCCTCGCGGATGGCGCGACCGGTACCAACCTGTTCGGGATGGGCCTCCTGTCCGGCGACGCGCCGGAGCTATGGAACACCGATCACCCGGAGCGGATCTCGGCGCTGCACCGGGGCTTCATCGAGGCCGGCGCCGACATCGTGCTCACCAACAGCTTCGGCGGCACGCGCTACCGCCTCAAACTCCACCACGCGGAGGGTCGCGTCCGCGAGCTCAACGCCGCCGCGGCCCGCATCGCGCGCGCCGAGGCGGACGCGAGCGGACGCGAGGTGGTGGTCGCCGGCAGCATCGGCCCGACCGGCGAGATCCTCGAACCGCTGGGCCCGCTGCCGGTCGCGGCGGCACGCGAGGCCTTCGCCGAACAAGCGGCCGCGCTCGCCGAGGGCGGTGCCGACGTGCTGTGGATCGAGACGATGTCGTCCCGCGAGGAGCTTGAGGCGGCGATCGAAGGCGGGCGCACGACGGGATTGCCGGTCGTGAGCACGATGAGCTTCGACACCAACGGCCGGACGATGATGTCGCTGACACCGAGCGAGCTCGCCGCGATCCACCGCCGCCACGGGCTGCTGGCCTGCGGCAGCAACTGCGGCGTCGGCCCGTCAGAGCTCGTCGCCTCGATCGTCAACCTGGCGACGGCCGCCGAGGCCTCCGCCGTGCTGGTCGCCAAGTCGAACTGCGGCATACCGCAGTACGTCGACGGCGCGATCCACTATGACGGCACGCCGGACCTGATGGGGACTTACGCCTGTCTCGCCTTCGACGCCGGCGCGCGCATCATCGGCGGATGCTGTGGCACGACGCCGGCGCACCTGCACGCCATGCGTTGCGCGCTCGAGCGGCACACGCCGGGCGCGCGTCCGGACGCAGAGCTGATCGAGTCGCGCCTCGGCACGATCTCGAATGGCGCCCGCGCGCAGCTGCGGGGCCTGCTCGACCGGGCTTCCGGCGCGTCGCCGAACGCCACCACGCGCCGATCGACCGGCCGCCGCGGCCCGCGACCGCCGGACGCCTGAACGCCGCCCGAGCTCAGCCGGGCTTGCCGTCGACCCGCGGTGCCCAGAGCATCGGCGCGTAGACCGCGACGAACAGCGCGAACGCACCGGTCCACAACAGCCCGCTGAGGACGATCACGCCCGGGTAGGCGTGACGCCACCAAGCCAATCCGAAGACGCGCACGAGCGCCGCTGCCGCGAGCAACAGGTACGCCATCGCGATCGCCGGAGGCGCCACGAGCGGCCGGCCGGTGTGGCCGAGCGTCGCCCGCGTCATCACGCCGAAGATCAGCGTGGCGAGCGCCCCGATCGTCAGGCCGTGCAGCCAGAACGCGGCCACTGCAGCGCCATCGTAGAGCGCGAGCGCCTTGAGTCCGAGGCCGAGCGGCAGCCACGCGTAGCCGAGATGCAGCACCCAGACGAGCGGCACGCGCAGCGTGTGCAGCGAGCGCCACTGCAGCATGCGGACTGTGTGGACGAGCGCCGCGGCGAGCGCGAGCACCAGCGCCAGGCGGCCATCCGGACGCGCGACGTCCACCGTGGCAACCGCGACCATCAACGTGACGACCAGCGGCGTCACGCCGCGCCATGCCCCGAGCGGCACGGCGTCACCACGGGCCTTGAGCCCCGCACTCGTGAACGCCGGCACGATGCGCCCGCCGATGACGGTCGCGAGCACGAGCACGACGTCGATCCCGAAGCGCAGCGCGAGCGCCGCACCGCCGGCATCGAGGGCGGCGATTGCCCGGTAGAATGCCGCGTTGGCGAGCCACAGCAGCAGTAATACGCCGAGCAGCGGCGTATTGCGGTTGCGCGCGCGCAGCAGCGGCCGCGCGACGAGCATCGCGAGCGCTGGCAGGAAGGCAAGGTCGACACTGGCGACAAGCGGCAGAGGCCAGAGCGCAGCGCTCGAAACCAGCATGCGTCCGAGCAGCCAGGTAGCCGCGAGCAGCACGAGCGGCCAGCCGGCGAAGCCGCGCTGGCCTGTCCAGCTCGGCACGGCGGTCAGCAGGAAACCCGCGATCGCCGCGCCGATGAAGCCGAACAGCATCTCGTGCGAATGCCAGAGCGTCGGCGGCCAGCCACTACCGAGTGGCACGCCGAATGCAAAGCTGGCAGCCCACCACGGCACGAGCACGAGTGCCGCGAGGCCGGCGGCGAGAAAGAACGGCCTGAAGCCGTAGGCGAACAGCGCATTCGGCATCGCTCGTGTCTCCTGGCGGCGGCGCAGTGCGCGGCCGCGTCAGCTGCCCGCAGGCGGCGCGCCGCGGCGCAGCGGCGCCGCGCTACCGGTAACGATCCAATCCATCGGCACGTCAAAGGGTTGCGGAAAGATCGTCGGCAGCTCCGTCTCGGGGTATCCGACACCGATCGCAAGCGCACGCGGCTCGAGGCTGGCGAGCGTGCGATCGAAGAATCCGCCACCGTAGCCGAGCCGGTAGCACGCGCGATCGAAGCCGACCAGCGGCGCGATCGCCACGTCCGGCACGACGAGCGCGCCGTCGGCAGGGTACGGGATCTTCCAGACGCCGCGCTCGAGACGCGCCTGCGGTTGCCACTCGCGGAACTCGAGCGGTCGTCCGTGGGCAATCACCACCGGCAGCGCGACGCGCATGCCGCGGGCGTGAAGAGTGTGCATCCAGGGTCGCAGGTCCGGCTCGCCGCGGATCGGCCAATAGAGGCTGACCGTCGGCGCGCCGGACGGCAGGATCCGGTCGAGCTCGCGGGCGATCGCGCTCGCCTGGGCGGCGCGCCGCTCGGGACTGAGCGCGACGCGCAGCGCAATCAGCCGCTCGCGCTCCACTTTGCGCCAGCGCATGACATCCCGGCGCTGCGCGGGGTCAACGCGCGGCACGCCGTCGGCATCGAGTTCGTGCAACAGGCACGGCGACGATGCCGGAGTGGAGTCTGAATCGTCCTCGCCGATCGCCATCTTCCGGACTCCCGCGCACGCTCGTGGCGCTTGGACGCGGGAAGCATAGTCCACCGCCGGTGCGCGCCGCGAGCCGTCCCGGCGCTGCGCCGCCGTGTCGCGCCGCCGGCCGGTGCCGCTGTAGAGGCTAGTGTGCGGGGAAGCTTTCGGTGTGGTAGCGGAAGGCCTTGAGGTCGCGCGGCCAGAACGCAGCCGGCCAGCCAGCCTTGTGCTTGAGCTGGGCCACGAAGGCACGCGCGTCCGGCAGCTGGCGCCAGACCGTCGGCAGGAACGTGGCCCGCACTGCGCCGTGGCTCAGGACTAGGCCGTCGACGCCGGGCTCCAGCGCCTCGAGGAGCGCGGATTCGCTGGCAACCGTCATTTCCTCGAGCGGCGACAGCACGCTGATCGAGAGCTCAAGGCGCGGCAGCTCGTCGACCGACACCGGTGGGAAGCGCGGATCTTCGTAGGCGCTCGCCCAGGCGTTCGCCCAGACGTCTTCGGCCAGCGGCCGGCGCGCATCGATCGTGCCGCGGCAGCCGCGCAGCTCGCCGCCCAGCGTCAGCGTCGTGAAGCTCGCGCGCGACTCGCAAAGCGCAGCGGACCAGGGGCCTGGCGGCAGGGGCTGCGGACGCTCGCGACCATAGCCACGGACGATCGACTCGCGTGCCACCTCGACCAGCCGGCGGCGATCGGCCGCGTCAAGCATCGTAGAAGCCGAAGGCGCCGTAGCCAACCACTCGGTCGCGATCGCCGGCGGTGTCGCCGGAGTTGCGTAGGTCGAGCAACTTGACCTGCAGGCCGCGCCGACGAGCGGTTCGCAGCAGGCCATTGACGGCGATGCAGCCGCACGCGTCCTCGCCCGTCAATCCGGGCCGCGCGTCGAGAATCGAGGCGGCCGTCGCGCGGTCGAGCAGCTGCGCCTGCCGGTACGGGTGATAGTGACTGAGGTCCGAGCTCACGACGATCAGCGTCTCCGGCCCTCCCCAGAGAAAGTCGATGACCTCCTCGACTTCCGCGGCGGTCGCCTCCCCGACCACGATCGGCACGAGCAAGGCCTCCGGCAGCAGGCGCTGCAGGAAGGGTAGCTGGACCTCGACGCTGTGCTCGCGCGCGTGCGGCGCGTCCGACACGAGCACGGTCGGCAGGGCCGCAAGCCGCGACACGGTCAAGGTGTCGATCGCTGCGACACCGAGCGGCGTCGCGAAAGCGCGCGCCCGGGGCACCGCCAGCCCCTGAAACCACTCGCGGTGGCTCGGGCCGAGCAGCACGACGCGGTGCACCACTCCGGCCAACGGGCGCAGCGCACGGAACGCCTCACTGGCGACGCTGCCAGAGTAGACGTAGCCGGCATGCGGCACGATCAGTGCCTTCGGCGCGGGCGCCGCCGGCGCCGGCCCCGGCCCCGCCAGCAGCGCATCGAGCGTCGCGCGCAGCTCGACGTCGCTGGCCGGGTAGAACAGGCCCGCGACGGCGGCCAGCCGCACCTCAGGTGCCGTGGCGACGCCGCGCATGGATCTGCCCGAATTGAAAGCTCACGTGACCACCCCAATCATGCGTCGAGGACGAGGCGCTCCGATCGCCATTGCTCAATATAGCGCGCGTGGAGGCATCAGCCATCGTGAGTGAACACAGTGTCCCGAGCCCGACCGGCGTAGTGGACACCCGCTACTGGCATCGCGTCGGCGACGGCCGCGTGCAGTGCGACGTCTGCCCGCGGGCGTGCCGCATGCACGACGGCCAGCGCGGATTGTGCTTCGTGCGCGGTACCGAGGACGGCCGCGTCAAACTCTACAGCTACGGCCGCTCGAGCGGCTTCTGCATCGATCCGATTGAAAAGAAGCCACTCAACCACTTCCTGCCCGGCAGCGCGGTGCTGTCGTTCGGCACCGCCGGCTGCAACCTCGCCTGCAAGTTCTGCCAGAACTGGGACATGAGCAAGTCGCGCGAGATGGACACGCTGGCCGACCGCGCGAGTCCCGCCGAGCTGGCGGCCGCGGCTGAGCGCCTCGGTTGTGCGAGCATCGCCTATACCTACAACGACCCGACGGTGTTCATGGAATACGCGATCGACGTCGCCGCGGCGGCCCGCGAGCGCGGCGTGCGCAGCGTCGCCGTCACCGCCGGCTACATCTGCCCGGAGCCGCGCGCTGAGTTCTTCCGCCACATGGATGCGGCCAATATCGACCTCAAGGGCTTCACCGAGGACTTCTACCGCAAGGTCTGCGGGGCGGAGCTCGGCGCTGTGCTCGACACGCTGCGCTACGTCCGCCATGAAACGCGTGCCTGGCTCGAGGTGACGACGCTGCTGATCCCGGGGCTCAACGACTCGAACCGCGAGCTCGAGGAACTCTGCGCGTGGTTCGCGGCGAACCTCGGGCCAGACGTGCCGCTGCACTTCACGGCCTTCCATCCGGACTGGAAGCTGCGCGACCTGCCGCCGACGCCGCTGGCGACGCTGGTGCGCGCGCGCCGCATCGCGCGGCGCCACGGTCTGCGCTACGTCTACACGGGCAACGTGCACGATCCGGACGGCGGCGTGACCTGGTGTTACGGCTGCGGCGAGGCCGTGGTGCGACGTGACGGGTACGCCATCGACCAATGGCAGCTGACGGCGGACGGCGCTTGCGGCTCCTGCGGTACCGCCTGCGCCGGCGTGTTCGGCGACCGGCCGGGCGGGTGGGGGCCGCGCCGGGCGCGCGTGACGCTGGGCGTCGACGATGGCGTCGAGCTGTCGTAAGCCATTGAATGTGATGTGCGGCGCAGTACGCAAAGGCCACGGTGCTAAGCTCGGAACAGGCGCCTACGTTTGCTCTTCTATATGACTTCACGTCGCCGGCCCCGGCTCCTGCTTGCGTTGCTGCTGCTCTGGCAGCTGAACGCGGCCGTCGCGATGCCGCACGCCGCGGCCACCGCCCACCCAGGCAGCCCACCGGCTGCGCACTGCACCGACCACAGCCACGCCGCGCCCGTCCAGGCGGCCCAGCCGGATGGAACGCCCGCGCCGTTCACACCGGACTGCTGCCACGACACCTCGACCGGCTGTCACTGCGCGCAGCTGCCGGCGCTCTCGATCGCAACGCTGGAGCTTGGCGACGTCGCGCCGCCCGGACCGCCGGCGGCCCTCGCGGTGACACGCCACGTCGACGCGCTCGGCGCCGACTTCTTCCGACCCCCGATCTGATTCCGTTCTGACCTCGGAGCGCTCCGCGCCAGCTCACGCCGGCGTGGAGTTTGGTTTCATTCCCGCGCGCGCCGCTACCGTCGGCCGTTGGCGGAGGTCAAATGGACAGAATCATCGCGTCGCTGCGCAGCTACCCCAGTGGCCGGCGAGCCGCCATCCTGGCGCTGCTCGCCGCGTCCGGCTGCGGTTCGCTGGCAGCGGCCGCCGAGCCAGGATCGCCGGTGGCCGTCGAGACCCTGGTGGTCGAGGCGCTCGCCCGAAATCCGGAAATCCTCGCCGCCCGGCACCAGCAGGACGCCGCAGCGCAGCGGGTCGCGTCGGCCGGCGCCCTCGACGATCCGATGCTCGAGATCGGCGTCGTCAACGCGCCGCTGCCACCCAGTCTGCGGCGCGACGACATGACGATGAAGATGCTCGGCCTCAGCCAGAGGCTGCCGTACCCCGGCAAGCGCGGCCTGCGCGAGTCGGTCGCCGCCGCCGACTCGGCGAGCATCGGACACGCCGTCGATGAGACCGCCAACCGCGTCCGGCGCGAGCTCCGCAGCGCCTACGAGGAGTTACGCCTCGCGAACTCCGCCGAGCGCCTTGCGACGCGCAACCGCGAACTGCTCAGGCAGCTCGCGTCGGTCACGGAGACGCAGTACGCGCTGGGTCGTGGCCTGCAGGGCGACGTGCTCAAGGCCCAAAGCGAGGTTGTGCGGATGCAGCAGGACCTTTTGCGCATCGCATCCGACAGGACCGGGCGCGTTGCCGAGCTCGAGCGCCTGCTCGGGCGAACGGCACCGGGCGGCGACATCGTTCCCACCGCCGCCACGCTGTTGCCACTGCCTGCCGACGCGGCGGTCCTGACCCGACGAGCGGTCGAGGAGCGTCCACAGCTTCGGGCGCTCGACGCGCTGATCGAGAAGAGCGACCGGGAGGTCGAGCTCGCGCGACGGGAGTACTACCCGGACTTCGAGCTGCGCCTCGGCTACGGCCAGCGCGACCGCACGCTCGGCGGCATGCCGCGCGACGACATGGTGACCATGACGGTCGCGGTGAACCTGCCGATCTGGCGCAAGAGCCGCCTCGAGCCGCGGGTCGCCGAGGCACGCGCGATGCGCGCCGAGGCCTCCGCGCTCGCCGACGCGCAGCGCCTCGAGACCCGCGCCACGCTCGCCGAGCAGCTCGCCGTCGAGCGTGCGACGCGCGAGAGCGTGACGCTGTATCGCTCGACGCTGCTGCCACAACTGCACGCGGCTGCGGAGTCCGCAGTGCGCGCCTACCAGCTCGGCCGTGCGGACTTCCTGACGCTGCTCGACGCACAGATGCGCGAATATGCCGCCGCGCTCGCCGAGGCCGAGGCGATCGCCAGCCACAACAAGGCGATCGCCACCATCGATTTCCTGACCGGTGCCGCGCCCGGCGAGGCCGCGAGCGGAGGGGTGCTGCCATGAGTCCGAGATCGCTCCCAATGTTCCTCGTCGCCATTGCCCTCGGCCTCGCCGCCGGTGGCTGCGCTGACGACCACCGCGCCGCGCCGGTCGACGGCGCGCCCGCGGGCCGCGCGTCCGGCGCCACGCCGTCCTCGCGCGACCGCCAGGTCCTCTACTACCGGAACCCGATGGGGCTGTCCGACACCTCGCCGCTGCCAAAGAAGGACGCGATGGGCATGGACTACGTCCCGGTGTACGCCGGCGAGGAAGGCGAGGCAGGCCGGGTGCGGATCGGCGCCGACAAGCTGCAGCAACTCGGTGTGCGCACCGAGATGGCGACCCGCAGAGTCCTCTTTCGAACGCTGCGCATCGCCGGCACCTTGCAGGTGGACGAGCGGCGCCAGTGGACGGTCAGCCCGAAATTCGAGGGCTGGATCACCGAGCTTCGGGTCAGCACGACCGGCGCGCTGGTGCATCGGGGAGACCCGCTGCTCGAGGTCTACAGCCCCGACCTCGTCGGTGCCGAGGAAGACTTCCGCGTGGCTGTCGGCGCGCTTGCCTCACTCCGGTCCGCCGACGCCGAGGCGCAGTCCGGTGCGGCGCGGCTCGTCGAGAGCAGCGCCGAGCGGCTACGAAACCTCGGCATCGCGGCCGGCGACCTGCCGGCGCTGCGCGACGGCGCCGCGCCGCGCCGCAGCCTCGTGCTGCGTGCCGAGCGCGATGGCGTCGTGCTCGAGAAGACCGCCCGCGCCGGCATGCGCTTCATGGCGGGCGAAGCGCTCTACCAGCTCGCCGACCTGTCGTCGCTGTGGCTCATCGGCAGCGTCGCCGAGCAGGATCTCGCGCTGGTGCGCGTCGGCCAGCGTGCAACTGCGACGACGGTGGCCTACCCCGGCAGGACGTTCGCCGGCACGGTGAGCTTCATCTCGCCGGTACTGCAGCCGGAGACACGCACGGCGCAGGTGCGTATCGAGCTTGCGAACCGCGACGGGCTGCTCAAGCCCGCGATGTTCGGCTCCGTCGATCTGCCGGCCGGCCGCACGGAGGCCAGCCTTGCCGTGCCGGAGTCGGCGATTCTCGACACCGGCACGCGCCAGCTGGTGCTGGTGGACCGCGGCGGCGGCGTGTTCGAGCCGCGCGAGATCCGGGTGGGCGCCCGCGGCGACGGCTACGCCGAGGTGCTCACCGGCCTAGACGCCGGCGACCCGGTGGTCGTCAACGGCAACTTCCTGATCGACGCCGAGAGCAACCTGCGTTCGGCGACTGGCGCGGCCGGCCACAGCCCGAAGACCGCACCGCCGGCGCAGCCGGCGACGGAGCACTGAGCATGCTCGCCCGACTGATCGAGTGGTCCGCCCGGCACGTCGGGATCGTGCTGTTCGCCGCAGTCGTGCTCGCCGCCAGCGGGAGCTACGCAGTACTGCAGACCCCGGTGGATGCGTTGCCGGACCTGTCCGATGTGCAAGTCATCGTCTACACCGAATTCCCCGGCCAGGGTCCGCAGGTGGTCGAGGACCAGGTGACCTACCCGCTCAGCACTGCGCTGCTCGCCGTGCCGCGCGCCAAGGTCGTGCGCGGCTTTTCAAACTTCGGCGTGTCCTTCGTCTACGTGATCTTCGAGGACGGCACCGACGTCTACTGGGCGCGCACGCGCGTGCTCGAGTACCTGAACGCGAGCTCGGCACGACTGCCGCAAGGCGTGACGCCGACCCTCGGCCCGGATGCGACCGGAGTCGGCTGGGTCTACCAGTACGTGGTCCGCGGCGGGCACCGCTCGCTCGACGAGCTGCGCGCGATCCAGGACTGGTTCGTCCGCTACCAGCTGACCAAGGCCCCCGGCGTCGCCGAGGTGGCGAGTGTCGGCGGCTTCGTGCGCACTTACCAGGTTACGGTTGACCCGCGAAAGTTGCAGGCCCACGGGATCTCGCTGCGCGAGGTCACCGACGCGATCCGCATGAGCAACCACGACGTCGGCGGTCGCTCGGTCGAGCTCGCCGAGCGCGAGTACATGATCCGCGGCCGCGGCTACCTGCGCGGGCTCGAGGACGTCGGCAACATCGTGCTCAAGGCCACGGCCGGCACGCCGGTCTTCGTCCGCGACGTCGCACGGGTCGAGCTCGCACCGGACGAGCGCCGCGGCATCGCCGAGCTCAATGGCGAGGGCGAGGTGGTCGCGGGTATCGCGATGGCTCGCTACGGCGAGAACGCCCTCGAGGTCGTGCGCAACGTCAAGGCCAAGGTCCAGGCGATCGCCGGCGGTTTGCCGGCGGGTGTGACGTTGACGGCCGTCTACGACCGCTCCGAGCTCATCTACCGGGCGATCCGCAACCTGCGCACGACCCTGCTCGAGGAGAGCGCGATCGTCGCAGTGGTCTGCCTCGTGTTCCTGATGCACGCGCGCAGCGCCCTGGTCGCGATCGTCATGCTGCCGCTCGGCGTGCTGATCGCGTTCATCGCCATGCGCGCGCTCGGCTTCAACTCCAACCTGATGAGCCTCGGGGGCATCGCGATCGCGATCGGCGCAATGGTCGACGCCGCGATCGTCATGATCGAGAACGCCCACAAGCACCTCGAGCGGCTCGCGCCCGGCGGGTCGCGGAGCGCGGCCATCATCGCTGCCTGCCGCGAGGTCGGACCGGCGCTGTTCTTCAGCCTGCTGGTCGTGACGGTATCGTTCCTGCCGGTGTTCACGCTGGAGGCGCAGGAGGGGCGCATGTTCCGGCCGCTGGCCTTCACCAAGACCTTCGCGATGGCCGGCGCAGCGTTGCTGTCCGTGACCCTGGTGCCGGTACTGATGCTGTTGTTCGTGCGCGGCCGGATTCCGTCGGAGCAGGCGAACCCGGTCGTGAGGCTGCTGATCGCAGCGTACCGCCCGGTCATCGCGCTGGTGATGCGCTGGAAGCGGACGACGGTCGTGCTCGCGCTGCTCACGCTCGCGGCAGCGATCGTGCCGGCGACCCGGCTCGGCGTCGAGTTCATGCCGACGCTCAACGAGGGAACGCTGCTGTTCATGCCCTCGAGCCTGCCGAGCATGTCGGTGACGCAGGCGGCGCGCGCGCTGCAGACCCAGGACCGGATCCTGAAGAGCTTTCCGGAGGTCGCCTCGGTGTTCGGAAAGGCTGGACGCGCCAACACCGCCACCGACCCGGCGCCGCTCGAGATGTCGGAGACCGTCATCAACCTCAAGCCCGAGTCCGAATGGCGGCCGGGGATGACGCTCGACGCGCTGGTCGCCGCGATGGACGAGGCGGTCCGGCTGCCGGGGATCAGCAACGCCTGGACGATGCCGATCAAGGCACGGATCGACATGCTTTCGACCGGCATCCGCACGCCGGTCGGCATCAAGGTCTTCGGCAACAACCTCGACGAAATCGAGCGACTCGCCAAGCAGATCGAGCAGGTCGTGCGCACCGTCCCTGGTACGACCAGCGCCTACGCCGAGCGCCTGACCGGCGGCTACTATCTCGACGTCGTGCCAAACGGCGAGGCGATGGCTCGCTACGGGCTGTCGATCAACGATGTCCACCAGGTCGTCTCGAGTGCACTCGGCGCGGAGCGGCTAACGACGACGGTCGAAGGCCGCGAGCGTTTCGACGTGACGCTGCGCTACCCGCGCGAGCTGCGCGACGGGCCGGAGGCGATCGCGCGTAACGTGCTGGTGCCGATTGGCGCTGGCGCGATGGTGCCGCTGGGGCAGCTGGCCCGGCTCGAGGTCGTGCAGGGACCGCCGAGCATCCGCACTGAGAACGCGCTGCTGTCGGCGTACGTGTTCGTTGACATCCGCGGCCGCGACATCGGCGGCTACGTCGCGGCAGCGCAGCAGGCTGTCGCCGCACAGGTGCGTTTCCCGCCAGGCTACTACGTCACCTGGAGCGGCCAGTTCGAGTATCTGCAGCACGCGATCGCCAGGCTCAAGGTGGTCGTCCCGGTGACGCTGCTGGTGATCTTCGTGCTGCTGTATGCCAACTTCGGCCGGCTGACGGAGACGCTGATCGTGATGCTCTCGGCACCATTCGCGCTGGTCGGCGGGGTGGGGCTGCTGTACCTGCTCGGCTACAACCTCAGCGTCGCCGCCGTGGTCGGCTTCATAGCGCTGCTCGGCGTCGCGGCAGAGACGGCGGTTGTCATGCTCGTCTACCTCGAGCAGGCCTGGGACGCGGCGCGGGCGCGCTGCGCGGCGCGAGGCGCGGCGCCGTCCACGGCCGACCTGTACGCGGCCGTGCTCGAGGGCGCGGTGCTGCGCGTCCGGCCGAAGATGATGACCGTCTGCGCGATCGTGGCCGGCCTGCTGCCGATCATGTTCGGCAGCGGTACAGGCTCCGAGGTCATGCGCCGGATTGCGGCACCCATGGTCGGCGGCATGCTGTCCGCGAGCATACTGACACTGATCGTCGTGCCGGCGATCTACGCGCTCGTCAAGGAGATCGGCCTGAGGCGCACCACGCGCTCCGCGGCACGGGCGCCGTGAGCGGCGCCGCTCAGGCGCCGTGCCGGGCCGGCAGGCGGATCGATTCGATTGTCGCGAGGTACTCGCCGAGCGGCGGCGCGCTCCAGCCGCCGATCTTTCCCTGGTCGTCCCAGTGCCGCAGGCGCACGGCGTCGCGGTGGAAGCGACGGCTCTCGAACTCGGCGATCTCAGCCGCGTTCATCGGACCGCCCTGCAGTCGCAGCGTGATCACCGATGCCTCGCTGAGCCGGGCGGCGTAGGCAGGCTCGGTCGCGCACAGGTAGCGCTTCGCCGCGACGTGCAGTTCGACCGGCTCCCAAACCTCCGGACCGAAGTGACGCGCCAGCCACGCCCCGCCGACAGCCTCGTGACGGGCATCGACGTGCCAGTCGTTGATGTCGTCGGGAACGCCCTCGAGCAGGTGGCCGACGTCGTGCAGCAGCGCTGCGACGACGAGCGCCGGCGGCGCCTCCTCAACCCGCGCAAAATGGGCGGCCTGCAGCGCGTGCTCGAGCATCGACACCCGCTCGCCGAAGTACGAGCCCGCGCCGCGCCGCTCGAACAGGGTAGCGATTTCTGCGGTCAGATTCATCGGACAGTCTCCGCTCGCGACTCGAGTCGCAGGACTGCGACGCGGCTGAACACACTGTCGCGCGTCAGGTAGCAGCCCTGCAAGTGACGCGGGTGGCGCGCCGACGAGAAGGCGGTGCGCCCGTGCAGGGTGCGCTGGTTGTCGAACACGACGAGGTCGCCGTCGACGAGCTTCATCCGCATCTGAAAGCGCGGCTCGCGCAGCAGCATCGCGAAGCGCCGGTACGCGGCATAGAAAGCCCGCATGTCGTCGGCTGCCAGCCGCAGTGGCGCGATGGAGCGGTTGTTGTAGTGCACGGCCTGCACCTCCCCGGCGGCCGAGAGCCCGATCAACGGCGTTTCGGAATAGAGCTCGGCGTCCTTGGAGCGGTAGAGAAACGGCACCGGCGTGCGCGTCAGCCGCTCGAAGGTTTCGCTGTCGCTCGCCCGCAGGTGCTCGGCGAGCGCGAAGCCGTCGGCGAACAGGCTGTCGCCGCCGTCCGGCGAGGCGATGAGCACGTGCAGCGCCTGAAAGCCCGGGACCGGGTCCCGGTACGGGTTGTCGGTATGCAGGCCGAGGCCGAGATCGGAGTAGGCGAGGTTCTCGGGGCTCGCGACCGAGCGCACGTCGAACACAAGGCCGTAGTTCGTCTCGGCCACGTGTCCCATGAGCGCGCCAGCCGCCAGGATCGCGTGATCGGTGCGCGGCACGCCGCTCAGAAACGCGATTCCGTCCTGGGCTAGGCGCGTCAGCCAGTCAAGCCGCGCAGCTGCATCGCGCTCGAGCTCGGCGAACGGGCGAAATGCGAAGTCGCTTCGCGGATCGAGCCCGGCGCCGTCCAGCCAGCGCCGCACCCGGTGTTCCGGGCGGTAGTGCGGGCCGCGGCGGCCCTGCTGCGCGAGCAGGCTCAGCGCGAACGTCGCGGTCCGGTCTTCGTCCTCCCAGGCTACGACGACGACTTCGCCGGCGAGCGACACCGACCGCAACCGCGGGTTCGCGGGCACGTCGGCGATGTCGACCAGCCGCTGGCCGTTCTGCGGATCACGATCCGCGGCGCAGTTGTCACGCAGCCATAGGCTGCAGTGCTCCGTCAGTGCCCCGTCCTGCCAGCGAATTTGCAGCAGTTCCGGGGTCCAGGAATACTCTCCGACGGAGCTCGTCGTTGCCATGCCACTCAACTGCCTCGGCGTCACGCGCGCCGCTGATGGGTGTAGAGATAGCCGGCCGCGAGCGCCGACGCCAGACTGACCGCCGCAAGCGCCACAAAGACGCCGCGCCAGCCATAGAGTACCGCGAGCTTCGCCACGCCGCCGCCGGCGAGCGCACCGCCGAGGTAACCCACGCCGTCGATGATGCCCGAGGACACGGCTCCGGCGCGCTTGCCGCCGAAGTCGAGCGCGAAGGCCCCGCCGAGGTACGAGTAGGGCCCGAGCAGGCAAAACGCGACGACGCCGATCATCAACACCGACACCCCGGGCGGCGTCGCCGAGCCGCGCGCCGCGGTCAGAAAAAGCAGCGCCACCGCGGTCGCCGCGAGGCCCGCGCACAGCAACAGCGGGCGGGTCTGGGCGCCAAGCCGGTCGCTGAGCCAGCCGGTGACGAGCACCGAGACCGCGCCCACCGCGGGGAAGACCGCGCTCAGGCTCGCGGCACTGCCGGTGCCATAGCCGATCGCGTCCTTCAGGTATACGGGCGTCCAAATGTTGAAGGTCTCGCGCACGATCGTGCAGCCGAAGGACAGCAGGCAGACGAGGGCGAACGCCCGGCTCGTCAACAGCGGCCGCACCAGTTCCAGCACGTTCCGCGGCGCGGCCTCTGCGGCGGCATAGAGGTTGCGCGGGTTGGCGCGCGCCTCGGAGTGGCCGGCGTCGACGCGCGATTCGCGCAGCAACAGGAGGTTCGCGAGCCAGAACGTGCCCGCCACCGCCGCAGCGGCGGCGAACAGCCCGCGCCAGCCGATGCCCTGCCCGATCAGCAGTCCCATCACCGGCCGCGCAATCGCGTCGCCGACGAGGTAGCTGAGGCTCAGGATGCCAATGACGGTGCCGTACGAGGAGAAGTCGAACCACTTCGAACAGACCTTGAGCGCGCCGGCCCAGGCGATCGACTGGGTCACGCGGTTCCCGATCCAGGCCAGCGTGAAGATCGGCAGTCCGCCGCCGAGCGCGAACAGCACCGTGAACGCCGTGGCCCCGCCAAGGCCCGCGAGAAAGCTGCGCCTCCCGCCCCAGAAGTCGCCGAGCCCGGTCAGGAACAGCTTTCCGAGCGCGTAGGCGAGCACGCCGGCCGAATACAGCGTGCCGAGCCGGACGACGGCCTCGCCGGCCGGCATCCCGGTCGCGGCCAGCTCCTCGGCGAGCATCGGCATGGCCGCCGACAGATCGGCGCGGCAGAAGTAGCAGGCAGCGTAGCCACCGAACAGCAGCGCGACGACCGTGACCTGGCGGGCGCGCAGCGCGCGCGCGCCGCGCCCGGTCACCGCCGGCCCGTCGTCGCCAGACGCCGCGGCAGGAGGCGGCGGCGATGCCGCAGCGGTCCGGTCACTCGTCGATGGCTTCTGCGCAGCATCAACCAACGTGAAGCGCTCCTCGCGCGGCAGCGGCGGACCGGCAGCCTAGCATGCAGGACCGTGGCGCCAGCGCGCGCCGGCGCGTCCATTCGGAGTGATACGCTAGGCACGTTGTCGCGACCGCCCCAAGGCCTACACCGGATGCCCACCACCTCACGTCCACTCGTCGCGATCGTCACCGGTGCCTCGCGCGGCATTGGCACCGCAATTGCGGTGGCCCTGGCCAAGCGCGGCGTACGCGTCGCGGCTCATTACCACTCGAACCGCTCCGCCGCGGACGCGGTACTCGCGCGACTGCCCGGCACCGGCCATGCGCTGGTGCAGGCGGACCTCGCCGACCCGGCCGCAACGTTCGCGATGTGGGACGAGGTCAGCGGCCGGCTCGGCACGGCCGACATCGTCGTCAACAACGCGGGCATCTACGTCGACCATCCGCCGCTGTCCACCGACTACGCTGCCTGGCAGACGGCGTGGCAGCGGACGCTCTCGACCAACCTGCTCGGACCGGCGAACCTGTCGCTGCTCGCCTCACAGTCGATGGCGGGGCGCTCCGCACCGCTCAGCGCGGCGTTCGGCCGGGGCCGGATCATCAACGTTTCCTCGCGCGGCGCGTTCCGTGGCGAACCGGAGGCTCCTGCCTACGGCGCGAGCAAGGCGGGGCTGAACGCCTTCGGCCAGTCGCTCGCGAGGGCCGTGGCCGCACGCGCGGTCTACGTCTTCAGCATCGCACCGGGGTGGGTCGGGACCGAAATGGCGACCGCCCATCTCACCGGTCCGGACGGCCCGGCCATCATTGCGCAGCATCCGCTCGGCCGGGTCAACGGCGTCGACGAGGTGGCGAACGCAGTGGTCTACTGCGCGCTCGACGCGCCGGCGGCGATGACCGGCGGGGTCATTGACGTCAACGGCGCAAGCTACCTGCGGACCTGAGGCGCGCCGCCACCGGCGTCGGCACGCCGTCTTCCGCCCTTCGAGGTCAGCATGAATCGACGCAAATTCATCGGCTCGGTGGGGCTGTGGTCGCTCGGCGCCACCGTCGCAGACGTGCTGCTGGCGAGCGCCTCGGCGGCCGAGCGCTCGCGCGGTCGCGACGCTGACCCCGCCGAACGCCCGATCCGCGCGCTGCAACAGGCGCTGGCCGACGGCTCGCTGACCTCCGCCGCACTGACGACAGCCTACCTTGCGCGCATCGCGCGCCTCGATCGCGCCGGACCCGAGCTGCGCTCGGTGCTGGCGCTGAACCCCGCGGCGCTCGAAGCGGCGAGGGCACTCGATGCCGAGCGCCGCGCGGGGCACGTGCGCGGCCCGCTGCACGGCATCCCGCTGCTGATCAAGGACAACATCGAGACCGCCGATCCGCTGCCGACCACGGCCGGCTCGCGGGCCCTTGGCAACGCTTTCCACGCGGCCGACGCGCCGCTCGTGGCGCGTCTGCGGGCGGCCGGCGCGATCGTGCTTGGCAAGAGCAACCTGAGCGAGTGGGCGAACTTTCGCTCGACACACTCGACGAGTGGCTGGAGCGCGGTCGGTGGACAGACTCGCAACGCCTATGCGCCGGATCGCAGTCCGTCCGGCTCGAGCGCGGGGTCTGCGGCGGCGACGGCGGCGAGCCTGTGCGCCGCGGCCATCGGTTCGGAGACCAACGGTTCGATCCTCGCGCCCGCTTCGGTCAACGGCGTGGTGGGGCTCAAGCCCACGCTCGGCCTGGTCAGCGGCGAGGGCATCGTGCCGATCTCGCCGCGACAGGACACGGCGGGGCCGATGGGCCGTACGGTCGCGGATGCGGCGTTGCTCGCCGGCCTGATCGCCGAGCGCCCGCTCGGCTACGGCCGGCACGGCGGCGAGCTCGACGCCTTTCGGCTGCGCGGCGTCCGCATCGGCGCCCTGCCCCTGCCGGCATCGGCGCACCCAGAGGCGGCGCGTCCGTACGCCGAGGCACGGCAGGTATTCGAGCGGGAAGGCGCGGTCCTGATCGACCTGTCGCCGCCGGCGGTGCTCGAGGAAATGGAGGGCGCGGAGCTCGAGTCGCTGCTCACCGAGTTCAAGGACGCGATCAACCGCTATTTCGCCCGGCTCGATCCGGCCCGCGTGCCGGCGCGCAGCCTCGCCGACCTGATCGCATTCAATCAGCGCGAGGCGGCAACCGAGATGGCGATCTTCGGCCAGGAGCTGTTCGAACTCGCCGAGGCCCGCGGTCCGGTCACGGACAGCCGCTACCTCGAGGGTGTCGCGAAGCTGCGCCGCTGCGCCGACACCGAGGGCCTCGCGGCCCTGCTCGGCCAGCAGGACGTCGAGCTGCTGCTCGCTCCGGGCAACGGGCCCGCGGAGCGCATCGATACGGTCTGGGGCGACCGCAGCGATGGCGGCGGCTGGCCGTCGATCGCGACTGCCGCCGCCATCGCCGGCTACCCGAGCCTCACCGTGCCGGCGGGGCTCGTGCGCGGACTGCCGGTCGGCGTCGTGCTCGTCGGCGCGCGTGACCACGACGGCTTGCTGCTGCAGGTCGCCGGCGCCTACGAGCGCGCAGCCGCTGCCCGTACGCCGCCGCGGTATCCGAGCTAGGTGTCGCATGACGGCGCCGCCCGAGCGACCCTATCGACTGCGATCGGCGCGGCTCGGCGTCGGCATCTGGACGCGGGATGACCTCGAGCTCGCGGTCGGCCTCTGGGGTGACGCGGAGGTCGCGCGCTTCATGGGCGGCCCGTTCTCGAGCACCCAGGTGGCCGAGCGGCTGGAGCACGAGGTCGAGACCTACGAGCGCCACGGACTGCAGTACTGGCCGCTGTTTCGGCTCGACACGGGCGAGCACGTCGGCTGCTGCGGCGTCACGCCGCACCGTTCAGACGGGCCCGTATTCCAGTTCGGCTATCACCTGCGCCGGGCGCAGTGGCGCAACGGCTACGTGCGCGAGGCAGGCCCGGTGGTCATCGCCGACGCATTCGCGGCGCTCGGTGCCACCGCGCTGTACGCCGGTCACCACCCGCACAACGACGCCTCGCGCCGGGCGCTGGTCGCGCTGGGCTTTCGCTACACGCACGACGAGTTCTACCCGCCGACCGGCGTGGTCGAGCCGTGCTACCGGCTGACGCCGGCGGACCTCCCGTAGGGCCGCGGATCGCAGCCGCTCAACCGCTCGAGGCTCACCGGCGTGCCGTTCAGCGCCGCGTTGCCACTCGGCCCGTCGATGCGCAACGGGTCGGTCAGGTCGTTGTAGCTCGCGCCGCTGACGCTACCCGCACGGGCCATGCGGCTGCCGGCCCGACCGTGGCCAAAGCCGTGTGGCAGGCAGACGACCCCAGGCAGCAGCGCATCGCTCGCGCAGACCTCAACCTCGACGGCGCCGGTGCGCGAACGCACGCGGACGCGGTCACCCTCGGCAAGGCCGCGCGTCGCGAGGTCGCTCGGGTGGACGTGCAGCTGGTGGCGCGGCTTGCCCTTCACGAGCCGCGGCGCATTGTGCATCCAAGAATTATTGCTGCGCACGTGCCGGCGCCCGATCAGCGACAGCTGCCCCGGGTCAAGCGGCACTGCCGGCATCTGCCTCAGCCGGTCAAGGTCCGCGAGCAGCAGCTCCGGCGCGCACTCGACGGCGCCGCTCGCGGTCTCGAGGCGTCGCAGCAGCGACGGCTCGAGCGGGCCGAGGTCCAGGCCGTGCGGCGCGTTCTCAAGCGTGGTGAGATCGATGCCGCTGCCGCCGCGCGCAAGGCCGGCGGCGATCAGCGCCCGTGGCTCGGGCAGCGGACTCCAGGCCTTGCCGGCTGCGGCCGCGTAGGCGACGCCCAGGCCGTTGACAATTTCCC
This sequence comes from Pseudomonadota bacterium, assembly GCA_025355105.1. Classification (GTDB taxonomy): domain Bacteria; phylum Pseudomonadota; class Gammaproteobacteria; order Steroidobacterales; family Steroidobacteraceae; genus CAIKZZ01. The sequence continues at coordinate 99,851 of JANYAE010000052.1, read as the reverse complement.
AGTCAGCGCGCTCCTCGTGCGCGCGCGCGCGCAGCGGCGCGTTGAGACGCGCGACCCGGCGCACAGCAAAGGCGTTGAAGATCGTGTCGTAGTGATACTGCGTCAGGGGCGACGCCGGTGGCAGGATCAGGTCTGCATGTCGGGTCGTCTCGTTGACGTAGATATCGATGGCGACGTAATAGTCGAGCCCGGCAAGCGCCGAGTCCAGGTTCGCGCCGGAGGGCGTCGACAGCACCGGGTTCCCGGCGCACGTCAGCAACGCACGGATCTGCCCCTCGCCCGGCGTCGTGATCTCCTCGATGAGTGCTGCGACCGGCAACTCGCCGCTGATCTCGGGCAGACCGCGCACGCGGCTTTGCCAGCGGTTGCGATTGCCCTTCGCCGTGCCGGGCCCGGTGACCGGCATCACCGGTTCGTTCGGCAGCATGCCGCCGATCCGATCGAGATTGCCGGTGTAGAGATTAAGGAGCTGTACGATCCACAGGCACACGCTCCCGTATGCCTGCGTCGACAGGCCCATGCGCCCGTAGATACAGGCGCTCGGTGCAGCGTAGAGCTCGCGCGCGAGCCGCTCGATCGTGGCGGCCGGCACACCGCTGCGCGCCTCACCTTCGGCCGGCGACACACCTGCGAGCGCATCCAGCGCGGGATCGAGGCCGGAGAGCTGGTTGCCGTACGCGGCGAGGCGCGCGGGCCCGAGTGCGCGCACGGCGGCGAACAGCGCCAGCAGGAACCAGACGTCAGCACCCGGCCGGATCGGCACGTGCTCACTCGCGATCTCCGCGGTTTCGGTGCGCCGCGGATCGATGACGACGAGCCGTCCGCGCCGCACGAGCGCCTTGAGCCGTCGCTCGATGCCCGGCGCGGTCATGGCGCTGCCGTTCGAGGCCACCGGGTTGGCGCCGAGCATCAGCATCCAGTCGGTGCGATCGACGTCCGGCACCGGGGTGAGCTGCTGGTGGCCGTACATTGCCCAGGACACGAGCTGGTGCGGTATCTGGTCGACGGTGGAGGCCGAATAGAGGTTGTGGGTGCGGATCTGCCGCAGCAGCGACGGCAGGTAGGCGAAGTGCCCGAAGTGGTGGACGACGGGATTTCCGAGGTAGACACCGACGGCGTCCGCACCATGCGTGCGCTGCACGGCGGCGAGGCGCTCGCCGGCCTCGGCGAAGGCCTCCTCCCAGCTGACCTCCTCCCACTGCATACCGCGCCGGCGCAATGGCTTGCGCAGCCGGTCCGGATCCGCCTCGAGATCCAGGATCGCGTTGCCTTTTGGGCAGATGTGCCCGCGGCTGAAGGGGTCCTCGAGGTCACCACGGATCGCGGTCGGGTGACCGTCGCTGACGCGCATCTCGAGGCCACAGATCGCCTCGCATAGCGGGCAGGCCCGGAAACGACGCTCGCTGGACATGACGGCACCCCCTCAGGCCATGCTAACACCGCGTCCGGGGTGCACGCCGGACACCGGCAGCGCCGCCGGCCTGCTGCTGGCGACGGTTGCAACTTGGCCGCCGGCGCGGCACTGTCCTGCAGAGCACGATGACAGCGCTCGCAGCGGCGCGGCACTTCAATACAACAAGAACGCACGGCCACGAGGCATCTCATGACTCGATCGACGCACGGCAAATCGGCGCGCGCCATCTCCGCGGCCGAGGCAGCCGCCCTCGTGAAGTCTGGCGATTGGGTCGACTTCGGCGCCGCCCTCGCGCAGACGGACGTCTTCGACGTCGCACTCGCTACCCGCGCCGCGGAGTTGCGGGACGTCAAGGTCCGCGCCTGCATCAGCACCCGGCCGCGGGCGATGCTCGAGGCGGACCCGGAACGCGAGCACTTTCACTGGTACAGCTGGCACTTCGGCGGCTACGACCGCCGCAAGCACGATGCTGGGCTCTGCCACTACATCCCGTGCAACCTCGGCGAGGTCTCGGATTACTACCGACGGTTCCTCGAGCCGCCGGACGTCGCCGTGTTCAAGACCTGCCCCGCCGACGCCAATGGCTACTTCAACTTCAGCGCCGCCAACCTCTGGCACCGCGCCATCGCCTCGCGCGCCCGGATCGTCATCGTCGAGGTCAGCGAGGGCCTGCCGTACCTGCACGGCGTTGAAAACGGTCTGCATGCGAGTGAGGTCGACTACGTCATCCAGGGCGATTCCGGTCCGCCGCCGGAGCTGCCGAACCCGCCGCCCTGCGACGCTGACCGCGCAGTCGCCGCGCGCATCGCCGCCGAGGTGGAGGACGGCTCCTGCCTGCAGGTCGGGATCGGCGCGATGCCGAACGCAGTTTGCTCGCTACTGCTCGAGAGCGGCGTCCGCGATCTCGGCATCCACACCGAAATGATGACCGACGGCCTGATCGATCTGTACAAGGCCGGCATCGTCACCGGCTCGCGCAAGGCGCTCGATCCCGGCAAGATCGTCCTCAGCTTCTCGCTCGGCTCGCAGGCGCATTACCGGACGCTCGACCGCAACCCGGATTTCCTTTGCTGTCCGGTCGAGTACACGAACTTGCCGCACGTCGTCATGCAGAACGAACGTGTGGTCGCGATCAACAACACCACCGAGATGGATCTGCAGGGCCAGGCGTCGTCGGAATCCTGCGGCCACCGCCACATCAGCGGCACCGGTGGCCAGGCGCAGTTCGTGCGCGCTTCCTACGCGTCGAAGAACGGCAAATCCTTCATCTGCCTGTCGTCGACTTACGAGCGACACGGCACACGCAAGAGCCGCATCACGCTCAGCGTCACGCCGGGCAGCATCGTCACGACGACGCGTGCGGACATGATGTACGTCGTCACCGAATTCGGGATCGTGAACCTCAAGGGCAAGTCGGTCCCCGAGCGCGCGAAGGCGATGATTTCGCTGGCCCACCCGGAGTTTCGCGCGAGCCTCGAGCGCGAGGCCCGCGAGCACGGTCTGATTCCGCGCGGCATTTGGTGAGTCCCGCCCCGCCGCTCAATAGTCGGCGGCCTCGTCGGGCGGGAGGCCGGCGCGCAGCATCAGCTCGGCGCGGTGGCGCTTGATGTTGAGCTGCGGGCTCTGGCGCGCGGCGTGCACCTCCTCGGCCGTGTAGGGCCGCAGGTCCGCCGGCCGGTCCGCACCGCCGAAGCGCGTCACGCACAGGTTCATGACTTGCGCGAGCGCGCCATCCGACAGCTGCGAGTTGGCGACACCCGGGAAGCGCAGCAATAGCTCGCGGCCGCCTTCCACCCGCAGGAAGCGACCGACCGTGGCGTTGAGCGCGGGCACCCGGTGCGGCACCCCGCTGCCCGCGACACCGTGGCAACCGCCACAAAACAGCAGGTAATTCTGCGCGGGGCTTGAGGACTCAGGTCGCTCGATGGCGCCGGCGGCGAAGGTCGCCGCCAGCAGCGCGGCGGCGAACGGCGCACGGGCACCGCAGCCCCGCGTCACGGCGCGAGCTGGGCGACGACCTCGCCGCGATGGGCCAGTACTGCGCTGCCGTCAAGCGCTCGCGGCCGCTCGGCGGCGATATCCGACACGGTCAGCGGCGCAGCCTCCGCCGGCGCGTGGCCGAGATCGAACACCACGAAGTTGAGCGTCGCCGCGAGCGTAGCGTCATCGAGGCGCACAAAATCCGGCATCTTGAAGTTGTAGTGCCGCTCGGCGACCACGATGTCGCCGAACATTCCGAACAGCACGGTTAGCGCCAGCTGGCGCCGACCCTCCGGCGTCGCGATGAAGCGGGGTGGGTACTGCGTGACCGGCGGCGCGAGGCCGGGCGTGCCGGCACCGGTGGCGCGATGGCAGACGGCGCAGTTCGCCTGGAAGACCGCGGCGCCCTCGGGAAAGCGCGGCACCTCATCGGCGCGCGCCATCAGCACGAGCATCACGCCAGCGGTGGCCAGCAGTGCGAGGCCGGGTGCGCGCGGCCGGCCCCGCGGGCTCACTTGCCGGCAACCCCCAGGACAACCGACACCGAACAGTGATAGTTCGGATTGTCGTTCGCCATGCACCAATTGACGTCGTTGTTAAGTGACATCCGGTACATCGGGCGTTCGCCCTCGTTGCGGTTGCAGAAACAGCTGCCGCAACTGGTCTTACCGCAGCAGTCGTTGTACGACATGATGTAGTCACGCCCGTCGGCCGGGTTGTGACAGGTACCGATCCAGGTGATCGGCGACTGCTGCGTGCCCGGCGGGCAGGTCGAGGAGCTGCCACCGCAGCAGCCGCAGAGGAAGCCGTCGATCGCGCAGTACTTCCAGTACTCGCAGGCGTTCGGATCGGTCGATGCCGCTTTCGCGGCCGGTTCCGCGGCCAGCGCCTGCGAGCCACGCATGACCGGCAGCAGCGGCAACAGCGCGACACCGGTCAGCGTGCGGCCGAAGGCTGACAGGAAGCCACGACGCGAGGTGCGCCGCGCGACGCCTCGGGAAACGCGCTCGGCCCAGTGGTCGAGGCGCTGCTGCATCGTTATGGGTTGAGGAGATACCACGATGACTGCCCCAGTTTCGGTTCGGCATACAAGAATCGCCCGGTCATCGCGTCGAGGACCAGCAGATCCGACGTTTCCGTCAGCAGGAACAGCAACGGCTTGTCATCCTGTGAGACCTGGATGGCCTGGACGCCGCTGTACTTCTTGACGTCGATCGGCCACCGCGCGACGCGCCGGTGCGCGGCGCCGTCGTAGACCCAGACCTCATCGCCCGTGACCTTGTGCGAGCCGTCGCCGCCCTTGTGCACCTGCAGGAACAGCCGACCCGTCTTGCGGTGCAGCGCCACGACCTGCGCGCCGCCGGGCCGCCACTTGCCGCGCTCCGCCGCGCTCATCGTCGCCCACACCGGCGCGAACGCCGGTTCCGCAGCGGACAGGTCCACGCCGTAGACATCGCCGAGGAACGACAGAAACAGCAGGCCGTTGGAGGTTGGCACGCCCTGGATGAAGATCGGGTCCTTGTCGACGCTGAAGAACGGCGCGGACATCTTGCGTGAACTCTCGTGGCCGCTGTCGTCGAGCTGTACCGTCAGCAGGCGGCCGGTCTCGCACAGCGACGACACGCTCCGCTGGCGCGAGGGAAGCACCAGCACGCAGCCGTCGGTGTCCACCTCGCCGACGACGGCCTTCTTCGCCAGGTCGACGACCGTGTAGGAGGTCGCGGGCGACAGATTCGTGACGTAGACAAGGCGCCCGTCGCCGCTGAATGCGATGTTGTGCAGCGGAATCGTCTGCGCGTGCCTCGACGGCAGCACGATCTCGGCGGTGATCGACAGCGTCGAATTGTCGGTCAGCTCGAGCACGTCGGTCCGGGTGCCGTGGCTGCCGCGGGAGAAATAGCTGGTCGCGACCGCCGTGGTGCGGCCATCCGGCGACATCGCAACCCCCGCCCAGAAGCCGATGTCTATCTGGCCGAGCTGGCGACGCGCGTCGGCGTCCCACAGATAGAGCCGCATGTCGGTTTCGTTGTTGTTCGACTCGTCGAACACCCACACCCAGTGCGGCGAGGCGGCGGGTAGCGTCGCGAGTCCCAGGTGCTCGGCCGGCAGTGGCGGCGGCACGGCAGCGCCCGCGGCCCATGCCGTCAGCAGCGCAAGACAGGCGCCCGTTGCTCTCTGCCACATGAAGTGTTTCTCCCCCTCGACGTGCCACCCCAGTGTGCCACAGGCGGGCAGCTGATGGCAGCGTGCGCCGGCCGTCGGACGCACACCGCACCCAGCGGTGCAACCGTCCAGATGGACCGGCATCTGTGGGCACGCGATACTCGATGACCATATGAAATCGAACATCGATTCCGCCGCAGCCGGCCTGTACTACGGCTGGAAGGTGCTCGCTGCGCTGTTTTTCGCCGGCTTCTTCGTCTACGGCGGCGGCCTCTACTGCTTCGCGCTGTTCGTCAAGCCGCTCACCGACGAATTCGGCTGGAGCCGCGCAGCCACGGGCGGCATCGTCTCGGCCTTCTGGCTGAGCGCGCCGCTGCTGGTCATCGGCGGCCTCGCGATGCGGCGCTTCGGGGTCACACGGCTGCTCGCGATCGGCATCGTCCTCGAGGCACTGTGCGTGCTGATGCTCGCGAGCGTGTCGACGCTGACCGAAATGTACCTGCTGCGCGCCGCGATGGGCTTCGGCAAGATCATGTTCGCGGTCACGATCCCGGTCATCATTGCGCGCTGGTTCTCGAGGCGCTACGGTCTCGCGCTCGGCATGGCCTGGGCCGGCTGGCACGTCGGCGGCATGGTGCTCGCGCCGGTCACCGAAGCGATCATCCGCAGCTTCGGCTGGCGCGGCGCCTGCATCGCGCTCGGCGTCGCGCTGCTGGCATTCGCGCTCGGCCCGATCCTCTGGGTGCAGCGCATCCGCTCGCCGGCCGAGCTCGGCCTTGCTGCGGACGGCGACCCGCTGCCCGCCACGCCGGCGGCGGCGGTCGGCGATCGTCCGGTCGCCGGCGCCGTGGCCGTGGCCGAGCCGGCGGGCACGCTCGGCGATCTGCTGCGCTCGCCGCTGTTCTGGCTGATCGCGTCGGCCACGCTCTTTTTCTACATGACCTACGGTGGCGTCCTCGCGCACCAGGCGGCGATCGTCCAGGGTGCCGGCTACAGCGGCGAGCTGACCTCGATCGTGCTCGGCTCGACCGCGGGCTTCGCCGCGCTCGGCGGCCTCGCCACGGGCTGGGCCGTGGACCGCTGGCCGCTCGGGCGCGTTGGCGTGTTGATGCATGCGATGCTGCTCGCCGGCGCGCTCGCAATGCTGGCCGTGAGCCGCACGCCGTCCGTCGCCGCGCTGGTGACCCACGCTGTCTGCTTCGGCATCATGATCGGTGGTTCCGACATTTTCTTCGTCAAGCTCATGCGCGCGCGTTTTCCGCACGTCAATGTCGACCACGCCTACAGCGTCTGGTACTGCGTCGAGCTTGGCACGCTGTGGCTGTCCGGCATCGCAGCCGGCTGGGTGTTCGACCTGACCGGCAACTACGGACGTACCCTGGTGTTGCTGGTTGTGAGCGCGATGGTGGCGGCGGTGCTGTCGACGCTCGCCGTGCGCCGGCGCTGGACCTGACACGTCGTGCCGACCGCTCTCGAACTCGACGCTCCGCGCTGCCTCTATACGCTCACCGCGACGCCAGCCGTGCCGACCGCTCCGCTCGGCGGCGCACTGCGGGTGGAAGTCGTAGTCGTCGGCGGCGGTTACACCGGGCTCTCGGCTGCGCTGCACCTCGCCGAGCGCGGTCGGCGCGTCGCGTTGCTCGAGGCGCGCGAACCGGGCTGGGGCGCCGCCGGACGCAACGGCGGCCAGGTCAACGCCGGTCTCAAACACGAGCCGGATGACGTCGAGCGCGCGCTGGGACCGCTGCACGGCCCGCAGCTTGTGCGACTGGCCGGCGGCGCGCCGGACTTGCTGTTCGAGCTGATCGCGCGGCACGGCATCGACTGCGAGGCACGACGCACTGGCACGCTACGCGCCGCCTACCGAGAGCAGCACTGTTCGACGCTACGCGCGTCCGTCGCGCAGTGGGCGCGGCGCGGCGTCGCCGTGGAATTCTGGGACGCGCCCAGAGTCGCGGCCGTGACCGGAACCGACCGCTACGTCGGCGCGACCTTCGACGCGCGCGGTGGCGCCGTCAATCCGCTCAGCCTCGCGCGCGGCTTGGCCGCCGCGGCATCGCGACTCGGCGCCACGATCCACTCCGCCACGCCCGCGCTGCGGCTGGAGCGCGACGGTACGGGCTGGCGCGTGACGACGCCGGGTGGCGTAGTGCGCGCCGATCGCGTCGTGCTCGCCACCGACGGCTACAGCGACAACCTGTGGCCGGGACTGCGGACGAGCATCGTGCCGATCTACAGCTCGATCATCGCCACGACACCGCTGCCATCACCGCTCTGCGACGCGCTGCTGGCCGGCGGTTGCGTCGTGTACGAGGCGGGCAACATCACCGTGTACTACCGCCGCGATGCCGACGGGCGGCTGCTGATGGGCGGCCGCGGCCGCCAGCACAGCGACGCGGCGCGCGCCCACTACGGGCACCTGGTGCGCTACGCCGAGAGGCTGTGGCCCGCGCTCGCAGCCGTCGAATGGACGCACTGGTGGAACGGCCAGTTCGCGCTGACGCCCGATTTCTATCCGCGCTTCCACGCGCCGGCACCTGGCCTATTCATCGGGCTCGGCTACAGCGGGCGCGGTGTCGCGTTCGGAACCGCGATGGGCGCGCAACTCGCGGCCGCGGCGGCTGGCGAGCCGCTCGAATCGCTTGCCCTGCCGGTGACACCGGTGCCACGGCTGCGATTCCACCGATTTTGGCGCATCGGGGTCGCGGCCGGCGTCAGCTACGGACGGATCCGCGACCGGCTCGGACGCTGAGGCGCGAAGGCCGAGTCAGGTCGGCTTGAAGAGATCGATCGAGACCACGCAGGAGCGTCGCTCGCCTGGCGCGAGGGCCCCGACGTTCACGACCTTGCGCGCGATCTCCGTGCCCCGTTCGTCTGACACAGCGACGACGACGGCATACTCCGAGGGCACGGCCTCGACATTCTCGATGACGCCCTCGACGCGGAACACCGATTGCGCCGTGACGGTTGCCGCCTGGCCGGCCGGATTGAAGCGCAGGTGATGCCGGCAGGCCGGGCAGACGTCCGCGCTCTCGAGGATCGTCGCCTTGCAGTGCGGGCACGACCGCGTTCGGCCCGCAAGCGGCGCACGAGCCGTGCTCATGCGCCAGATCCGCTGCCTCGCGGAATGTCCGCCTTCGGCGCGCCCTTCTCACCCCAGCCGAACTCGATCTGTCCGCGCATCCGCGATCCCGCGGCCACGCTGACCGAGCCCGCCTTGACGTCGCCGACCAGCACGCCGGTCTCGAGCACCTCGACACGCCCGGCGCCGTCGATGTTGCCCTGCAGCTCACCGGCGACGATGACCTGCTTGGCGCGGACCTGGCCTGCCAGATGCGCGCCGTTCTCGATCGTCAGGTTGCCCTGCACCTGCACGTCGCCCTTGAAGCGCCCGGCAATGCGCACGTGGCCGGTACCTTCAATCTTGCCTTCGATGGTGAGATCGGCGGCGATCAGCGATTCCTTGGGCTCGGTGCGCGCAGCCGGCCGCGGCTCCGGCACCTCGACGACGCGGCGCGGCATTTCCACCGGCGCGGGCCGTTCAGGTTCGCGCTGCAGCGCGTCACGTGCGGGCGGAAGCGGTTCACGCGTCCCGCCAGCCGTGTCTTTGAAGAACGCCATGTTGACCCCCTGATTGTCTCGGGACTGGGGGACCGACAGTACGGCGGCCTGACGACGTCGTCACCGCCAAAAGCGTCGGCCGGCGGCGACAGCCGGCGGGCAACTAGTGCCCGGCGCGGCGGCTGCGCGAGCCCTCGTAGGCCACCCAGCCAATGATGATTCCGATGCCGATGCCGAACAGCACGCGCGCGGCGGAATTGACCGCGATCCCGCTCTGCAGCGCGGGGCCTGTGCCCGGTTCGGCACGCGTCAGGTCGCTGAGCTTGGCGAGCACGATGCCGACGGCACCGAAGGCGATCAGCTCAACCCACTGCGGCGCGCGACGGACGGGCATCCCCGTGCGCGTGTCGTGGCCGGCCTGCCAGCCGGATCCGAAGATCACGCCGCCGAGAATGCCCATCAGCCAGCGCGGCGCCGCCAGCTGTTCCGCAATTCCCGGCAGGTCGCCGGCCGTCATGCCCACGAGTCCCAAGCCCGCCATGATCAGGCCGAGCGCGGCGATCTTCGGCAATGGGCCGTCGGGCATCGGATTCGGCTGCACGGGCTCGGTCACTCCTTTCGCTGGGTCCTGGCGGCCGGCGCTGACCGGTTCCGCCGGCCGCTACCGTACGCCGACGCCCGGCTGCCCTCAAGCGCAGGGTGACCGACCGTGACGGGGGCCTCAGAAGATGACCACCTGGCGCACGGCACGTCCGTCGGCGAGCGTATCGAACGCCGCGTTGATCTGCGCGAGCGACAGTCGCGCCGACAGCAACCGATCGACCGGCAGCCGGCCGGCCTGGAACCACTCGATGAAACGCGGAATGTCGCGCTCGGGATCGGCACTGCCGAGGTAGCTGCCCTTCAGCGTGCGCTCCTCGGCGACCAGGCCGACGTGGGCGATCGACAGCATCGACTGCGGATGCGCGAGCCCCGCCGTCACCGTCGTACCACCACGACGAGTGATGCGGTACGCGAACTCGAGCGCTCGCGTCGAGCCTGCCATCTCGAAGGCGTAGTCGACGCCGCCGGCGGTGAGGTCGCGCACGAGCTCGGCCGCGCGTGGGTCTGCGGCGTCGCAGGTATCGGTGGCGCCAAGCTCGCGGGCGAGGGCGAGCTTCTCGGGCGAGAGGTCCACCGCGATGCGGACGGCGGCGCCGGCGGCGCGCGCACCGAGCAGCGCGGCGAGCCCGACGCCGCCGAGGCCGACGATCGCGACGCGCGCGCCCGGCTCCATCTGCACGGTGTTGACGACCGCGCCGACGCCGGTGGTCACGGCGCAGCCAAAGAGTGCCGCCTGCTCGAAGGGCAGCGTGACGTCGACCCGCACCAGCGACCGGCGCGAGAGCACCGCGTGGTCGGCAAAAGCCGAGACGCCGAGGTGATGGTGGAGCGGCTCGGCGCCGCGGTGCAGGCGGCGCGCGCCGCCGAGCAGCGTTCCGGCGGTGTTGCTGGCCGCGCCGGGCTCGCACAGCGCCGGGCGACCGCGCGTACAGGGTTCGCAATGCCGGCAACTCGGCACGAATGCGGCGACCACGTGGTCGCCGACGCGCAGATCCGTGACGCCGGGGCCGAGCGCCTCGACCACACCGGCGCATTCGTGGCCGAGCACCATCGGTAGCGGCCGCGGACGGTTGCCGTCGATCACCGAGAGGTCGGAGTGACACAGGCCCGCCGCGCGGACCGCGATCAGTACCTCGTCGCGGCCCGGCGGGTCCAGCGTGACCTCGTCGACGAGCAGCGGCCGCGACTCGGCGTATGGCCGCGCGGCGCCGATCGTCGTCAACACTGCCGCTCGCGTCCTCATAGTCGCTCCCGTTCCTGGCTGCCGGCGATCAGAGCGCCGGCGCGAGCGATGGCCGGCCTGCGGCGATGAGCCGCGCGTCGAGCTTGACGACTACGTCGGCCCTGAAGGCCTGCAGCGCGCCGAGCGTCGATTCGCCGGTGCCGAGAAAATGCGTCAGCCCCACCGCCGCATCGGCCGTCGGCGCGAAATCGGCACCATCGATCGCCCGCGCGAGCCGTGCGCCCTCCGCCGCCAGCGCCCGCAGGCCGGCGAGATTCGTCGGCTCCGGATGGATGCTGCGCGGGTCCTTGTCGAGGTCCAGATCGGCGAGCCGTTGCAGCTCGTCGGCGGTCTCGCGCAGCGTGCCGGCGAGCGCCGCGTCGACCGCTTGTGCCGCGCCGATGAGAGCGCCGTGCAGTTTCTCGGACGCACGCGCCGCGTCGGCGATCCGACCCCGCATCAGCTCCACGGCGACGGCGCTCGTGGCGGTGCGCACGTAGTCGGCTGCGGCCAAGCTCGAGCGCGGGTCCGGCCGAACCTCGAACGGCGCGCTCAGCGTCTGGCCGCCGGCTTCGAGCACGACGCGATAGTGCCCGGGCGTCGCCCAGACACCCTGAGCGCGCGGGTCGTCGGCGCGTCGCCCGGCGGCAGCTTCGAGGTGCAGGTCCCAGACGAAGCGATGCAGGCCGGCGTCGGTAGCGGGTGTTGCCAGCGGCGCGGTCCATTCCGGCGCCGTGTCGACCTTTTCCGGGTCAACTGGCCGTGCGGCGTCGGTGCTCGCGTAGCGCCGCAGCGTACGCCCTTCGGCATCCTCGATTCGGAGCACCACCGCAGTGGTCACGTCGCGCAGGTGATAGTAAAGGGCGGCGCCGAACGCGGGGTTCGGCGCCATTGGCTCATCGTGCTGCATCGGCGAACCGGTGAAATCGCTCGGCCGCAAGCGCACCGCATCGGCAGGTCGCGCGAGCCACGCCGGCGCCGCGGCGGCTGCGGCGTTCAGCTGCCGCAGCGGCGAAACGTCGTCGAGCACCCAGAACGCGCGGCCGTGAGTCGCGATCACGAGGTCATCGCCGTGCACCTCGATATCGCGCACCGAGGTGGCCGGTAGGCCCGAGCGCAGCGGCTGCCAGTGTCCGCCGTCGTCCAGGCTCACGTAGACGCCGCGCTCGGTCCCGGCGTACAGCAGGCCTGGTCGCTCCGGGTCCTCGCGGACGACGTTGACCGGCTCATCGACCGGCAGGCCATCGGTACGCAGCGCCCAGGTCGCGCCGCCGTCGCGGCTCGCGTAGACGTACGGATGGTCGTCCTCGAGGCGGCGGCGATCGACGGCGAGATACGCACGGGCGGCGTCGAAGTGCGACGGCTCGACGATGCCCACCTTAGACCACGGCGTCAGCGCCATCGGCGTGACGTCGCGCCAGTGGCCGCCCTCGTCGTCGCTGCGCCAGACGAGCCCATCGTCGGTCCCGACCCACAGCAGCCCGTCGCGCAGTGGCGAGGGCCCGATCGTGTAGATCACGCCGCGCCGGTCGCCGACGTCGGCGTGGTCGGCAGCGGTCGCCGCATCGAGGTTGGAGGGAACGCTCAGCGTCTGCCGGCTGAGGTCCGGGCTGATGAGCTGCCAGTGGTTGCCGCCGTCGTCGGTGCGGAAGAGGTGCTGGTTCGAGTAGTAAAGCACGCGCGGATCGCGGCGCGAGAACACGAGCGGCAGCGTCCACGTCCGCCGGTACCGGCCCGGGTACGCAAGCGTCGGGTCGATGTTGCGCGTCTGCTGCGTGCGCCGGTCGAAGCGTTCGACCCGGCCACCGTAGACGACCTCCGGATCGAGCGGATCCGGCGCGATGTAGTCGCTCTCGCCACCCGCCGTCAGCTCGGTGAACTGCATGAGGTTGATGCCGTCGGCGGAGTCGGTGCGGCTCGGCACGGCGGCGGCGCCGGAATCCTGCTGTGCGCCGTACACCCAGTACGGGAAACGGCGGTCGGTCGCGACGTGGTAGAACTGACCGGTCGGCTGGTTGAACCAGGAACTCCAGGTTGCGCCGCCGTTCACCGACACGATCGCCCCTTGGTCGACGCCGAGCATGCGCCGCTGCGGATCGGCCGGATCGATCCATAGCGTGTGGTAGTCGTCGCCGCCCGGCGCGCCTTTGATGGGCGAGAAGCTCGCACCGGCGTCGTCGGAACGGTACAGCGCGGTGTTGCAGACGTAGACGATGTCGGCATTGCGCGGCTCGACGCTGATGCCGCCGAAATACCAACCTCGCTGCCAGATCCGCGTATCGCTCGATACCCGCGTCCAAGTGGCGCCGGCGTCGTCTGAGCGGAACAGGCCACCCTGCACGGCGTCGACCAGCGCGTAGACGCGGTCGGGGCGCGATGGCGCCACCGCGAGCCCGATGCGGCCCGGATGCTCCGGCAAGCCGTGTCCGGCGAGCGGCGTCCAGCTGTCGCCGCCATCGGTCGAGCGGTACAGGCCCCCGCCCGGTCCGTTGGCCGGCGCGTAGACGCTCCACGGCGGCCGGCGCGTCTGCCACAGCGCCGCGTAGATCAGCTTCGGATCGCCGGGCCTGAACGCGAGGTCGATGGCGCCGGTGTCGGCATCGCGGAACAGCACGCGCGCCCAATGGCGGCCGCCATCGCGCGAGCGGAACACGCCGCGCTCCGGATTCGGGCCGTAGGCATGGCCGAGAGCGGCGACATAGACGATGCCGGGGTCAGAGGGATCGACGAGGATCCGCCCGATCTGGAACGAGTGCTCGAGCCCGATCTTCTGCCAGCTGGCGCCGCCGTCATCGGAGCGGTACATGCCGTCACCGTGCGCGATGCTGGAGCGCATGTCGGCTTCGCCGGTCCCGACGTAGATCACCCGTGGCGCACTGGGCGCGATCGCGAGCGCGCCGATCGAGCCCACCGGCATTGCGTCGAACCGCGGCTGCCAAGTGCGGCCGGCATCGCCGCTCTCCCAGACGCCGCCGTTGACGGCTCCGAAGTAGAAGTGGTCGTGCTCGCCGGGAACGCCGGCGACCGCGAGCACGCGGCCGCCGCGATACGGCCCGATCAGGCGCCAGTGCAACGCGTCGAGCGCGGGCCTGACCGGCGCTGCTGCCGCGGCAAGCAGCGGGCAGAGGCTGAGAATGAGCCCCGCGAGGCGGGCACTCGGGCTCGTGTGGGGCATATGGCGCCGCACTGTCGCACGCTCCCCAGTCGCCCGCAATCGAGCCGGGACTCCGACGGTTGTCGGGCCCGCGCGCGCGGTAGATCATCCAGGGTACCGACGTGGCGCGACCAGCTGGGTCGGGAGCAGGACGCGCGGTCTTGGGGGCAGCGATGTTCGATGCAGCGAGGCCGGGGCCGTTCGAAGTGCCGCGCTGCGGCGCGTTGGCGGGACTCTGCGCCGTGCTTCTGGCCGTCTGCTCGCCTGCGGCAGTCGCGGCGGAACCTTCTGAGTGGCGCGAGCGCCTCAGCTTCGGCGACCGCTGGACCGAGGTGGATCTGTCGCCGCTGCCGGCGGGACTGTCGAGTTACCGCTTCCGCGCCGGCGGCCCGGGCGACGCGCGGCGCGAACGTCGCGTCGTCGAATCACCGGAGCGACCGCGGCTGCGCAGTGGCAACGCGCTGTTCGACGGCCTGTTTGCGCTCGCGCTCGAGGAGGCCGCCGAGGACAGTGTGGCCGAAATCACCGACGCGCAATTCAATGGCGGGCGCGCCATTGCCTGCCGCTGCTTCGAGACTGGCGCGAAATGGCACTACGTCTGGACCCGCGACATCTCCTACGCCGTCGACCTCGGCCTGGCGGCGCTTGACCCGACGCGCGCGCTCGCCTCGCTGCGCTTCAAGGAGTCCGGATTGCGACGCGCGGCAGGCGGCGACGGCCCCGGCGAGCGCCGGCTGGTCGCCCAGGATACCGGCAGCGGCGGCAGCTGGCCGGTGAGCACCGATCGGGTCGCGTGGATCCACGCCGCCGTTTCGGCGCTGACTTCGTTGCCACCCGCCGAGGCAGCCGGATTGGAGGCCGAGGTTCGTCGCGTCGCCGAGGACACGCTCGAGCAGGACCGCGAGTACGCCTTCGACGCGCGCGCCGGGCTCTACCGCGGCGAGACCTCGTTTCTCGACTGGCGCGAGCAGAGCTACCCGCAGTGGACCAGGGACGACACGCGCTACATCGCCGAATCCTTCTCGCTGTCGACCAACGTGCTGCATTACGTCGCGTTGCGTGACGCCGCGCTGCTCGAGCGTCGAGCACAGGCGCCGCGAGCGGCGACGTTCGAGCGCGACGCCGACCAGCTGCGCCGGCGGATCGACGAGCGCTTCTGGCAGGCCGGCGCCGGGCTGTACGCGAGCTACCTGGGGCCTGACCTCGCGCCGGCGGCGGCGTACGACTTGGTCGGGCTCGCGCTCGCCGTGATTCACGGCGTCGCCGACCAGAGCCGCGCACGCACGATCCTCGCCCGCTATCCGGAGACCGCGGCAGGCCCGCCGGTGATCTGGCCGGAACAGCCGGAGGTCGCGATCTACCACAACCGGGCGGTGTGGCCGTTCGCGACGGCCTACGCGCTCGAGGCCGCGCGTCGCGCCCGTGACCCGGCGCGCATGACCGCATTCATGCAATCGCTGATGCGTGGCGCGGCGCTCGCGCTGTCGAACATGGAGAACTTCGAATTCCTGACCCTCACGACCGCGTTCGACGACGGCCCGCGGTCGGGGCCGGTGATCAACTCGCCACGGCAGCTGTGGTCGGTGGCGGGCTACGCCGGCAGCGTCGTCCATAGCCTCTTTGGCATTCGGCCGGCGGACGATGGCGTGCGGCTGGAGCCGACGCTGCCCGGTGCGCTCGCGACGCAGCTGTTCTCGCCGGACGGCGAGGTCACCCTCGAGCACCTGCGGATCCGCGGCCAGCTGCTGCGCGTGCGACTGCGCCTCCCGGCGCACTGGGCCGACACCGACGTACTCGAGGCCGGCGCCGTCACAGTCGATGGCGCGCCGCTCGCCGGCGCGCTCCTGCCCGACCGGCCAGCCGCGATCGACGCCGGGAGCGACGTGGTGGTCACCCTCGTCGCGCGCGTGGCACAGGCCTCGGACGCACCGCGGCTGTCGGCCGGCGACGCGCACGCGCTGACGGAGGCAGAGCGGCAGCGAGTCTTCGCGCCGCCTGCGCCGTTGCTCGAAAGTGCCTGGCGAGCCGGTCATGCGGTCCGGCTCGCCGTCGCCGGCGTCGCGCCTGGAGGGCGCTGGCAGCTCTACCGGGACGGCCGCCGGCGTGCGGGCGGCGGCGCCGGCGAACCGTTCCACGACCGCGTCGCGGATCGGCACCGCACGGTGTGCTACGCCGCGACCGCCGAGGCCTCCGCCGGGGGGCTCACGTCGCTGCCGTCCGCCGAACTCTGCCTCGAGGGCGTCGACAGCCGGCACAGCTTCACGGCGGCGAGCGGCGCACTCGCGTCGCCGGACGGCCATGCGCTGACCGCAGATCGCGGCGAGTCGCTGTACCTCAACTGGGGAGCACCGGAGGAGCGGCTCACGTTCGACTACGCCGCACCGGCCGCCGGGCTGCAAAGGCTGCAGCTGCGCTATGGCAACGGCAGCGGGCCCGTCAACACCGGCATCACGGCCGCGGTCAAGCGGGTGACGGCGCGCTGCGGCGCATCCGCGGAGAGCGGCGTCATCGTCATGCCGCATCTGCCGCGCGGGACGCTCGGCTGGTCCACCGGTTTCGTTTTCGGCGCGCGACGCGGAGAGCGTTGCCGCATCGAGATCGGCGACGGCAGCAACATGTCCGATCTGGAGCACTTCGAGCTCTACACGGGCGGTCGCGGCGGGCGCGACGGGCCACGCAACCGGGCCGACGTCGCCGCGGCGCGCGTTGACGCGATCGAACGGATGGCGCTCGGCGAGCGGTAGCCGGCCTTCGGCATCGCGCAACTCGATCGGGCGCGGGCACTCGGTCACAATGGCGCTCCGACGAGGTTGACGGAGTGGCGCGATGAACACGGCGACGGACAAGCCCCTGCCAGAGCACGCCCGGGTCGTGATCATCGGCGGCGGCGTCATCGGCTGCTCGATTGCCTATCACCTCGCGCAGCTCGGCTGGCGCGACGTCGTGCTGCTCGAGCGAGCCCGGCTCACCAGCGGCACCACCTGGCATGCCGCCGGCCTGCTGACGAGCTTGCGCGACACCGAGACGCAGACGCGGCTCGCGTCCTACACGCAGGAACTCTACCGGCGGCTCGAAGCCGAGACCGGCCAGGCGACCGGCCTGATCGAATGCGGCTCGATCCAGCTCGCGCTCACGCCGGACAAGGCCGAAGAGATGCGGCGCGGCTTTCGCGCCGCGCAGAGCTTCGGCATCGAGTGCGAGGAGATCGGCCCGGCGGACGTGCAGCGGCTGTGGCCACTAGCGCAGGTCGGCGACCTCGAGACGGCATTCCACTTTCCGCGCGACGGCCGTGCCAACCCGACCGACATCACGCAGGCACTCGCCAAGGGCGCCCGCAACCGCGGCGTGCGCATCGTCGAACAGTGTCCGGTGACGGCCATCGAACAGCGTGACGGCCGGGTCACGGCGGTACAGACCGCGCGCGGCCGGATCACGGCCGAATTCGTCGTCAACTGCGCCGGCATGTGGGCGCGCGAGGTCGGTCGGCTCGCCGGCGTCGACGTGCCGCTGCAGGCCGCCGAGCACTACTACCTGATCTCGGAACCGGTCGCCGGCGTGCACCCGCAGCTGCCGATCCTGCGCGACCCGGGCCGCTCGGCCTACATCCGCGAGGAGGCGGGCAAGATCATGGTCGGGATCTTCGAGGACGTGGCCAAGCCGTGGCGCGTGGATGGCATCCCGCCTGACTTCACCTTCGGCGAGATCCCGCCGGACTGGGATCGCCTGCAGCCGTATCTCGAGCGCGCGATCGAGCGCGTGCCGGTGCTCGCGAATACCGGGATCAAGGTGTTGTTCTGCGGCCCGGAGTCGTTCACCGCCGACCACAACTACCTGATGGGCGAGGCGCCGGACCTCAAGGGCTTCTTCGTCGCCGCCGGCTTCAACTCGCTCGGCATCCTCTCCGGCGGTGGCGTCGGCCTCGCGATGGCGCACTGGATCGTGCACGGCCACGCGCCGATGGACGTGTGGTCGGTCAACATCCGCCGCACGCACGCCTGGCAGAACAACGCGCGCTACCTCGCGGACCGCGTCGTCGAGTCACTCGGCATTGGCTACCAGGATCACTGGCCGTACCGGCAATGGCAGTCGGCGCGCGGCGTCAAGCGCGGCATTCTCCACGACCGGCTGGCCGCCGCAGGGGCGTGCTTCGGCGAATCCGCAGGCTGGGAGCGGCCCAACTGGTACGCGCGCCCCGGTCAGACGCCGGCCTACGAGTACAGCTGGGGCCGCCAGAACTGGTTCGGCAACAACGCCGAAGAGCACCGCGCGGTCCGCGAACGCGTCGGACTCTTCGAGCAGACCTCGTTCGCCAAACTCCTCGTCCAGGGCCGGGATGCCGAGCGGGCGCTCAACCGGATCGCGACGGCCGACTGCCGCGTCGCGGTCGGCAAGGTGGTCTACACGCAGTTCCTCAACGAGCGTGGCGGCATCGAGGCGGACCTCAGCGTCACACGGCTCGCCGCGGATCGCTTCCTGATCGTGACCGCCGCCTTCACCGCCACGCACGTCAGGAGCTGGCTCACCGATCACATCGACGCCGCGCTGCACTGCGTCGTCACCGACGTCTCGGACGGCTGGAGCATGCTGAACGTGCAGGGGCCGCGTTCACGCGAGTTGCTGTCCGGGATCGCGTCCGGCGACTGGTCGAACGCGGCCTTCCCGTTCGGTACCGCTCGCGAGGTGCAGATTGGCTACCAGAGTGCGCTGGCGCTGCGCCTGACCTACGTTGGCGAGCTCGGTTGGGAGCTGTACGTGCCCGTGCCGTTCACGCTCGGCGTGTACGACGCGCTCGTCGAGGCCGGGCGGCCGTTCGGCCTCGCGCACTGCGGCTATCACACCCTCAACTCGCTGCGCATCGAGAAAGCCTACCGCGACTGGTCGCACGACATCGGCCCCGACGACACGCCGCTCGACGCCGGCATCGCCTTCACCTGCTCGTGGGACAAGCCGGGCGGCTTCATCGGGCGCGAGCCGCTCGCTGCGGCACGCGGCACGGCGCGGCAGCGCCGCCTCGTCCAGTTTCTGCTCGAGGATCCGCAGCCGCTGCTGTACCACTACGAACCGATCCTGCGCGACGGGGAGCGCGTCGGCATCGTCACGTCGGCGATGTACGGCCACACGCTCGGCGGTGCGACCGCACTCGGCTACGTCGGCAGCCCGGGCGGCGTCAGCGATGCGTACATCGCCACCGGTCGGTTCGAGATCCTGATCGGCAATCGGCGCGTCCCGGCGCGGGCGTCGCTGCGGCCGCTCTACGACCCGGGCGGCGACCGCGTGCGCTGCTGAGCATTGCGGCGCGCGCGGCACAGAAGCGGGTACTATCGGCTTCGCGCCGCTGGCGCTGCCGCGCCCGGCACGCGCCGGTTGCAACGAATCATATGACGCAGAACGGGGACGACATGCCTGAGTTCACGAGGACCGCGCGGCGGCCTGTGCGATACGCGCCGATCGCCGCGCTGCTGCTCGGCGCGGCGGCCTGCTTCGCGACGGCCGCGGCGGCCGCGCCCGGGACAGCGCCGCCGCTCAAGATGAGCGTCGACGCCTTCGACGGCGCGCGCCGGGTCGCCAGGTTGCCGAACGGAATGACGATGGGCTACATCGAGGCCGGCAACCCGAAGGGCCAGCCCGTCGTTTTGATTCACGGTTTCACCGACAGCGCCCGCGACTGGTTGCCATTGATCCCCGAGCTCGACGGCTCGCTGCGACTCATCGTCGTCGACATCCGCGGCCACGGCAGGACCAGCAAGCCGGAGTGCTGCTACGGTCGGCTCGACTTCGCGTACGACATCCGCCTGCTGCTCGACGTGCTGCACATCCAGCAGGCCGATGTGGTCGGGCACTCGCTCGGCAGCTTCATCACGCAGACCTTGGCCGAGTACTGGCCCGAGCGGACGCGGCACGTCGTGCTGATCTCCTCCTCCGGCGGCGAACTCGCGAGCTGCGCACCTCCGCCGGGCCGGCCGGCGGCCGCGTCGATGGACTACCGCGCGGAGATCGCCAAGCTCAAGGAGCCGATCGACCCCGACTCGAAGTTCATGGTCGAATGGTGGAGCTCGCCGACGCCGGTCGACGAGGAATTCATCCGCCGGCAGCGCAAGGATGCCGCGGCGATTCCGCTGAGCGTCTGGCTCGCGGTGCTAGACCAAGGCCTCGCCGGCCCGGCGCTGCAGGCAACGCTGCCGCGCCTGAAGGCGCCGACGCTGCTGATCTGGGGCGGCAAGGACCCGATCTTCGGGGCCGAGGACCGCTGTTCGCTGACGACTGCGCTGCCCAAGGCCGAGGTCCGTCTCTACGCGGAACTCGGACACAACCCGTTCTGGGAGGAGCCGCAGACGATCGCCGCCGCGATCAATCCGTTTCTGCTGGCGAAGCCCTAGCCTCACGCGTGGCGGTCGCCGTTACCGGCGACCGCCACGCCGGCACCTCAGGTCGCGCCAGGCGCCGTCGGCTTCTTCTGCATCATCTCGCCGAGCTGCTTGAGCGCCGCGGCATCCGCCTCGCTCACGTGCTCGGAACCCTTGCAGCGCGGGTCGGTCCGCTGCAGCGCGCGGATCATCGGCTCGGTCAGCGGGATCGGATCGCAGCCGTGGCCGGTCTCGCAGACGAAGTCCCACTCCGATCGTGCCTTGATGTGGCAAGCGAAGCAGTTGCCACCGAAGCGGTTCACGACCTCGGCAAAACCACGCTTGCCGATCTTGCTGCCGCTTTTTGCCACGTCGAGCTCGAAGAATTCCCAATCGCGGGTCGCGGCGTTGAATCCCGGCCGCTGCTTGACCATGACCTCGGTCGGCACGAGCTGCACGACCGAGCCGGGCGGGTAGACGCCGCCGGTGGTCGAGCGCGCCACCTTCAGCGTCGCCGACAGTTGCCCCAGCAGGTTGCCGACGAAGAAGCCGCGGACGGGTGTCAGCGAGCTGATGCAGCCGAAGCTCTTGTCGTCGATCGGGATCGCTGCCGGCGTCGCCGCCGCGCGCACCGTGACCGCGAGGGCCGCGATCATCAGCGCGGCCGCGAGCGCGGTGACGCGGCGCGGTGAACGAAAATCAGGAATTCTAGCCATGGGCGGGCCTCCGTGATGTCGTGATGCTGATGGCGAGATTGCCGCCTGCCCGCGCCATAGTGCCCAAAGCGGCGGCGGCCGTCTGCACCGCCCTCGATCGCGGCACCGCTGGCGCACTGCACCACTACGGTGGCGGCAGGCCGAAGTGTGCCGTGAGGTAGTCGGCAATCACATCGATGTCCTCATCGGACAGCTTCGCGCCCTTCGCGATCATCTCGTCGATCCGCGCCTCCCACTGCCCGCGGCTCCGGTGTGTTCGCAGCACGATCTCGAGCGAGTGGCACTGGCCGCAGGCGCGCTCGACCGTCTCGCGACCGGTACCGTCCGGAAGTGCTGGCGGCGTCTGACCCCATGCCGCGAGCGCCTGCACGGTGGCCGCGCCCGCGAGCCAGCCTAGGGTCCTGCTCCGCTGCGGGCGCATTCGTCGCTCAGAGCGCGAAGGCCAGCAGCGTCGCGCCGCTGCCGGGACCGCCGACGGCGATCACCACGAATTGGCGCCCGCCAAGGCGGTAGGTCATCGGCGTGCCGGTCGTCTTGAGACCACCCGTCGGGTAGCTCCAAAGATCCGCGCCCGTCCGCTTGTCGAGCGCGTGGAATGCCTCGTCGCCGCCACCGGCGAACAGCAGTCCGCCGCGCGTCACCATTACGCCGGCGGTGCCGACTGCTCCGAGGTGGGCCGGGAGCGTCGCGCCATTGAGCGCTGCATGGTGGCGCAGGGCCGCGTTGTCGCCGAACGGCACTTGCCAGCGCATCTGCCCGGTATTCAGGTCGAGTGCGTCGATGTAGGCGTACGGCGGCTTCAGCACCGGGATGCGGTGGTGGAGGAACAGCGACACGTCGCCGCCGTCGTTCGGTCCGACCTCCGGTGCGTGGCCGTCTGCGTCGGTGACATCCGGGTAGATCAGCGTCGGGTCGTCGTTGACCTTCACATACAGCACGCCCGTGTCGGGATCGAAGGCGCCGCCGCCCCAGTCGGCGCCACCGAGCACGCCAGGCCGCATCAGCGTTCCTGCGGTGCTCGGCGGCGTGAACAGCGGCCCGAGTCGCAGGCGCTTCAGCACCGCGAGCGCCTCCTCGTGCAGCGCCGGCGTGAGATCGTTGGCGTCGGCGAGCGTCACGCCCTGCGGGACCAGCACCGGCAGGGCAGTTGACACCGGCTGCGTCGGCCACGCCTGCTCGCCTGCCACGTCGCTTGCCGGAACCGCGCGCTCCTCGATCGGGTAGAGCGGCCGGCCGCTGACGCGGTCGAACACGAAAACGTAACCCTGCTTGGTGAGCTGCACGACCGCGTCCACCGCGCGACCGTTCACGCGAATCCTCACCAGCGACGGCGGCGCCGGCATGTCGTAGTCCCACAGGCCATGGTGCACCAGCTGATAGTGCCAGCGCCTCGTGCCGGTCGCCGCATCGAGGCACACCAGCGAGTCGGCGAACAGATTGGCGCCCGGTCGGTTGGCACCGTAGTAGTCGTTGCTCGGCGTGCTGACGGGCAGGTACAACAGCCCGCGGCGTGCGTCGAGCGTCATCGGCGCCCAAACATTGGTGTGCCCGGTGAAGTGGTTCGAGCCGGCACCCCAGCTGTCGGCGCCGAGCTCCCCGTCGCGCGGCACCGTGTGAAATGTCCACGCGAGCCGGCCGCTGCGCGCATCGTAGGCACGGACGTCGCCGGGCGGATCGCGGCGGTAGATCAGCTTGTCGGCGACGCCGTTGCCGACAATGACGAGGTCGCGGTACACGACCGGCGGCGAGGTGTTCGTGTAGTGCTTCGGATCGATTGGCCACTGCAGGCCGTCGAGAAGGTTGACGACTCCGCCGTCGCCGAATCCCGCGACCGGCCGGCCGGTCGTGGCGTCGAGTTCGATCAGGCGGTAGCGCGAATTGATCAGCACGCGCAGCGCACCGCTGGTTGCGTCGCGCCACAATGCAACGCCGCGGTGCACGAAGCCAGTGCCGTTCGGCACCTGGCCATCGCGGTAGGCCTCGGGATCGTAGCTCCAGCGTTCGCGCCCTGACGCCGCATCAAGCGCGACAACGCGGTTGTAAGGCGTCGACAGGTACATGACGCCCTCGACGACCACCGGCGTCGCCTCGAACATGCCGGGTGAGGTGCCATAGGCGGCGAGCGGCTGTTCGCCGGTCTGCCACCGCCAGGCCAGCCGGAGCCCGGCAACGTTGCCGGCGTTCACGTCGGCGAGCGAGGAGTACTGCATGCCGCCGGGATCGCCGCCGTAGTACGGCCAGTCCCGGTCGGCCGGCGCGGCGGCCACGGCGATACCGGCGGCGCCGGCGGCAAACGCGGCGACGGCGATCAGCGCCCTGCATCGATCCATGGGGACTCCTTGGCCCGGCCCGTCGGCTGCACTGCCGCGGCCAGCCGGGAGGGGTAAGTCTGGGGGCAACGGCGCGGGCCGTGCAACGGATTGACGCGGCGGACCCGGGGCTCCAGCCGTGCTGGGTCCGTTGCGCAACATCCGCGAACTGTGAGATCAAGGGTCCCGGCCTGCCGACCGAGATCGTCGATGCACTACCTGCGAGGACCTACCCGACCGAGCCTGCGTGCGATCGCGCGCAGCGCAGCGCTGTCGCTGGTCCTCGCGGCGACCGGCGCCGGTGGCGCACCGCCTGCCGCGCGTGAGGGCCAAGTGCATCCCGAACGCTGGCCCGCGGCACGCAGCCGCGGTCTCGTCGACCCCGATACCGAGCAGCGCATTACCGCGCTCCTCGCCGTGATGAGCCTCGAGGAGAAGGTCGGCCAGCTCATTCAGACCGACATCAGCGCGGTGGAGCCCGAGGACCTGCGCAAATATCCGCTCGGCTCGGTGCTCGCCGGCGGCGATTCCGGCCCGGGCGGCGACGAGCGCGCCAGCCCCGGCAAATGGCTCGCGCTCGCCCGTGAATTCCGGGCCGTGTCTACCGAAAGCCGCGCCGGGCACATGCCGATCCCGGTGCTGTTCGGCATCGACGCGGTGCACGGGCACAATAACGTCGTCGGCGCCGTGCTCTTCCCGCACAACATCGGGCTCGGCGCCGCCCACGATCCTGACCTCGTGCGCCGCATCGGCGTCGCGACCGCCGAGCAGGTTGCCGCGACCGGCCTCGACTGGACCTTCGCGCCGACGCTGACCGTGCCGAGCGACGTGCGCTGGGGACGCAGCTACGAGGGCTATTCGGAAGACCCGTTGCTGGTCCGTTCCTACGCCGCGGCGATCGTCGAGGGCCTGCAGGGTCCGGCGGGGCTCAACGGCAAGCTGCAGGCCGGCCGGATCGCGGCCACCGCGAAGCACTTCATCGCCGACGGCGGCACACGCGACGGCATCGACCAGGGTGACGCCCCGGCCAGCGAGGCGGAGCTGATCCGGGTGCACGCGCCGGCCTACCGCGCGGCGATCGAGGCCGGCGTGCTGACCGTCATGGCGTCGTTCTCGAGCTGGCAGGGCCAGAAGATGCACGGCCACCGGGCACTGCTGACGGACGTCCTGAAGGGACGCATGGGCTTCGAGGGCTTCGTCATCGGTGACTGGAACGGCCACGCGCAGGTGCCCGGCTGCGCGAAGCGGCACTGCCCGAACGCCTTCAACGCCGGTGTCGACATGTTCATGGCGGCCACCGGCTGGCGCGGGATGTATGCGACGACCCTGAGGTCCGTGCGGTCCGGCGAGATTCCGCTCGCGCGCCTCGACGACGCGGTACGGCGCATCCTGCGGGTCAAGTTCAGCCTCGGCCTGTTCGAGGCGGCGCGCCCGTTCGAAGGTCGGTTCGAGCTGCTCGACTCCGCGGCCGACCGGGCACTCGCGCGCGAGGCCGTGCAGAAGTCGCTCGTGCTGCTGAAGAACGACGGCACGCTGCCGATCCGCTCGGGGGCGCGGGTGCTGATCGTCGGCCCTGCGGCCCACGACCTACGCGTCCAGACGGGCGGCTGGACCCTCACCTGGCAGGGCACCGACACGACGCTCGCGGACGTGCCGCAGGCCACCTCGATCGAGGATGGCCTCAAGGAGGCGATCTTCGCCGGCGGCGGACGCGTCGTCGACAGCGCCGAGGATCCCTCGGTCACCAAGCCTGACGTCGCAGTGGTCGTATTCGGCGAGCTGCCGTATGCGGAGGGCTTCGGCGACCTCAAGCTGCCGCTCTACAACGCGCGCCTACCGCTCACCGAACTGCAACAGCTGCGCGGCCTCGGCATACCGACAGTGGCAGTATTCCTGTCCGGCCGGCCGCTGTGGGTGAACCCGGAGCTCAACGCGAGCAATGCGTTCGTCGCCGCCTGGCTGCCCGGCAGCGAGGGCGCCGGAATCGCCGACGTGCTCATCGGCGATGCCGGTGGGCGGCCGCGCGTCGACTTTCGCGGCCGGCTGTCGTTCCACTGGCCGCGCTCCGCCGCCGCGTCGCCGTACGCGGACGCAGCCGCCGCGCCATTGTTCCCGGTCGGCTACGGCCTGAGCTACGCGCGCGCCGGCACGGTGCCGCGTCTCGACGAGCACCTCATCGCCGCCCCGCGCCGGACGGCGCGCGCCGCCGCGCCACGCTGAGGAGATGCCCGCATGCCCCACCGCCGCCGCAACAGCGCCTTGACCTCATGTCGGACCACCCTGCCCGCCAACGGCGCGCCAGCCGAGGCGCGCTCGGAGCAGTTGCTTCGCCGGCGCGAGCTGCTGGTCGGCGCGGCCGCCGGCGCACTCGCCGCGCTCGCTCCGACTGCCGGCGCCGCGACGTCGGCGGCACCGGGCCTGTTGCCGTCCCGCGCGGAGCCATTCCCGCTGTCGGCGGTGCAGCTGCGTCCGTCCCGCTACCTCGACGCCGTCGAGGCCAACCGCCGCTATGTTCTCGGCCTAGAACCGGACCGTTTGCTGCACAATTTCCGCGCCAGTGCAGGCCTCGCGCCGAAGGCCCCGGCCTACGGCGGCTGGGAAGGCGAAACGATCGCCGGCCACACGCTCGGCCACTGGCTGAGCGCGCTCGCGCTGCTGCACGCGCAGACCGGCGACCCGGAAGCCGCACGACTCGCGTCCTATGTCGTCGCGGAACTCGCGGCCTGCCAGCAGGCCCATGGCGACGGCTACCTCGCCGGCTTCACCCGCCGCCGCGCCGACGGTGCGGTCGTCGACGGCAAGGAGCTGTTCGCCGAGATCCGCCGCGGCGAGATCCGCAGCGCGCCGTTCGACCTGAACGGCTGCTGGGTACCGTTCTACAACTGGCACAAGCTGTTCTCGGGCCTTCGCGACGCGGACCGTCTGTGCGGGCTCTCGGGCTGCGTTCCGATCGCGCGCGCGCTCGGCGCTTACATCGAGCAGGCGCTCGCGACGCTCGACGACGAACAGATGCAGCGGCTGCTCGCCTGCGAGCACGGCGGCATCAACGAGAGCTTCGCCGACCTCGCGGCGCGCACCGGCGAGCGCCGCTGGCTGGCGCTGGCCGAGCGCTTCTACCACCGGCGCGTGCTCGAGCCGCTGGCCGCACGCCGCGACGAGCTCGCCGGTCTGCATGCCAACACGCAGATTCCGAAGCTGATCGGCCTCGCGCGGCTCCACGAGCTGACGGGCAACGCGGCGCACGGGACCGCGGCGAAGTTCTTCTGGGACACGGTCACGCGCAATCACAGCTACGTGATCGGCGGCAACTCGGACCGCGAGTACTGGCTCGCACCCGGCGCGGCCGCGGGCTACCTCACCGAGCAGACCTGCGAGGGCTGCAACACGTACAACATGCTGCGGCTGACGCGGCAGCTGTACGCGCAGGCACCGGACGGCGCGTTCTTCGACTACTACGAGCGCGCCCACCTCAACCACGTGCTGGCGCAGCAGGACCCGGCGAGCGGCGCATTCACCTACATGACGCCCCTGATGTCCGGCGCCGCCCGCGAGTACTCGGAGCCGATTGATTCGTTCTGGTGCTGTGTCGGCTCGGGGATGGAGAGCCACGCAAAGCATGGCGACTCCATCTTCTGGCACGGCGCGGACACGCTGTTCGTCAACCTCTTTATCCCTTCGACGCTGCGCTGGACGGAGCGCGCGGCGACGTTCGCGCTCGAAACGCGCTACCCGCACGACGGCCAGGTCCGGCTCCGCTTCGAGTCGCTGGCCGCGCCGCAGACGCTTTCGCTGGCCCTGCGCCAGCCGGCCTGGAGCCGGGGCGCACGGCTCAGTGTCAACGGCCGCGAGGTGCGCGCGCAGGCCGCCGGCGGCTACCTGATCGTGCGGCGGCGGTGGCACGCGGGCGATGTGCTCGCGCTCGAGCTGCCGCTGGTGCTGCGGCTCGAGGCGACGCGCGATCATCCGCGGACGGTGGCGCTGCTGCGCGGGCCGCTGGTGCTCGCGGCCGACCTCGGAGCAGCGGATACGCCGTACGATGGACACGCGCCGGTGCTGGTCGCCGACGACCCGCTCGCGCATCTCGAGGTGGTGGACCCGCAGCGAAGTCGTGTCCGCGGCGTCGACCTGACCCGTCCACGTGAGCTCGAGTTTGTTCCCTTCCACGAGCAGCATCGGCGCCGCAGCGCCGTCTACTTCCGGCTGCTGTCCATGGCGGACTGGCAGGCGACGGAGCGCGCCGCGGCGGTCGATGTCGCCCGTGCGCTGGCGCTGAACGCCCGCTCGGTGGACGTCGTGCAACTCGGCGAGCAGCACTCGGAGCAGGCGCATGGCCTCGGCGCGGACATGTCGTTCGCGGTAACCTACCGTGGCCGCACCGGCCGCGACGCCCGCAGCGGCGGATTCATGTCCTTCGTCGTGGCCGTCCGCCCGGGGCCGCTCGCGCTGCGCTGTACGTACTGGGGCGAGGAGCGGCCACGCACCTTTGTCGTGCGCGTCGACGGCGCGCCAGTGGCGACCCAACACCTCGGCGCCGACCAGCCCGGCTGCTTCTTCGATGTGGACTATCCGCTGCCACCTCCACTGACGCACGGCAAGGACCGGGTGACCGTGCGCATCGAGCCGGAGCCTGGCTCCAGCGCCGGACCGGTGTTCGGTTGCCGGGTCCTCGCGATGGCCGCAGAAGGCGGCGAGGCCTGAGACGTCCCGTCGGCAACGCCGGCCGCCGTCAGTGCGTGCGGCCCGGAATACCGTTGGGCGCCGGCTCGACCGCGGCGGCGAAATCGCCGGCAATCCAGTCCGGCTCGACCGGCGCCGTCGTGGCGGACGGCGCCGGCTCCTGCTGGCCGACTCGCGCCTCGACTTCCGCCCACAGCTGCTGGTAGAGCCGCGCGGCCTCGCCGCTCGGTGCGATCACCGGCATCGGCGCGCGCCGTACGCTGACGCGTTCGATCTCGCTCCAGTACGGGACTTCGGTGGCCAGCAGGTCGGGGAACTCGGCGCGCGTGCCCTCGATCAACTCGCGGTGCAGCGACCGGCGGCGATCGACCATCGAGAAGAACGGCAGCAGCTTCAGGTCGCCCCAGCCTTCGGTGGCGACGAACGCGCGCAGCTGCGTCAGCATGCGCAGAGACAGCGGCGTCGGCACGAGCGGGATCACGAGCGCATCGGCCGCGCGCAGCACGTTTTCTGTGAGCAGGGAAATGCCGGGCGGACAGTCGAGGAACAGCGTGTCGTAGTCCTCGCGCAGCGTCCGGCTCATCTTCAGCAGCCGCTCAGTGGGCCGCTTGCGCGCGGCGAGGTGCACGTCGAAGTTGCGGTATGACACGTCCGCCGGCAGCACATGAAGGCGCGGGTACGCGGACGCCACGATCGCTTCCTGCGGCTCGCGGCGGCCGGCGACCAGTTTCCTCGCGGACAGCCGTGCGCCGGGCTCCACCTGCAACGTGTAGGTCGCGGCGCCCTGCGCGTCGAGATCCCAGAGGAGCGTGCGCGCGCCGCCCGCCGCCGCCAGGTAGGCGAGATTCACGGCGGTAGTCGTCTTGCCGACCCCGCCCTTGATGTTGGTGACGGCGATGATCTTCATGCGAGTGCGGCGTCCGGTAGCGCACGGCCTGGCCGTGCGCGCACGAGTGTAGCGGTGCAGACACGCTGAGACGAGCGCAGCGCGCGACCAGCCGAAGCAACCCGCGATCCGCGACGCGCGTCCTACTCTCGTAGGCCCAGTCACTCGTTGCACCGATGGAGAGCCGCTATGAGAACCAGGACGCTGTCGCTGATCGCCGCGAGCATCGCGACGCTGTCGCTCGCCGGCACGGCGCTCGCCGCTGGCACCGCCACCGGCGAATTGCCGACCGCCCGGGTGCGCTACGCAGACCTCAACCTGTCGAGCGACGCGGGCGTCGCAACCCTGTACGCACGGCTGCGGCACGCCGCGACGCAGGTGTGCGAGTACCGTTCCTTCCGCTTCGTCGACCAGGCCTGTGTCGCCAAGGCGCTGGACGGCGCCGTGACGACAGTCGCCAACGGCCGCCTCACGACCCTGCACCAGCAGCGCACCGGGGTGGCCCAGGTGGCGTCGAACGGTCGCTGAGCGGCGGTGTCCGCCACAGGCTCCGACGAACAGCTGCCGCCGACAGAGTGGCGGCGCGGCGGATGGAGCTGAGGACCGGCTCGTGTCCGGCAGGCCGGCTCAGGCGCCGAGATCGGGGCCAGCCGCGGCGAGGGTCAGCGCGTGTCGTGGAAAGAGCGCGGCGAGGCACGCACGCGCCAGCGCGGCGAGTTCGCCGCGCTTGAGGCCATCGCTGCCCGTCAGCAACTCGAGCCACAGGCCGTGGCAGGTGGAAGCGATGATCTTCGCCATGCCGCGGGGATCCATCGAGTCGTAGCGGCCAGCGACGATCAGTTCGCGGCACAGGGACTCGAGCACTTCGTCGTGCAGTCGGTCATAGCCGGCGCAAACGGCGCGATACTTCGGCCGCGCCTTGACCTCGCCCCAGAACGCGAACCAGACCGCGACGTTCTTGCGCTGGCAGATTCCCGGCTCGAAGTAGCACTCGACGAAGCGGCGCAGTCGCGCCGCCGGGTCGCCGCCGGCCTCCTCGAGGCCGCGCCGCCAGGCAGCCTCGAATTCCTCCGACAGCTGGCGCAGCACCGCCGTGAACAGCAGCTCCTTGCTCTCGAAGTACTGGCTGATCGAGCCGACCGCCATGTCGGCTCGCGCCGCGACGTCCTGCACCGTGGTGTCGCGAAGGCCGAGCGCGCTGATGCACTCGAGCGCCGCGTCGACGAGTTGGGCCTCGCGCCGTGCGCGGCGCAGCTCGCGCCGGTCGCTGCGTTGGGGCTCCGCGGAGACGAGCGTCATCCGGGTTCCTTGTCTTCAGATATCAGATCAAAACTTAATACTAAACAATGGGTTCGTCAAGTAAATTGAATGAATGTACATTCACGAATTCCTTGACGCCCGGGCAGGCAGGACGCATGCTCCGCTGCCGTCGACCATCCGGCGGGCGCTCTGTCAGGAGGCAATGCCATGACCCCCCTCGTGCCGGCAACCGGCAGAAATTCGCGCGGTCGGGCCGCACGGGTGGCCGAGCGGCGCTCGATTCGGCGTTCCGAGGCCGTCCGCCCGGGCCTGCCGGGCGGCGTCTACAAGCCGCTCTCGGAGCGCGACCTCGAGCGCATCGCCGATACCGCCTTCGCGATCCTCGCCAACATCGGCTTCAGCGCGATCAGCGACGAGATTCGCGACTACGCGACCGCCAAGGGCGCGCACTTCAATGCCAATGGCCGGCTGTGCTTCCCGCGCGCGCTCGTCGAAGACCTGATCGCTCACGCCGCACCGGAGATCATCTACCACGGCCGCGACGCCGAGCGGACCATCCGCTCCGGCGGCAATCGCGTGTACTTCGCGACCTCCGGCGAAGCGGTGCGCTTCGTCGAGCCGGACAGCGGCAAGTACCGGCCGTCGACGCTCCTCGACCTCTACGACTTCTGGCGCATGGGCGACTTCCTCGAGCACATCGACTTCTGCGGCCAGCAGGTGGTCGCGACCGACATCTGCGAAGACGCGCGGCTGCACGCGCTCAACGTTGCCTACGCAGGCGCGGCGGCGACCGCCAAGCCCTTCAGCATCTCGCTCGCGGATCCTGCGACGGTCCACGACGTCGAGACGCTTTGGGACACGGTGCTCGGCGAGACCGGCGCCTTCCGTCGCGCGCCCTTCGCCGCGATCGGCGTGTGCCCCGTGGTGTCGCCGCTGCGCTTCGGCCCGGACACCTCCGCGGTGCTGTGCGAGGCCGCGCGTCGTGGCCTGCCCGTAAGCGCGTGCACGGCGCCGCAGGCGGGGGCCACGGCGCCTGCCGCGCTCGCCGGCGCCCTCGCCCAGTGCACGGCCGAGGCGCTCTCGATCGTCGTGCTCGTCAACCTCATCAACCCGGGCGGCCCGGTCGACTTCGGCCCGTGGACCTTCGTCTCGGACTTGCGCACCGGCGCCTTCAGCGGCGGCAGCGGCGAGGAGGCCGTGCTGCAGGCCGCGGCCGGCCAGGTCGCGCGACACTTCGGCCTGCCCGGCGTCGTCGCCGCCGGCATGACCGACGCCAAGCGCCCGGACTACCAAGCCGGCTACGAAAAGGGCATGACGATCGCACTGTCGGCGCTCTCCGGCAGCAACATGATCTGCGAGTGCGCCGGCATGATGGGCAGCCTCATGGGCTGCTCGCTCGAGTCGATGGTCATCGACAACGACCTGATCGGCGCCGTGCAGCGCTCGTTGCGCGGCATCGAGGTCAACGACGAGACCCTCTCGTACGAGGTCATCGAGCGCACCGTGCTCGGTCCGAACCACTACCTCGGCGCCCCGCAGACCCTGTCGCTGATGCAGTCGGAGTACCTCTACCCGAAGCTCGGCGACCGCTCTTCGCTGTCGGACTGGGAGTTCCGCGGCTCGCCGGAGTTGATGACCGTCGCCGCGCAGAGGGTGCGCGAAATCATGGGCAGCCACTATCCCTCGCATATCGGCGCTGAGCTCGACGCGGCGCTGCGCAGCCGCTACGACATCCGCCTGCCCGCGGAGCTGATGCGGCCCGGCAACGAGCGCTGGCCGCGGGTCTGAACGCGTTCGCGCGGGCCATCTGGCCCCGCGGCCCGATCCGACCGACAATGGCGCTGCCGACGGCGCACACAACGCCGCTGCCCCGCCGGCCGAACGCCGCAGGGAGTGTCCATGTCCACCCGTAGAGAGCCCTACTTCACGCCAGCGACGTTCCGGTTTCTGAGAGCGCTCAAGCGCAACAACCGGCGCGAGTGGTTCCACGCTCACAAGGAGCAGTACGAGGAACACGTGAGGCGGCCCGCGCTGCGGCTCATCAGCGACCTCGCGGCCCCCCTGCAGAAGATCAGTCCGCAGCTGGTCGCAAGCCCGCGCGCCGTCGGCGGCTCGCTATTCCGGATCCACCGCGACACGCGCTTCTCGTCCGACAAGCAGCCCTACAAGACGCACGTCGGCATGAGCTTCTACCACGCGGCGACGAAGGCGACGGCCCGCGGCAGCCTCGGGACCGCGGCGCTCGGCCGGCTCGATGCGCCGGTGCTGTACCTGCACCTCGAGCCCGGCGCCTGCTTCACGGGCGGCGGCATCTGGCATCCGCAGCCGGAAACGCTGAAGCGCCTGCGGGACTTCCTGATCGACAACCCGCGCAGCTGGAAGAAGGCGACGCGCGACCGGGCCTTCACGCGGGTATTCGAGCTCGGCGGCGAGACGCTGTCGCGCCCACCGCGCGGCTACGACCCGGGGCACGAGCTCATCGTGGACCTGAAGCGCAAGGACTTCATCGCCAGCGCGGCACTCGGCGACGCGGATCTCCTGCGCCCAGAACTCGTAAAGCTGCTGATGCAGCGCTTCCAGCTGATGCGGCCGATGCTCGACTGGCTGTGCGCGTCGCTCGATCTCGAGTTCTGACGACCGCGCGGCGCGACCGGCACCGGCCGCGTCGTTGCGGCGACTCGCCCCGCGGACAGCAGCCGGCTCCGCCGGCTGCGCTCGACGGTCACGACCTCGTCCCGCGCACGCCTGCCGCCGACGATCTGCCAGTCGCCGCGGGTACTCGGCCACGCGTGCGCGAACTGGCACGGCCGGTGACGGCCGCTCACGTGACCATCGAGAAACTGGTACGCCAAGGGAGTCCAGTAGCGGCCGTCGAGCGGCTAGAACACCGTGGCACCGGGCGTCGGCCCACCGATCACCTTCAGTACCAGTACCGCGCGGTCAGGCCCCGCAAATGTCTCGCGCACCTCCGCCTTCAGCGCATCGAAGACCGTGTCGAACTCGCCGCGCACCTGAGTGCTCAGCGAGTTGTACTCGATCGTGAGCCCCGAGTACCCGCTGAGCCGTTCAATGAACGCCTTGATCGGTGGGATGTAGTCGCCGGTGAGCGGGTAGAGACTGACGTCGACGGCAATCTGCACGGTGGGTTCCTCCGAGGATCAATCCGAGCGGCACGGTGGTCGTGGCGGACGCCCCCCAGGCTCACTTTAGTCGACGGCGCTGGTGCCGCCAATGGCCCGCGGCGATTTCGCCGCGGGACTCGCAGCGCACGCTCGACCGCGCCGTCGCCAACGTCTAACGTTCAATGCCGGCCGCAGCTACGGCAGCGTCGCTGACATGGGTGCGCGGCGGAGGACACATCGATGAGGGCACGGCGCGTCATTTCGGTTGTCGGCTGCCACGCCGAGGGCGAAATCGGCGACGTCATCGTCGGCGGCGTGCTGCCGCCGGCCGGCGCCACTCTCTACGAGCAGATGGAATGCATGCGTCGCGAGCATGACCACGTGCGCCGAATGCTGCTCTGCGAGCCGCGCGGCAGCGTGGCGCGCCACGTGAACTTGCTCGTTCCCGCCGTGAATCGTGACTGCCAGATCGGCGCGATCATCATGGAGCCGACGGAATACGTCCCGAGCTCCGGCTCGAACCTGATCTGCATCACGACGGTACTGCTCGAGACCGGCATCATCGCAATGCAGGAGCCGGAAACGACCGTCCGCATTGAGGTGCCGGGCGGCCCGATACTGGCGCGGGCCACGTGCCGCGGCGGCAAGTGCCTTTCGGTCGAGATCGAGAACGTGCCAGCGTTCGTCGATCGGCTCGACGCGCCCCTCGATGTGGACGGCGTCGGCACGATCAGCGTAGACGTCGCCTACGGCGGCATGTTCTACGCGATCGTCGACGGCACGACGCTCGGCTTTCGGGTCGTGGCCGACGAGGCCCGCGAGCTCGCGATACTTGGCGAGCGCATCCGCAAGGCCGCCCGCGAGCAGCTCGATGTCGTCCACCCCGGGAACCCCGCGATCCGCGGGGTCTCGATCGTGCAAATTAACCGGCCGTTCGAGGGCGTGGGCGCGGTCACGACCAACACCTGCATCGTCGCGCCCGGGCGCTCGGACCGCAGCCCGACAGGGACGGGAACCGCGGCGCGAATGGCGGTGCTCCGCGCCCGTGGTCTGATGCAGGTCGGCGACGAGATGATCCACGCGTCGCTGATCGGCTCGACCTTCCGCGGCCGGATCCTCGGTGACATCGAGGTCGGCGGCCGAGCCGCGATCCGGCCGTCGATCACGGGGCGCGCCTGGATCACCGGCTTCCACCAGTATCTGCTCGATGCCGAGGATCCGTATCCCGAGGGTTACGTGCTCAACGACACGTGGGGCGTGAGCGGCCTGACCGGGCAGTGACGCCCGGTGGACACCGCCGCGCTAGTCGAGCACGCGCGCGACGCCGATCCCGCGCGGGTCGGCCGCGGCGAAGGTTCCGCGCGCCGCCACCTCGATCGCCTCGATGTCGCCGTTCCAGCCTTGGTTCTCGAAGTGGTAGCCACGCGCCTCGAGCGCCTGCCGGGTTGCCGCGTCGACCTGGCCATACGGCTCCTCGAAGATCGTATCCTTCGGCAGCAGCTGGTGGTGCACGCGCGGAGCCGCAACCGCCTGCCCGAGCGGCAGACCGAAGTCGTGCCAGTTGGTGATCACCTGGAACACCGAGGTGAAGATCCGCGATCCGCCCGGCGTACCGATCACCAGCGCCACCTGACCGTCGCGCGTGAGTATGGTCGGTGTCATCGACGACAGCGGCGTCTTGCCGGGCGCGATCGCGTTCGCTTCGCCACCGACGACGCCGTAGAGGTTCGGTGAGCCGGCCTTTACCGAGAAATCGTCCATCTCGTTGTTGAGCAGGAAGCCGGCGCGCTCGACGACCTCGCCCGCACCGAAGTCGTCATTCAGCGTGTAGGTGTTCGACACCGCGTTGCCAAAACGATCCACCACTGAAAAATGGGTGGTGTTGTGGTGCTCCGCGAGACCGGGGGTGACCGCCTCGGTTGCGGTGGGCCGCTCCGGACTCACGCGTCGGGCGCGGGCCGACAGGTACTCGTCGGCGAGCAGAGGGGCGATCGGAACCGCCTGGAAGTCCGGGTCCCCCAGGTACTCGGCGCGATCGGCGAACACTGGCTTCTCGATCTCGGCCAGGAGGTGCACGTACTGCGGCGAGTTCAGCGTCACACCCGCAAACAGCGGCGCAATGATCGCCTTCATCTTGAGCAGCGAGATGAGGGCGATGCCGCCTGAGCTCGGCGGCGGCGCCGTGATGATCCGATAGCCGGCCCAGTCCGACTCGAGCGGCGTGCGCCAGATGGCCTGATAGGCCGCCAGGTCCTTCGCGGTCATGAGGCCGTGGCCGCGCGCCATCTGCGCGATGATCAGGCGTGCAGTCTCCCCTTGGTAGAAGTCGTGGGTTCCGTGGAGCGCGATCCGCTCGAGCGTCGCCGCGAGTTCGACCTGCCGCAGCGTGGCCGCGGGCTTGATCGCACCAAAATACGCCTCGAAGTTGGTCCGGCCGGCGAGCGACTTCACGGTGTCCGCGCTTTGCTGGCTCAGCATCTCGCTCGCGACGAACCCGTCGCGTGCGTAGCGGATCGCCGGCTGCAGGAGCCGGCGCCACGGCAGCGCACCGAAGCGCCGGTGCAGCTGCCAAAGGCCCTTTACCGTGCCGGGGACCGCCGCCGCGCGCACGCCAACCGTGCTCGCGTCCGGG
The DNA here is from genome assembly GCA_025355105.1 of Pseudomonadota bacterium. Lineage (GTDB taxonomy): Bacteria > Pseudomonadota > Gammaproteobacteria > Steroidobacterales > Steroidobacteraceae > CAIKZZ01. The sequence goes on along the minus strand of JANYAE010000052.1, from coordinate 63,808 downwards.
ACCACCTCGCCCTTCGAATCGAGATACATCGTGGCCGTCGCCGCCGCGGGCGCACGTTCGCGGTAGTCTAGAAAGTAGGCCTTGCCGCGGAAATAGACGGTCGCGAAGCCACCGCCGCCGAGGTTGCCGGCCTCGGGGTAGGTCACGGCGAGCGTGAACGCCATGGCCACCGCGGCATCGACGGCGTTGCCGCCGGCCTTCAGCACCTCCTCGGCGGTGTCGGCCCCGTAGCGGTCCGGTGAGGCCACGGCACCCGAGTAGGCGCACGCCGGTGAGGGGTTCAGTGCGACGAAGGCGAGGACTGCGATCAGCAGCCCGCGGCGGGCGGCGGTCGAATCGAGCGTCGACGTCGCGCCGCGTTGAATGAAGCTGGTCATGGGGGATCCCTGTGAACAATGAGTGGCGAGAAGGCCGGCAGGCAAATCGCGACGTACTCGGCGCCCTCCGGCTCAGGGGTCGAGTAGCGCACCCATTCGCCACCGCGCGTTACCACCGCCTGTCCGGCGCGGACGTCGAGGCTCAAGCCACCCTCCGATGCGACCCGCCGGCGGCCGGCAAGCACCAGTGTGTACTCGTCGAACGCCGGCCGTTGGCCGGGCTCGGACCATCCGGCCGGGCTCTGCATGCGCGCGACGCTGAGCGAGGCGGTTCCGCTGTTGACGCGCCCGACGTACTCCTCGATGCGCTTCGGTTTCGCGCCTGCGGCGGCGATCACGGTGGGAGCGGGAATCAGCGTCGGCATCTCTGGTCCTGGGTTGCGGGCGCCGAGGCCCGGGTACCGGTCACTTGCCGGCGGAATAGCCAAAGTCGATCGACAGCGTCGCGCCGGTGATCGGCTGCGCCTCAGGTCGCGCCAGGTACTCGATGAGCGACGCCACCTCGTCGGGCTTGATGAAGCGGGCCCGCACCGGTCCCTGCGGATAGCCGCCGAGCAGCCTCGCGAAGTAGGCCGCCGGGTCGTCGCCGCCGTACGTGTTCGCCTGAAACTCGAGCATCGGGCCCGCGACGTCGCCGGGGCAAATGGCGTTGACGCGCACGCCGTCAGGCGCGAGCTCAAGTGCCAGCGCCTTGGTGAAGAGCGAAACCGCACCCTTCGAGGCGCAGTAGGCGGCCGCACCGGTATTGCCCTGCAGGCCAGCGTCGCTCGACAGGTTGACGACGAAGCCTTCGCACGCCTTGAGATGCGGGATCGCCGCCGCGGTCATGAAGTAGAGCCCCTTCACGTTGACGTCGAACAGGATGTCGAAATCCTCCTCGCGCGTCTCGGCGGTCGGCCCCTCGCGCCAGACACCGGCAGCGTTCACCAGCCCGTCAAGGCGACCCATGCGGCTGACGGCCCAGGCGACGACGTCCGCGCAGGTCGTCGCACTGCGAAGATCCGCGGCCCGGAACGGTGCACCGCCCGCCGCCGCGGCCGCCGCGGCGAGCGGTCCCTCCACCAGGTCGGTCAGCACCGGCCGCCAGCCGGCGGCGGCGAATCGGCGCGCCACCGCGCCGCCGATGCCGCCCCCCGCACCGGTGACGAGGACGACCCTGGCGTCGGCGCTCATGCCTTGCTCTCGATGACGCTGTTGCCGCCGTCGACGACCAGCAGGTGGCCGGTGACGTACGAGGCGCCCGCCGAGCACAGGAAGCTGATCGCGGCCGCCACCTCGGCGGCACGGCCGGAGCGGCCGAGCGGACTCGCCGCACCGGCACGCTGCTCGTCCTCGGTCTGCGAGCCGGTCGCGATCCAGCCCGGCGCCACGGCGTTGACGGTGATGCCGGAGCGGGCGACCTCGAGGCACAACGAGCGCGTCATGCCGAGCATCGCCGCCTTGGCGGCGGCGTAAGCGCTGTCGCGCGCGACGCCGGCGACCGCCCCGGTGGTCGACGACACGTTGACGATGCGGCCCCAGCCGCGCTCGATCATCCCGGGCAGGCAGGCACGGGTGACCAGGAACGCGGTCGTGAGGTTGCGCTCGAGCACCGTGTGCCAGAGCGCGAGCGAGATGTCCTGCAGCGGCACCTGAGCATCGATCGAGCCGAGCACCGCCATGCCGGCGTTGTTGACGAGGACATCGACCGGCCCCACCTCGGCGGCGAGCCGCGTGACCTCGTCCGGCACGGTCAGGTCGGCCACGTGTCCGGTCACCACGCAGCCGGCGGCCGACAGCGCCCGGACGCGGTCGTGGATGCGGTCGGTGGTCGAGGTCACGGCGAGGCGGTAGCCGGCACGCCCGAGCGCCTCGGCCACGGCATAGCCGATGCCCGCGGGGCTGCCGGCGCCGGTGATCAGCGCGGTGCGCGAATGGGTTTGGGGCATACGGCTCGGCCTCTTAGCGGTCCTGCGCGGGATTATAGGGGCTCGGCCGCCGCGGCCCGTGAGCGGATCGCGGCACGGTATAGTCGTGCGAGGAGTCAACCCCCTGCACCCGCGAACGCGCCGCGAGAAGTCCCCATGGCCGACCGCCCGAATATCCTCATCCTGATGGCCGACCAGCTGACCGCTGGCGCGCTCCCGGCCTATGGCGGCAAGGTCGCACGGACCCCGCACATCAACCGGCTCGCCGACGCCGGCGTCGTGTTCGAGTCTTTCTACTGCAACAGCCCGCTTTGTGCGCCGTCACGATTCTCGTTCCTCTCCGGCCAGCTGCCCTCGCGGATCGGCGGCTACGACAACGCCGCGGAGTTCCCCGCCGAGGTGCCGACCTTCGCGCACTACCTGCGCCAGGCGGGCTACCAGACCGCGCTCTCCGGCAAGATGCATTTCTGCGGGCCGGACCAGCTGCACGGCTTCGAAGAGCGGCTGACCACCGACATCTACCCTGCGGATTTCGGCTGGACGCCGGACTGGACGCGCTTCGACACGCGTCCGGGCTGGTACCACACGATGGACTCGGTGACGAAGGCCGGTCCCTGCACGCGCACCAATCAGGTCGACTTCGACGACGAGGTGGTGTACGCGGCACGCCAGAAACTCTTTGACGTCGCGCGCGGCAACGACCGCCGGCCGTTCTGCCTGGTCGTATCGATGACGCACCCGCACGACCCGTACGTGATCCCGGAGCCATACTGGAACCGCTACACGGACGACGAGATCGACATGCCGCGGGTGCGCATCGCCGACGCCGATCAGGATCCGCACGCGCGCCGCGTGCGCCACGTGATCGGCCTCGGGCTCCAGTCCCCCAGCGAAGCACAGATCCGCGCCGCGCGTCGCGCCTACTATGGCGCCGTGTCCTACGTCGACGACCAGGTCGGCTCGCTGCTGGCAACGCTCAAGGACGCCCGGCTCGACGCCAACACCGTGATCGCGGTGATCGCCGATCACGGCGACATGCTCGGCGAGCGCGACCTCTGGTACAAAATGAACTTCTTCGAGGGCGCCTGCCGCATCCCGCTGATCGTGCATGCGCCCGGCCGCTTCAAGCCGCGCCGCGTTCGCGAATCGGCGTCGTTGCTCGACCTGCTGCCGACCCTCGCCGAGCTCGGTACGCCCGGCGGCAGGCCGCAGTACGCGGCGGTCCACGACGGCCGGAGCTTGCTGCCCGCGCTCGAGGGCGGCGCCGCTCCGGACGAAGTGATCGGCGAATACCTCGGCGAGGGCGCCGTCGCCCCCCTCGTGATGATCCGCCGCGAGCGCTACAAGTTCGTGCACACGCCGGTTGACCCCGATCAGCTCTACGACCTCGCCGCCGATCCGGACGAGCGGGCGAATCTCGCCACGCGCCCCGAGCACGCCGCACAGGTCGCGGACTATCGCACCGAGGTCGGGCGCCGCTGGGCGCTGCCGAGACTGCACGAACAGGTGCTCGCCAGCCAGCGGCGCCGCCATTTCGTCTACGCGGCGCTGCGCCAGGGGCGCTTCACGCCGTGGGATCACCAGCCGATCCGCGATGCCACCAGGGCGTACATCCGCAATGACCAGGGACTCAACGATCTGGAGGCGATGGCGCGCTTCCCGCGGCTGGGCTGACACCCGCGCCGGGTTCACCGCGTTCACGCTGCTGCTCGCCGGCGCCGCCAGCGCTGCGGCGAACGTCGAGCCGTCGTCGTGCCGCACGGTGCGGATGGCCGACGTCGGCTGGACCGACGTGACCGCGACCACCGCGGTGCTGTCGCGGGTGCTGGCCGACCTTGGCTATAGGCCGCGGACGACACTGCTGTCGGTCCCGGTGACCTTCGCGGCGATGAAGGCGCGCAACATCGACGTCTTCCTCGGCAACTGGATGCCGGCCCAGACCAGCGACCGCCGCCCGTTCATCGACGATCACTCGATCGAGGTAGTGCGGACCAACCTCGTCGGCGCCAAGTACACGCTCGCGGTGCCTGCCTACGCCTATGAGGCCGGACTTCGGGACTTCGCCGACATCCAGCGATTCGGACCCGCCCTCAAGCACTCGATCTACGGGATCGAGGCCGGCAACGACGGCAATCAGCACGTCCTGACGCTGATCCAGCGCAACGACCTCGGACTCGGCAGCTTCCACCTCATCGAGTCGAGCGAGCAGGGCATGCTCGCCGAGGTCGCGCGGGCGACCGCGACGCGCCAGCCGATCGTGTTCCTGGCGTGGGACCCGCACCCGATGAACATGCGCTTCGACGTGCGCTACCTGACGGGCGGCGACGCCACGTTCGGGCCCAACTTCGGCGGCGCGACCGTGATGACACTCGCCCGCACGGGCCTGCTCGACGAGTGCCCGAACCTCGCTCGGCTGCTCCGGAACCTCGAGTTCACGCCGCGCGGCGAGAGCGAGATCATGCTGGCAATGGTCGAGACGCGCGTGACCCCGGAAGCTGCCGCGGTGGCCTGGCTCGCGGCACACCCGGCCGTCGTCGCGCAGTGGTTGAACGGCGTCCTGACGGCCGACGGCCGGCCGGCCGGCAAGAGCGCGTCGGCAGGCGCGACGCGCGGTCTCGGCGGATTCGAGCAGCGCCTCGCCGCCCACAAGATCCCGCTCGGCGACGCCATTGCCAGCGGCATCGACTGGACCAAGCGCCACGGCGCACCGCTCTTCACCGCGATCACCACCGCGGCGAACGCGGTGCTTGGCGCCTTCAACCGCGCGCTCGGCTCGGTTCCGGCGCCGCTCGTGATCCTCGGCGCGGCGGTGCTGGCCTGGCTGCTGCAGCGCTCGCTGCCGCTCGCGGCCTTCGTCGCAGCGGCATTGCTGTTCATCATGAATCAGGGCTATTGGCGGCCGACCCTCGAGACCCTGTCGCTGGTGCTGGTGGCGGCACTGGTCGCGACCGCGATCGGCGTGCCGCTCGGCATCGCCACCGCCCGGCGGCCGCGCCTGCACGCGTCGCTGCGCCCGGTACTCGACCTGATGCAGACACTTCCGACCTTCGTCTACCTGATCCCGACGCTGGTGCTGTTCGGGCTCGGCATCGTCCCGGCGCTGATTTCGACGGTGATTTTTGCCCTGCCGGCGCCGATCCGGCTGACGCATCTCGGCATCACCGGCGTGCCGCGCGCGCTGCTCGAAGCCGGCGAGGCCTTCGGCGCGACGCGCTGGCAGCTGCTCTACAAGGTCGAGCTGCCAAGCGCTGCGCCGCTGATCCTCGCGGGCATCACCCAGTGCATCATGCTGAGCCTCTCGATGGTGGTGATCGCTGCGCTCGTCGGCGCGGGCGGACTCGGCGTGCCGGTGGTCCGCGCGCTCAACACGGTGCAGGTCGGGATGGGCTTCGAGTCCGGACTGGCGATCGTTCTGCTCGCCGTGATCCTCGACCGGATCACGCGGATCGGTCGCGGCCGCGGGCCGTGACCGGCGCAGCCCGGTCGGTGCGCATCGCGCGTGCGGGCTGCGTGCCGAACGGGTACGCTGCCGGCGCCGCCCCGCGTCGCGGGCTGGCCGAACGAGCACGGCGCATCGCATGAACGTCTTCGCACGGATCTACTACTCGCTGAGCAAGGCCTGGAAGGCGGTCCGGCTGTATCTGGTGATCGCGGGGCCAGGCATCGTCGTCATGGTGGCGGACAACGACGCCGGCGGTATCACGACTTATGCGGCCACCGGCGCCAAGTACCAGTACGCGCTGATCTGGTTCCTGCTGATCCTGATCCCGGTGGCCTATTACGTGCAGGAGATGACCGTGCGGCTCGGCGCGGTCACCAAGCGCGGTCACGCCGAGGCGATTTTCGACAGCTTCGGCGCGTTCTGGGGCTGGTTCTCGCTGCTCGATCTGATGATCGTCGACTGGCTGACGCTGGTCACCGAGTTCATCGGCATGACGGCGGCGCTCGCGATTTTCGGGGTACCGCCCTGGCTCACCGTTGCGGCGGTGATCGCCCTGATGGCGGTGATCGTGCTGAACGGCCGCTACTGGACCTGGGAGAAGATCGCGCTGCTGTTCTGCGCACTCAATCTCATCTACATTCCAAGCGCATTCATGGTCCACCCGTCGGTGCACGAGATCCTACGCACCGGGCTGATCCCGAACTTCGCCGGCGGCTTCAACGGCCAGCTGTTCTTCTACCTGATGGCCAATATCGGTACCACGATCGCGCCGTGGATGTTGTTCTTCCAGCAGAGCGCCGTGGTCGACAAGGGCATGCTCGAGAAGGACATCCCCTGGGGGCGCTTCGACACGATGCTCGGCTCGGTACTGACCGTCGTGGTCGCGATTTTCATCGTGGTCGTGACCGGCACCGTGCTGCCAGGCGTCGAGATCGACAGCGCCGCTCAGGCCGCCGAGCAGCTGATGAAGACCGACCGCTACGTCGGCACCTTCCTGGCCATCGGCCTGTTCGACGCCGGGCTGCTCGGTGCAATCTGCATATCGCTGGCGAGCTCGTGGGCCTTCGGCGAGATCTTCGGCTGGGCCCACTCGCTCAACACCAAGATCCGCGAGGCCCCCTGGTTCTACGCCAGCTACTTCTTCACGCTGGTGACCGCCGGCGCGATTGTGCTGATCCCGAACGCGCCGCTCGTGCTGATCACGCTGTTCGTGCAGGTGATCGCGGTCACGCTGCTGCCGGCGGCACTGGTGTTCCTGATCCTGCTGCTCAACGACAAGGCGACGATGGGCGAGTACTGCAACTCGCCGCGACAGAACCTGGTCGGCGGCTTCATCGTCGTCTCGATCGTCGTGCTGTCGACGCTGTACGGCGTCAGCGTCATGTTCCCGAGCCTGTTCGAGTAGGTGCCGCGATGAACACCGTCCGCCGGCTGCGTGCCACGATCGCGGAAATCAACCGTCGCTATCAGACGCCGCGCATCGCCATGTCACCGGCCGTACGCCTGTCGTTGATGGCGCTGCGGGTCTATCTGCTGTTCCTCGTCGGGCTCATGATCTATCGCTTCGTCGTGCTCGTCAGCTGAGGGCCGGTCCATGGTCAGTGTCCTCGAGGCGGACTTCTTTCTGAGCGAGATCCTCGGTCGCGAGGTGTTTCTGCGCCAGCAGCGTATCGGACGGCTTGGCGACCTCGGCATCACCGAGACCGGCCGCCTCCCGGCCGTCAGCCACCTCATCGTCAAGCGGCCGTACGGCTACCCGTCGCTGACGGTGCCGTGGGACAAGGTGCTGATGATCTCGAACACCGAGGTCGTGCTCGACCTCGGCGCCGAGACTTCGGCGGCCTTCGAGCGACCGCCGCCGGATGGGGTGGTGCTGCTCCACGACCACATCCTCGACAAGAAGATTCTCGACATGGACGACCACGAGGTGGAAGTCGCCTACGACGTCCGGCTGGTGTTCCAGGGCGGCACGCTGTACGCGTCGGAGGTCGATTTCAGCCACTACCGGGCGCTGCGCCGGATGGGGCTGAAGTGGCTGGCGCGCATCCTGACCGACCGCAATGCCGAGGCCCGCGTGTCGTGGCTCTACGTTCAGCCGCTGCACGGCACGGTCGACAGCTTCACCGGTAACGTCAAGCTCAAGGTCTCGAAAACGGCGCTCGCCGACATTCACCCGGTGGACCTCGCCGACATCCTCGAAGAGCTCGACCGGCCGCAGCGCGTCGCGCTGTTCAACGAGCTCGAGCCCGAACAGGCCACGGAGACGCTGGAGGAGGTCGAGCCGCGCGTCCAGCGCGAACTGATCGGGGCGCTGCCGAAGGAGCGGGCCGCTAGGCTGATCAACGAGATGACGCCGGCGCAGGCCGCCGACCTGCTCGCGATCCTGCCGAAGACGGAGGCGGACCTGCTGCTGACGCTGCTCGATCACGATACGTCGTCGCACGTCGAGCAGATCATCAGCGAGCACGATGAGCAGATCGGGCACTACGCGACACGCAACCTGATCGAGCTGCCGGCGTCGACCCGCGCCGGAGACGTACTGCGCGACTATCGCGAGCTCGCGAAGTCGAGGGACGTGATCATGTACGTGTACGTGATCGACGGCGCCGACGTCCTGAAAGGCGTGGTCGACCTGCGCGAGTTGGTTGCCGCGGATCCGCAACAGACGCTCGGCGAGCTGATGACCGAGCACGTGATTGCGCTGCGCCCGGATGCGTCGCTGCGCGATGCGGCCGAGCTCTTCGACCGCTACGACTTCCGCGCGCTGCCGATCACCGACGCCGACGACCACCTGATCGGGGCCGTCTCGTCTCGCGACGTGCGCAGCATCAAGTCGCGCCTCGGCTGACCCGCTCGGCCGCGCGACTAGAGGGAGGCCGCCGCCCCGACGGCCGCCGGACGGAAGGCCACGGTCACCGCCTCCTGCGGCCAGCGCACGCGCGGATTGGCTCCGCCGCGCGACGCGCGTGCCGCCGACAGCCGGATTGCGGCGTTCGAGGCACGGGTGATCTCCCGGTCGCTGACCGGGACGATGGCGACGCTCTTGAACTCCGAGCGTACGTACTGGGCGACGAGGCGCGCCGACAGCGCGTCCGCGTAGAACCCGAGTCGCACACCATACATACGCTTGCCACCGGGTTCGGTCTCGACGGCGTACAACAGATAGCCGCCGAAGATGGCGAGGCTCGGGATCTTGGCGAGGTCGATCGCGTCTTTCGACCAGATGAGCTGCACGGCGTAGCGCTGCGTGGCGCGTGGTTCGCTCGCAGGCTTCGGCTTCGGCTCCGGCTCCGGCTCCGCGACTGGCGACGGCGCCGCGACACGGTCCGGCATGCCGATGCTCAAGACCGCGAGCGCCTGCTCCGCGCTCAACACCGGCAGCGGTGGCGGGGTCGGCGCTACGTGGATCGGCTGCGGCAGCGGCTCGACGACCGCGTCCTCGATCGGCTTCAGGATGCTGAAGCGCGCGACCGCCGTGTCCTCGAGCGAGCCGAGGTTCGACTGCGGCGCCATCGACACGAATGCCGCCGGGTACAGCGTGCGCACCAGCGGTAGCAGCTGCTCGGCGGCCGCCGCCGAGGGGAAGTAGCCGATGTGGAGGCGGAAGCGTTCGCGCCCGTCCTCGACCCGCCGCGACCGGAACACGGCGAGCCCGGCGAGCTCCGGTGCCTTGGGTGCCTGCAGCGGCATCGGCGCCGTGGAGGACACCAGCGTGATGACGTGCAGTGCCTGGCTCTGAGCTTCGGCGCCGTGCCAGCCCACGGCCGACGCCTCGGCGGCGGCCGCCGGATCGTTCCTGCTGTTCATTCGCAACTCTCCCAACGCCCTGGTCGCCATGCGAGCTCCGGTCGTCGGGGGTTGCCAGAAGGCGGACTCGGACCCGTCAGCGGGCTCCGGACCGCGCCTCGCGGAGCCGCGCCAGAACGGCGCGAGGACTCGGCGGGCGGACTGTGGCAACCCCGCTATCGTTGAACTGGTGTTCCGACGACCGGAGGCTTTGCGTCCCCGCCTTGCGACGGGTTTGCCATGTGCACGAGCGGACTATGCCCGGGGGCAAGCTGTCACGCAATGATCCCCTGCCCTAAAGCGTCGCAAGCGGACGCAATCGGGCCAGCTCAGCCGTTCGCCGACCGGATTATGTTGACTCGTCGCATTCAGGGACCCGGCTCGCGCGCCGCGCGACCGCCATCAGGCCCGGGATGAGGTGCGGGTCCGCTGCGGCGAGCCGAACGTACCGCGCTTCGCGTGCCTGGCCCTTGGCGCGCATCAGCCGCGCGAGCCCCCCGCGCGCCCGGGCATTGAGCGAACCGAGATCGAGCAGCGACACGAGCGGTGCGAGCGAAGCGAAGGCCTCGCGCTCCGCCACCGGCCAGCGCGCAAGCCCGCCGGCGCCGAGTGCGCGCGCGACACGACCGGTGAGACGCTCCGCGTCGTGTTCCCGGCTGGCGCCGCCTACGCCCGCGACCGCGTCGCTCGCGAGCAGGCTCAGATCCGCGAGCCAGTCCTCCGTGAACCGGTCCCGGTGCCGTGCGCCGGGCAGGACCAGTTCGACGTCCGACGCCGCCAGGCGCCGCAGTGTCTCTTCGCCCGTCCGGTGTCGCGGCCGCGCGAGGCGCCGCTGGTGCTCGGCGGCTGCCAGCGCGGCGAGTTCGGCGGCCACGGGCCGGAAGCCGAGCCGGTAGTAGAACCAGAAGGCGCCGCTCTCGATGGCCTCGCGGTTGCCCGCACCGATCTGGTATGGGTTGAGAACGAAGCGCCGGACGCCGAACAGCGTACGGAAAGCGCGCAGGGTCTGGGCGTACAGGTAGGCTGCCTCGCTGCCACGGAACGGCTCGAAGATATTGATGCCGGTGTTGGCCTGGCGAAAGAGCGGCGTAACTCCGGCGTAGCCCACGGGCACGCCGTTCGAGAGCAGCAGGTAGCCATAGTTCGACTCGAGGCTCAGACGCCGCCCCGGCAGCACGCCGATCAGCGCCAGCGCGGTACCCGCGCCGAGGTCGGCGAGATAGACCTCCTCGGGATTGGCATGCGAGATCGCGTAGACCTCGCGGCAGCGCGCGGTCAGCGCGGCCCGCGCCACGTCGATGACGGCGTCCGCGCGTCGACCACCGAGGCAGGTAACGCCCGCGAGCGGTGTCGCGATCAGCCGGCGCGGATCCGGCGGCAGCCGTCGCAGGCCGCGGCCGCGGTAGCGCACGAGTGGAACCGGCAGTCCGTTCCAGGTCGTCGCGCCGGCGGCGCCGCGCAGCCGCCAGGCCACCGGGATGCCAGCCTGGTCGTAGAGCGACTGCCAGAGCGCACGCGTGGCGCGGTGACGCGTCAGCTCGCGCAGCAGCCACGCCAGGTCGCTGAGCGTCGCCGGGCCCTTGCAGCGGCGCAACCATTGCCGAGTCGTCAGCCGGTCGCTCTCGAGACCGTCCTGCTCCGCGCGCGGTGTCACCAGACCGAGCAGGAAGTCGATGCCGCCTGAGTCAGCGATCGCCTTCCAGTCGATCTCCGCGTCCATAGCGAAGCGCTCGACCAGCCACCGTGCGACCGGCGCCTCGAAGCTATGGCGGCTGGTCGTTCCCGCAAATCCCTGGTCCTCGAGGCTCGCGAGGACGCGCGTCGCGAGCCCGCGCATCCGCGTGACGAACTTCTCGAGTCCGCGCGCCGCGGCGGCGCGGACGGTCTCGTCGTCGGGAAAGGCCTTGAGGAAGAGCAGATGAGCGTGCAACGCCGCGAGCTCGCGCGGCCGGCGCAGCCGCGCGGCGGCGAGCGCATCGATTAGGCGACATTTTGCCTCGGCCTGCCCGGGGCCGTATCGGAGACGCTCGCGACCGAGCGCGCCGAGCAGCTTGCTGGCACGACTCATCTGCCTCGATCCTTCCCGGGACGCTTCAAGTGCTGCATCCGGCAGGCGCTACGCCGCCAGCCGCCCGAGCAGTCCCACGAGCGCGGCGGGATCCTCGATGTGCAGGTTGTGGCCGCGGCCCGGGACGTCGACGGCCGCGGGTGCGACGGCGCGCAGCTCTGCGCCCGAGACGAGCGGGTCGTGCTCGCCGCGGGCGGCGATCACCGGGCAGCGCGCGGCGGCGAGAAGCGTCGCGAACGCCGGCACCTCGACTCCGAGCGTCGCCGGATCGGCGGCGAGCCGAAAGCCGGCCTCCTCGCGCGCGATGCCCCGCGCGAGCAGCGCCTCGCCCGGCGCCAGCGCCACCTCGAGGCCGGACACCTTGCGGTAACGCCCGAGCGCCTCATGCTCCGACGCGAAGATCCGGGCAGGCCGGCGCGCGAGATCCGCGGCGCGCGCGCGTTCCTCGTCGCTGAACTGCAGCTTGGTGCCGACGGTCAGCACGCCCAGCGGTCCGATGCCGAACCACCCACTCGCGAGCGCGAGCGCGACGTAGCCGCCGAACGAGTGGCCGATGACGACCACGTAAGGTGCGCCGGCAACCGCCGGTGCGAGCGCCGCGGCGATGCCACCGACGCTGTAGCCCGGCATTCGGCTCGCTGCGCCGTGGCCGGGCAGGTCAGGAGCCGCGCAGCGCCAGCCGCGGGCCGTCAGCAGCGCCTCGACCGGACGCCACACGGCGCCGGTGGCGCCAAGGCCATGCAGCAGCAGCACGCAGCGTTCGGCGCTCATCGGCAGCGCGTTCAGGTCTCGAGTGTCGCCCACAGCTGCTGGTCGCGCTCCGCGGTCCAGATACGCGGATCGCGGAACTGCGTCGCCTCGTCGTAGGCCCGCGAGACGTCGAACGGCAGGCAGTGATCGAAGATCACCCAGTGGCCGTATCTGGGCCGCAGCTCCGTCAGCACCTCGCGGTAGATCGCGCCGAGGTCCCTGCCCGCCGCGACACCGCGGCGAACGGCAGCGTAGAGCTCAGCGACGAACGAACGCGTGCCTGCCAGGCCGCGTGCCACGTCCTCCGGCGACTGCAGCGCAGCGCCGCGTCCCGGTACGAGCTTCGCGGGCTTGAGCGCCGCGAGCGCATCGAGCGTCGCCGGCCAATCCTCGAAGTAGCAGTCGCCGGCGTACGGCGTGGCGTCGAACTCGACCAGGTCGCCGGAGAACAGGATCCTGTCCTTCGGCAGCCAAACAACCGTGTCGCCCTTGGTATGTCCGCGGCCGAGCTGCAGGATCCGGACCTCGAGCGTGCCGAGCCAGAGCGTCAGCGAGCGCTCGAAGACGAGCGTCGGCCAGGTGAGTCCAGGCACCGACTCCACGGCACGGAACAGGCGCGGGAAGCGCTCGATCTCGCTCTTCATGTCCGCCTCGCCACGCTCGACGATCAGGTCGAAGGTGTCGCGGCTCGCAATGATGTGCTCAGGTCGGTAGGCAGCGGCGCCCAGCACGCGGACCGCGTGATAGTGCGACAGGACCACGTAGCGGATCGGCTTGTCGGTCACGGCGAGGATGCGGCGAATCACGTCCTCGGCCATGACCGGCGTGGCCTGCGTGTCGATCACCATCACCGCGTCGTCGCCGATCACGATGCCGGTGTTCGGATCACCCTGCGCGGTGTAGGCGTAGGCGTTCTCGGACAGGCGGTCGAAGCTGACGACCTTCTCGGTCAGATCGGCCTGCGATGCGAAGGTCTTCTTCATTCAGAGCTCCTGCTCGTTCCCGGTTCCGCCTGAGTCGAGGCCGCGCCGCGCGGCAGCGATCGTCTCGGCGACGACCGCCGCGTCACCAACGTGGTTGGCGAGCAGCAGCACGAGGCGCGCGTTCAGCGCCCCGCTCGCGGCGTCGGTCAGCCCGCGGTGCGCCGCAACCAGCTGCTCGTAGAACGCGTCGCCGCGGCCGTCGAAGCCGTCATCGCGCCGCAAGTGTGTCATGCCTTGGCACTCCCGAGACATACCCGCCAGGCGACGCCGAGCGCCGAGGGGTTCCAGGCCCGCCAGCGGCCGAGGACATGCTGATCCGGCCGGATGAGGTAGGTCACGCCCGGCGCTCCGCCGTAGCGCGCGCGGACCAGGCCGTCGGCGTCGACGAGCTCCGGCAGCGGCAGGTCGCCCTGGAACCGCTCGGTGACGGCCAGCACCGTGAGGCGCGCGATGCCGCAGGCCGCGACGCTGTCGGCGATCTCGGCAGCCTCACGCCGGTTGGCGACGAACACGAGGGCGACCGGGTCGGTGCCGAGATGATCGAGCAGCCATCCGGCGCGACCATCGGCGCCCGCCACCGGCGCGTCCTCGCACGGCATCCCGGGTCGCAACGCACCCGCTCCTGCCGCGTCATCGGCGACGAAGCCTGGAAAGCCGAGCAGGTCGCAGGGTTTCGACAGCCGGCCGGAATTGACGAGGCCGCGGGCGAACGCGAAGTCCGGCGCGAGCGCGAGGACGCCGTCGCGCAACTGCCGTTCCACCACCGTCTTCGGTGTCATGAACGTGGTCGTGCGGCTCGAGTTCAGGATGTTCTCGTCGGCGCCGTGGATGCGCTCACGGTCATAGCTGGCGAGGAACCCGGCCGTCGCCTCGCCGCGCACCACCTGCGCGAGCTTCCAGCACAGATTGTCGACGTCCTGGATGCCGCCGTTGCCGCCGCGCGCGCCGAACGGGCTCACGACGTGTGCCGAGTCGCCGGCGAACAGGACCCGGCCGTGGACGAAGCGCTCGAGCCGCGCGCAGCGAAACGTGTAGACCGAACACCACTCGTACTCGCAGTTGACCCCGGCGCCCACCACCTGTCGCACCCGCGCCATGGCACTTTCGGGCTGACGCTCGGCCTCGGCGTCCGCATCCCAGCCGAGCTGGAAATCGATCCGGAAGACGTCGTCCGGCTGGCGGTGGATCAGCACGCTCTGGCCGGGATCGAAGCTCGGCTGGAACCAGAAGCGCCGGTCGCGCGGATAGTCGGCCGCGATCCGCACGTCGACGATCAGGAACTTTTCCTCGAAGGTGCGGCCCTCGAACGCCAGCCCGAGAAGCGAGCGCACGCTGCTCTTGGCGCCGTCGGCCGCGATCAGCCAGTCGGCGTCCAGCCGGTATTCGCCGTCCGGCGTTTCGACCGTCGCGACGACGCCGGTCGCCGACTGCTCGACGCCCGCCAGCTTGTGCTTCCAGCGCAGATCGATCAGCTGCGGGAAATCCTCGACACGGTCGACGAGGTATTCTTCGACGTAGTACTGCTGCAGATTGATGAAGGCCGGCCGGTGGTGCCCACCACCGGGCAGCAGGTCGAAGCGGTACAGTTCGCGGTCGCGGTGATAGACACGCCCGACCTGCCAGGTCACGCCCTTGGCCACCATGCGCTCGCCGACGCCGAGCCGGTCGAAGATCTCGAGCGTGCGCTTCGCCCAGCAGATCGCCCGGCTGCCGACCGAAACGACGTCGTTGTCGTCGAGGATCACCGAACCGATGCCCTGCTTCGCGAGGTCGATCGCCGCGGCCAGCCCGACCGGACCGGCGCCGACGATGATCACCGGCGGCCGCGCCGGGGTAGTGCCGGCGAGCTCCGGCGGCGTGCGATACGGGTAGTGTCGGTACTGGTAGGTGGCCATCGCGCAGAAGCCTTCGGCCGGGCGCCCGGTCGCTACTCCGAGAGGCGGACCAGCAGCAGGTTGCGCGCCTCGCGGACGCTGGCGAGCGGCCGGTGGCGCGCGCCGGCAACTTCTTCGGCCGTGTAGTCGACGAAGCCGGCTGGTACCGGGACGTCGCTCAGATTGCGTGCCATCCAGTTCAGCAGCGCCGCGATCTCGGCGTCCGAGAGCGGCGCCTGCGCGACTCCGGGTACGCGCATCACGAAGTCACGCCCCGCGGCGAGGGCCGAGAACGGCACCAGCGAGCGCCGCACCGATGGCACGCGTCCGTCCTCGCCGGCGCCATCGGCGTGATGGCAGCCCATGCACTGCAACTGGTAGTTGACGCGCGGCTGGTAGGCGGACGCGCCCGTCGCCGCGCCGAGCGCGAGTGCAACAGCCACGACCGCGCGGAGCCGGCGCATCGCATCACTCCGCGGCGCCGACGATCCGCGCCGTCGAGCAGTGATACGGAATGTTGGCCTGGGTGCTACCGGAGCACCAGTTGTAGTCGTTCGACTGGCCCGGTTGGTACAGCGAGGTATCGCGCTCGTTGCGATTGCAGAAGCAGCGCCCGCAGGAGCTCTTGCCGCAGCAGTCGTTGTAGGAGATGACGTAGTCCTTGCCGTCCGCCGGGTTGTGGCAGGTGCCGATCCAGGTGATCGCCGACATCTCGGTACCGGGCGGGCAGGTCGTCTGCGAGCCGCCGCAGCAGCTGCAGAGGAAGCCGTCGATCGCGCAGTGGCGCCAGTACTCGCAGCTCGACGGATCGCCTGGGTCCGCGGCCGGAGTGGCCGGCTTTCTACCCGCCGGCGGCCTCGCCTCGGCGCCGCGGGCTACCGGCAGCAAGGGCACCGCCGCGGCCCCGAGCAGCAGCGTTCCGATCCCCGCCAGCAGGCTGCGCCGCGACATACGGCGCGCCAGTGCCCTGCCCGAGCCCTCGGTCATCCTGTCCAGCCATTTCATCGGCTTTGCCTCACTTTCAGTTCATCGCCGTCGTCACGCCGCCTGGTGGCGCGCGCGTTCCTCGAGATAGTCCTGCAGCGAGGCGACCCCGAGCCGCTGCGCTTCGAACAGGCTCTCGAGGTGCTCGCGTGAGTTGATGATGCCACGCGCGCGCAGCACGCCGGCGGCATCGATCAGCACCGCGTACGGCAGCCGGCTCACCTGGTAGCTGATGCCGAGCGGCGCCGAAACGACGTAGCGGAACACGCCGAGGCCATTCTGCTGCACGAAGTCCTGTTGCTCGGCGAGGTCGCCGTCGCTCGCGAGCACGATGTCGAGCTGCGCCTGCTCAGACTTGCGGCTCGACTTCAGCACCGGCAGCAGCGCCTTGCAGACCGGGCACGTCGGCGAGACAAACATCAGCAGCTGCGTCCGGCCATCGGCGCGCGGGCCGCCGACCGTTAGCGGCTGGCCCGCGAGGTCGGCGAGCGGCAAGGTCGGTGCGAGCTCGCCGACCTTGAGTCCCTTGGCGAGCATCAGCGCGCCGACCGGCGAGATGCGCTCGTGCAGTACGCCGAGCTGACGGACTAGCGCAAGCACGACGAGCGACAGGCCGACGACCAGCACCCACAGAAGTGCGTTCGAGACGGCGAGCGCGGTCATCGCGTACCCCGCAGCGACGCGGTGCGCGGCATCACTTGCCCGAGCAGTCGGTCCAGCGCGACGTACAGCAGCACGAGCACCGCGAGGCCGCCGGCAACGGTGATCGCGTCGGTCCAGCCGAGCGCACGCGACGACCACGGCAGGCCAGCGGCGGCAAGCGCGGCCGCCAGGGCGAGATTGCGCCACACCATCCAACCGGCGATCGGCCGCCGGTCTGCAGGTCCCGAGCAGCCACAGTCGAGCCCAACGCGGCCGCGACGCAGGTTGACGAGAATCGCGCCGCCGTAGCCGAGCAGCAGCGTCGCACCGGCGGCCGCGGCCCACGGCCGGCTCGCGGCGGCCAGCAGCAGCAGCGCGACCGCCGATTCGAGCGCCGGCACGAGCACGGCGAGCGCACTCACGAGCTGTGCCGGGAACAGGCGGTAGTTGCCGAGCACCGCACCGAATTCGGCGAGACCGCGCCACTTCGCGAGCGCCGCGTGCGCGAACAGCAGCGCGAAGCCAGAGACCATCACGTAGCCAATCCCCGGGTCGAGCATCGCGGCGGCGCTCACGGAGTCAGCAGCAGCGTCGGCGAAGTGCCGATTTCCGGCACCGAACGCAGCAGCTTGCCGGTCAGCGGATCGTAGACGTCGAGGATGTTGCTCTGGTTGAAAGCGCTGAACAGCAGCGGGCGATCGTCCTTCGACAGCTGGATCGCACTCGACAGGCGCCGCGTCGTGAACCGCGCCACGCGCCTGTGCGTCGTGACGTCCGCGACCCAGATGCTCTTGCCGGGATCCTTGTGAGTCTCGACCGGGCCCTGGTGCATGATCGCGTACAGGCGCTTCTGCCCGGCGTGGAACGCGAGCTGCTGCACGCCGCCCGGCCGCCAGCCCTGAGCACGCTCGGCCTGCGTCGACAGCCACCAGCTGTCGCCGGCCTGCGGTCCGCTCGCGCCGTTGCGTACCGTGTAGACCTTGCCGGCGAAGGAAATGAAGTACCAGGCGTCACCGCCGCGCACCGGCTTCTCGGTGACCGGGTCGTGGGCGAGATCGAAGACCGGTTCGGTGTGCGTCTGCTTCACGACCTTGCCGGCGT
Organism: Pseudomonadota bacterium; assembly: GCA_025355105.1. Taxonomy (GTDB): domain Bacteria; phylum Pseudomonadota; class Gammaproteobacteria; order Steroidobacterales; family Steroidobacteraceae; genus CAIKZZ01. The sequence goes on along the minus strand of JANYAE010000052.1, from coordinate 45,894 downwards.
CGTCGAGCTGCACCGCGAGCAGGCCACCGTCGGCGCAGACGCTGAAGAAGCTGCGCGGCCCGGTCGGGTAGGCAAGCGCGCAACCGGGCGTCTCGACTTCACCGACGAAGGCCCGACTCGCCATGTCGACGACGGTGATCGACTGCGCCGGATTGAAGTTGTAGACCAACAGGAAGCGCTCGTCGTCGGTGAGTTCGGAGTTGCCTATGGTCGGGACGTTGGAAGCGCGCTTTGGCGGAATCTGGATCTCCGCCTGCGGCTTCAGGGTCACGGCGTCGTAGATCGTCACGACGTCCGTGCGTGTGCCGCGCGTGCCGCGCGAGAAGTACGTCTCCGGCGAGTAGATGAGCTTGCCGTCGCGCGGCAGCACCAGACGCGCGAAACCGAAGCCGGTGCTGAGCGTGCCGAGGTAACGGCCACTGTCGCCGTCGACGAGGTAGGCCATGCCGTCGGACATGTGCGGGAAGACGAAGTCGTTGACCCACACCCAGTGCTTCGACGGCGGCGCCGGCAAGATCGCGACGGTCGGCGCGTCGGAGCCAACGTCGGCGGGCAAGGCCGCGCCCGCGGCTTGGATGATGCCGGCGCCGAGCGCCAGCGTCGCGATCAACGGCCCGAAGACCGCGCGTCCGCGCCACCTGATCGTGGCCGACCGAGCTGCTGCTTTCATGTATCTCCCGTCGCATCGCCGCCCGGCGACACCGTAGCGGACTCCGGTGCCTGAGTTCTCGAAGAAGTCTAGCAGCGCGCTTCCGGCGCCGGTAGGCCGCGCAACGAGCGTGTCAGGCCAAGCAGGGCTGCGGTGACGCCGTGGTAGTGTACGCGGGCACTTGCCGCGGCAGGCCGTCGGCGAGTTCACCCGGGGGGCGGCCGTCCATGCAGTCAGCGCCAGAAGCCGCGCCGGATCAGGCCGACGCGCTGGTCCGCGCGTTCGACCTCGAGCGCCTGCCGGAGTCGTTCTTCGCCACGCCGTACCGGACCTACGCGGCGCTGCGCAGCCGGGCACCGCTGCATCGCTGCGCGGACGGTAGCTACCTGCTGACGCGCTACGCCGACCTCGACGCCGTCTATCGCGACCGCGGACACTTCAGCGCCGACAAGAAGGCGGTCTTCGGCCCCAAGTTCGGCGAGGATTCGCCGCTCTACGCCCACCACACGACCAGCCTGGTGTTCAGCGACCCGCCGTACCACACGCGCGTCCGGCGGCAGATCGTCGGCGCCCTGACGCCGGGCGCGATTCGATCGATGATCCCCGGGCTCGAGGGCCTGATCGAGGGGCTGTGCGCCGCCGCCGCGGCGCGCGGCCGCTTCGACCTGATCGAGGACTTCGCGGCGGCGATCCCGGTCGAGGTGATCGGCAACCTCCTCGGCGTGCCGCGCGAGGAACGCGGCGCGCTGCGTGGCTGGTCGCTGGCGATCCTCGGGGCACTGGATCCTGCCCCGCCGCCGGCGGCGCTCGAGCGCGGCCACCGCAGCGTCACCGAATTCCTCGACTTCACGCGTGCGCTGGTTGCCGACCGGCGCCGGCACCTGCGCGGCGCGGACGACCTCGTCAGCCGGCTGATCCGCGACGAGACTGGCGGCGAGCCGCTCACCGAGCACGAGCTGCTGCACAATTGCATCTTCCTGCTGAACGCCGGCCACGAGACGACGACCAACCTGATCGGCAACGGCCTCTATCTCATGCTGTCGCACCCTGACGCCTGCCGCCGGCTGGCCGCTCAGCCGGCGCTCATCGACCGCGCCGTCGAGGAGTGCCTGCGTTACGAGAGCCCGAACCAGCTCGGCAATCGCATGGTCATAGCGCCGGTCGAGATCGGCGGCCAGCGCTTCGAGCCGGGGACCTACCTCACGCTGTGCATCGGCGCCGCCAATCGCGACCCGGCCGAATTCGACGATGCCGAGCACTTCGACGTCGGCCGCGACCCGAACCGCCACCTCGCCTTCGCTGCCGGCGGCCATGCCTGCGCCGGGATGTCGGTCGCGAGGCTTGAGGGGCAACTGGCGATTGCCGGGTTCCTGCGGCACCTGCCGCGCGTGACGCTGCTGGACGGCGCCGTCCGTAACCGCCGCGCGCGCTTCCGCGGCTTCGCGACTGTGCCGGTCACGGCGGAGTAGGCGCCACTTGCGCGCGCGGCTGCTCGTGCTCTTGTCGGCGATCGGCGGCTTTCTGCCGCTCGCCACCGACGGCTTCCTGCCGGCGATGCGACCGATGATGGCCGAGCTCGGCGCGAGCGTCGCCCAGGGCCAGCTGAGCATCAGCGTGGTGCTGGCGGGCTTCGCGGTCGCGCAGCTGCTCGTTGGCGTCGCCGCCGACCGCTTCGGCCGCCGCCCGGTGCTGGTGACGGCCACCGGCCTGTTCGCGCTCGCCTCGATCGGCGTCGCGGTCGCACCATCGCTGCCGACACTGCTGGCATTCCGCTTCCTGCAGGGACTCAGCGCCGCGGCCGGACCGATTGTCATGCGTGCGGTGGTGCGTGACCTGTGCACGCGGGTGGAAGGCGCCCGCGTCCTCAGCTACCTCGGCATGGGCATGGGCGCCGTGCCGCTCGCCATTCCGGCCATCAACGCCCAGGTCGCGGCGGCGTTCGGCTGGCGCCCGACGCTTCTCGTCTGCGCCGTCTACCTGCTGGCGGTGCTGTGGATGACGCTGGCGTGGTTCCACGAGACGCTCAGGGCCCCGGATCCGCAAGCGCTGTCGCTCGGCGATCTCGGGCGAATCATGCGTGCCGTGCTCGGCCACCGGCAGGCGCTCGGCTACATGCTGTGCTGCGCGTTCGGTTACGCCGGCCTCGCGGTGTGGATCTCGAGCGCGCCACACCTGCTGCTGGGCTATTTTCATCAGCCACCCGGCCGCTTCGGGCTGTGGTGGGCGATTCCGGTCGCCACCTACGTGCTCGGCGGATACCTGAGCGCGCGCAGCCTCGCGCGCCACACGAGCGACCGGATGCTGAAGACCGGCACGATGGTGCTGCTCGTCGCCGGCGCGGCGCTGGTATTGACGCTCGCCACCGGACAGCTGTCGCTGTTCGTGTTCGTCGCCGGCGTCGGTCTCTACAACGTCGGCTGGGCGATCGTGCAGCCACACGCCCAGTCCGGGGCGCTGTCGTTCTTCCCGCACTTGGCGGGCCGTGTCTCCGCGGTACTTGGTTTCCTGCAGATGCTGGGCGGCGCAGCGATTGGCCAGCTGTTCGGCTACCTGCACGACGGCACGCCCCGTGCAGCCGTGATGCTGATCGCGGCCGCCGCTGCCGCGACCGCCATCGCGCGCGTCAGCCTCGCCGCTCGCCCGCCGCTGGTTTCCGGCGCCGTTGCACCCTGAGTCCGTCTGCTCCGGCGTCCGCCGGTGGCGGCGGGCATCACCCGGACGACAACGCGCCGGTCCCGCGCCGAGTGCGGGACCGGCGGCTGCTTCAGAAGTGCGTGCGCACCTCGACGCCGACGGTACGCGGCTGGTTCACGAACAGTCGCGGACGGCCCGGCACCTCGGCAGCGATCGAACGGCTGTCGCCGAGATTGGCGGCCTCGTTGGTCAGGTTCTTGCCGACCAGCGCGAACTCGAGGTCACCGTGAACCAGCGCGAGGCGCGCGTCGAACAGGTTGTAGGCCGGACGCTCGCGGGGATTGCTCGGGTCGTTGTTGCCGCTGAAGCTCCTGCCAACGTACGAGTAGTCCACGGCGCCGACCAGGTTCCAGTTGCCGGTGAGGGTCGCCGTGTAGGTCAGCGAGCCGTTCCCGGTCCAGTCCGGGACCTGCAGTATCGGCGATCCGACCGGCTGCGGCGACACGCCCTGCTCAGTGATCTTCGCGTCCTGGTAGCCGAGGCCGACGGACAGATCGAGATGCTCGACCGGACGGGCGTGCAGCTCGATCTCACCGCCCTTGCTCTCGCCGGCGCCTGCGTTGGTGATGAACTGGAAGCCGCAGGACAGCAGCACGGCCTGCTGGATGTTCTTCCAACGGATGTCGAACACCGCCGCGTTCACCGTCAACCGGTGATCGAGCCAGGAGGTCTTGGCGCCCAACTCGTAGTTCCAGAGCGTGTCCGAATTGAAGCTGCGCGTGTTGTCGATCGAGACGCCTGGGGCCTGTTGCGCGATCGCGGCCACGCAGTCGGTGCCCGTGTTCGGCGTGCCGCGCGGCACGATCGGAACCAGGCCGCCTGGCCGGAAGCCCTTCGCCGCCGTCGCGTAGAGCATCTGGTCGGCGTTGAGGTGGTAGTCGAAGCTGACCTTCGGGTTGACGCCGCTCTCGGTGGTCGTCGCCTGCGGGCTCGGAATGACCGGCCCACCGCCGGTGGCGAGCCCAGCCTCGTAGCCGGACGAAGTCGTCTTGACCTGGTACCAGCGCAACCCGGCGGTCACCTTGAACGCCTCGACCGGCTGGAACGAGACCTCGCCGAACACCGCCGGCTCCTTGACCTCCGTGTGGAAGTCCTGCGTGAAGATCAGGTCCGGATATCCGCCGGTGGGACCGCCCGGTCCGTAGGTCGTACCCGGGATTCCGGACGACAGCGGGAAGCCGCCGCTCAGCGTGTTGTCGAGCCCCGGCACCTGCGCGAGCGGGTAGTAGGCGGCAAACGGCACGCGACCGTGGAAATCCGAGTAGAAGCCGCCGACGACGAACTGCACGGGGCCCTTGAGATTCGACGCGAAGCGGACCTCCTGCGCGAAACGCTGGTAGTCCTTGAGCTCGCTGATCGGGCCCGGCTGCGGCGCGCCCACGGCCGCGCAACCACCCGCGGCAACCGCCGCCGCGTCGCAGCCGCTCGTGATCGCCGCGTAGACGAAGTCGGTCTCGTCCTCGGTCTCGAACACGCGTCGGTCGAAGTACGCCGTCGACGACACGAACTCGCCGGCATCGCTCTTCCACTTGACCGCGACGCTCATCAGATTCCAGGTGTCGTAGCCACCCTCCTGGACGTTGAAGAATCGCGCTTGCGTAAAGTTTGTCGGGGCGAGCTTCGGCAGCGTGTAGGGGCCGGACGGGACCGGGTAGCCGTAGCCGTTGGTCGGCATCGACAGGACGTCCGACATCGGAAAGCCGTTGTAGCTCGCGCGCTGCGTCATGATGCGCGGCGTGATCGTCACGCCGTCGCTCACCTTGATCGTGAGGCTTGCCGCACCGCCGTAGCTGTCAATCGCGCCGACGTTCTTGACCGTCGTCACGCCGCTGGTCGATAGCGGCGTGCAGCTGCCGGCGATCGCCGCCGCCGGATCGGTGCAGTAACTGCGCTTGAAGTAGCCAGCCTGCTCATCGTAGAAACCCGACAGGCGTAGCGCCATCCGGTCCTGGATCAGCGGAATGTTGACGACCGCGTCACCGGTCCAGTTGGGTCGGTTGGCGCGCTCCGTCGAGGACAATCCGCCGTGCAGCGTCGCGCTGAATTCCGAAAGATTCGGCTGCTTGGTGATGATGCGCACGGTGCCGCCCATCGACCGCGCGCCGTACAACGTGCCCTGCGGTCCGCGCAGCACCTCGATGTGGTCGATGTCGAGGACGCGCGGATCGATCGAGTCCGGCAGCGGCGTCTCGTCGATATAGAAGCCGGTCGTGTCCGTACCGGCAATGCCGCGAATCGAGACAGTCCGCGCTGTGCCGACGCCGTCGCCGGTCGGCGCGAAGGCCAGGTTTGGCACCTTGGTCGCGTAGTCGAAGAAGGTCTCGATAGCCTTCTGCTCGAGCGCGGCACTGCCGAACGTCGTCATCGACAGCGGCACCGATTGCAGATTCTCGGCGCGCTTCTGTGCGGTAACGACGATCTCGTCGAGCCCGGCGGACGGCGCCGTCTGCGCTGCCGCGACGGTGCTGAGCGCGAGGCCAGCGACAACTAGACCCAGATGAAGCCTGGCCATTGCAGATCCCCTTGTTTCCGACGAACTCTTCTCATGATTGTTGAACTTAACCCTAATCGCGCGGGGTGGCTCCGTCAACGCTCGACGTCCGCGGCGCTTCCTCAGCGACGGCGGCGATCGACGACGCGGCGCGCCTTGCCGACCGAGCGCTCGAGCGTGCCCGGATCGACGACCTGCACCCGCACGCTGATGCCGACGCTCGACTTGACGTGGTGGACGAGGTCGCGTGCAGCGGCATCGCGCGGCTCGGCCCCGGCGGCCCCGCCCGACGGCCATTCGACTTGGACGGTCAGCGTGTCGAGATGCCCTTCCTGGCCGACTTCGAGTAGATAGTTGGGCGCGAACACGCGCTCGTTGAGGATGATCTCCTCGATCTGGCTCGGGAACACGTTGACGCCGCGGATGATCAGCATATCGTCGGTTCGGCCGTTGATGCGTCCGAGGCGCCGCATCGAGCGGGCCGTCGGTGGCAGCAGGCGCGTGCGGTCGCGGGTCCGGTAGCGGATCACCGGCAGCGCTTCCTTGCTGAGCGAGGTGAGCACGAGTTCGCCCTCGTCCCCGTCCGGCAGCACCGCGCCGGTGTCCGGGTCGATGATCTCCGGGAAGAAGTGGTCCTCCCAAAGCACCAGGCCGTCCTTGGTCTCGACGCACTCGTTGGCGACACCCGGCCCCATGACCTCGGAGAGGCCGTAGATGTCGACCGCGTCGATGCCCATGCGTTGTTCGATCTCCTGCCGCATCGCGCCGGTCCATGGCTCCGCACCGAAGATGCCGACGCGCAGCGAGCAACCGCGCGCGTCGAGGCCGAGGCGCTCGAACTCCTCGGCGATCGTCAGCATGTACGACGGCGTCACCATGATCACGTCGGGCTGGAAATCGAGAATCAGCTGCACCTGCTTCTCGGTCTGGCCGCCGGACATCGGGACCACGCTGCAGCCGAGCCGCTCCGCGCCGTAGTGCGCGCCGAGGCCGCCGGTGAAGAGCCCATAGCCGTAGGCAACGTGGACGATGTCGCCGGCCCGTCCGCCGGCGGCATAGATCGAGCGAGCGACGAGTCCCGCCCAGGTGTCGATGTCGCGCTGCGTATAGCCGACCACGGTCGGCTTGCCAGTGGTGCCGCTCGAGGCGTGGATGCGCACGACCTTGTGCCGCGGCACGGCGAACAGCCCAAACGGATAGTGGTCACGCAGGTCGCTCTTGTTGAGGAACGGAAAGCGCGCGAGGTCGGAGAGCTCGCGGATGTCGTCCGGGTGCACGCCGGCGCCGTCGAACACTTTGCGATAGTGCTCGACGTTGCGATAGGCGTGGCCGACCGACCACTTGAGGCGCTCGAGCTGCAGGTTCTCGAGCTCGTCGCGGCTCGCCGTCTCGATGCGGTCGAGCCCGCGTGGCGCCTTGCCCCCAACGATGTTCCGACTCGTCATCCGTCCCCCTACCCGGCGCCGCACTGCGGCGGCGGCCCGTTCCTGCTCAGTCGAGCTTGTCAGTCCGCCCCCGGCGGCCGCGTACCGCGGCCAGTCCCTCGCGCACGTCGCCGAGACGGAAGCCGAGGAACTCAAGCGCAAGCGACGCGTCGAAGCTCGGCCCCGCGAGGCGCAGCCAGTTGTTGAGCGCATGCTTGGTAAAGCGCATCGCGGTCGCGCTGCCGGCGGCGAGCTGCCGAGCGATGCCGAGCGCGGTCTCACGCACCTCGGCATCGTCGACGGTCACGGCCACCAGGCCGATGCGCTCGGCCTCCTCGCCAGACAGCGGCTTGTTGGTCAGCAGGTAGTAGCGCGCCTTGGCCAGCCCGCACAGCAGCGGCCAGATGATCACCGCGTGATCCCCCGCGGCGACGCCGAGACGCGTGTGGCCGTCGAGGATCCGGGCGTTGCGCGCCGCGACAGAAATGTCGGCCAGCAGCGCGACCGCGAGCCCGGCGCCGACGGCCGTGCCGCGGATCGCGGAGACGACGGGCTTCGAGCAGTTGATCAGGTTGTAGACGAGGTCACTCGCCTCCTTCCAGACCCGCACCAGCGTCGCCTCGTCCTCTATCATTCGCTCGATCATCGCGAAGTCGCCGCCCGAGGAGAAATGCTCGCCGGCACCCCGAACCAGCACGGCCCGGACCGCGTCGTCGGTGTCGATCTCGCGCCAGACGAGCGCGAGGTCGCGGTGCATCGCCTCGGTTGCCGCATTGAGGCGGCCCTCGTTGGCAATCACGAGTTCGAGGACGCCCGGGTCCGGCATTGCGAACTCGAGGCTCTGGAAAGCCTGCCGGTAGCGGTCGAGGTCGATCGTGATGGTCACGAGCCGCCCCCCGCTTGATCCGGCACGGCGTGGATGCTGACCATGGTCAGCACGTCGTAGGCGGCGACCGTTTCGCCGGCCTGATTGCTGATTTCTGTGTCCCAGCGCACCTCGCCCCAGCCCTTCTCCGCGCGCAACGACTTCTGCTTGCACGTCAGCCGCACGCGGATCCGGTCGCCGGGCATCACCGGCTTCACGAAACGCAGGCTGTCGAGGCCGTAGTTGCCGAGCACCGGCCCGTACGGCGGGTCGACGAACAGACCGGCAGCGGCGGCGATCAGGAAGTAGCCGTGCGCGACGCGGCTGCCAAACAGCGGATTGCGGGCCGCCTCGGTGTCGCTCATATGCGCGTAGAACGTGTCTCCGGTCAGCGCTGCGAAGGCTTCGATGTCGCTCACCGTGACCTCGCGCTCACCGGACACGAGCGTGTCCCCGATCACGAGCTCGTGGAACGGCTTGCGGAACGGATGCCGGCCGGGATCGCGCTGCGTGCCGCCGCGGATCCAGCGGCCGCCGATCGCGGCCAGCGTGTCCGGCGAACCCTGTACCGCCGTGCGCTGCATGTAGTGCAGCACGCCGCGCATGCCACCCATCTCCTCGCCGCCACCGGCGCGGCCGGGACCGCCGTGCACCAGCGGCGCGAGCGGCGAGCCGTGGCCGGTCGACTCCGTCGCGCAGTGGCGGTTGACGACCAGCAGCCGGCCGTGGAACGGTGCGAGCCCCAGCACCAGTCGGGTCGCGACGTCGTCGTCGGCGGTGAATACCGAGCCCGCGAGGCTGCCGTCGCCGCGGCGCGCGAGTACGATGGCGTCGGCGATGCCGTGGTACGGAACGACCGTGGCCACGGGGCCGAAAGCCTCGACGACATGGACCGCCTGGGCGCTCCCGGAGTCGCGACAACGCAGCAGCACGGGCGGCAAGAATGCGCCGCGCTCGCGGTCGGCGCCGCGTGGCGCGAATCCCTCGAGGTCGCCGCTCACGAGCTCGGCCTCGCCGCGCAGCTCCGCGATCCGCGCGAGCACCTCGCGACGCTGGTCGCGGCTCGCGAGCGGCCCCATGCGCACGCCGTCGAGCCGCGGATCGCCGACCACGATCTCGCCGAGCGCGGCGGCGAGCGCGGCCACCACCGCGTCGGCGACGTCGGCCGGCACCAGCACCTTGCGGATCGCGGTGCACTTCTGGCCGGCCTTGGAGGTCATCTCCCGGACCACCTCTCTTATATAGAGGTCGAATTCGGGCGTGCCGGGCCCGGCGTCGGGGCCGAGGATCGAGGAGTTGAGCGAATCGGTCTCGGCGACGAAGCGCACCGAGTGCCGGATGACGCTCGGGTGCGTGCGTAGTCTGGCCGCGGTGCTCGCCGACCCGGTGAACGACACGACGTCCTGGCAGGTTAGGTGCGCAAAGAGGTCGCCGACCCCGCCGGCGATCATCTGCAGGCTTCCCGCCGGCAGCAGCCCGGCCTCCGTGATCCGCCGCACGATCCGTTCGGTCAGGTACGCGGTCGCGGTCGCGGGCTTGACGATCACCGGCAGACCGGCGAGTACGGCCGGCGCCAGCTTCTCGAGCATCCCCCACACCGGGAAGTTAAAGGCGTTGATGTGAATCGCCGCGCCCTCGAGCGGCACGCAGATGTGCTGCCCGACGAACGTGCCCCGCTTCGAGAGGCCCTCGACGTCGCCATCGAGCAGGAGCCGGCCGTTCGGCAGCTCGCGCGCACCCTTGCCGGCGAAGGCTAGCAGCGTGCCGACGCCGCCATCGATGTCGACCCAAGAGTCGGACTTGGTCGCGCCGGTCCGGTAGGAGAGCTCGTAGAACTCGTCCTTGAACTCGAGCAGCCGCTTGCCGAGGGTGCGCAGCAGTGCCGCGCGCTCGTGAAAGGTCAGCGCGCGCAGCGCCGGGCCCCCGATGTCGCGCGCGTAGCCGAGGATCGCCGCGGGCGTGAAGCCTTCGGCGGTCGCGTGCGTGATCACCTCGTCGGTCGTGGCATCGCGCAGCGCCACGCCATCGCCGCTGCCCGCCTGCCACCGGCCCTCGACGTAGCTCTCGAGCTTCATGCGCTTGCCTGACCGCGACCGGCCGCCGCCTCGTCGCGCCAGCTGCCGAAGGAGCCACCGGTGCGCGCCAGCCGCTCGAGAAGCCCGGCCGGTTGCCAGTAGCGGGCGCCGAGCGTCGCACCGTAGTGCCCGACGCGCTCGAGCACGTGCGGTAAACCGAGCGTGTCGGCGTAGAACATCGGCCCGCCGCGCTGGCGCGGAAAACCGTAGCCGTTGCACCAGACAACGTCAATGTCGGCGCTGCGCGCCGCGATCCGTTCGTCGAGGATCCGCGCGCCCTCGTTGATGAGCGCGAGCATGCAGCGCTCGACGATCTCCGGGTCGCCGATCTCGCGGCGCGCGATCCCGAGCCGGGCGGACTCGGCGCGAATCAGTGTCGCGACTTCGGGGTCAGGCTGGCCGCGGCGCACAGCCGTTTCGTAGCGATAGAAGCCACGGCCCGACTTCTGCCCGAGTCGCCCCTGCTCCACCAGCAGGTCCGAGATGCGATAGAAGCGCGGGTCGTCCGGTCGATCGCGCCACTCGCGACGCACCTGGTAACCGATATCGAGCCCGGCCAGGTCGCCAACCGCGTTCGGGCCCATCGCCATGCCGAAGGCCTCTAGCGCGCGGTCGATCTGCTCGGGCAGCGCGCCCTCGAGAAGCATCAGCTCGCGCTCGCGGCCATAGGCGTAGAGCATGCGGTTGCCGACGAAGCCGAAGCAGTTGCCGACGACCACGCCGATCTTGCCGAGACGCCGGCCGACTGCGAGCGCGGTCGCGACCACCTCTGGTGCGGTGTCCCGGCCGCGGACGATCTCGAGCAGCCGCATGATGTTCGCCGGGCTGAAGAAGTGCATGCCGACCACGTCCCCACGGCGACCGCTGGCATCCGCGATCACCTCAACGTCGAGCGTCGACGTATTGGTCGCGAGCACCGCACCCGCGCGGCAGGCCGCGCCGAGGCGCGCGAAGACTTCGCGCTTGACGGCTAGGTTCTCGAACACCGCCTCGATCACTAGGTCTGCGGTGGCGAGCGCCGTGAGATCGCTCTCGCCGCTGACACGCGTGGTCGCGGCGGCCGCGGCCGCGGCCGTCATCCGGCCCTTGCGCGCCGCCTCGGCAAAAGCCTTGTGAATCCGCGCGATCCCCGCCGCCACGGCCTCGGGCTTCGTGTCCACGAGCGTCACGTCGAAGCCGGCGCTCGCGGCGCTGATCGCGATGCCGCTACCCATCGTGCCTGCGCCGACGACACCGATGCGCCCGATGTCGCGCGCACCGGGCACCGACGCGACGCGCTCCGCGAAGAACAAGTGCCGCAGCGCCTTCGACTCGCTCGAGACGCGGCATTCCTCGAACAGCGCGCGGGCCCGGGCCAGCGCCGCGCGGAACGGCTGCGCGGCGGCGAATTCCACGGCCTCGACGATGCGCAGGGTCGCCGGGACGCGCACTGCGGCCGGCGACAGCGTGGCGCGGTAGTCGCCAAAGAAGGCGGACGCGCCCGGCGCGGCGAGCCCCCGGTCGCAGACGCGCCGGACCGGAGCGCCGGCGCGGACGAGCTCGCGGGCGTAGACGATTGCACCATCGCGCAGGTCTCCCGCGACCTCCTGATCGACAAGCCCGAGCGACACCGCCGCGGCGAATCCGACCGGCGTGCCACCGGTCATCATTTCGAGGGCCTTCTCGATGCCGACGAGGCGCGGCAGTCGCACGGTGCCGCCGGATCCCGGCAGCAGGCCGAGCCTGACCTCGGGAAAGCCGAAGGACAGGTCCTGCGTCGCGCATCGGTAGTGGCTCGCCAGCGCCAGCTCCGCGCCGCCGCCGAGGGTCGTGCCGTGCAGCGCGGCGATCACCGGCTTGCCGCAAGCCTCCAGCCGCAACAGCACGTCGTTGAGCAACGGCGGGCGCGGCGGGGCATCGAATTCCCGCACGTCGGCCCCGGCGATGAAGTGCCTGCCACGGCCGTGGATGACGATCGCCGCGACCCCGACGTCGCCGTCGAGCGCCTCGATCGCCTGAAGCAGCGCGGCGCGGACCGGCAGCGCCAAAGCGTTGACTGGCGGGTTCTCGATCTCGACCAGCGCGACGGTGCCGAAGCGCGTCACGGACACCGGATTGGGAAGCGTTTCGGTCACCGGACCCGCTCGAGCACGGCCGCGATGCCCTGGCCGACCCCGATGCACATCGTGCAGAGTGCATAGCGGCCGCCGCTGCGCGCTAGCTGATAGGTCGCGGTCGTGGCGAGGCGCGCACCACTCATGCCGAGCGGGTGGCCGAACGCGATCGCTCCGCCGTTCGGGTTGACGTGCGCGGCATCGTCCGCCAATCCCAGCAATCTCGTGACGGCGAGCGCCTGGGCGGCGAAGGCCTCGTTGAGCTCGATGACGTCGAGGTCGCCGATCTTGAGCCCGAGGCGCGCCAGCAGTTTCTGCGTCGCGGGCGCCGGCCCGATCCCCATCAGGCGCGGTTCGACGCCGGCGACCGCCGCACCGACGACCCGGGCGCGAGGCGTCAGCCCGTAGCGCCGCATCGCCGCCTCGTTCGCCAGCAGCAGCGCGCAGGCGCCGTCGTTGACACCGGAGGCGTTGCCCGCGGTTACCGTGCCGCCGGCACGGAACGGCGTGCCGAGCTTGGCGAGCGCCTCGAGCGAGGTCTCGCGCGGGTGCTCGTCGCGGCTGACGACGACCGGCTCACCCTTGCGCGCAGGGACTGTCACGGCTGTGATTTCCTCGGCGAACGTGCCGTCTGCCTGGGCGCGCATGGCGCGCGTCTGGCTACGCAACGCGAAGGCATCCTGGTCCGCACGTGCAACCTTGAACTCCGCCGCGACGTTCTCGCCCGTCTCGGGCATCGAGTCGACGCCGTACTGCTTCTTGAGCAACGCGTTGACGAAGCGCCAGCCGATGGTTGTGTCGAACATCTGCACGTCGCGGCCGAAGGCGCTGTCGGCCTTCGATGTCACGTACGGTGCCCGGCTCATGCTCTCGACGCCGCCTGCGATGACGAGCTCTGCCTCGCCGGTCCGGATCATGCGTGCCGCGCTCGCCACCGCGTCGAGGCCGGAGCCACAGAGGCGATTCAGCGTCACGCCGGGCACGCAGCTCGACAGGCCCGCGAGCAGCGCCGCCATACGCGCGACGTTGCGATTGTCCTCGCCGGCCTGGTTGGCACAACCGTACACGACGTCGTCGACCGCAGCCCAGTCCACCGACGGGTTGCGCTGCATCAGCGCCCGGATCGGTACCGCGGCGAGGTCGTCCGTGCGTACCGCCGACAGCGCGCCGCCGTAGCGCCCGATGGGGGTGCGGGTCGCGTCGCAGATGAACGCCTCGGTCATGATGGGTCCTGGGTGGTGGACGAACGGTTGCCGACCCGGTGCGAACGGCCCCTGAACAGCGCGATCGTCGCGCCGACCTGGTTCGTGATTGTCACCTCGTAGATGCCGCTGCGGCCGCCGCGCCAACGTTCGTGCGCGGCAGCCACCAGCGTGTCGCCCTCGCGCGCGGCGGCGAGGAAGTCGATGCTGCCGGTCGCCGCGACAGTGGCCTCGCCCTCGGAATTGCAGGCAAAGGCGAAAGCGCTGTCGGCCAGCGTGAAGATGATGCCGCCGTGGCAGATGGCGTGGCCGTTGGTCATGTCGGCGCGGACCGTCATGCTGACGGTGCAACGCTGTGGTGCGATCGAGGTGATGCGCATGCCGAGCGCCTGCGAGGCGCGGTCCGGATCGTAGAGTGCCTTCGCCGAGCGCTCGGCAAGCGCCTGTAGGTCCCGCCGCGATGGCTTCACCGGCACCATCGCTCAGCGACCGGCGAAGCGCGGCGCGCGCTTCTCGATGAACGCAGCCACGCCCTCGGCGTAGTCTTCCGACCAGCCGAGCTCGCGCTGCATGTCGCGCTCGACGTCGAGCTGCTCGGCGAGCGTGCGGTCCCAGGCGCCGTAAATCGCCTGCTTGGTCTTTGCGAGGCCGAGCGTCGGCGCGGCGGCGCACTGCGCCGCGAGCGCATCGACAGTGCCGCCGAGATCGGCGTCTTCGACGCAGCGCCAGATCAGCCCCCACTCCGCCGCCTGCTGCGCCGGTAGCTTGTCGCCGAGCAGCGCAAGACCCAGGGCGCGCGCGTTGCCGACGAGCCGCGGCAAGCTCCACGTACCGCCGGAATCCGGTACCAGTCCGAGCCGGCAGAACGCCTGAACGAATGAGGCTGAGCGCGCCGCGACGACCAGATCGCAGGCCAGCGCGAGGTTCGCTCCCGCGCCGGCCGCGACACCATTGACGGCGGCGATGACCGGCATCGGCAGCGCCCGCAGCGCGATGATCAGCGGCGTGTAGTTGCGCTCGATGGACTCGCCGAGATCGGTGCCCTTGCCGCCCGGCGCGACGGTCCGGTCGCTGAGGTCCTGGCCGGCGCAGAAGCCGCGGCCGGCGCCGGTCAGGACCAGCACACGCGCGCCCTCGGCGCGCACGCGTCCGAGTGCGTCGCGGACCTCGCCATGCATCGCCGACGTGAAGCTGTTGAGCTTATCGGGGCGATTCAGCGTCAGGCGCGCGACGCCATCGGCGACCGAGAACAGGATCGACTGGTAGCTCATGCGTCCTACTTCTCGTCGTAGCTGAGTTCGATACGATCGCTCGTCGGGCGGGCCTGGCAACAGAGCACGAAGCCGGCCTGCACCTCCCAGTCCTCTAGCGCCTGGTTGCGGTCCATCGTCACCGTGCCGCTGACGACCTTCGTACGACAGGTGGAGCAGACGCCGGCGCGGCATGAATACGGCAGCGTGAGCCCCGCAGCTTCCGCGGACTCGAGAATCGTCCGCCCGGCGACCATGCGAAACGCGCGCTGGCGGCCATCAATCGTGACCGCCACCTCGGCGCCGGTGTCGCGCGCGCCGGCGGCGGCAGCCGACGGTGCCGCGGCGGCTTTGCCGCCGCCGTCGACCGCAAAGCGTTCGATGTGGATCTTGCCCCCGGCGCCGAGCTCGCGCAGCGTCGCCGACAGCTCCTTCACCATCGAGCCTGGCCCGCAGATGAAGAACTCGTCGACCCGCAGCGGATCGAACTCGGAGCGCGCGAACTCACGCAGCCGGGCGGCGTCGAGCCGGCCGTTCAGCAGCTCCACGTCCTGCGGTTCCCGGCTCATCACGCAGTGCACCGTCAGGCGCTCGAGAAAGCGGTTCTTCAGGGCGAGCAGCTCGTCGAGAAACATCGTTCGGCCGATTGCGCGGTTGCCATAGACGAGGAACACGCGGCTGCCGGGCTCCGCCGCGAGCACCGTCGAGACGATTGAGAGAACCGGCGTGATGCCGCTGCCGGCGGCCAACGCAACGTAGGACTTCGAGCGGGCCGGCTCGATGGTCGGGCGGAAGCGGCCGG
The DNA here is from genome assembly GCA_025355105.1 of Pseudomonadota bacterium. Taxonomy (GTDB): domain Bacteria; phylum Pseudomonadota; class Gammaproteobacteria; order Steroidobacterales; family Steroidobacteraceae; genus CAIKZZ01. Next base: position 30,349 of record JANYAE010000052.1, on the reverse strand, counting down.
TCGGCTCGAGCGCCTCGAGGGTGTCGCCGATCCGAAGTCCCTCGGCGAGGTAACGCGACATTTCTCCCTGCACGCGGACGCCGATCCGCAGATCGCCGCCGGCCGGGCTCACGATCGAGTAGGTCCGCCTCAGCTCGCGGCCGCCGAGCAAGGCGCGCACCGCGAGGTGCTGCCCGGCGTCGAAGCGGTAAGCGTCGGTAAGCGGCGGCGGCGGGGCGAACTCGAGGCAGACCGCGTCCTCGGCGATCGGCGTGCGGCGGCGAAGCGCGAGCGGATGGAAGGTCAGCATGGTATCGGGCGCGTCAGATGCACTTGAATCGGTCGAAGGGCTCGAGGCACGCGCGGCAGCGATGCAGCGCCTTGCAGGGGGTCGAGCCGAACTCGCTGAGCAGCTCGGTATCCGCCGAGCCGCAGCGTGGACAGGCCGGGTTCGGCTCCGTGTTCACGAGCGCGCGCACGCTCGCAACCGGCGCCGGCGGCGGCGCGATGCCGTAGGCGGCGAGCTTGCGGCGCCCATCGGTGCTGATCCAGTCGCTGGTCCAGGGAGGCGACAGCACGTCGCGGACGCGGGCGGCCGCAAACCCGGCCGCTGCGAGCGCGGCGACGATATCCGCGCGTATGACGGCTGTCGCAGGGCAACCCGAGTAGGTCGGCGAGACACCGATCTCCAGGGCCCCGTCCGAGCCGACCTCGACCGAGCGGATGATGCCGAGGTCGACCAGCGACAGCACCGGGATCTCGGGGTCGGGCACGGTGCCGAGCACGACGCGGGCCGCGGCCACGCGATCGTCGCCCGCCGCCGCTGCATCACGTCGCGCGGTCGCGTTCACCAGCTCGCCCCGGCGTGCGTGCGCTGCAGGTGCTGAAGATCGGCCAGCAGGTAGCCCAGGTGCTCGCTGTGTAGGCCCTGCTTGCCGTACCAGCGATACGGCGACGCGGCCGGCCGTCGCAGCATCGCCTCGGCCAGCACCGCGTCGACGCGCGCCGACCAGGCGGCGCCGAGTGCTGCAAGCTGCGGGCCGATGCCGGCCACAGCGATGGCGCGGTCGAGATTGTCCGCGTCGAACAGCTCGCGCGTGAACGGCCAAAGCCGGTCGAGTGAACCCTGCACGCGGCCGTGACTCTCCGCGGTGCCATCGCCGAGCCGCACGAGCCACGCCGACGAGAAGCGCAGATGGTAGCGCGTCTCCTTGACGGCCTTGGCGGCGATCTCGGCGAGCCGCGGGTCCGCCGACGTCATCAGCTGCTCGTAGAGCTCGAGCTGGTAGGCGTCGATCAGGAACTGGCGCACGATCGTATCGCCGAAGTCACCATTCGGCTGCTCGGCGAGCGTGGCGTTGAGGAAGTCGGCTTCCTCGCGCAGGAACGCGAGCGCGTCCTCGCTGCGACCGCGCCCCTCAAGCTCGCCGGCGTACGCGAGCAGCAGGCGGGCCTGGCCAAGCAGGTCGAGCGCCGTGTTGGCGAGCCCAAGGTCCTCCTCGATCGCCGGCCCGTGACCGACCCATTCGCCGAGGCGCTGCGCGAGCACGAGGCTGGTATCGGCGATGCGCAGCAGGTGGCGCACGCGGTCCGGGACCGCGACCGTCACCCCGGCATCCGCACGCGCGCTCACAGCGTCTCGACCTCTTTCGGGATGTCATAGAAGGTCGGGTGTCGGTAGATCTTGTCGCGCGCCGGTTCAAACAGCGAATCCGACTCGGCCGGGTCGGACGCGACGATGTCGCCCGAGCGAACGACCCAGATACTGACGCCTTCCTGCCGGCGCGTGTAGACGTCGCGGGCGTGTTCGACGGCCATCGTCGCGTCGACGGCGTGCACGCTGCCGACGTGCTTGTGGTCGAGGCCGCCGCGGGCGCGGATGAAGATCTCGTAGAGCGGCCAGTCGTGGGCGTCGGACATGCTAGAGGCTCCTTCTCGTCAGGCAGCGGCGACGCTGCGCGCGGTGTGCTTGGCGGCATAGGCGGCCGCCGCCTCGCGGACCCATCGGCCCGCGTCGTGCGCATTGCGGCGCGCAGTCAGACGCTCACGGTTGCACGGACCGTTGCCCTTGAGGACTTCGTGGAATTCGGCCCAGTTGATCTCGCCGAAACGGTGCTGGCCGGCGGCCTCGTCCCACCGCATATCGGGATCGGGCACGCTGATGTCGAGGAACTTCGCTTGCGGGACGGTGAAGTCGACGAACTTCTGCCGCAGCTCGTCGTTGGTGAAGCGCTTGATCTTCCAGCGCACCGACAGCGCTGTGTGCTGCGACGCCCCGTCCGGCGGGCCGAACATCATCAGCGACGGCCACCACCAGCGATCGAGCGCATCCTGCGCCATGCGCCGCTGTCCGACGGTGCCGCGCGCGAGCTTGAGCATGATGTCGTAACCCTGGCGCTGGTGGAAACTTTCCTCCTTGCAGATGCGGATCATCGCCCGCGCATACGGGCCGTACGAGCAACGGCACAGCGGAATCTGGTTCATGATCGCCGCGCCGTCGACCAGCCAGCCGATGGCGCCGATGTCGGCCCAGCTCAACGTCGGATAGTTGAAGATGCTCGAGTACTTAGCCTTGCCCGCGAGCAGCTGGTCGATCATCTCGGCGCGCGAAATGCCAAGCGTCTCGGCGGCGCTGTACAAGTAGGCGCCGTGGCCACCCTCATCCTGCACCTTGGCGATCAGGATCGACTTGCGGAGCAGCGTCGGGGCGCGTGTGATCCAGTTGCCCTCGGGCAGCATGCCGACGATCTCGGAGTGCGCGTGCTGCGAGATCTGGCGGATCAGCGTCTGCCGATAGGCGTCCGGCATCCAGTCCTTCGGCTCGATCTTCTCCTCGGCGTCGATCTTCGCCTCGAAGCGCTGCAGACGCTCGGCGTCCTCGACCGCGGCGACCGTCACCGTCTTGCTGCCCTGCTCGAGCAGACCCTGCGTGTACATGAAGCAGTCTCCTCCCGCGATCCGAGCCCGGAAGATTCTGACACGCGTAAATGCGTCTGACAATCATTTCTGTGTCAGAATACGATGACTCCGATTGATGCACAGCCGCATGAACGACCGCCCGGACGTCACCACAGCCCTGGTCACGCGCTTTCGCCGCCAGCGACCGCTTCGCGGCGGCTCGCTGATCATCACGGTCTTCGGCGACGCGATCGCGCCGCGAGGTGGGGCGATCACGCTCGCAAGCCTGATCGGCCTGATGGCGCCCTTCGGTCTCACGGAACGCCTGGTCCGCACGTCGGTCGCGCGACTCGCGGCGGATGACTGGCTCGCCGGCCGCAGGCTCGGCCGGCTCAGCGAGTACCGCCTCTCGCCTTCCGGAAAGCAGCGTTTCATCGAGGCCACGCGACGGATTTACGCCGGCCCGGCCAGCGACTGGAGCGGGCGCTGGACGCTCGTGTTGACACCGGGGGCGAGCCCCGCACGCCGGCGACGAGTCCGCGAGACGCTGCTGTGGGAAGGGTTCGGCGAGCTCGCGGCCGGCGTCCTCGCGCATCCGGCGCTGACGCCGGCGGAGACGCTCGGCCACCTCGAGGCCGCCGGCCACGGCGACGCGCCGATCCTGCTCGAAGCACGGTCCGCCGGGGCCGGGCCCGACCGGCAGCTGGTGGCGCAGGGTTGGGACCTGCGCGAGCTCGCGGCGCGCTACGCGCGCTTCATTCGCAACTTCGAGCCGGTCCTGCCCGCGGTGCGCGGGCCGCTCGCGCCTGCTGATGCCTTCCTCGTGCGCACGTTGCTGGTCCACGAGTACCGCAAGATCCACCTGCGTGATCCGCTGCTGCCGCCGTCGCTGCTGCCCGGGGACTGGCCGGGAACTGCCGCCTACGAAGTGTGCCGGACCGTATATGAGCGCGTGTTCCTCGCCGCGGAGCAGCATCTGGTGGCGGTTGCGGCCCGCCTCGACGGCCGGCTGCCGACGCCGGAAGTTTCTGTCTTCCGTCGCTTTGCCGGCCTGCCGCGCGGCTGAACCCGCGGCGCGGGCGCTTGCCGGCGCTCGACGGGCTGCCGTACCCTCGCTGCGGGCCCGTCGGCATCGCCGCCGACGGCGCCGCGCTCCACGCTTCGGACCCGGATGACCGCCATGACGACGACCTCAACGGCCCCGGCCACAGGCGCGGCGCCGAGCTTCGCCGACTCGCACGCGAGCGATCCCGTCACCCTCGGCTGGATGAGCGGCTCGCCGCCGCCGCTGGACAAGCAGGTCCGCTTCGACGACGGCAGCTTCCTGCGTTTCCCGATGTGGCGCTGGAGTTTCTCGCACTGGCGCGAGCTGGTGCCGACGGTGAACGTCGCGCGCGGTTCGTCCTCGGTGTGCGTGCTGCCGCGCGCCGAGCGGTCGGATCTCGACGCGGTGCGCCTGATGCCGCTCCGTGCCACAGCCGAGATCACGTGGGCGGAGTCGCTGGCCGCGAACTACACGGACGGGATCGTCGTGCTGCACCGCGGCCGCATCGCCTACGAGCGGTATCTCGGCGCGCTCTCGGCGGAGCGCCCACATATTGCTTTCTCGGTCACCAAGTCGTTCTTCGGCGTGCTCGCGGCAACGCTGGTCGCCGAGGGTGCACTCGACGCCGGCGCGCCGGTGCGCCACTACATTCCCGAGCTCGCGGCCAGCGGCTTCGGCGACGCAACGGTCGGGCAGGTACTCGACATGACGACGGCCCTGCGCTACACCGAGGTCTACGGCGATCCGACGTCCGACTTTGCGGATTACGCGCGCGCCACCGGGCTCGTACCGCGTCGCGCCGACTACGCCGGCGCCCGCGCCGCCTATGAGTACCTCGCGACGATCGGCAAGGCCGGCGAGCATGGCCGGGCCTTCACCTACCGCTCGATCAATACCGACGTCGTCGGCTGGCTGCTCGCACGCGTCAGCGGCGCATCACCGCACGAACTGCTGCAGGCGCGCCTCTGGAGCGCGCTCGGCATGGAAGACGACGCATTCCTGCAGGTCGATTCGGTCGGCACGCCGCTGGTCGCCGTCGCGCTCAACCTTCGGCTGCGCGACCTCGCGCGCTTTGGCGAGATGCTGCGGCTCGACGGCGCGTACAACGGCCGGCAGGTCGTGCCGGCAGCCGTGGTCGCCGATATCCGCCGCGGCGGCAGCCGCGAGGCGTTCGCCTGCGCCGGCTACGCGACGCTGCCCGGCTGGAGCTACCGGAACCAGTGGTGGGTATCCCACAACGAGCACGGCGCATACACGGCACGCGGCATCCACGGCCAAGCGGTCTACGTGGACCCGAAGGCCGAGATGGTGATCGCCCGGTTCGCGTCGCACCCGCTCGCGAGCAACGTCAACCTGGACCCGAACTCGCTGCCTGCTTACCACGCGCTCGGGCGCCACCTGCTGTCGAACCCGGGCTGAGCGAGCCTGCCGTGGGTGTGATCGCCTGATGAAGAGGCTCCTCCCGGCGCGCGCCAACTGGTCGGTCGCGCTGCTCGGCATCGCCGCGCTCGCGCTCGGTGCGGTCGGCGCAGCCGGTGCGCCGCTCCCGGACCGCGACCCGACCGCCGCACTGCGCGGCCGGTTCGCATCGCTCGCCGACCGGCTCGAGCACAGCACCTTCCAGCAGCGCCTGCTGCTCGAATCGGCGGAGTCGCCGCACGGTCTGCAGGGAGACGTCTGGGCGGTCGTGGACTACCCGGTGGCCACGGTCGCGACGATGGTGACGAGCACGGCGCGCTGGTGCGACGCGCTGATCCTGCACCTCAACGTCAAATACTGCCGACCCGCCAGCCACGGAACGGCCCCGGCGTTGTCGGTAGCGATCGGCCGCAAGTACGATCAGCCGCTCAACGATGCGTTCCGCCTCGATCTCGATTGCCGCGTGGTCGCGGCCGGCGCCGACTACGTCGTCGTCGAGCTCGCCTCGCCGAAAGGGCCGTTCGGCACGACCGCCTACCGCATCACGCTCGAGAGCATCGCGCTCGCGCCCGGCCGGTCCTTCGTGCACCTGCGCTACTCGTACCAGTTCGGCTTCGAGGCACGCCTTGCGATGGATGCCTACCTGGCGACGAGCGGCAGCGGCAAGGTCGGTTTCACGCGGATCGACGTGTCCGGCGACGCGCGGCCGCGCTACATCGGCGGCATGCGTGGCGTCGTCGAGCGCAATACAATGCGCTACTTCCTCGCAATCGACGCCTACCTCGCGACACTCGCAGTACCACCGGCGCAGCGCCTCGAGCTGAGCCTCGATCGCTGGTACGCCGCCACCGAGCGCTACCCGCGCCAGCTGCATGAGGTAGATCGCGCCACGTACCTCGCGATGAAGCACCACGAGTACCAGCGGCAGCAGACGCCGCAGTAGCAGCCGCGGCCGCCGCTCAGGCAGGCCAGGCCTCGAGGCGCGCGACGAACGCGCCCAGAAAGCGATTGGCGCGCTCGCCGTCCATTACCCGGTGGTCGAGGGTCAGCGTCACGTAGCAGCGCGGGCGAATGGCGACCACGTCCTCGCCGTCGCGGCTTACGACGACGACGCGCTTCTCGAGCTTGCCGATGCCCAGGATCGCCGACTGCGGCTGGTTGATGACGATCGGCGTCGCGATCAGACTGCCGCTGACGCCGTGGTTCGAGATCGTGAAGGTTCCGGCGCGCACGTCGGCCGGCGTCAGCCGGTCAGCTCGCGCTCGGGCCGTCAGATCGGCGAGCCGCGTCGCGATTTCGAAGAGATCGAGCGACGCGACGTCGCGCACGACCGGCACGATCAGACCGCGCTCGCCGAGCGCCGTCGCGACGCCGACGTCGAGCCGTTCGTGGAGCTCGATCGCCGCATCGGTCCAACGCGCATTCGCCTCCGGCACTGCCCGCACGGCGTCAACGCAGGCGGCGAGAAAATAGGCGGTCAGCGTCAATGGCGCTCCGCGGCGCTCGAAATCGGCACGCTGGCGCGCACGGTGGGCTAGCACGGCCCCGAGGTCCGCCTCGAAAACCGTGGTGACATGCGGTGCCGTGTGCAGCAGGCTCTCGACCATACGTTCGGCGATCCGGCGCCGCATCGGCGAGTGCGGCATGAGGCGGCCGGCGAAAGCCTCGCTCGGCACGGCGGAACGGGCGGCCGGGGCCCGTGCCGCGTGGCCGGCGTGGCGCAGTACGTCGTTGGCGGTGATGCGGCCGCCGAGGCCGCTGCCGGCGAGCGCCGCGGGATCAAGCTGGTGCTCGGCGAGCAGCCGTCGGACCGACGGGCTGAGTCCGCGAAAGCGCGGCGGCTGTGAGGGCAGGGCGATCGCAGGCACGACGGCCGGTGCGACGCTCGCAGCGCCTGCGGCAGCGACGGCCTGCGCCTCGATGCGGCCGAGCAGCTCGCTCGGCGTCACCGGATCCTGCTCGCGCTTGGCGATCTCGCGCAGTACGCCCGACACCGGTGACGAAATCTCTACCGTGACCTTGTCGGTTTCGAGCTCGAGCAGCGGCTCGTTGGCGGCGACCGGATCGCCGATCTTCTTCAGCCAGCGCAGCACCTGTGATCGCGTCCCCTCGGACTGCTCGTCCGGCGCACGCACGTCGGTCCAGGCACCCACGGTCAGATCGCTACCAGCGTGCGCATCGCCTCGGCGAGCCGCGCGACGCTCGGCACCACCGCGTCGAGCAACGCCGGGCTGTGTGGGCTCGGCACGTCGGGCATCGCCATGCGCTCGATCGGCGCGTCGAGGTCGAAGAACGCCTCCTTGGCGAGCACGGCTGCGATCTCGGCGCCGAAGCCCGCGGTGATGTTGTCCTCGTGGACGATCAGGCAGCGCCGCGTCTTGCGGACCGACGCAAGCACTGTCTCGCGGTCCCACGGCGACAGCGTGCGCAGGTCGATGAGCTCCGCGTCGACGCCGGCGGCAGCGACCGCCTGCTCGGCGCGCTCGACCATCGCGCCCCAGCTGACGACGCTGAGCCTCTCGCCGGGACGCAATACGCGAGCTTGGCCGAACGGGATCTCGAAGTGGTCGCCTGGGTACGGACGACGCGCCCAGGCGCCGTCGAGCATCGCGCGATGCTCGAAGAAGATGGTCGGGTCGTTGCCGCGCAACGCCGAACGCAGCAGTCCCACGGCGTCCTCGGCGTTCGATGGCATCGCGACGCGCCAGCCGATCGCGTGCACGAACTGCACCTCGTTCGACTGGCTGTGCCAGGGATCGCCGCACTTGAAGAAGCCACCGGGCATGCGCACGACCATCGGCGCCGCGAAGCGGTTGGCGGTGCGCCAGCGCATCGTGCCGCAGTCGTTCAGCTGCTCGGCGGCGGGATCGGCGTACTTTCGAAACTGGATCTCGGGGACCGGCACCAGACCCGCGAGCGCCATGCCGACCGCGCGGCCGACGATGCCTTCTTCCGAGAGGCTGGTGTCGAACACGCGCTCGACGCCGAACTTGTCCTGCAGGCCGAGCGTGGCCGCGTGCACGCCGCCCTTGCGGCCGACGTCCTCGCCGAACACCACGACGCGCGGATTGACGGCCAGCTCGTGCTCGAGCGTGCGGCGAATCGCCGTCAGCATATTGATGCGGGGGCCGTCCGGCCGCGGCGTCGGCGTGCCTGCGGGCGGTGCGACGCCGTCGGCGCGCATGCCGCCCTGAACCTGCAGCATCGCAGTGCCGTCGGCGGCGGATTCGGAGAATGCGAAACGCGTCGCGCTGGCCGGATCCGGCCCAGCGCGGCGCTCGACGCGAACGAGCGCGGCCTCGACCTCGGCACGCGCCTCGGCCTCGAGGCTCAGCCAGTCGTCGGCCGACATCAGCCGCGGCACGAGCAGCTCGTGCAAGGCCTTGAGCGGATCCCGCGCCCGCTCGTGCGCGATCTCGTCCGCGGTCTTGTAGGTCTGCGTGTCTTGGCCCGAGTGCCCGCACAGTCGCGGCACCGTGAGGCGCAGGAACACCGGCTGGCGCTGCAGCCGCACGCGGCTCGCGGCCTCGCCGATCAGGCGCGCCGCCTGCTCCGGATCAGCACCATCGCCGTCGAGCACCGTCAGCCCGCGGAACGCGCCGAGATTAGCGGCGATATTGCCGCCCGGCGTCTGCAGGTCGGAATGCACCGAGATGCCGTAGCCGTTGTCCTCGATGTAGAACAGGATCGGCAGCTGCTGCGTGGTCGCGATGTTGAGCGCCGCCCAGAAGCCGTTGGTCGCCGTCGACGCCTCGCCGCCGTGCACTACCGCGATGCTGCCCGCCGCGGCGTGGTCGCCGAGCTGGCGCGCCCGGTACATCAGCGCCTGTGCCCAGCCAACGGCAGGTGTGTACTGTGCGCCTACGCCGCCGCACGCCGGCAGAACGCAGGCGCCGTCGCGGCGCGGCAGGTTGAAGACGACGCCGATGTCGCGACCCTCGCTCATGCTGCCGGACCGCATCATCGTCGAGGCCAGCGCATCGTCGAGGCTGAGGCCGAGCGCAAGTGCGAGCGGTCGCGAGCGGTAGTAGACGGCGACGCCGTCGCGCTCGCCGCCCAGGAACTGCGCAAGCAGGGCCTGCGTGACGTCGTGGCCGCGCGCCGTGAACTGATAGAGCACCTGGCGCGCAGGCAGGAGCCGCGACTCCTCGAGTTCGTCGAGCGCCCGCGAGCGAAGCACCACCGTCACGACCTGCCGCCAGTTGATGGCTGCGGTCGGTGCCGGGCGGCTGACGATCGACGGGATCGCATTCATCGCTCGTGGACCCTCCGGCGCGGACGCGCCCTGAGGATCATCCTAGGGGCGTCGGCCGAGCGGAAACAGCCAAACTTCGTCCTCATTTAGGCCACGCTTAGTGGTAATCTCTATTAACTGGCATGTTAGCGAGGTTTATCACCAATGAAGTTGGACGCGATCGACGTCCGCCTGCTGGCCGAGTTACAGCAGGACGGGCGTCGCCCGGTGGTGGAACTTGCCGAGCGGGTCGGCCTGTCGGCCACGCCCTGCGCGCGACGCATCCACCAGCTGGAGGAGGCCGGCATCATCCAGGGCTACGCGGCGGCGATCGATCCGGCTCGGCTCGGCCTCAAGGTGCGGGCCTTTGTGCAGGTGAAGCTCGAGCGCCACACTGACGAGAACGTCGCGCAGTTCCGCGGCGCACTTGAGGCCATCGATGAGGTGGTCAGCTGCTACGCGACGACCGGCGAGCACGACTTCATGCTGCAGGTCCTGGTGCCCGACCTCGAGTCGCTGAGCGACATCGTGCTCAAGCGGCTGCTCAGGATTCCGTGCGTGCGCGATGTCGAGTCGAGCCTCGCGCTCGAGACGATGAAGCGCTCGACGCGGCTGCCGCTTGGCCACCTGCGCTAGCGGCCCGGCTCAGGCCTCGAGGTCGTGCGGCGCGAGCGTGATCGGCTGGCCGTGCGGCGCGCGCGCAGCGGCCCGATCCCACGCTCGCCGGTAGCGCTCGAGCTCACGCGGCGTGCTTGCGCCCTTCGCCGCGACCAGCCGCTCGAGCGCGGCGAGCCAGTGATGGTAGTAGGTGTCGCCGCGATCGGCGTCACCGGCGCGCTGCGCCGACGAAATCTCCGCGGCAAGCGCAGTCGCCCATTCCGTCCAGGTGAAGAGCCCGCGTTCGTGCAGCGCCAGCGCCATGGCGAAGGCATGCGCCTCCCACGGCTCGCGGAATACCGGCCCATCGGCACTGAGCGGCAGTCCCGGCAGTGGCGGCACGAAGGTGCTCACCCGCTCTCCAGGTACGGTTCCCAAGCGTCGATCGACACCTCAAGTCGCTCGCGCTCAGCGCCTGCGCCCCACAGCTCCTCGCCGCTGACGACCACGGTGTACAGCCACTGCGGCTGCTCGCCGAGTCCCTGCGCATGGGTGTCGGCGAACACGTGGGCGCCCAGCACGCGCTCGATGCGGCCGGACTTGCCGCGCGCGTAGCCCGGTAGCCGGGTGTGATGCGGCGCTGCGTCGGGGCGCGTGCGCACTCGCGCGCCGATCGCGAACCGCGCTGATGTCGCGGGCACCCTCGCGGTGGGCGCGCCGCGCGCCAGCGTCGATGCGACGTCCCGCGCCGCGAGCACGCGCGGCAGCACGCACCCCGGCCGGAGCGCGCGGCCGGCGGCGATCTCGTCCGCGCCGACGATGCCGTGCTCGCACAGCAGCCGTTCGAGTCCTGCGAGCCACTTGCCGTAGTAGTCGAGCGTGCCGTAGTCGGCGAGCGTCTCGCGCGCGGCGCGCGACATATCGATGTTCCAGAGGCCGGTCGCGCCCATGGCGATCGTGATCGCGTGCGCGCGTTGCTCCCAGCGGGCGTGGAATGGGTCGCCCTCCGGCTCCGGCACGACGCGCTCACGGAGCTCTCGGCCGCCGAGATCCGCGTGCGAGCGGTAGTTCACGTCGGCGCGCCCGGCGCACGCGCGAGCCCGGTACCAATCATCGAGTCGCGCGTCACGAGCTCGGCGAGCGCCTCCGCGCCGAGCGCCGCGCTGCCCGGCGGACGCCGCGGGATGACGAGATAGCGGACCTCGGCGGTAGAGTCCCAGACGCGGATCTCGGTCGTCGCCGGCAAGCTGAGGCCGAATTCTGCCAGCACCCCGCGCGGATCGCGCACGACGCGCGCCCGGTACGGCGCGCTCTTGTACCAGACCGGCGGCAGGCCGAGCACCGGCCACGGGTAGCAGCTGCAGAGCGTGCAGACCACGATGTTGTGGCGCGCGGCTGTGTTCTCCACCGCGACCATGTGCTCGCCCTGCCGACCGACGAAGCCGAGCGAGGTGATTGCGGCCGTCGCGTCCTCGAGCAGCCAAGCCCGGAAGTCCGGGTCCGTCCAGGCCCGCGCCACGACGCGCGCGCCGTTGCGGGGCCCGACGCGGGTCTGGTACGTGTCGATCAGGACGTCAAGTGCCGCCGGGTCCACGTAGCCCTTGGCGGCCAGGATCGACTCCAGCGCGCGCACCCGCACGTCCATGTCGCCCAGCTCGCTGTGGTCGTCGTGGTCGTCGTGGTCGTGAGGGTCATGGCCGCTCATGCAGCGATCTTACCCTGCCGGTCGCACGCCCGGGCGCAGGCGGGACGGTTCGATCACCGGACAGTTGTAAGCGCGGGCGGCCGCCACTATCGTCCGTCGGCAGCCGGGCATCGAGGCTGCGCCGCGACGCGGCGCCAGCGATGCTGCGCTGCGGCCTCGCTTGCCGGAGAACGCCATGACACTCGCCCGTTCGTTCTGGATCACGCTGCTGCTCAGCGCCGCAAGCGCCAGCGCCACTGCGGGCGGCAGCGCCGAGCGCGAGCTACTCGCGGCGGACGCCGCCCGGACCCAGGCGACCGTAACGCAGGACTACGCCGCCCTCGAACGCACGCTTGGCGACGAGCTCAGCTATGGTCACTCGACAGGTCAAGTGCAGAGCAAGCAAGAGTTCATCGCCGACCTGCAGAATGGCGTCAGGCGCTATCGGACCGTGACCGTCGTCGCGATCGCCGCCCGCAGCTACGGCTGCGCCGGCGTCGTCAGCGGCACCTCGAACCTCGAGGTGGAGTCGCAGGGACACGCGCTCGCATTCACGCTGCACTACACCGCCACCTACGCGCGCCGGCACGGCGGCTGGGTGCTGGTCGCGTACCAGTCGACGCGGGTGCCCTGAACGGCAGGCGTCACGCGCGACCGCGCGGACGCGCGGACGCGCTAGGATCGGCATCCCCGCAAGCGCGGCAAGCATCGCAGAGGAGTCACGCTCGTGGCCAAGCGCAACAAGACCACCAAGCGGCCGGCGTCGCCGGCTTCGAAAACCCGCAAGGCGTCGGCCTCGCGGCGGCGGCTGATCCCGGCAAAGACGCCGCGCGGCCTCGCCGCCGCGGACATCGCTCTCGATCTCGCGCACGCCGAGGTCGAACCACTCGTCGCGTTGATCCGGGAGGCCAGCGGCGCGGTGCTCGGTGCGTACCGCGATCCGCTCGGCGGCCGAGCGCTCGTGCTCGCAACGCTGCCGCTCGCCGCGGTGCAGCCGACGCCGTTCCAGCGCGACCTGTCGCCTACCCACACCAAGCGCCTCGCCAGCAAGATCGACGAGGCGAAGGCCTTCCTCGACCCGCTGATCGTCGTGCAGGGGCACGACGGGCGGTTCTGGACGCCGAACGGCCGGCATCGGCTCGCCGCCGCCAAGCTGCTCGGCCTCAAGCAGATCACGGCGCTGATCTCGCCGGACGAGGCGCTCGCCTACCGCATCCTCGCGCTCAACACCGAGAAGGCGCACAACCTCAAGGACCGCAGCCTCGAGGTGGTCCGCATGGCGCGCGCGCTCGCCAAGCGCGAGCCGCGCTCCAAGGAGATCGACTACCGCGACCAGTTCGAGGCCGCGGAGCTGCTGACGCTCGGTATCGTCTACGACGCCTCGCCGCGCTTCGGCGGCGGCGCCTACAGCTCGGTGCTGCGCAAGGTGGACCGTTTCAGCGAGCGCACGCTCGCGGCGAGCCTGCGCGAGCGCGAGGGCTACGCGAACCGCCTGACGGCGATCGACACGCAGGTCAAGCGCATCATCGCCGAGCTGCAGGAGCGCGGCTTCAAGTCGCCTTACCTGCGCAACTACGTGGTCGCGCGCCTCAACCCGGTTCGCTTCGTCAAGCAGAAGCCGGGCGAGGCCAAGGCAGCCATGCCGATCGGCGAGGCACTGACGCGAATGACCGCGGCAGCCCGCGCGTTTAAGCCCGAGTCGGTGTCGCACTCGGATCTCGCCTGGGTGGCGGTCGGCGCCAGCGCACAGGACTAGCGTGACGGTGGCCGACGGCAGCGTGGTGCTGACGCCTGCCGGCCAGGAGCGCGGGCCCTGGCCGCTGCTCGCCGCGGAGAGCGTCGCGATTGCGCTGGTGTTCGGCCTCGACGCCCTGCATCGCGTCCCGGTCAGCAAGACGCCGTTGCTGCTGCTGATCGGCTGGGTGTCGCTGCGGCTGCGCGGCGCCCGCTGGCGGGACGTGGGACTTCGACGCGGTCCGGGCCTACGGCGGCTGGCGTACCTCGGCGTCATGGGCGGTATCGCGCTCGAGACGTTCCAGTTGACGATCACCCAGCCGCTCGTCGTTCGCGCCTTCGGCGCCGAGCCGGACCTGCAGGCCTTCACCAGCCTGGCCGGCAACCTGCCGAAGGCCGCGCTCTACCTACTGCTCGTCTGGCTGCTCGCGGCGTTCGGCGAGGAACTCGTCTGGCGCGGCTACGTGTTCAACCGCCTGGCGGGCCTGATCGGGCGCTGGCGTGCGCCATACACGATCGCGCTCGTGGCCACGAGCCTGCTGTTCGGGCTCGCGCACTTCCACCAGGGGCCATCCGGCGTCGTGATCGAGGGGATCGGCGGGTTGATCCTCGGCGCTGCCTATCTCGGCTGTGACCGCAATCTCGCGGTGCCGATCGCCGTCCACGGTGTCGTCGATACGATCGACGTCGTGCTCGGCTATCTCGGCCAGCTGCCGGGCGCCTGAGGCACCGATGACGAAGGCCCCGCGCCCGTTGAGCCCCCAGGCGAAGGCCGCGCTCGCGCGCCTGCGCGCGCTCACCAACGGCTGGGATCGGCTCGAGGAGCGCCTGTCCTTTGGCCATCCGGCGTTTCGCGTGCGCGACAAGGCGTTTGCGGTGCTCGATCGCTACCACGACGCCGACTGCCTCTGGCTCCTGGTCCCGGTGGCGGAGCGCGCGGGACTGCTCGCGACGGCTGGCTGGTTCGAGGCGCCCTACGATCCGCGCCGCACCGCCCTGTGCGTGCAGCTCGCGGCGATCGACTGGCGCCGGATCCGCGCCCGCGTGCGCATCAGTTACGCGCTCGCGACAGCGCCGAAGCCGCGCGCGCAACGCGGTGCACAGCGTTGAGGACCCTGCTGCGTCCACTCGGCGAGCTCGTCACCGGCCTCTACGCCGCGCGGCGGTCGATGATCGGCGGTCCCGGACATCAGGGTCCGCGTTCCGATCACTTTGACGGCCGCGTGTTCCGCAATGCGGTCGGCGGCGCCGGCAAGTCCTTCGGCGAGTTCTGGCGCTGGCAGCGTACGCGCCGGCCGAAGACCTGGCCGCGCTGGGTCGAGAACGTCGCGACCCCGGCGCTGCCGGCGTCGCTCGCCGGCGGCGAGGTTGCGCTGAGCTTCGTCAACCACATCACCTTCCTCGTGCAGTTCGCGGGGCTGAATGTGCTGACCGACCCGGTCTACTCCGAACGCGCCAGTCCGTTTCGTTTCGCCGGCCCGCGCCGCGTCCGCGCGCCGGGGATCGCCTTCGATTCCTTGCCGCCGATCCAGCTCGTGCTGCTCAGCCACAACCACTACGATCATCTTGATCTGGCGACGCTGCGTCAGCTCGCGGCGACGCACCGTCCGTGCGTCGTGACCGGGCTCGGCAACGCGGCCTTCCTACGCGAGCACGGCATCGGCGACGTCGTCGAGCTCGACTGGTGGCAGACAACGCCTGCCGCTGGCGCGGCCGTCACCTTCACGCCCGCGCGGCACTGGTCGGGGCGCGGCCTTCGCGGCCGCAACCGCACTCTGTGGGGCGGCTTCGTGCTACGCCACGGCGCGACACGGCTCTACTTCGCGGGCGATACCGGCTATGGCCCGCACTTCGCCGACATCCGCCGCCGGTACGGCGAAGTCAACATCGCGCTACTGCCGATCGGCGCGTACGCGCCGCGCTGGTTCATGCAGGAGCAGCACATGGATCCCGACGACGCGGTACGCGCGCACGTCGATCTCGGCGCGCGGACCAGCATCGCGACGCACTTTGGCTGCTTCCAGCTGACCGACGAGGCGATCGACGCGCCAGTCCTCGAACTCGCCGCCGCGCGCGACCGCCACGGCGTCACGGAGCAGCGCTTCCAGGTGCTCGAGGTCGGCGAAACGCGGCGTTACGCCGGCCCCTGACGTCATGCGGCGGCCCGCCGTAACGTGATAGCGTGGCGCGCACGACGTCGCCCCCGACCGGGGCGGCACGCCGGCGTCGTCATCCCCCAGCCGTTCATCCGGGAGTCCCATGAAGCCGATGCCCAAGATCCCGTTGTGGGCCACGCTCGTCACGCTGCTCGCCGCGCTCGCGGCGCCGGCGCTGGCCACCGAACCTGCGGCGCTCGCCGATGCCGCCAAGGTGCAGTTCGAGTGGGACGTCAAGATTCCGCTGCGCGACGGCGTGCGGCTCAGCGCCACCATCTACCGGCCCGCGAACGCCGCCGCGCCGCAACCGTGCATCTTCACGCTGACGCCCTACATCGGACAGTCGTACCACGATCGCGGCATGTACTTCGCCGCACACGGCTACCCGTTCCTGACCGTCGACGTCCGCGGCCGAGGCAATTCCGAGGGCGTGTTCCGTCCGCTGATCCAGGAGGCGAAGGACGGTTACGACGTGGTCGAGTGGCTCGCGAGGCAGCCTTACTGCAACGGTCAGGTCACGATGTGGGGCGGGTCGTACGCCGGTTACGACCAGTGGGCGACCGCGAAGGAGCTGCCACCGCACCTCGCGACGATCGTGCCGGTGGCCTCGCCCGCCGCGGCGGTCGATTTCCCGTCGCGCAACTCGATGTTTGCGTCCTACGACATGCAGTGGCTGACCTTCACGAGCGGTCACGCCTCGCAGCTGGCGATCTTCGGCGACCCGGCGTTCTGGACGGCCGCGTTCCGCCGCTGGTACGAGTCCGGCGCGCCGTTCCGTCAGCTCGACCGCATCGTGGGGAACCCCTCGCCGGTGTTCCAGGAATGGATCTCGCATCCCGCCGCCGACGCGTACTGGGACAGCTACAACCCGACCGCCGAGGACTATGCCCGGCTCACGATCCCGATCCTGACGATCACCGGCATGTACGATGGCGACCAGCCCGGCGCACTCGCTCACTACCAGCGCTACATGCAGGCGGCCTCCCCTGCCGCGCGCGCCCGGCACCTCCTGGTCATCGGCCCGTGGGATCACGCCGGCACGCGGACGCCCAAGGCGGAATTCGGCGGCCTCAAGTTCGGTCCGGCGAGCCTCGTCGACCTGCCGCAGCTGCACCTCGACTGGTACCGATTCGCGATGCAGGGCGGACCGCGGCCTGAGTTCCTGAAGCAGGCCGTCGCCTACTACGTCAGCGGCGCCGAGCGCTGGCGCTACGCCGACAGTCTGGAGGGCGTGACTGGCGACTCACGGCCATATTTCCTCGACTCTTCGGGCGATGGCGCGCGCGAACTGTTTTCGGCCGGCGCGCTGCGGCCGGGACGGCCGGGGCACGCGGCGCCGGACCGCTATGTCTACGAGCCTCGTGACATCGGCCTCGCCGCGGTCGAGGCGAACGACCCCGACGACTCGCTCCTCGACCAGCGCGCATTCCACGCCAACCCGTCGAAACTCGTCTACCTGTCGGCGCCGTTCGAGTCCGACACGGAACTCAGCGGCTTCTTCCGCTTCGTCGCGTACATCGCCATCGACCAGCCGGACACGGATTTCGTCGTATCGGTGGCCGAGGTCGGGCTGGACGGTCGCATCGTACCGCTCAGCACCGACATGCTGCGCGCGCGCTATCGCGACAGCGCCCGCACCGAGCATCTCGTCCGGACGCGCGAGCCGCTGCGCTACGAATTCAACCGCTTCACGTTCGCCTCGCGTCTGGTGGCGCGCGGCAGCCGGATCGCGCTCGTGCTGTCGGCGGCCAACTCGATCGGCGACGAGAAGAACTACAACGCCGGCGGCGTCGTCGCCGACGAGTCGGCCGGCGACGCGCGCACCGTCACGATCCACCTGTACCACGACGCGCGGCGGCCGAGCGCACTGTTCCTGCCAATTGCTGCCGCGGACACGGCGCCCGCCGGCCGCTGAACCGCACGCCCGGCCGCCACCCGCATGACCCTAGCCAGCCTCATCGACGGACAGCTCGCGTACGGCATGACGCCGTTGCTGGACCGTGCCAGCCTCACGATCACGGACGGCGAGCGCATCGGGCTGATCGGCCGCAACGGCACCGGCAAGTCCTCGCTGCTCGGCGTGCTCGCGCGGCGCACTCCGCTCGACGAGGGCGAGCTGCAGTGGAAGGCGGGCCTGCAGGTCACGGTCGTCGAGCAGGAGCCGGTACTGCCGGCCGCCGACACGCTGCTCGACAGCCTGCGGTTGCGCGGCGATTTCGAGTCGCATCACGACGAGCGCGCCCGCTGGCGTACCGAGGCGCGGCTCACCGAATTCCTCGACCGCTTCGGTCTGGCAGCATCGGTCGCGCCGGAGCGCGCTTCCGGCGGCGAGCGCAAGCGCGGCGCGCTCGCCCTCGCGCTCGCCCTCGAGCCGGAGCTGCTGCTGCTCGACGAACCGACCAACCACCTCGACGTCGACGGCATTCGCCTGCTCGAGGATCTGCTGCTGAGCGGTCCGAGCGCGGTGTTCGTCACCCACGACCGCTACTTCCTCGACCGCGTTGCGACACGCATCGTCGAGCTCGACCGTGGCTACCTGCGCTCCTACCCCGGCAACTTCTCCGCCTATACGGCCCGCAAGAACGACGAACTGGCCGCCGAGGCGGTCGCGAACCGCAAGTTCGACAAGTTTTGGGCCCAGGAAGAAGTGTGGATCCGACGCGGCATCGAGGCGCGCCGCACCCGCGACGAGGGCCGGGTGCGGCGACTGGAGGCTCTGCGCGTCGAGCGCGCCGCACGGCGCGAGCGGGTTGGCAGCCTCAAGCTCGCGATCGACTCACGAGAGCGCTCCGGCAAGCTCGTCGCCGAGCTCAAGAACGTCAGCAAGCGCTTCGGCGAGCGGCGCGTGGTCGGCGATCTGTCGCTGACGATTATGCGCGGCGACCGAATCGGCCTGCTCGGGCCGAACGGCGCCGGCAAGTCGACCCTGATCAAGATGATCCTCGGCGAGCTCGCGCCGGACGCGGGCGTGGTCCGTACCGGCACCAACGTCCAGGTGGCGTACTACGACCAGATGCGCGAGCAGCTCGACCTCGACCGCAGCGTCGCCGACACCATCAGCCCGGGCTCGGACTGGGTCGAGATCAACGGTGAGCGCAAGCACGTCACGAGCTACCTCGCCGACTTCCTGTTCTCGCCGCAGCGCGCCGGCAGCCCGGTGCGCGCACTGTCCGGCGGGGAACGCAATCGCCTGCTGCTGGCGCGGCTGTTCGCCCGGCCGGCGAACCTGATCGTGCTCGACGAGCCGACCAACGACCTGGACATCGAATCGCTGGAGCTGCTCGAGCAGGCGATCCAGGATTTTCGCGGCACAGTGCTGCTCGTCAGCCACGATCGCGCCTTCGTCGACAACGTCGTGACGCAGACGATCGCGCCGCTTGGCGACGGCCGTTGGAAGGAATACGTCGGTGGCTACAGCGACTGGCTCACGCAACGGCCGGTGCCGGCGACCGCGCCGCCGGCTGCCAAGACCAGCTCGGCGGCAACGGGCGCGGCGCGCGGCCGCGGGCGGCTCTCGTATAAGAGCCAGCGGGAGCTTGACGCACTGCCAGCGGAGATCGAGTCACTTGAACAGGAGCAGCGGGCCCTCGGCGAGCGGATGGCCGCGCCCGAGTACGGGCGCACCGGGCCCGCGCAGATCGCCGCGGACGGCCAGCGCGTCGCCGCGATCGAGCAGCTGCTGATGCAGAAGCTGGAGCGCTGGGAGGCGCTCGAGGCGGAAGCCGGCAAGGCGCGCACGCCGCGCTGAGCGGCGTCCGGGCGGCGAGCCTCGACGCCGCGCCGGAGTCGCCGTATATAGGACGTATCGTCCGGGTCCGGAGTGCCCTGGCCGTGAGCTTCCCGACGCTCGCCTGCCCGATTGTCCTGGCCCCGATGGCGGGAGGCCCGAGCACGCCGGCGCTGGCGGCGGCGGTCGCGAACGCCGGCGGGCTCGCCGGCCTGGGCTTCGCGTACGCGAGCGCCGAACGCATCGCGGCGGACCTCACCGCCACGCGCGCGCTCACCGCCGGGCCGCTGAACGCCAACTTCTTCGTCTTCCGGCCGGTGACGCCCCCGGATCACGAGGAGACGCGCCGCGCGAGCGCGGCTCTCGCAGCGCTGCCGGGGCTCCAGGACCTCGAGTACACGGCGCCGATTCCGCCGTTCTTCCCCGATCTCGGGGCGCAACTCGAGCCGGTCTGGAGGCTACGGCCGGAAGTGCTGACCTTCCATTTCGGCCTGCCGCCGCCCGGCGTCATCGAGCGGGCGCACTCGCTCCAAATCAGCGTCGGCGTGACCGCGACTCGAGTCAGCGAGGGCCGCGCGATTGCGGCGGCGCATGCCGACTTCATCGTCGCCCAGGGAATGGAGGCCGGCGGTCACTGCGGCGTGTTCGCGCCGGGCGAGCCGGGCGACTGGCTACCGGTGCGGGAGCTGGTGCGCGCGCTCGCGAAGGTCACCGACCTGCCGCTGGTGGCCGCCGGCGGACTGATGGGCGGCGCCGACATCCGCTCGGTGCTGGACGCCGGCGCCGAGGCGGCGCAACTCGGAACAGCGTTTCTCGCCACCACCGAGAGCGGCGCGAGCGCCGCCCACAAGCGTTACCTGCTGGAGCAGGGCGGCCGCGGCACGACGCTGACGCGGGCGTTTTCCGGCCGGCACGCGCGCGGCATCCGCAACACGTTCATCGAGCGCATGGTTGGCGCCGAGGTGCTCGCCTTCCCGCTGCAGAACACCCTGACGACGACGCTGCGCAAGTCGGCGATCGAGCGCGATGACGGCGAGTTCCAGTCGCTGTGGGCTGGCGCGCACTACGACCGCTGCCGCGGCGGCAGCGCGCGCGAACTCGTCCGGCGGCTGCTGGTAGAGCTCGACGTCGCCTAGAACCAGCTGTAGTTGAAGCTGACGCTGATCCGGTCGGTACGGACCAGGTTTGGCGGCACCTCGTGGCGCAGCCAGCTCTCGAACAACACAACGCGTCCGGCCGTCGCCGGCAATACCACCCACGGTCGGTGGTCGTTGCGACCTCGCTCCCGGCGCGGCGGTGCCGCCATCATCCGGTCGAGGCGCGGGTCCTCAAGCTTGATCCCGGGAGAACCGGCCGGCGTGCGCACGTAGTAGGTACCGCTGATCGTCGACAGCGGGTGCAGGTGCAGGCCATGCGCGACGTGGAACGGCATGATGTTCGCCCAACAGTCCGTCATCGACAGCTTGCGACCGGTGAGGTCGAGGCCGAGCGCGCGGCTGTAGGCGCGAACGTGCCGCGCGAGCAGGCGTTCGAGCGCCGCGAACGTCGGTGACGCGAGGTGCATCCGGCTCGCCGAGCCGTAGGACGTGTAGCCACCGGGATAGTTCCGCTCCGACCAGCGCCGGCCTGCAGCGTCGTCGGCACGCAGCTGACGGATCTCGCGCAGCAGTTGGGCGTTGAACGCCTTTGCGCCGCGCGGCTGGAGCGCAGCGGCGTAGACGATGGTCGGAAACAGGGTGTGCGTCGTCACGCCGCTCAGTATCGCAAATCGGCGCCACCCTGCCGCCGCTGCATCGCGGCTTGACGATCGGCCAGTCGTTGCCGTAATTTACCTAACGGTTAATTACGAGGGCGCCAGCGCATGTCCCCGCAGCAGCTCGACGCCACTTTCGCGGCGCTGTCCGACCCGACCCGACGCGCCATCCTGGCGCGGCTCGCGAAGGGCGAGACATCGGTCAAGGAGCTCGCCCAGCCGTTCGAGATCAGTGCCCCGGCGATCACCAAGCACCTCAAAGTGCTCGAGCGCGCCGGGCTGATCACCCGCAGCCGCTCGGCGCAGTGGCGTCCGTGCCAGCTGAACGCGACGCCGCTTCGCGATGCCGCCGAGTGGATCGAGCACTACCGCCGCTTCTGGGAGGAACGCTTCGATCGCCTCGACGAGTATCTCCAGCAACTTCAGACGCAACCGCAACGGCGCAGGAAACAGGCCCATGGCCGCCGCTAGTACCGTGACGACGACCGACCTCGAGATCGTGCTCAGTCGAGTGTTCGAGGCGCCGCGCGAACTCCTCTGGCGCGCGTTCACCGATTCCGGGCAGATCGTCAACTGGTGGGGGCCGCGCGGCTTCACGACGCGCACCAAGCGCATGGACGTGAAGGCCGGCGGCGACTGGCGCTTCGTGATGATCGGGCCGGACGGGCGCGAGTACGAGAACCAGATCATCTACCTCGAGGTCGCGGAGCCGGCACGGCTGCGCTACCGGCACGGCGGCGGCGAGGATACCGAGCCCGTCAATTTCGAGGTGCTGGTGACCTTCGAACCCGAGGCAGGCGCGCCGCAGCGGACGCGCGTGACGATGCGCAGCATCTTCCCGAGCAAGTCGGCGCTCGAGTTCGTAGTCCGCGAGTACGGCGCCATCGAGGGCGGCAAGCAGACCTTCGAACGGCTGGCGGAGCACGTGGCAGGCACCGTCGGCGCCGCGGACGCCCCGTTTGTCATCACGCGGGTGTTTCGCGCGCCGCGACAGCTCGTCTGGGAGGCATGGACGCAACGCGAGCAGCTGCTGCGCTGGATGGGGCCGCAGGGCACGGCGATCGCGCACGCCACGCTCGATCTGCGCCCTGGCGGCACGTTCCTGTATGGCATGCAGCCGCCGGACGGCAAGCTGATGTGGGGCAAATGGGTGTTCCGCGAGATCAGCCCACCGCAGCGACTGGTCGTGGTCGTCTCCTTCTCCGACGAGCAGGCCGGCATCACCCGCCACCCATTGGCGCCGGAGTGGCCGCTCGAGACGCTGTCGACGATGACCTTCGACGAGCACGCCGGCATCGGCCGTGGCACCACCGTGGTCCTGAGCTGGAGTCCACACAACGCGACCGAGGCCGAACGCCGCCTGTTCGCCGCGAGCCATGCCGGCATGCAGCAGGGCTGGGGCGGCACGATGGACCAGTTCGACGCCTATCTCGCGTCGCTGGGCGGCGGCGCACGCTCGTAGCCCGCAGCGCCGGCCAGGAGGCGCGCGGCCCACACGGGCCGCGCGGTTCAGTTCCTCCGGCAGAGGCGCTACAGTCGCGGCACCGCGACCTGCAGGGGAAGACGATGCGCGCCGGACCGTCAGTCATCGCCGCAGCGACACTGTTGCTCGGCAGCCCGTGTTGCCGTGCCGACGTGCTGCTGCAAAACCTCACCGTCTACGACGGCACGGGTCGGGCGCCGTTCAGCGCGGACGTCCGGATCCACGGCCAGCGCATCGCGGCCGTCGCCGCACACTTGCGGCCCACGCCGGGGGAAGCGGTCCGTGACGAGCACGGGCTCAGCCTCGCCCCCGGCTTCATCGACATGCACAGCCACGCCGATCGCGGCCTGCTGGAGGATCTCGACGCCGCGACGGTCTCGCGCCAGGGCGTGACGACGATCGTCGTGGGTCAGGACGGTCAATCGAACTACCCGTTGCGCGACTTCAACGCGCGCCTGACCGCGACGCCGACCGCGATCAACGTCGCCAGCATGGTCGGGCACGCGAGCCTGCGTATGCAGGTCATGGGCAAGGACCTGTACCGTCCCTCCACGCCCGCCGAGCTCGGGGCGATGAAGAAGCTGCTGGCGCAAGAGCTCGCAGCCGGCGCCTTCGGGCTGTCGACCGGCCTTGAGTACGAGCAGGCTCACTTCGCGACCACCGAGGAGGTCGTCGAGCTGTCGAGGGTCGCCGGCGTCGCCGGCGGCTTCTACATCAGCCACGTGCGTGACGAAGCGGACCGCGTGTTCGATTCGTTCGACGAAATCCTGCGCATCGGCCGCGAGGGGCGCCTGCCCGTCGAAATCACGCACATCAAGCTCGGCGCGACCGGCGTCTGGCACCTCGCCGCGAAGCGCATGCCCGAGTACTTCGCGGCCGCGAAGCGCGGCCGCGTTGACCTGCAGGCCGACGTCTATCCCTACACCTACTGGTATTCGACGATCCGGGTGATCGTGCCGGACCGCGACTACTACAACGCCGCGAAGGTCGCGCAGGCGATCGCGGACAACGGCGGCGCCGCGGCGATCCGCCTCGTCCAGTACGTGCCGGAGCCGGCGATGGCCGGCAGGAATCTCGCGGAGATCGCGACCGCGTGGGGCATCACGCCGATCGAGGCCTACATGCGCGTCGTCCGGGCGACGAGTGCCGAGGTGGACTCGGGCCAGCCGATGGAGGGCGTCATCGTCACGTCGATGAGCGAGGACGACGTGCGCTGGTTCATCGCCGAGCCGACGATCATGTTCTGCAGCGACGGCAACCTGCACGGCGCACACCCGCGAGGCGCGGGTACCTTCCCGCGCATCCTCGGCCGCTATGTGCGCGAGCAGCACGTGCTGCCGCTCGAGGCGGCGATCCACAAGATGACCGGGCTCCCTGCCCATCAGCTGGGGCTCCGGGACCGCGGCCGCATCGCCAAGGGGCGGGTGGCGGATCTCGTCGTGTTCGACGCGGCGGCCGTGATCGATCAGGCGACGATTGAGCACCCGGAGGCGCCGCCACTCGGCATCCCGTCGGTCATGGTGGCAGGCGAATGGGTGATCGATGCCGGCAAGGTCACCGGGCAGCACCCGGGCCGGCCGCTGACGCGCACCGCCCGACCGCGCTGAGGCCAAGGCCGGGACCGGCCGGTCGACCAAAAAGCAAAAAAAAGGGCGAACCGTGGTTCGCCCCGAGGGGGTTCTGCCGGGTCGCGCCGCGCGCTCCTCCCGTGCAAACGACTCTAGGGAATCGACCGCGGGCCGACAAACGAACTTCTTGCAGTGCACGCATGAACGGCGTTCATGCGTCGAGGCCGTCCAGTACCGCCTGACTCAGGGCGTCCGGTCGGCCGGCGACGCGGCCAGAACGCCCGCCTGCTCGAGGTGGGCGACGATCCGCTCGGCCGCCTCGGCCGGGGACAGAGCGGTCGTGTCGATCACGATTTCCGGTGCCTCCGGCTGCTCGTAGGGCGAGTCGATGCCGGTGAAATTCGCGAGCTCGCCGCGCCGCGCTTTGCGGTAGAGGCCCTTCGGATCGCGCGACTCGGCAACCGCGAGCGGCGCGTCGACGTAGACCTCGAAGAAGTCTCCTGGCGGCATCAGGTCGCGGGCCATGCGCCGCTCGGAGCGGAACGGAGAGATGAACGACACGAGCGTGATGAGCCCGGCATCCGCCATCAGGCGCGCCACCTCGGCGACGCGACGGATGTTCTCGACGCGGTCCTGGGCCGTGAAGCCGAGGTCTTTGTTGAGCCCGTGGCGGACGTTATCGCCGTCGAGCAGGTAGGTGTGGCGACCGAGCGCGACGAGGCGCTTGTCGACCAGGTTCGCGATCGTCGACTTGCCGGCGCCGGAGAGTCCGGTGAGCCACAGCACGCAGCCGCGCTGGCGCTTTTGCGCGGCGCGCACTCGCCGGTCGACGTCGAGCGCCTGCCAGTGGATGTTCTGCGAGCGGCGCAGGGCGAAGTGCAGCAGGCCCGCGCCGACGGTGTTGCTCGTCAGCCGGTCGATCAGGATGAACGCGCCGAGCGTGCGGTTCTCGGCATAAGGCGCGAACGGCACCGGCTGGTCGAAGCCGAGCTCGCAGACACCGATGTCGTTGAGCTCGAGGCGCTCGGCGGGCACCTCGTCGAGCGTATTGACGTTGACCTTGTACTTGACCGGCGCGACGGTCGCCGACACGGTCCGCGCACCGATCTTGAGCAGGTACTGCCGGCCCTGCAGCAGCGGCTCTTCGTGCATCCACACGACGGTGGCCTCGAATTGGTTGGCGACCTCGAGCGGCGCTCCGCAGGCCACCAGCACGTCGCCGCGGCTGACATCGACCTCGTGGGCGAGCGTCAGCGTCACGGACTCACCGGCGATAGCCTCGTCGCGGTCTCCGTCGCCGGTCACGATCCGCGCGACGCGGCTGTCGCGCCCCGACGGCAGCACCCGCACCGCATCGCCCGCGCGCACCGTGCCGCTCGCGATCTGACCGGCAAAGCCGCGGAAGTCCTGGTGCGGGCGGTTGACCCACTGCACCGGCATGCGAAACGGCGCCGCCCGGTCGTCGCCGCCGATCTCGACGTCCTCGAGGTGTCGTAGCAGGGTCGGTCCCCGGTACCAGGGCATCGACGCCGCGCGGTCGACCAAGTTGTCGCCGTCGACGGCCGACAGCGGGATCGCCACGACCTCGCCGAGGCCGATACGCGCTGCGAACGCCCGGTAGTCCCGCTCGATCGCGGCGAACACCGCCGGATCGTAGCCGACCAGATCCATCTTGTTGACCGCGAGCACCGCGCGGCGGATGCCGAGCAGCGCGGCGACGTAGCTGTGGCGGCGCGTCTGCGTCAGGATCCCCTTGCGCGCGTCGACCAGGATCACGGCGAGCTCGGCAGTCGAGGCGCCGGTGACCATATTACGCGTGTACTGCTCGTGGCCGGGCGTGTCGGCGACGATGAACTTGCGCCGCTCGGTCGAGAAGAAGCGGTAGGCGACGTCGATCGTGATGCCCTGCTCGCGCTCGGCGGCGAGGCCGTCGACCAGCAGCGCGAAGTCGAGCTCGCCGCCGCGCGTGCCGACGCGCTTCGAATCGAGCGCCAGCGCCGCGAGCTGGTCCTCGTAGATCATCTTCGACTCGTACAGCAGCCGGCCGATCAGCGTCGACTTGCCGTCGTCGACTGAGCCGCAGGTGATGAAGCGCAGGAGATCCTTGCGGCCGAGGGCCTCGAGATAGGCGTCGAAGTCGGTGCGCGCGGCGGAGGAAGGAATGGGCATCGTGCGGGGGCGGCTAGAAATAGCCGTCCTGTTTCTTCTGCTCCATCGACGCCTGCGGGTCCAGGTCGATGAGCCGGCCCTGACGCTCCGAGGTGCGCGCAATCAGCATTTCCTCGATGATCTCCGGTACCGTCGCCGCGTTGCTTTCGATCGCCCCGGTCAGCGGATAGCAGCCGAGCGTGCGAAAGCGCACGCGCCGGCTCGCCGGGTGTTCGCCCTCGCGCAACGGCAAGCGCTCGTCGTCGACCATCAGCAGCAGGCCGTCGCGCTCGACCACGGGTCGCTGCGCGGCGAAGTAAAGCGGCACGACCGGGATTCGCTGCTGGTGGATGTACTGCCAGACGTCGAGCTCGGTCCAGTTCGAGAGCGGAAATACGCGGATGCTCTCACCCTTCAGCTTGCGGGCGTTGTAGAGCGACCAGAGCTCTGGGCGCTGGCGTTTCGGGTCCCAGCGGTGCGCGGATGAACGGAACGAGAAGATGCGCTCCTTGGCGCGACTCTTCTCCTCGTCGCGCCGCGCACCGCCGAAGGCGGCGTCGAAGCCGAAGCGGTCGAGCGCCTGCTTGAGCGCTTGCGTCTTCATGACGTCGGTGTGCACCTGCGAGCCGTGGGTGACCGGGCCGATGCCCTGCGCGAGACCGTCGCGGTTGACGTGCACCAGCAGGTCCATGCCGGCCCGCTTCGCCGCCTGGTCACGGAACTCGTACATCGCCCGGAACTTCCAGGTGGTGTCCACATGCAGCAGCGGGAACGGCGGCGCGGCGGGGTGGAAGGCCTTGACGGCGAGGTGCAGCATCACCGAGCTGTCCTTGCCGATCGAATAGAGCATCACCGGGTGGTCGCACTCGGCGACCACCTCGCGCAGGATGTGGATGCTCTCGGCCTCGAGCCGCTCGAGGTGCGTGAGCGGAGCCCGGCTGGTTTTCGCTGTCACCGCGCTACTCTGTCAGGAAGGGCCGTCGATCGCCCGTTCCGGTCCGGTATGTTCGCATAACTGTGTCGCGCCCGGCCGCGCGACCTGCCCGGCGGGCCTCGCGGCGCCGGATCGGGCCCCGCCGGCGGCGAAATTCGCCGGCGGCAACCGCCTCGGCCTCCGACGCTGGCATGCTTAGGTCCCGGAGGATCCCTTTCGATGTGCCTCAAGCTTGCCGCTGCCCTGCTGGCATCCAGTCTGCTCGCCGTCGGCCTCGCGGGCTGCGGCACGCACCCGGCCGCGGCGACGGTCACGCTGCTGAACGTCTCCTACGACCCGACGCGCGAGTTCTACGACGCCTTCAACGCGGCCTTCGCGGCGGAGTGGAAGCGGCGCTCCGGCGAGACGGTCGTGATCAATCAGAGTCACGGCGGCTCCGGCAAGCAGGCGCGCGCGGTGATCGACGGCCTCGCGGCCGACGTCGTCACGCTCGGCCTCGCCTATGACATCGACGCGCTGGCGACCCACGGCGGGCTCGTGCCGGCCGACTGGCAGGCGCGGCTGCCGGACCACAGCGCGCCGTACACCTCGACCATCGTGTTCCTCGTGCGCGCCGGGAACCCGAAGGCCGTCCACGACTGGGGCGATCTGCTCGCGCCGGGCATCGCGGTGATCACGCCGAATCCAAAGACCTCCGGCGGCGCGCGCTGGAACTACCTCGCGGCCTGGGCTTGGGCCCGGAGCCGCCCGGGCGGCTCGGAAGCGGGCGCCGAGCAGTTCGTCCGCGCCCTGTACCGCAACGTGCCGGTACTCGACTCCGGCGCCCGCGGTGCCACGATGACCTTTGTCGAGCGCGGCATCGGCGACGTGTTGATCGGCTGGGAGAACGAGGCGCTGCTGGCGGTTCACCGCCTTGGCGCCGGCAAGGTGGAAATCGTCGTTCCGCCGCAGAGCATCCTCGCCGAGCCCCCGGTCGCGGTCGTCGACCGCGTCGTCGACCGTCGCGGCACGCGCCAGGTGGCCGAGGCGTACCTCGGCTACCTGTACTCGAGCGTCGGGCAGGAACTCGCCGCGGCACACTACTTCCGGCCGCGCGACCCGCAGGTCGCGGCGAGGTACGCCGCGCAGTTCCCGGCGCTTGAGCTCGTCACGGTCGACGGCGCTTTCGGCGGGTGGAACGCCGCACAGGCAGCGCATTTCGCCGACGGCGGCAGTTTCGACCGCATCTATGCGCCTCGCTGAATCCGCGCCGATGGCCGCCACCGCCCGAGAAATCCCGTTTCCGGCACGCCCGCCGCGGCGTGTGCTGCCGGGCTTCGGCCTGACGCTCGGCTACACGCTGCTGTACCTGTCGCTGATCGTGCTGCTGCCGCTCGGCGCGACCTTCCTCAAGACCGCCGATCTCGGCTGGCCGGCGTTCTGGCAAGTGGTCACCTCACCGCGGGTCCTGGCGTCGCTGCGGTTGTCCTTCGGCGCAGCGGCGCTCGCGGCGCTGGTCAACACCTTCGCCGGGCTGCTGGTCGCCTGGGTGCTGGCGCGCTACGAGTTCCCGTTCCGCCGCCTGATCGACGCGCTCGTCGACCTGCCGTTCGCGCTGCCGACGGCCGTCGCCGGCATCGCGTTGACCGCACTCTACTCGCCGGGCGGCTGGATCGGCCGGTTGCTCGCACCGCTCGGCATCCAGGTGGCCTACACGCCGCTCGGCGTCGTGGTCGCGCTGGTCTTCATCGGCCTGCCGTTCGTGGTGCGTACCGTGCAACCGGTTCTCGAGGACCTTGACCGCGAGGTCGAGCAGGCCGCGGCGACGCTCGGCGCCTCGAGCGCGCAGATCGTATTGCGTCTCGTGCTGCCGACGGTGTGGCCGGCACTGCTGACCGGCTTTGCGCTCGCGTTCGCGCGTGCGATCGGCGAGTACGGGTCGGTGATCTTCATCGCCGGCAACATGCCCATGGTTTCGGAGATCGCGCCGCTGCTGATCGTCACGAAGCTCGAACAGTACGAGTACGCCTCGGCCACCGCGATCGCCGTGGTGATGCTGCTGATATCGTTCTTCCTGCTGCTCGGCATCAACGCCCTGCAGGGCTGGTCGCAACGCCGCCTCGGCGCGGGTGGCGCATGAGCCCGGGCGACGATGCGGCGGTGCCGGCGGCGGAGCGGGCAGTGCCGCGCCGGCGGCGGCCGGTGCGCGGGCTGGGCCGCTCGCTGCTGATCGGCGCGGCGCTGACGTACCTGTTCGTCTTCCTGATCCTGCCGTTCGCGGTGGTGTTCGGCCAGGCTCTCGCGCACGGTCTCGCGACCTACTGGGCGGCGCTCGTCGATCCGATGGCGCTCGCCGCGATTCGCCTGACGCTCGCGGTCGCGCTCATCGCGGTACCACTCAACCTCGTGTTCGGAGTCGCGGCCGCGTGGGCGGTCGCCAAGTACGAGTTTCGCGGCAAGAGCGCGCTCGTGACGCTGATCGATCTGCCGTTCGCCGTGTCGCCGGTGATCTCAGGACTGATCTACGTGCTGCTGTTCGGCGCACACGGTTGGTTCGGGCCGTGGCTCGCGAGCCACGATCTCAAGATCGTGTTCGCGGTGCCGGGTATCGTGCTTGCCACGGTGTTCGTGACCTTCCCGTTCGTCGCGCGCGAACTCATCCCGCTGATGCAATCGCAGGGTCGCGACGAGGAGGAGACGGCGCTGTCGCTCGGCGCCACCGGCTGGCAGACCTTCCGCCGCGTGACCCTGCCCAACATCCGCTTCGGCCTGTTGTACGGCGTGCTGCTCTGCAACGCGCGCGCCATGGGCGAATTCGGCGCCGTGTCGGTGGTTTCCGGCCACATCCGCGGCCTCACCAACACGATGCCGCTGCACATCGAGATCCTCTACAACGAGTACAACGCGACGGCCGCCTTCGCGGTCGCCTCGCTGCTCGCGCTGCTTGCGCTGGTGACGCTGGTCGCGCGCTCGGCGCTCGAGACGCGGGCGCCGGAGCTGCGGCGCAAGCC
>JANYAE010000142.1 GCA_025355105.1 Pseudomonadota bacterium | reverse complement strand
GAACCGACGCTGCGCACGGCCGTGCTCGCGATGAGCGCCGCGGCGCTCGAGGTGCTCGGCCGCTAGCCGGTCGCGGTGCGGTCGGAACGCGACGCGCGTCGCGGCCCGGCTGCTCCGCCGCGGACATAATTTGGCCGGCCGCGGGGCTGTGACCCCGCGCACGCCGGCCGCGCCACCGCCGACGTACAACGGCGCCGCGACTTCGCAGCGGCCGCCTCGCCGTCCACCGCCGTCGCAAGCCCCGCAAGCGCCTGTGCGCTGGAGTGATCGGATGCGATACGGAACCCTGCTCGCCGGCGCGCTGCTCGCGGCCGCCACCGCGGCGGCCGCTGAGCCGGGCGAGCCTGCCGAGGACCTCGCCTACTCGCCGACGTCGCCTGCCCAGCACGTGCACGCGACGCGCGATGAAGCGGCGCGCCGCCACGGCGCCGGCACGACGTCGACCTCGTCCGCGGCCATGAGCTTCCACGGCGGCAACGTGCTGCCGCACATCGCAGCGCGCGTCGTACTCGCCGGCGCCAAGTGGCGCGACCCCGCCTTCGCCGCCGACAAGATCAGCGGCCTGGACTCCTTCTACAGCGGCTACGGCGGCTCGATCTATGCCGTGACCGCGGACGAGTACATCGGCGCCAACGGGCCGGTCGGCGCGGCACTGCGCTACCAAGGCCACGCCGCGCCGAGCTCGACGTCGATCGACGGCACGAAGCTGGCTGCCGTCACGACCGCGGCGTGCGCGGAATTCGCGAGCGGGGCGTTCCTGCCGGACACCGGCGGCACGCAGCACGTCGCGATCTACAGCGACCTGAAGCGCCCGGCCAGCGTGAAGTATTGCGCCTACCACGGCGCCGTGAGTTGCAACCGCCAGACCGTGACCGTCGCCTTCTACTGGAACCTGGACGGCGACAGCAGCTGCGGCGCGCAGGACTACGTCACCGGCCATACGCCGGGGCTCGCCGCGCTCGCCAACGTGACGGCCCACGAGCTCCACGAGACCCGCAGCGACCCGATGCTCAACGCCTGGTACGACGCGCAGCAGAACGAGGCCGGCGACAAGTGCGCCTGGACCTTCGCGTCGCCGTACGTGACCTTCAAGAATGGCAGCCGCTGGAAGTTGCAGGCCGAGTGGTCGAACGCCGCCTTCTCGCTGTCGAGGGGGGTCGCCAACCAGAGCGGCCAGAAGGCCTGCGTCGACCACTAGCGACGGCGCGCGCGCCGTCCGGGGCCGCGGCTACTGGCCCGCGTACCACACGGCGTGGTCGAAGTCCTCCCACCATCCGCCGCGCCCCTTGCCGAGCGCGCCGAGGCCGTCGACGACCTCGATGCGGTCAAGGTACTTCGCGTTCTTGTAGCCGATCTGCGTCTCCACCCGCAGCCGCAGTGGCGCGCCGTAGCCCACCGGCAGCGGCTGGCCATTCATGCCGTAGGCGAGAATGGTCTGCGGATGGAAGGCGTCGAACAGGTCGACGCTTTCGTAATAGAAATTGCCGTCCGCCTCGAGCTGGTCCATGCAGTGAAAGACCACGAAGCGCGCGCCGGGTCGGAGTCCCGCCAGCGCGAGGACCCGCGACAGCTGCACGCCGTGCCACTGGCCGATCGCACTCCAGCCTTCGTCGCAACTGTGCATCGTCACCTGGGTGCGCGACGGCAGCGAGCGCAGCGCCGCCAGTGACAGGCTGAGCGGGCGCTCGACGAGACCGTGCACGCGCAGCCGCCAGTCCGCGAAACCCGTGTCGAGGTGGCGGGCGTAGCTGTCGCCTCGCGGCTTGGTCGTGCCGTTGGTCGGGAACACCGCCGAGATTTGCGCCACCGACAGCTCGCGGACCAGCGGCCGATTGGCGAGGATCAGGCGCTCGGCCCCGAGCGTGAAGCGGTCCGATAGCGCGAGCAGCTGGCGGAAAGGCGTCGCGTTGTCGAGGCGGCCGCAGGCGGTCAGCAGGACGCTCGAGGAGGCGAGACCGCCGAGCACGGCGCGACGCGAGATCTTGCGGTTCATGGCCGCAGCCTCGTCTCGACGACGAAGCGGCCGGTGATCATGGAGCGCATCAGCGTGCGAAAGCCCGCCACGCACACCTGGAACACGTGGGTCGCCAGGAACAGCGACAGCAGCGTCGCGATCAGAAAATGCACGGTACGTGCCGACTGACGCCCGTCGAATAGCACGAACAGCACCGGAAACTGCGCGGTGATCGCGTTCGACATCGTCAGCCCGCTCAGCACCGCGAGTGGCAGCAGCACGAACAGCACGACGAGGTACGCGAGCTTTTGCAAGACGTTGTAGCGGGCAGCGGCCTCGCCGTGGGCGCGCCGCAGCCGCAGGTGCTGCCAGATCTCCGTCGCGAGGCTGCGTCGGCCGAGCTCGGCACGCGTCGGCAACAGCCGCCGGCTCAGCCGACGGCTCACGATCAGGTACACGCCGTAGAGCGGAACGCTGAGGCCGACGATCCACGCCGCCATGAAGTGCCAGCCGCGGGTCGCGCCGAATTCCCAGTCGGCGGGCGGCGCTGCGACCAGCAAGTACTTGCCGCTGTCACCTTCGTCCACGACCGTACCGATGACGCCGGTGACGTCCCAGCGCCACCGCCCGATCTGCAGCTCGACCGACGGCACCGCCTGTGCCAGGTCCGGACTCGTCAGCGAGGCCAGCGCCGCGACGCCGGCGTGGCCGTCATCGCCCCAGTAGAGGCTCGGGTGGATATCGAAGATCAGTAGGCCGGTCAGCATGAGGATGACGATCGCGCCGGCGTTCGCCCAGTGCCAGACCCGGACCGGCCACGGATGGCGAAGTTCGGTGCGAGGCCTGACCGGTTGCGCGGTGGACGTCATCGGTGCTTCCCCCAGGACAGCGGGCCGCAGCGACACTAGCACGTTCGTCCGTTCGGGACGCCGAACCGCGATGACTCTGACGCACACTCTCGCTCGCCGGCTGGGCGCACCGCATTCGCCAGCCGATACGCTCAGGCGCCAGCCGTCCGCTTGAAGCAACCGCGACGGCAACTCGCGGCGATCGAGCGCGGTCGCCGGCCGGATCTCTGCTCCGGAAA
Organism: Pseudomonadota bacterium; assembly: GCA_025355105.1. Classification (GTDB taxonomy): domain Bacteria; phylum Pseudomonadota; class Gammaproteobacteria; order Steroidobacterales; family Steroidobacteraceae; genus CAIKZZ01. The sequence goes on along the minus strand of JANYAE010000142.1, from coordinate 18,550 downwards.
ACAGACGCTCGCCGCCAGCGGTACACTAGCGATATCGATCGCCGGACTATCGAGGGTGCGGATATGAAAACGTCGAGCGCGAGCCAAGGCCAGTCGGCGTCGGAACTCATCTCGCAAAGAATCACTGAGCTTGGCGACTGGCGCGGCGCGACGCTCGGCAGAATGCGCAAGCTGATCAAGTCAGCGGCGCCGGACGTCGTCGAGGAGTGGAAGTGGATGGGCACTCCGGTCTGGTCACGCGACGGCATCATCTGCACCGGCGAATCGTACAAGACCGTCGTGAAGCTCACCTTCGCCCGCGGCGCGTCTCTGAAGGATCCCGCCCGCCTCTTCAACTCGAGCCTTGACGGCAACGTCCGGCGTGCGATCGACATCCACGAAGGCCAGGAGGTTGACGGGCCGGCCTTCAAGGCACTTGTTCAACAAGCGATCGCCCTCAATGGCGCTGGCCCGTCGACGCGTTCAAAGAAGGCGAAGCCCTGAGGGGTTCCGCCCCGGAACACGTCCGACCTGGGGCGGCGGCGACGTGCTGCCGCCCGAAAGCTGACGAGCGCTGCCGGCCGCCACCGGCTCGCTACTGGTAGTGCCTCCGGCCGCGGACGGACGCAGCCGTCTCGTCGATTCGCTGCGAGGGATCCACTGGCCGCGAGAACCGCGCCCACGGACGCTTGCATTCAGGGATGTAACGCAGCACGAAGCGCATGAGCGTCGTGTGCGACACGAAAGCGCCGCGCTCCGCCATCACGGCGAGCAAGTCGCGGTCGCTCAGCCGGTCGGTAATGTACCAGCGGACTCAGCGTTCAATGGTTTCGGCAGAACAGTGACGCCGGCGCTAGATCGGGTCGCGGGCGAGGGCTCGGGACATCGGGCACCTGCTGGGAAGGAGGGCCGGATTCTAGGGTGCGGCTCTCAGTGAACCAGAACCCAAGAGTGCGCGGCAGTAAAACGCGGCCTGAGACAATTTGAGAATCGAAAACTCTTATTTTAACGGGGTTTTCTACCTGGAACTGTCTGGGACGCTAGATTGGCGGGAGAGAGGGATTCACATCGCATGGCAAGCTATTGGTTTTCTGGACGCGAATCGACGTTTGAATTGATGTACCACCACAACGTACCACCAATGCTTGAGGCTGCAAATTCGCCTGAATGCGGGATGATTTAGTCTCTGATCGGCCAATCTGGGACACTCGACGACTGGATTCGGGCACCCCAGAGCCGTCATAGCCCGTTACGGACGGTCCTGGCCACCTGCAGCCGCGCGAATCGCACGGGACGTTTGCTACCTTTCCCCTTGGGTTCAAACGGCCGTTGAACTGCCTTCGATAGTCCGTTCTATCCAGACCTTGAGGGGTGCCAGGTGACAAGAATTACGCGTTCGTCCTGGCGCCGCTCGTTCTAACGTTCGAGCTCGCAACGGCTTGGAGTCAGACGTCAGGCGAGCCCGAGTCGGTCGACATTCGCAGTGGCTCGGCCACCCTGCACGCGGTGCTCTGGCGCCCACCGGGTCGCGGTCCTGTCCCTGCCATCCTGTTGAATCACGGCAGCGGCCGAACCCGCGAGGAGCTGCAGCGCCTCGGCCCGTACGAGCGGAATGCCGAGACGCTCGGTCCGGTCTTCGCGCGCCACGGCTACGTGTTTCTCTACTTGTACAGACGTGGCGTCGGGCCTTCCACCGATCAGGGGGCTAACGCGGTCGAGCTAATGAACAGGGAATTCGCGGCGCACGGGCAGAAGGCGCGCGACGCGATGCAGTTACAGTTGCTGGCCGGCCGGGAAATGGCCGACGCCCTGGCTGCACTCGCGTTTCTGCGGGCTTGCCCCTACGTTGATCCGGGGGATGTCGCCCTCGTGGGTCACTCGTTTGGAGGCTCGCTTACGGTGCTCATGGCCGAACGCGAGCCGAACCTGCGAGCAGTCGTCGTCTTCTCCGCAGCCGGCTATAGCTTTGATCGCTCTTCGGAATTGCGAGCGCGGCTTGTGGCCGCCGTTGGCAACATCGTGGCGCCGGTCTTCTTCATCCACGCCGAAAACGATTACTCTCTTTCGTCAGGCAAGGTGCTGGACGCCCGCCTCGGACAAATCGGCAAACCGCATCGCTTGAAAATCTATCCGCCGTTTGGCGACACCGCCGATGAGGGCCATGATTTTCTGCATCTCGGCGTGAACATCTGGGAGCCCGATGTGTTTGCCTTTCTAGACGAAAACATGCGCAGATGAAATCAGTGCCGAACAGTCCGACGCTTCATCAGCGGCTGCCAGGGTGACGGCAACCGGCGCGGCCCCACCTTTTCATGTCGAACCCACCGCCGTGCGACTTAAATTAGGGGCAGCGCTGTTGGGTGCCATGACTGCGTAAGTCGTTGTATTTGGCGGGAGAGCGGGATCCACACCGCCGCATAGGTATCTGATTCTGCAGGCTACGTTTCAGCCCGCGAATTGACGCGCCCCGCCCCAGATCCAGGCTGCAGGGCGGCCTATTGCTCCGATTGTGAGCCTCAGCTTTTGAATCCGGAAGAAGGCCTGCTCCGCCATGCAGCATGGTTTAGACCGACTACCTTGCTACAGTGTGCTACAGATGCTACGTTCGACTTCATGAAGAGCCGCACCATCACCCAGCGAGAACTTCGCAATCAATCCGCCGCGGTGCTCCGTGAGGTAGAGGCTGGAAGAACCATCATCGTGACCCGGAACGGCACGCCGGTCGGGGAGCTGCGACCCATTCGGCGCCGTCGCTTTGTGCCGCGCGCGGCCGTCGCCGATGCCGCGGGACGAGCCCCGAGGATCGACTCCGCTCAATTCCGCGCAGATCTGGATGCCGTGGTGGATCCGCACGCCGATGAGTGAGGCGAGCCGCGGCGTTCTAGACACTTCGGTCGTGATCGATCACGACCTGATAGATGCCGAGCAGCTTCCTGAAGAATCCGCAATTACAGCGGTGACGCTTGCCGAACTCGCCGCGGGTCCGCATGCGACCGAGAACAGGGACGAGCGCGCCCGGCGCCAGGATCGATTGCAGTGGGCGGCGGCTACTTGGGATCCATTGCCTTTCGACTCGGAAGCGGCGCGCATGTATGGTCGGGTTTTTTCTGCGGCGCGGGCCGCCGGACTATCCACTCGCGCGCGCGTCGCGGACCTGCTCATCGCGGCCACGGCCGCGGCGAGTGGCTTGCCGCTCTATACGCGCAACCCATCGGACTTCAGTTCCTTGAAACGCATTCTCAAGGTTGTCAAAATCTAGAATCGAGCCACGTGATGTTGCAGACGATCAAGCGCACTGGCGTGTGGGGTTGTGAACCGACGGCTTCGATTGATCAGCAAGATTTTTGAAGAGGGCACCCAATCGTGACCTGGCTGTTATCGTCGCTTGTGCACGCCGTTCTGACAGTGCGTGGCAGGGTGGTCCAGACCAAATGACGCTTGTCAGGCCTCGGCACCGGTTCACACACTTGGTCTTCGGCCGGACATAGAGCGTGCCGGCAACCCGCGCCAGCGTAGAACGTGGTATTTGGAGCAATTGAGCAGGCACTTATCGGCCCCAACCGGCCGTCCACACGGCTCAAATGCCTGCAGGAGAGCCGCCCCTCCGGCACAACAGTCACTTGCTGCTCGCCCAGAGCGGTGGTGGCATCGAACGTGACCGTTGTTCGCGGGGGGACGGCATGGCGGTAGGCCTGCTCGATGGAATTCCACGCGATGAAGCAGAACCGGCGGTAGAGGCTCCGGACACCCTGGCAGGCCCTGCGGCATTCGCCGCGGCCATCGCGCGCCGGCTGCGGCTCCTATACCTTTGAAACTAGCTGCGCAATCGCGGCCGGGACCGCTGACTGACTCATGTTCAATGCCGCCGTGACGACACTTGAGATGGTCGTATCGGAGGGATGACCCGCATGCCGAACGACGAGCACGGATTTGACAGCGAGTTGTTTCTCGTCGGCGACCTGTATGTCGAAGTTGGGGCACGGCGCGTCACGCGTGCGGACATCGAAATTGCCCTGCCCAATCTTTCCCTTGAGCTGCTCGTGTCACTGATTCGAGTCGCGCCCAACTTCCTCAGCAACGACTCGCTCATGGCACGCGTGTGGCCCGGACAGATCGTGACCCCGGAGACCGTAGCCAAGCGGGTCAACTTGCTGCGCGTGGCGCTGGGTGATAACGCGCACGAGCCGCGTTACATCGCCGGAGCCAGAGGTCGCGGTTACCGGCTTGTTGCGGCCGTGTCTCCCGCCGTACGTCCGGCGGCGCGGGTGATCGTCACGCAACCTGATGAGTTGTCGACTGGAGAGCCGGTAGCGACCCAGCCTCGAACAGTGACTGACAAGCCGCGCCGGACCTGGTGGCTCATTGTACCCGTCGTAGTGGTAGTCATTGTCGCAGCCGCTATAGGTACGCGCACGATACATCGAGCTCGCCCCGCTGGCACTCAACCGCAACTTGAGAATCCGCTGCGCGAGACAGGGGCAATCGGCGAGCGCGCCCGCACGGTGGCCGTCCTGCCGTTCGACAATATCAGCGCAGATGCCGCAGATGCGTATTTGGCGCAGGGACTTCCGGAAATGATTCTCAACCGCCTGTCTCGAATCGAGGGGCTCTCGGTCATCGCGCGCAATTCCTCATTCGTACTGCCAACCAAGAACATCGATTCGAGCGAGATCGGCCGGCGACTCAATTCCGGATATCTGATCGGTGGCAGCGTGCAACGTGAGGTAGATCGGTTGCGGGTGGCGGTTCACCTCGTGGATTCAGCCGCAGGTACTCTGATTTGGTCGGCCCATTTTGATCGCGGTGTGCACGATATCTTCAGTATCGAGGATGAGATCGCCGGCCAAATCGCGGACGCTTTGTCGATGCGAATCGGAGCGGGTGCACCCAAACCGGCAGTCGGTGCCCGCAGTGCAAATCTGGAGGCTTATCTCGCCTTCTTGCAGGGTCGGACCTTGCTCGGTCGCTTCACGGTCGCCGAGTCGGAAGCCGCAGTACCTTTTTTTGAAAGGGCGATTGCGTTGGACCCAAAATTCGCGCCCGCCTACGCGTCTCTCTACGACACGAGGATGCAAGCGGCCGACATACGCGGCGAGAATCTGCAGCCGGTTAGGCAGCGCTACCGCCCCTTGATCGATCGGGCGCTGGAGCTGGATCCCAAGTTGGGCGCCGCGTACTTTGCTCGTGCTATGTGGGCAGACCAGCCGCATGATGCGAGCGAGACATCGGACAACGCGTTGGTCGTTGCGCGCGAGATCGACTTTCGCCAGGGCGCCGCACTGGATCCCAGTAACGGGCGCGGACTCGAGGCGTACGCCGAGTTTCTCAGCGATATTGTTTTGAAACGACCCGACGAAGCCAGGAGCGTTCTGAATCGCGCCTTGTGGGTCGATCCGATGTCGCCCCGTGCACATTTCACAGATGCCTCGTTCAGTATGTTCGAAAGCGGCGTCGGGACTTCCGAGAAAAAGACGCTGCAGGTGCTGGAGCTCGATCCGAACTTCGTGCCGGCGCTGCAGTGGTATGGACTAATCCGTTGGCTGATCGAAGGAAAGCTGACCGAAGCCATCCAGATCGACGAGCGTGCCATCGCGCTCGATCCGAAAAACTCCTATTTGCGGCTCACCACGATGCGGGTGTATCTCGATCTGGGCGATGCGCAGGCGGCACGCGCGGTCGTCTCCGACTTGCCGCGAAGCGCGCGCGCAGCGGGGCTGCTCTCGATGCACGACGGCGATTGGCGGCGTGCGGGGCTCGCGGCATACGATGAAGAGGGTTGGACACGCGACGACGCGCTGTGCGAACTCTGGCAGAGCGAAGCGCTGCGCGACTATGCGTTGAAGACGGGCGAACTGAACCGGGCGATCGCATTCATCAAGTCGAAGTACTATTTCGGCGACTCTCCAGCGACACATCTGGACGTATGCAATAAGGCCGCCGCCGTGCTTCTCTCACAGCTGCTTGCGGCGGCCGGCCAAACCGAGCAGGCAGCGGCGCTGCGGCGCGCCGCCTCGTCGTGGAACGATGCCAACGAAGCCATGTATCTGGGCGATTCACGTCGGATACGCGCCGGGGTGCTGCTGCTTGACGGTAAACCGGACGCGGCGCTCGCGGAGCTGGCGGAGTCATTCCGGTCGGGGTACTACCAGCAATGGTGGTACACCATTGAGTACGATCCCTTGTGGTCGCCGCTGCACGGCGACGCGCGATTCCAGGCCATCGCCTCCGACGTGCGCCGCTATGTCGACGTGCAGCGCAGCCAGCTCGAGGCGCTCCGCCGACAGGGGACCGTGCCGAGGCGCGGAAACGCGGCCGCTGCGCATTGAACGACGGCAGCGTTTGTGAGCCAGAATACATTTCGCCTCCGCGCCACCGGGCTCGGGCTGATGTTGGGCCTGGGCACGGCGACCGTGGTCAACGCAGCCGGAACCGGCTGTGCTGATCCGCCCTGTTCCATCGCCAAAGGCGAAGACGCGAGCACGCTAGAAGAGATCGTCGTGACCGGAAGTCACATCCGCGGAGTAGAGACCGCGGGATCGAAACTAATCGTCATTGGCCGCGAACAGATCGATGCCAGTGGTTACGGCAGAGTTGAGGACGTGCTGGCGACCGTGGCGCAGAACTTCAATCGCGCCAATGGAGCGGTCGGCGACCCCGGGTTCTTCAACCTCAATTTCGGGGCGGAAGTGCAATTGCGGGGCCTGGGTGCTGGTACGACCCTCACGCTCGTGAATGGCCAGCGTCAAGGATCGAGTGGCTGGCAGGGGTCCTTCACGGACATATCGACCATTCCTGCGTCGGCCATCGAACGCATCGAGATCCTGCCTGAGGGCACTGCCGCGCTCTACGGTTCTGATGCCATTGGCGGGGTTGTGAATATCATCTTACGCAGAAACTTCGAGGGGATCGAAGCGCGCGTCCGCGGAAGCGCAACCAACAGCGGCGCGACAGAGCGCTCAGCGGCGCTGCTACTGGGCCACACAGGATCGCGTGGCAACGTACTCGCGGGCGTCCAGTTCAACGACAGCGATGCCCTGCCGTGCAGTGCACGCGCTGTTTGCGCGGCCAACGCCGACTTTAGGGGCTTCGGCGGCACAGACCTGCGCGGCTTCGCCAGCAATCCTGGCACCATCCTGGACCCGGTCGCCTTGACACCCATTGAAGCCATCCCGCATGGGCAGGACGGAACGCATCTGACCTCCGCGCAGCTCATCCCGGGAACTGCCAACTACACGGACAACGTCACCGACAACGATATTCTACCCAAGCAGTCCATGCGCAGCGCCTTTGTGAGTGCCTCCTACAGGATAACGGAGCGATTGGAGGTGGCCGCTGACGGTCGCTATTCCAGGCGGGATTTCACGTTCACATACCCCATACCGGTAGCGCCGAATGGCCTCCTCGTGCCTGCGTCCAATGCGTTCAATCATCTGGGAGCTCCAGTGCTCGTGGCCTACGATTTATCGCGCGACTTCGGTCCCGTGACCGACAGGGGGCCGACTACGAATTCCTTCGTTTCCGCGTCCGTCAAAGGCGTGCTGCCGAAAGGGTGGCAAATCAACTTCGCCAGTTCCTATGCGAAGGCGTCTACCGAGTTCATCGAGTCCAACTTCGCCCTTAATTACGCCGCCATCAATGCCGCGCTGGCGAGCTCCGACCCGGCGACCGCACTCAATATCTTCGGGGATGGCTCGCATACCAACGCGACCACCCTGGCTGCGCTGCGCAGACAGAATCACCTCTCTGATGACTTGAATGTGTTTACCGCCGCATCGGCCAATGTGATTGCGGATGGCCCGCTCTTCAACGGGCGCGCCGGCGCGATCCGGCTTGCAGTCGGAGGCGAGTTTCGCCATGAGCATTCGGTCGGGACCAACATTGCGGAGCTCCCAGAGGATCGGCAACGACTCGTTCACGCAGGATTTTTTGAGCTGGCGGTGCCGTTGGCGGGTCCGCGCGAGGGTGCAACAGGCAATCGCCTGGACTTGTCCCTGGCGGGTCGTTTCGACAGTTACAGCGATGTCGGCAGCACCTTCAACCCGAAAGTGGGCTTCAGCTGGCGGCCGTTAGCACTGGTGAAGCTGCGAGGAAATTGGGGAACCTCGTTCCTAGCACCGCCGTTCTTTTATAGCGATCGGGACCAGGTGGGTGATAACTGGGTGGGGTACGTGGTCGATCCGCGCTCTCCTAACGGGCAAACGTTCGCGCTCCAGCTCCTGGGTCCGCTGCCGGATCTTAAGCCGGAGACGGCGCGTGCCTGGAACGCGGGTATCGACCTGGCCCCGCCGGCCATCCGGAACTTCTCACTATCGCTGACGTACTTCGATATCGACTACCACGGCAAAATCCAGCGCCCGCACCCCGACCCTGATCTCTTCCTCACCCAGGAGGCGCAATTGGCCTCCCTCATCACACGCAACCCGACGCAGGCACAGATTGATGCCGTGTGCATGAAGCCATCGGTCAATGGAGCGAACTGCCACCAACCGGTCTTCGTCATTATCGACGGCCGGTATCGCAACATTGCCGGCCTCAAGACTCGGGGCGTGGATACGGTGCTGGGCTATTTTCTAAGCACCGCACGAGGCACGGTGACGTTCAGCCTGAACGGCACCTATACGATTGACCAAAGGCAGCAGATCACGCCCACGGCGCCGGTCTCTGACCTCGTGGATACCGTCGGCAACCCGACGAGCGTGCGGTTGATTGGGAACGTGTCGTGGTCGCTGCGGGGCTGGACCGTGCAGGGCGCTGTGAACCACACCGGCGCCTACCGGGATCCTGCCTCCGTTCCGGTGCGAAAAGTCGATTCCTGGACAACGGTCGACGTCAATGTCGGGTACCGGGCCGACGGCGGCTCGGGCGGGCTCGCCAACACGCAATTCAATCTTGGGATAAACAACGCACTCGACCGGCGCCCTCCCTTCGTCAACCGATTCAACCTGGACGAGTCGGGCACTTTTGGTTACGACCCGGCCAATGCCAGTCTGCTGGGCAGACAAGTCAGCCTGCAAATCGTGAAGCGCTGGGGGCGGTGAGCCCGGTTCGCGTGACTCCGACGATGGTTCGCGGCGCCCTCGGGTTATGTCCGACGTCGTTCATGAATCTTCAAGTAAAAGGGACCCTTCTTCACCCACGCTTCATGCACGCCCAGGTGCTTTGCGCGACGAATGACCCCCATCGGCAAACCACTGCGAGGGGACCATCATGTTGCGCAGCATTGGATTGGCAACCAGTCTGGCGTTTCTGGTCGCCTGCGGCGGCGGCGGCGGCGGCGGCGGCGGCGGTACGTCCGCGACGATCACAATCACCTCTGGCCTGCCGCCTAACGGCACGGTCGGGACCGGGTACGGCTCGGCTGGCTGGTGGGGGTGTAAGCAATGCTCTGGCTTCCCGTTGTCGGCCTCGGGCGGCGTCGGGACGGTCACGTGGACCTGGGCTGCAGCGTCCGGGTCGTCACTCCCCCCCGGTCTGTCGCTCGTCGGCTACTGGATCAGGGGCATGCCACCCGTCGGCTCGGTCGGCAGCTACCGGGTCATCGTGTCAGCGACCGAGGGCGGCACGACACCGGGGACAGCGGTGCGGCAGTACACGATCGAGATCTCGAACCCGCCTCCTCCCGGCATCGCAGCGCTGCCGGGGCCACACGGTGCGACGCTCAACCAGCCCTACAGTTACCAGTTCCAGATCAGCGGCCTCGCCCCCATGAGCGCCAGCGAGACCGGCACACTGCCACCCGGAATCGCGCCACTGACGGCGACAGGACTCCTGGCTGGCGTGCCCACCGGCGCCAACCTGTACCCGATCAAAGTCCATGCGACCGATGCGGCGGGCCAGAACAGTGCGCAGGCCTTCACGATTGGCGTATTCCAACAGGGCTTCTCGCCAACTGGCGCCATGCAGGCACCGCGCGCCGGGCACACGGCGACGTTGCTCGCGAACGGCGAGGTGCTCATAGCAGGTGGGATGTCGCAAGCGGGCGGTGTTATCACGTCGGAGTTGTTCGACCCCACGACGGGCCGCTTTGCAACCACGGGCGCGCTGCAGGTCGCTCGCGCGACGCACACGGCAACGTTGCTGTGCGATCTCGCAACGCCCCCCTGCGCCGATCCGAAGGTGCTGATCGTCAGTGGCGAAAGCACTGGCAGCGCCGAGCTCTACGACCCGACGGCAGGGACGTTCACGTTAACCGTCGGCAGTCTGGCCACGGCTCGTTGGAACCATACGGCAACCCGGCTGTTGTCAGGCAAGGTGCTGATCGCCGGCGGCTCGGACGGCGTATCCACATTTGCGAGCGCGGAGCTGTTCGACCCGGCCAGCGGCACCTTCAGTGCGACGACCGCGCCGATGGCGAGCGCGCGCCTGGGCCACACGGCCACGTTGCTTCCGGATGGCAGGGTGCTCATCGCCGGCGGCGGTAACGCCGGGCACCTCGACCCGGCCGAACTCTACGATCCCGTCGCCAACACGTTCAGCACGGTTCCAAGCCCGATGACGGTGGCCCGCACCTGGCACACGGCGACGTTGCTGCCGGGCGGTAAGGTGCTGATCGCGGGAGGCGCCACCGCCAGCAATGGCTTCGCGGCCGCCACGGCCGCGGAGCTCTATGATCCAGCGGCGGTGGCGCCAGCAGCCAGCTTCACCGCGACCGGTGCGCTCGTCACGCCGCGCAGCTACCATACGGCCGTGCGGCTGCCGAGCGGCCAGGTTCTGATTGTCGGTGGCCTCTACCTCCTCGCTCCTGGTCAAGGCCTCCAGCACGCGGAACTTTACGACCCTGTGAGCGGGCGGTTCACGTCGACGGGCGGCATGCAGACCGTGCGCATGGGTTGCACTCTCACGCTGCTCGGCAGCGGCGGCCAGGTGCTCGCGGTAGGCGGTAGCGACAGCATCGGCATCGTGGAAATCAGCTCGGAGATCTACCAATAGCTCTCCAGCCGACGGCGGCTCCGGCCGCGCCGGTGGTCATCAGTGATGAGATACGACCCGAATGATTGCTTGCCAGCGACCGCCGACTTGCCGTCGACCGATGTGCTCGCCCAGCTGAGCCGAGTATTCAGCTCTGCATCGCTGGGCCGGATCGCTTTTAGTAAAGGGTGACGCCCACCGACAAACCGCCACCAGGTGACCTGCTAGGCGATTCTCAGACCAGATGATGTTTGGCAAGATGGCTCCCTGAGCCGCTCTGATAGTTCGGACCATTGTCAGGGTTAATTTCCGGCCTGTTGCACCACCTCAGTCGTCTCAATCGCCCTGCATTTCAAGGCGTATTCGCTCGGCGTCATCTCTTTGAGTGTTAACCGGCGCCGATGGTTGACCAGCTTCCGGCGTCCAATGTCGACCACGGCAGCGAACGATAACTTATCGATTCTTAACCAGAAAGTACGGCGCAGTCCTAGTCTACTTTCGGCGCCGGTTAGGCCATTGTGCTGGTCAAACGTCGATGCTGGTTCACAGCCGGGTCCAGATTGTCTGACTTGAGATAGCCTGAGAACGCGTGAGACTGCATGAGACGCGGTGAGATTTCTCGACCGCTAAAATTTACGAGAATCCCGGCAAGAAATCTCGTAAACTATTGATATTTAAAGACAAACTTGGCGGAGAGAGAGGGATTCGAACCCTCGATGAGCTTTTGGCCCATACGCCCTTAGCAGGGGCGCGCCTTCGACCACTCGGCCATCTCTCCGGGCACCGGTACGCCGGGAGCCGCGATGATACTGGGCCGCGGGAAGGCCGGTCAAAGAATGAAGAATCGGAGCGCGGGTCCGTGCGCCCCATGGCCGCTACGGCCGTCCGAACGAGCTCACCATCGCGGTTGGCCCGGTAGCATCGCCGCCTTCGCCCTCAGGGGCGTCGCCGGCCTCCTCGCGCTTAATGCGCTCGAAGATTTCTTCGCGATGAACAGCAACGGTGCGCGGCGCGTTCACACCAACCCGAACCTGGTTGCCCTTCACACCGAGCACGGTAACGGTGATGTCCTCGCCGATCATCACGGTCTCGCCGACACGGCGTGTGAGGATCAACATAAAACCCCTCCAAGGACGAACCCAGAGGGGTCCATCCACTATCTAGCAAGGGTCAAGCATAGCAACATGACCGCCGGATTAGACAGTCTGCAATTTGTTGATTGATCACAGTTTTTCAAGGTTAAGGGTTCTTCTTAGAAAGGCGCTCGCGGACCCAGCCGGGCACCATCGCGAGCGCCGCGTCGAGCGCCCCTGCATCGGTGCCGCCGGCCTGCGCGAAGTCCGGCCGGCCACCGCCCTTGCCACCGACACGCGCGGCCGCCGCGGCGACGATCTCGCCCGCCTTGACGCGCGCGGTGAGGTCTGCGGTGACACCGGCGACCAGCGTCACCTTGCCGTCGGCATCGGCGCTGCCGAGCACGATGACGCCGCTGCCGAGTTTGTCCTTCAACTGATCGACCGCGGCGCGCAGCGCCTTGGCGTCGAGCCCATCAACCCGCGCCGCCAGCACCTTGGCACCCTCCACCTCGATGGCCGCCGCGGCGAGATCTTGGCCCTGGCCGCTTGCCAGCCGGGCCTTGAGCGCATCCAGCTCGCGCTCGAGCCGCTTGGCCCGCTCGACGAGTGCGACCACCTTGTCGACCACCTCATCGCGGCCACCGCGCACCAGGCCGCCGACCTCGCGCAGCAGGTGCTCGCCGAGGTTGAGGTAGCCGAGCGCCGCCTCGCCGGCCAGCGCCTCGATGCGGCGCACGCCGGCGGCGACGCCACCCTCGCTGATGACCTTGACGAGGCCGATGTCGCCGGTCCGTGCGACGTGCGTGCCGCCGCAGAGTTCGGTCGAGAAGTCGCCGAAGCGCAGCACGCGGACCGTGTCGCCGTACTTTTCGCCGAACAGCGCGACTGCACCTGAGGCCACCGCCTCGTCGTAGCCCATCAGGCGCGTCTCGGCGGCGACGTTGCGGAGTATCTCGGCGTTGACCAGGCGCTCGATCCGCGCGAGCTCCTCGGCCGTGACCGGCGCAAAGTGCGAGAAGTCGAAGCGCAGCCGCTCAGGCTCGACCAGCGAGCCCTTCTGCTGCACGTGCGCGCCGAGCACCCGCCGCAGCGCCGCGTGCAGCAGGTGCGTCGCCGAGTGGTGGCGTGCGGTGGCAGCGCGCGGGCCGGCCGCAACGACCGCCTCGACGAGGTCGCCGACCTTGAGCCGGCCGCGGCTCACGAGCCCGGCGTGCGCGAGGGCCTCGCGGAGCTTCTGCGTGTCCTCGACCTCGAAGTCGCCGGCGCTGCCGGCGAGCGTGCCGGTGTCACCGACCTGGCCGCCGCTCTCGGCGTAGAACGGCGTGCGGTCGAGCACGACGCGGCCGCGTGCGCCCTGCGCGAGCTCGGGCACGCTCGTCCCGGCCGCATCGAGCAGCGCGACGATCGTGCCGCGGCTCGCGAGCGTGTCGTAGCCCTGGAACTCGGTGCGCTCGTCGAGCTGCACGGTTTCGCGCAGGTCGACGCCGAAGCGGCTTGCCGCCCGGGCCCGCTCGCGCTGCGCCTGCATCGCGACCTCGAAGCCCGGCTCGTCGATCGCGAGGCCGCGTTCACGGGCAATGTCGGCCGTGAGGTCGAGCGGGAAGCCGTAGGTGTCGTAGAGCTTGAACACCGCCTCGCCCGGGATCGTGCGCGAGCCGCCGAGCGCCGCGATCGCCGCATCGAGCAGCGTCATGCCCGCGGCCAGCGTCTCGGCGAAGCGCGACTCCTCCTGGGCTAGCACGCGCTTGGCCTGCTCCGCGCCCTTGGCGAGTTCCGGGTAGGCGCCGCCCATCTCGCGCACCAGTACCTCGACCAGCCGATGGAAGAACGGCTGCGTCTGGCCGAGCTTGTAACCGTGGCGGATCGCGCGGCGGATGATGCGCCGGAGCACGTAGCCGCGGCCCTCGTTGGACGGCAGCACGCCGTCGACGATCAGGAAGCTGCAGGCGCGGATGTGGTCGGCGATGACCCGCAGGCTCGGCGAGCGCAGGTCGATCGCGCCGGTGAGCTTGGCGGCCTCGGCGATCAGGTCGCGAAACAGGTCGATGTCGTAGTTCGAGTGCACGCCCTGCATGACCGCCGCGATGCGCTCGAGGCCCATGCCGGTGTCGACGCTCGGCTTCGGCAGCGGCGTCAGCGTGCCGTCGGCGGAACGCTCGTATTGCATGAACACGAGGTTCCAGATCTCGACGTAGCGGTCGCCGTCCTCGTCCGGCGAGCCGGGCGGCCCGCCCGCGATGCCGGCGCCGTGGTCGTAGAAGATTTCGGTGCACGGGCCGCATGGGCCGGTGTCGCCCATCTGCCAGAAATTCGACTTGGCGCCGAGGCGCGTGATCCGTTCCGGCGCGACGCCGGCCTCCTTGACCCACAGATCGAAGGCCTCGTCGTCGGTCTCGAACACGGTCACCCACAGCCGCTCCTTGGGGATGCCGAGCTCGCCGGTGATCAGCTGCCAGGCGAAGCGGATCGCGTCGCGCTTGAAGTAGTCGCCGAAGCTGAAGTTGCCGAGCATCTCGAAGAAGGTGTGGTGACGCGCCGTGTAGCCGACGTTCTCGAGGTCGTTGTGCTTGCCGCCGGCGCGCACGCAGCGCTGCGAGGTGACCGCGCGCCGGTACGGGCGCTCGTCCTTGCCGAGGAACACGTCCTTGAACTGCACCATGCCGGCGTTGGTGAACAGCAGCGTCGGGTCGTTGCCGGGCACCAGCGGGCTCGAGGCGACGACCGCGTGGCCCTGGCGACGGAAATAGTCGAGGAACAGGCTGCGCAGCTGCGCGCTGGAGAGGACGCGGCGGGGAGTGTCGTTCATGGGCGTCGATGCGCCGGCGCGAGCCGGCAGAGTGCTGCGGAACTGGCGATTCTAGCGGGGACCACGCCCCGCCGGGGCCGCTATTCGTCGGCCGGATCCGCGTCGTCGACCCTGAGCTCGACGCCGGCCTCCTCGAGCTCCAGGTCATCGCCCAAGCGCCCGTCAAGGGCATGGCGGACGTGCTCGCCGGTGAACCCCCGTTGCAGCAGGAAGCGCACCTGGCGGGTCCGCTCCTTGCGATCGCGCGGCGGCTCCTCGCCGAAGCGCCGCCGTCGCAGCTCGCGGGCCCGCTCGGCCCACGCAGGCGACTTCGCGTCGACCGCAGTCGCCACGAGCGACGCCGCGACGCCCTGCCGGCGCAGCTCGAGCGCGATGCGGATCGGGCCCTGGCCGCGGGCGGTGCGGCCGGCGACCGCCGCTTCGACGTAGCGCTCGTCGTTGACGAGGCGCTCCCCCTCGAGCGTGGCGACCGCCGATTCCGCAGCCTGCTCGACAAAGCCGGAGTCGGCGAGCCGCGCCTTGAGCGCGGCGCGCGGATAGTCGCGCCGCGACAGCATGCCGATTGCCCGTCCCCGGGCGGCTTCGGCGCTCGCCGGATCGTCAGGCGGCTTGCGGGCGCGGCCGAAGCCGCGGCCGCGCAGCCGACCCTTGCCGCCGCCGTGCCCGGGGCCCGACGGCATCGCCGGGCTCAGCTCCCGGCCGCCTCGACGGCCGGCGGCATCGTGCCGGTCTGGCCGCGGCGCGGCGCGAGCAGCTTGGCGCGCAGCTGCTGGTTCAGATCCTCGGCGATGTCCGGGTGCTGCTGCAGGTAGGCGCGGGCGTTGTCCTTGCCCTGGCCGATGCGTTCGCCCTTGTAGGCGTACCAGGAGCCCGACTTCTCGAGCAGGTTCTGCGCAACCGCGAGGTCGATCAGCTCGCCCTCGCGCGAGATGCCCTGGCCGTAGAGGATCTCGAACTCGGCCTCACGGAACGGCGGCGCGACCTTGTTCTTGACGACCTTGACGCGGGTCGCGTTGCCGATCACTTCCTCGCCGTTCTTGAGCGCGCCGATGCGACGGATGTCGAGGCGCACCGACGAGTAGAACTTGAGCGCGTTGCCGCCGGTGGTAGTCTCGGGGCTGCCGAACATCACGCCGATCTTCATGCGGATCTGGTTTATGAAGATGACGATGGTGTTCGAGCGCTTGATGTTGCCGGTGAGCTTCCTGAGCGCCTGCGACATCAGCCGCGCGTGCAGGCCGACCTGCAATTCGCCCATCTCGCCCTCGATCTCGGCCTTCGGTGTCAGCGCCGCGACCGAGTCGATGACGACGACGTCGACCGCGCCGGAGCGCACCAGCATGTCGGTGATCTCGAGCGCCTGCTCGCCGGTGTCCGGCTGCGAGACCAGCAGGTCATCGACCTTGACGCCGAGTTTCTCGGCGTAGGTCGGGTCAAGCGCGTGCTCGGCGTCGACGAAGGCCGCGGTGCCGCCCATCTTCTGGCACTGTGCGATGACCTCGAGGGTCAGCGTGGTCTTGCCGGAGGACTCCGGACCGTAGATCTCGACGACGCGGCCGCGCGGCAGGCCGCCGACGCCGAGCGCGATGTCGAGGCCGAGCGAGCCGGTCGGGATGATGTCGAAATCCATCGCCTGGGACGCGTCGCCGAGGCGCATGACCGAGCCCTTGCCGAACTGCTTCTCGATCTGCGTGAGCGCGGCAGCGAGCGCCTTCTTGCGGTTGTCGTCCATCGCGGGGATACCTCCTGGGTGAGCCGGAATTATCGCACAGGGGGGCGCGGCGGGAAGCGACAAATCAGCCTCAAATCGCATGGAACTGCGCGTGCCTCGCGGCGCGGCGCCAGCGCGCGAGCGGCGTGTAGCGAGAACCACCCGGGGCCGGCACCGACTCGACGAGCGCGAGCTCCCCGAGCGGCCAGCGCACCGAGGCCGCGGTCGCCGCGGGCGCTGCGGTCACCTTGCGGGCCAGCGTCACGTGCGGTCGGAATGGCCGCGAATCAACGCGAAAGCCACGATCGTTGAGCGCCTGCCTGAGATCCGCCTGCGCCGCGAGCAAGCCGGCGCCCGGCGCGCTCGGTGCCGCGACCAGCGTCGCCGCGCGGGGCCACCAGTTGAGCCGGTCGAGCACCAGCGGCTCCTGCGGCAGCGCGACCGCGCCGCCGAGCGCGGCGAGGTCGGCCAACCGCTCCTCGGCCACCGGGCCGAGGAACTCGAGCGTCAGGTGCAGGTTGGCCGCCGGCACCGCGCGGCCGCCGGCGCCGGCCACCGCCGTCCCGAAGCCGGCCCGGAGCGCTTCGCGCGCCGCATCGTCCGGCCAGAGGGCGAAGAACAGCCGCCGCGTCGGCAGCCGGTCGGCGCTCACAGCGTGAGGACGCCCGTCAGGGCGCCGGCGACGGCCTTGCGGCGTATGGCCTCACGGTCGCCCTTGAAGAGCTTGAGGCGCGACTGGACGTGCAGCGACTTGCCGTGGCGCCACGCCCACGCGAACCAGACCGTGCCGACCGGCTTGCCCGGCGAGCCGCCGTCAGGACCGGCGATGCCGGAGACCGCGACCGCGATGTCGGCGCCGGCGCGCTCCAGCGCACCGAGCGCCATCGCCTTGACGATCGGCTCGCTGACCGCCCCGTGCGCCGCGAGTTCCGCCGGCAGCACGCCGAGCAGCGTCGTCTTGGCGCCGTTGCCGTAGCAGATGTAGCCGGTCTCGAACCACTGCGAGCTGCCAGCCGTGTCGGTCAGCGCCTTGCCGATCCAGCCACCGGTGCAGGACTCGGCGGTCGCGAGGTGCCGACCGCCGGCCAGCAGGTGCTCGCCGACCTTGCTCGCGAGCCGCGCGAGGTCGAGATCGGCGACGCCGCTGGTGGGACTCACGAGCGCCGCAGCAGACGGCGCGCGAGGCCGAGCGCGTCGCCGTCGCCGGCCGGCAACGTGCCGCCGGGCGTCAGCTGATCGATGACCTGCGGCAGCACCGCGGCGAGTCCGGCGGCGACGCGCGCCTGATGCGCACCCATCGAGCGCGCCAGCCGGCCGACGGCGTCGGTGCCGAGCGCGCGCTCAAGCTCCACCGCACTGACCGGACGGTTGGCGCCAAGGGCAACCCACGAGGCGAAGGCGTCGCCGAGCCCCGCCCGGTCGAAGGCGGCCTGCAGGCCGGCGAGACCGCCGAGCGCCCCACCCGGCTCGCCGCCCAGGAGCGCGACCGCGGCGCGGGCGAGCCCGGCGGCATCGACACCGCCGCCAGGCCGGTCGCCAGCTTGCTCGCGGGAGTGCTGCTCGTCGCCCATCGCCCACCTCATTGCGGCCCGAACGGCCGCGGCAGAGCGTACCCGGGCGGACGTCCGGACGCACGCCCGCACGTGACGCCGACGTGAACCGGTCGTCAAGCGACGTTAACTGCCCGCCGCACGCCGAATGGCGTAAGTTGCGCTCCAGCCCAGCGGATCACGCGCGCCGCAGGGACCGGCAGTGCCGGCAACGGAATGCGCGGCCACTACGAGGGGATCCAGGCGATGAAGAAACTGACTCTGGCGCTCGCGGGCGCAGCGCTCGCGGCCATCTTTGCTCTGCCCGTCCAGGCGAAGGACACGAGCGGACCGGTCACCTGCACCGACGGCACCACCTCGGCGCACGGCGGCCGTGGCGCGTGCTCCAAGCACGGCGGTATCAAGAAGGACGCGGCGCCGGCGAAGGCCGAAGCCGCGGCACCGGCCGCGCCTGCGGCCGCTGCTGCCCCTGCGGTAGCCGCCGCGCCGGCCAAGGCCGCCGCCGCCCCGGCCGCGACTG
>JANYAE010000127.1 GCA_025355105.1 Pseudomonadota bacterium | reverse complement strand
CAGGTCGGTGATCTGGTAGAGCGGATCACCCGGCATGAAGCGCAGGCCGATGCGCGCCATCTTCTCGGTGACCACGCCATCCCGCGGTGCCCGGAGGACGACACTGCGACGCGGCGCGTCACCCGCCCGAAGGCCCGCCAGGTCTGACGCAGCGATGTCCCAGTTGGCGAGCCGCTCGAGGCTGCTCTGCACCAGCCCTTCCATGCTGGCCCGCGCCGCCGCGTCTCCGTCGCTGAGCGCCTTCAGTGCCCGGACCGCGACGCGGTAGTCCTGCTGGGCGCTGACGAGGTCTGGGCTGTAAATCTCGAGCAGGGGCTGTCCGCGGTGAACGGGCGCACCGGTTGTGGCAACGAAGAGCTGCGTGATCCAACCTTCAAATTTCGGGCTGATCGTCGATTGCCGCCGCTCGTCCGGTTGGAGCGTCCCTACGATGCGCAGTGTCTGCGTCATCGCGCGCGGCGCAGCGAGCTCGGTTCGGACACCGAGCTTCTGCAACTTCTCGATACCGATGCGGACCGTCGTGCCATTGGATTCCTCGCCCGCGTACACCGGGACGTAATCCATGCCCATCGCGTCCTTTTTTGGTGCTGGCGAGGTATCCGGCAGGCCCATCGCATTGCGGTAGTAGAGGATCTTTCGGTCGCCGCTGCCGGCGGCTGCCTTTACCGGTGCCTGACCGGGGCCCGATGTTGCCGGGCTGGGCGCGCGCTCTTGCACGCACGCCGAAAGGGCGCCAGCGATAATGAGCGCGACTGCGACGGCGCTTATCGCGAAGACGGTACGAAGCTTCATGGCTGTGCCTCCAGCGGGGCGGTACCGGGCGCGCGGCCCGTCAGGAAATCGATCTCGGCGACGGCCTTGTTATGGCCGGCGATGGCCTCGGCCTCGCCGAGGCCGGTTTCATAGACGCGCATCCGGGCCTCGAGCAGTGTCAGGAAATCAACCCGCCCCACACGGTAGGCCGCGAGCGCCGAGTCAAACGCCGCATCGGTCTGCGGCATCAGCGTTCCGCGATAGAGCCTCGCGCTCTCGCGCTGTTGGCGCTCCGACGCGATCTCACGCTCGAGCGCTGCGCGCGTTTCGAGGTGCTGACCGTCTGCGAGACTGATGGCCTGCCTGCGCATGGCGGTCGCTTCCGCGACGCGCGGCTCGAGACGGCTCTTGCGCCACAACGGCAGGTTCACGGCGACCGTCAGCGTGATCATGTCGTCGCGCGGCATGCCGTCGAGTGTCCGATCGCGCTGGCCGTAGCCGAAACGCACCTCGAAATCCGGGTAATACTCGCGCCGCGCGAGCTCAACCTCGCGGTTGCTCTTGTCTATGAGCGCCGCAAGGGACTTCAGCTGTGGGCGCTGCTCCTGCGCAGCCTTCTGCAGCGCCTCCGGTGCAGCAGGAAGCTCGAGCAGGACTGCGCGAGTGGGCGTGATGGATGCCGTGTCCTCGTCATGCCGGCCGAGGAGTTTTCGTAGCTCGCTGCGGCGCGTCGTCTCTTCCTGTCCGAGCCGGAGAAGCTCTTGCTGCATTCGCACGACCTGGATCTGCGCCTGCAGCGCGTCGCTCTGTGTCGCCTGGTTGACCGCATACCGCGCCTCGGCGATCGCGACGAGCTGCTGCAGCGTGTCGAGAGTGGCTGTAACGAGGCCCTGGGACGTCACGCTGAGCCTGAGCTCGTCGTACGCCACGCGAACGTCCCGAACGACGCGGTTGGCGGTCTCGTCGACGGCGTGCGAGACGCTGGTCGCATCGGCAACGGCGACGTCGTGTCTCAGATCGCGCTTGCCGGGGTACGGCAGCTTCTGCGAGAGCCCAAGCATCTTCATCGTCATGTCTTCGCGTCGCAGGCTGAACGGCAGCGGCGCGTTGACGATTCCGGTCTCGAGCATCGGATCCTCGAGCGCCCGGGCGGGTGCGATCCGCTGCTGAGCGGCATCACCTTCGGCGCGCGCAGCGGCGATTTCGGAGTTGTGCCGAAGCGCCTCATCGATCAGCGGCTCGATCGGTGTAGCCACGGCCATCGACGTGACTACCGCGGGTGGCGGTGCGCCGGCGGCCGCTTCGGCGGGCGGCACTAGCATCGCGATAGCGATGGCGATCGCCATCGCCATCCGGGGCGCGACATCCGCATGAGACGCAGCTAAACGGGTACGTGGCCGCGCGCGACGCAGCAACCAGTGCAATCGGACTGTCATTTGAAGCCTCTCCGACGGGTCCGCGTCAATGACGCGACTTCCCGCCCACGCGTTACGATTGGCGGCTGAGCGCCGCGCTCAGCTGCGGCGATCAGACACCCGTGGCGTCAGGGGAGAGACTTAGATGGGAGGTCGGAAGACCTCGGCGGTTCGCCGCAGGAGAGGCGGTGAACGGAGGTCGGTCGAAGCGGTGCGGTCGGTAAGGACCTCGGTCGTCGACAGCATCGGCGGCATCGCGGCCGCACCCTGGACACAGACGCAGCTGCAGGAACCCATCGCCAGGCAGCAGTCGTCAGAGCCTGAGTGGTGCGAATGCGCCGGATTGCCCGAAGTGGGGGCGGACTGAGGGGCGCCGTCATTCCCATGAGAATGACAGTGGCTCGTACTGGTACTTGTCGCCATCCCGGCATGGACGGACGCCATCGCAGGGCCGGCCAGCAGCAGACCCGTTCCCAACTGCCAGACCAGCAGGAGGGCAATCACGGCCTTCAGCTTCGGGCGCCACGCTCTCATGACCGAAAGGCTAGATCACGACGGGAGGCGATAGCAACCGTAAAAGCCGCTGATTTCCTTCGGCGAGCGAAACCACGTCGTTTCAACGTCTTAGCCCCTGCGTCAAGGGCACTCCGATAGATCATCGCGCGAGGCTGGCGGATACCCGTGCAAGACATTGGGGCTCGGCGGTGCCAACACGTACGGCGACACGGTCGGTGCTTTTTCAGATCACGTCGGTGGATAACTCGCCTTTCCGGGCGATTGATGCCGATAGTCCCGGATTCAGCGCTACGTCGCGACACGTGATCGTGGCGCAGCGAGCGTGATTGATCGCTAAGGCCGATCTCGTTTGCGCGCGGCGTCGAGCCACCGGCTCATCGCGCCCTGCTTGGTGTCTAGCTTCCTAGCGTAGCGGGCAGGCATCTGCGGGCTCTTCCACCCTCCGGCGACCATGATCTCAGGCAGCGCAGCGCCGGCGGCGGTCAGGTCCTGCGCGGCCCCGATACGCCTCCCCGTGCAATTGATGTCAAAAGTCCCGAATTGAGTCAGTAACCGGTTGATTCACTTGCAAGCGCACCTCGCGGTGAGCGCTCCTATCCGGTCGCGAGAAACATCTCTGGAATCAATCCTCAACAATCCGATTCCGTACATTTTGCGTCGATTGCACGGGGAGGCCGGGTTACGCGTGACGCTATCCGCCGGAGGCGCCATTTCATCGCGCTTTAGTCACCGGCACGAACATCAGGTCGTGGTAGTCATAGGAGAAGTCGGCCAGCGGTGAGACCGCCTTCATGGTAACCCGCTCGATGCCACCATCGGGCCCAAGGCCAAAGGTCACATACGCCGGTTCGATGCTCTTGTCAGCGAGGTGCGTGACGAAGGTGTCGTACTGCCAGTGCTCGAGCGTG
>JANYAE010000111.1 GCA_025355105.1 Pseudomonadota bacterium | reverse complement strand
GAGCCCTGGTCGGGGTCCGGTCGGGCCGAGGTCGGGGGTCAGTCGGTGGGTGGTCAGTCGGCCGACGGTGCACCAAATGCCGGAAATCCTAGTGCTTTACACTCATCGGCCTTCACCGAGGCCGAAACCGCACGGCTCCGGCCGGCGCGCCCGGTTGCATCGTACGTACCGACAGAGACCCCCTTAGCCGCCCCGGCCTGACGGCCCATGAAGCGGCGCAAGAAACCCCGCGCCGGCAAGGCGCGTGAGCGCTACCCGGTCGAGCGCAGCGGGATCTACCCCTACCTCGCGCGGTTCGTCGAATGGTCGGGATCGCGAGGCTACTCGCCGCGGACGACCGCGCTGCGTGCCATCCACATAGGCTCGTTCATCCGCTGGTGCGACGAGCGAGGGATCGACCGGCCCCAGGACGTCACCCGGCCGATCCTGGAGCGCTATCGGCGGCACCTCTACCACTACCGCAAGGAGAACGGCGAGCCGCTGTCGTTCGCGACGCAGCAGCAGCGGCTCGTGCCGTTGCGCTCGTTCTTTAGGTGGCTCGCGAGGGAGAACTACCTGCTGAGCAATCCGGCCTCCGAGCTCGAGCTCCCTCGCGTGCATCGGCGGCTGCCGCTCTACGTCCCGAGTCGCGAGGAGATCGAGCGCGTGATGGCGCAGACGCTCCTGCACGGCGAGAAGGGGATCCGGGATCGCGCGATCCTGGAGACCTTGTACTCGACGGGGATCCGGCGCGCGGAACTCGTCGCGCTCAAGCTCTACGACCTCGACATCCCGCAGGGCGCGCTGCTCGTCCGCCAGGGCAAGGGGATGAAAGACCGGTACGTGCCGCTCGGGAGCCGCGCGATCCACTGGATCCGCCGCTACCTCGACGAGGTGCGCCCGGAGCTCGTGATCGAGCCCGACCCCGGCTACGTCTACCTCCACGAGTTCGGCGAGCCGTTCGAGAAGAACCGCCTGAGCGACCTCGTCAAGAAATACTGGCGTGCCGCCGGCGTCGATCGGCCGGGCTCGTGCCACCTCTTTAGGCACGCGATGGCGACCCAGATGCTCGAAAACGGCGCCGACATCCGCCACATCCAGGCGATCCTGGGCCACTCGCAGCTCTCGACGACCGAAATCTACACGCACGTGACGATCGGGATGCTGAAGCAGGTGCACGCGCGCACGCACCCTGCAGAACAGCCTCGTGCGCGCTCCCCGCATGAGACAACCGACCCCGGACGCGAGGCGCTCAGCGCCTCCTTAGCCGCCGATGCGGTCGATGAAGAAGAAGGCCCGACACCCGCTACATAGTGCCGGTTATGCGGCGCGGTAGCGCGGACTGCGGACCCACTGGACCGCTGCGCATAACTCCAGGGCATTATGTACGGGGCTCGGGCCGCGCAGCTCCTGCCCTTGACCGCGGCGGCCGTTAAGCCAAAACTCGCATCTGGGGTCTCAACACGGGATCAGGACGATGCCGCTGGCCCAGGCCGCTCTAACGCAGGGATCGCGCTGGCGAAATCGTCGTCGGGTACGACGACACGCGTCGGGCCGATCCCATTACAACTACTTCAGAGACTACGACCCACAGACCGGCAGATACGTGGAGAGCGACCCACTGCTCGGCCTGACAAGCTGGGTAACCGGAACGCCGACGTTGGTTGTTCCTGCTCTGCTGCGCTGGCCAAAGTGGTTGGCGCCGTACACGTACGTGACCAATCAGCCGATCTCGGAAATCGATCCGTTCGGCATGGGTCCCCTGAACATTCTCAAGTGCCTCTGGTACGGCAAGCAGTTCTCGGAGGCGGCCGCGAAGTGCAAGGGCGAGTGCCCGAATTCCAACGAGGGCATGATCAACTTCATCGTCCAGAACGGCGGGAATGGGTCGTTGGATACGGCGATGCTCAATTGCACCTGCAAGAAGCTGGGCACAGACATGTGTGCGAAGTGGATGGCTAATTGCATGGCGAGCCCCGTGATGGGCGCATACAAGCCCTGACGGCCGATCGCTATGAACGGAAAAGTGCTTCTCGGTGTTGTCGTCGGGTTGCTTGCCGGAATGGTGGCCGGTGGCTTTGGCGGCCTTGGCCTGGCAGAGAGGGAACGAGCGGAAAGCGCGGATGCGGCGTTGCTCGCGGCGCATCAGGCGTTCCAGGCGGGTAGCTACGACAAGGCGATCGAGCTGGCATTTGCCGCGACCGATCGCCGGCCGGGCTTCTACTCGGCGTACGAGGTCGTGGCAGACTCGTATGCCAAGGGGAACGAGGTCGCGCGTGCACGCGTCTTCTATCAGCGCTCCCTGGAGGCCCTTGAGGCCAAGGACGGAGGCTCAAGTTCGGCCGCCACCACGAGGACGCCTGAGCAGGTTGAGTTCGAAAAGAAGCGGATTGCCGGCAAGCTGAAGGCGCTCGAGAGCAGCTAGGATGTACTGCAAGATAAAAGCAGTGGTGTCACATCGCTGCATCCCTTTGATCTGGCAGGGCGCTTCGCGACTACACGGGAAAAATAGTGACTTCACTTTGAAGTCACAATGTGGCAAGTGATTGAGCGGCTGCGAGAAATCGTTCAGCCGCGCAGTTGCTTGGGTGCTGGAGCGCGGCGGCGATGGACGAGCGTGACGATGAACAGGTCGTTGCCGCGGAGCTGGTAGATGACGCGCCAGCTGTGCGCGGGGACTTCGCGGATGTCGGGGTCATCGAGCTCGGGCACGCGCCGACCGACGCGCGGCGTC
>JANYAE010000097.1 GCA_025355105.1 Pseudomonadota bacterium | reverse complement strand
CGAGCGAGCGGGCGATCGGCGCGCCTTCGCGGACCCGGACCGCGGCCGCGTCGACCGCGTCGCGCATCGGCAGGTTGGTGACCACCTCGGCGGAGATGCGCAGCGCATCGAGCACCGGCACCGCGCTCGCCGACAGGATCGCGAGCGTGCGCGCGAAGCGCGCCGCGTTGACGCCGCGCACCACCCGGCCGATCAGCGGCAGGCTGAGCTGCACCAGGTGCCAGCGGCGCCGCGCCGCGGGGTCCTCCAGCCAGCGCCGAAAGCCCCACACGCCGCCGACGGTGCCGATGCCCATCAGCCACCACCAGCGGCGGAACGCGTCCGAGAGCGCGATCAGCGCCCGCGTCAGGATCGGCAGCTGCTGCTTGGCGGTGCGGAAGACGTTGACGACCTCCGGCACCACGTAGCCGAGCAGCAGCGAGACGATCGCGAAGCACACCACCGACAGCAGCACCGGGTAGACCAGCGCGTTCCTGACCCGGCTCTGCAGCGCCTGGCGGTTCTCGGTGTAGTCGGCGAGCCGCTCGAGCACGTTGTCGAGCCGGCCGGCCTGCTCGCCGGCGGCGACGGTGGCCTTGTAGATCTCGGGGAACACCTGCGGGAAGGCGGCGAGGCCGTCGGCCAGGCTGCGGCCCTCGAGGACCCGGGCGCGCACGCCGGAGATGATCGCCGCGACGCGCGGCTTCTCGGTCTGCTGCGAGACCGCGAGCAGCGCCTCCTCGAGCGGCAGCCCGGCGCGCGCCAGCGTCGCGAGCTGGCGCGTCAGCAGCGCGAGGTCGCTCGAGGACACGCCGCGCCAGATCGAGAAGCGCGCCCGGCCGCGGGTGGCCTCGGTGCGCTCGACCTCGGCGACGCTGACCGGCAGCAGCTGCTGCTCGCGCAGGTTCTGGCGCACCTGGCGCGCCGTGTCGGCCTCGATCAGGCCGCGCTGCTCGCGGCCGGCGGAGTCGAGGGCCGTGTATTCGAAGGCGGGCATGGCGAGGCCGCTCGGCCGCTCAGTCTTCGCGCGTGACGCGCAGGACTTCCTCGAGCGTCGTCGTGCCGGACAGGATCTTGTGGCGGCCGTCGTCGCGGATCGAGGGCGTGAACTGGCGCGCGTGCCGCTCGAGATCGAGCTCGCCGGCGCCGTCGTGGATCAGCTGGCGCATCGCCTCGTCGACCACCGCGAGCTCGTAGATGCCGGTGCGGCCGCGGTAGCCGCTGCCGGCGGCGACCGCCGGGCGATACAGCGTCGCGTCCTCGGCGGCGCCCATGTTGAGGAACTTGCGCTCGTAGTCGGTGGCCGCGTAGGGCAGCCGGCTGGCCGGGTCGAGCACTCGCACCAGGCGCTGCGCCAGCACGCCGAGCAGCGTCGACGACAGCAGGAACGGCTCGACGCCCATGTCCCTGAGCCGCGTGATCGCGCCGACCGCGGTATTGGTGTGCAGCGTCGACAGCACGAGGTGGCCGGTGAGCGAGGCCTGCACCGCGATCTGGGCGGTCTCGATGTCGCGGATCTCGCCGACCATGACCACGTCCGGGTCCTGGCGCAGGATCGCCCGCAGGCCGCGGGCGAAGGTCATCTCGACCTTGGTATTGACCTGCGTCTGGCCGATGCCGTCGATGTAGTACTCGATCGGATCCTCGACCGTCATGATGTTGCGCGTGTCGTCGTTGAGGCGCTCGAGCGCGGCATAGAGCGTGGTCGTCTTGCCCGAGCCGGTCGGCCCGGTCACGAGGATGATCCCGTAGGGCTTCTGGATGAGCTCATCCATCGCGCCCTGGGTGGTCGGGTCCATGCCGAGCGAGCCGAGGTCAAGGCGCCCGGCCTGCTTGTCGAGCAGGCGCAGCACGACGCGCTCGCCGTGGCCGGCGGGGATCGTCGAGACGCGCACGTCGACCGGCCGGCCGGCGATCCTGAGCGACATGCGCCCGTCCTGCGGCAGGCGCTTCTCGGCGATGTCGAGCTTGGACATGACCTTGATGCGCGACACGACGATTGGCGCCAGCGCGCGGCGCGACTGCAGCACCTCGCGCAGCACGCCGTCGACCCGAAAGCGGATCACGAGGCGGTTCTCGAAGGGCTCGATGTGGATGTCGGAGGCGTTCTCGCGCACCGCCTGGGTGAGCACGGCGTTGATCAGCTTGATGATCGGCGCGTCGTCCTCGCTCTCCAAGAGGTCGGAAGGCTCCGGCAGCTCCTCGGCGATGTGCGCGAGGTCGGTGTCACTGTCCAGGCCCTCGGCGGCCTCGGCGGCGGCGTTGTTGCCGCTTTCGTAGGAGCGCTGCAGCAGCTCCTCGAAGCGCTCTTCGCTGACGCGCTCGATCGCGAGCGGCGCGCCGAGGAAGCGGCGCACCTCGGCGACGCCGTGCGGGTCGGCGCCGGCGCGCACGAACACCTGCGCCCGGCCCGCGTCGAAGCCGCGGCACAGCACGCCGTGCTTGCGCGCGAAGGCGAAGCTGAGGCGCTTGTCCGGCCCCGGCGCGAGCTCGGCGCTCATCCGTTCGGACCGGGGGCGGCCGGCGGCTTCGGCGCGGGCGGCGGCAGGTCCGGCGCCGGCGCCGCGCTCGGCGCGGGTGCCGGCGGCGGCGCCGGGTCGGTGCGGGCCGCGCCGCGCGCGGCGCGCGACTTCGGCGTCTCCGCCGGTGGCGGCCGCGGCTCGAGCGAATTGAGGTCCGGCAGCGTCGGCTGGTGCTCGCCGGGGATCATCTGCACCTTGCCGCCCTGCTTGGTCTGCAGGTTGCGGATGTAGTTGTACTTGGCCTCGGTCTCGGTCGCCATCTGCTCGGCGTTGATCAGGATCTTCGGCCGCAGGAACACCATCAGGTTGGTCTTGTCCTTGGTGGTGCTGCGGGTCTTGAAGAGGTTGCCGAGCCACGGGATGGAGCCGAGGATCGGCACGCGCTGCTCGCTCTCGGTGACGTTGTCGGAGATCAGGCCGCCGAGCACGATGATCTCGCCGTCGTTGGCGAGCACGCGGGTGTTGATGACGCGCTTCGAGGTCTGCACGTCGACCGTCGCGATCGCGCTCTTGATCAGGCTCGACACCTCCTGCTCGATCTTCAGCAGCACCGTGCCGTCGTCGGTGATCTGCGGCGTGATCTTGAGGATCGTGCCGACCTCCTGGCGCTGGATGGTCTGGAAGGGGTTGACGATGCCGGCGGTGCCGGTCGCGGTCTGGCCGGCGGCCTGCGTCGAGGAGTACTGGCCGGTGACGAACGGCACCTCGGTCGCGACCTTGATCTGCGCTTCCTGGTTGTCGAGCGTGACGATGGTCGGCGTCGAGATGATGTTGGTGTTGGCGGTGCCGGCGAGCGCGTTCAGGATCGCGCCGAAGTTGGTGCCGGTCTTGCCGATGCGGCCGACCGCGTAGGTGAAGCCGGTCGGTACCGAGCCGGCGGTGAGCGCGGCGGTGCCGCCGATCGCCGCGCCGACGACGCTGGCGATCGAGGGCCCCGAGGTGCCGATCGGCTCGTTGAAGGCGCCGGCGCCGATGTTGCTGCCGGAGGCGTCGACCGCCCAGTTGACGCCGAGGTCGATGTTCTTGTTGCCAGTGATCTCGACGATGATCGCCTCGACCTGCACCTCGAGGCGGCGGATGTCGAGGCGGTCGACGACGTCCATCAGCTGGCGCATCAGCTTCGGCGGCGCGGTGATCACCAGCGCGTTGGTGGTCGGCTCGGCCCAGATCGAGGTGGTCTTCTCGGCCGCGCCCTGGGCACCGGCGCCGCCGGCGCCGGCGGCGCCGGTCGCGCCGGCCTGCGCGGTCGCCTGCACCTGCTCCTTGAGCTTGGTCGCGAGCTTCTCGGCGTCGGCGTAGTGCAGGTAGCGCACCGTCGTGCCGCCGCCCTTGTCGACCGGTGTGTCGAGATGCGCGACCAGCGCGCGCAGCTTGAGGCGCTGGTTCTTCTCGCCGCTCAGCAGCACGCTGTTGGTGCGCTCGTCGGCGATCAGCTTGGCGGTCGCGCCGGCGTCCGCGCCGGCGGCCTGGTTGAGCTGGTTGACGACCCGCACGACCTCCACCGCCGAGGCGTGCTCGAGCCTGAGCACCTCGATCTCGTCGTCGCCGGCGCGGTCGATGCGCTCGATGATCCGCATCATGCGGCTGACGTTGTTGGCGCGGTCGGAAATGATCAGCACGTTCGAGGCGGTGTAGGCGGCCAGGTGGCCGTACTGCGGGATCAGCGGCCGCAGGATCGGCACCAGCTGCGCGGCGCTGACGTTCTTGAGCGCGACCACCTGGGTCACGACCTCGTCGGAGGTCGAGCTGACGCGGTCGCGCAGGTCATCGCCCGGCACGGTGCGGGCGTTGGCGTCGGGGATGATCTTGTAGACCTGGCCGGACTGCACCGCGACGAAGCCATGCACCTGCAGGATCGACAGGAAGGCCTCGTAGAAGGCGTCCGGGTTCATCGGCGTCGCCGACAGCATCGTCACCTGCGCCTTGACGCGCGGATCGATGATGAAGTTCTTGCCGGTCACCTGGCTGACGGCCTCGACGATCTGGCCGAGGTCGGCGTCCTTGTAATTGGGCGTGATCATCGTCTGCTGGCGCGGCTCGGCGCCGGCCAGGCTCGCAGCCAGCCACAACGAGGCGAGCAGCGCGCTCTTCGCGCGGCGGCTCGGGCAGATCGGGGCGATTTGGTTCATGCGGGATCTCGGGGCAGGTCGTGCCGGGCAGCGGCCCGGCCGGTGGCTCAGTCGGATTTAGGTGGCGGCTCGGCGGCCGGCGGGGCCTCAGGCGGCTGGCCGGCAGGCGGCGGCGTGCGCCCGCCCGGGCTCGCGGCGGCGGCCGCGGACGGCTCCGCCATCGCCGCCACCTGCGCGGTGTCGACCGTCACCTGCTGGACCGAGCCGCCGCGCTCGATCGTGACGTTGGCGGTCGCGGCGTTGCCGAGTGTGCGCAGGATTTCCATGCCGTGCTGGGCGTCGCCGAGCGGCACGCCGTTGATCTGCGTCACCAGGTCGCCCGGCTGCAGGCCGAGCTTGGCGAACTTCTGCCGGTCACGTCCTGCATAGACCCGGAACCCCTTCAGCTGGCCATTGGCATAGGTCGGCATCGGCCGCAGCACCTCGCCGATGACCTCCGGGCCCTGGGCGACCAGACGTTGGACGCTCTCGCCGAGGGCAGGTTCCGTGTTGCCGGACGGCGACAGGCGCGCCGTGCCGCCGGCCGTGCTCTGCCGGGGCAGGGGCAGGGTCTCGAGCGAGCCGTCGCGGTCGAGCACGACCCGATCGGTGTAGACCTCGTGCAAGCGCACGCCGCCCGGCAGCGTGCTGCCGGCGGCGTACAGCCGCGCGGCCTGCGCCGACTCGCCGATGATCGCGAGCCCGGCCTTCGGGTCGCGGACCGCGAGCGTGCCGGCGAGCACCAGCGCGACGCGCGTGCGCGGGGCGTTCTCGCCGCTCTGGGCGGCGGTCGCCGGCGCGCCAAAGAGCGGTGCCCGCAGCAGCGCCGCGAGGTCCGGCGGCGCGCCGCGGGTCGGCACCGCGGGCGGGGGCGGCGGGCGGCGGGCGCCCGGCACGAACTTCCACACCAGCAGCGCCAACTGGCCGGCGATCGCGGCGGCTGCCAGCACCGTCAGGATCTGCGGCAGCAGCTCGGCGGCGGCGGACGGCCGCGACAGGCGCGCGAGGCCGGCGGGCAGCGCCCGCGGCAGCTTCATCGCGGCCACCGCGGCGCGTGGGGCGCAGCGCTGCCGCACCGCGCTGGGACTGTGGCGCTGGACATCCGCCGATGATACGGGTCCGGCCGCAGCGCTCACAAGCGCGCTGCCCGCAGCCGCCAGCGCGGAACCCGGCGCGCGGCGCGCGGTCGCTGGCACAGGGTCCCTTGTCTTCAGCGGCGCGCGTCCCTATAAAGGACCTCGATGAAGCCCGACGACCCTGCCGGCGGAGTGCGCCACGAGCCGGGCCACAGTCTCGTGGTCGAGGAAGCGGCGCCGCGGCTGAAGAAGCCGCCGCTGTTTCAGGTGCTGCTGCTCAACGACGACTACACGCCGATGGAGTTCGTGGTCGACGTGCTCGAGCGGATCTTCGGCATGGACCGGGTCACCGCGACCCGCGTTATGCTCGAGGTGCACACCAAGGGCAAGGGCGTGTGCGGCGTGTTTACCTTCGAGATCGCCGAAACCAAGGTGGCCCAGGTGATGGCCTACGCTGGCCAGCACCAGCACCCGCTCTTGTGCACGATGGAAGAATTCGACTAGCGGGACACAGAAGGACCGACGCGTGCTATCGAGCGAACTCGAGTTCTGCCTCAACGGCGCCTTCCAAGGCGCGCGCGAAGCCCGTCACGAGTACATGACGGTCGAGCACCTGTTGCTCGCGATTCTCGACACGCCGAAGGTGCGCGAGATCCTGCGGGCCTGCGGCGCCGACCTCGCCAAGCTGCGCCGCGACCTCGAGACCTTCATCGCCGAGACCACCCCGAAGCTCGCCAGCGACGACGACCGCGAGGTGCAACCGACCCTCGGCTTCCAGCGGGTGCTGCAGCGGGCGGTGTTCCACGTGCAGTCGAGCGGCCGCAAGGAAGTCTCTGTCGCCAACGTGCTGGTGGCGATCTTCAGCGAGAAGCAGTCGCACGCCGCCTACCTGCTCGGCATGCAGGACGTGACGCGCCTCGACGTCGTCAACTTCATCTCGCACGGCCTGTCCAAGAGCAAGGAGGAGGCCGGCGACAAGGACGAGAGCCCGGCGCCGGAAGCCGCCGAGCGCGGCGAGTCCGAGGGCCACGGCACTGCGCTCGAGAAGTACTGCTCGAACCTCAACCGGCTGGCCGGCGAGGGTCGCATCGACCCGCTGATCGGCCGGCAGCTGGAGGTCGAGCGCACCATCGAGATCCTGTGCCGGCGGCGCAAGAACAACCCGCTCTACGTCGGCGAGGCGGGCGTCGGCAAGACCGCGATCGCCGAGGGCTTGGCGCGGATGATCGTCGAGAACAAGGTGCCGGACGTGCTCGCCGACTGCACCATCTTCTCGCTCGACATGGGCTCGCTGATCGCCGGCACCAAGTATCGCGGCGACTTCGAGAAGCGCCTGAAGGGCGTGCTCACGGAGCTGCGCAAGCTGCCCGGCGCGATCCTGTTCATCGACGAGATCCACACCGTGATCGGCGCCGGCGCCGCCTCCGGCGGCGTCATGGACGCCTCGAACCTGATCAAGCCGGTGCTCGCCAACGGCGAGCTGCGCTGCATCGGCTCGACCACCTACCAGGAATACCGCGGCATCTTCGAGAAGGACCACGCGCTGTCGCGGCGCTTCCAGAAGATCGACGTCGTCGAGCCCTCGGTGGCCGAGACGGTCGAGATCCTGAAGGGCCTGCGCTCGCGCTTCGAGGAGCACCACGGCGTCAGCTACGACGACGAGGCGCTGAAGGCCGCCGCCGAGCTCGCGGCGCGCTACATCAACGACCGTCACCTGCCCGACAAGGCGATCGACGTGGTCGACGAGGCCGGCGCGCGCCTGCGGCTCACGCCGGTGGCGGCGCGCGCGACGCGCGTCACGGTCGAGCAGATCGAGGCGGTGGTGGCGCGCATCGCGCGCATCCCGCCGAAGCAGGTGTCGACCACCGACCGCGAGGTGCTCAAGAACCTCGAGCGCAACCTGAAGCTGGTGATCTTCGGCCAGGACCCGGCGATCGAGTCGCTGTCGGCGGCCATCAAGATGGCGCGCTCCGGGCTCGGCGACCAGCGCAAGCCGGTCGGCTCCTTCCTGTTCTCGGGACCCACCGGCGTCGGCAAGACCGAGGTCACGCGCCAGCTCGCGCTCGGCCTCGGCGTCGAGCTGGTGCGCTTTGACATGTCCGAGTACATGGAGCGGCACACGGTGTCGCGCCTGATCGGCGCGCCGCCGGGCTACGTTGGCTTCGACCAGGGCGGGCTGCTGACCGAGGCGATCACCAAGCATCCGCACGCGGTGCTGCTGCTCGACGAGATCGAGAAGGCGCATCCGGACGTCTTCAACCTGCTGCTGCAGGTCATGGACCACGGCACGCTGACCGACAACAACGGCCGCAAGGCGGACTTCCGCCACGTCATCATCGTCATGACCACCAACGCCGGCGCCGCCGACATGGCGCGGAACGCGATCGGCTTCACCCACAGCGACCCGACCACCGACGGGCTCGAGGCGATCCGGCGGATGTTCTCGCCGGAGTTTCGCAACCGACTCGACGCCATCGTGCAGTTCGCGCCGCTCGAGCCGGCCACCATCGAGCGCGTGGTCGACAAGCTGATCGTCGAGGTCGAGGCACAGCTCGAGCAGAAGGGCGTGCAGCTCAGCGTCGAGGACGACGCGCGGCGCTGGATCGCGAAGAAGGGCTACGACCCCAAGATGGGCGCGCGGCCGATGGCGCGGCTGATCCAGGAGCGCATCAAGCGGCCGCTGGCGGAGGAACTGCTGTTCGGCAAGCTGGTGGGCGGTGGCATCGTGCGCGTCATGCTCGGCAAGGACGGCGACAGCCTGGAGGTCGAGGCGCGCGGCGCCGAGGAGCCGATGCTTCTCAAGTGAGGCAGGACGGGTGGCCCGAAGGGCCCGCGCCCGGTCAGCGGCCGCGGTAGACGATCCGGCCCTTGGTGAGGTCGTACGGGGTCATTTCGACCGTGACGACGTCGCCGGTCAGGATACGGATGTAGTTCTTGCGCATCTTGCCGGAGATGTGCGCGGTCACGATGTGGCCGTTCTTGAGCTTCACCCGAAAGGTGGTGTTGGGCAGGGTCTCGACGACCTCGCCTTCCATCTGAATCGCTTCCTCTTTCGGCATTCTCAATCCGGGTGACTTTGAGCCGGCGCATTGTGCACAAACGCCGGGGGAAGGGCAATCAAAGCTGTCGCGCCTGCGCTACGGGTTGACCGGGTTCCTCCGCGCCCACCAGCGTCGCGAGCCGCCTCAGGAACTCGCCGCGCGGCAGCGTTTCGGCGCCGAGACTCGTCAGGTGCGGCGTCGGCATCTGGCAGTCGATGAGCCCGATGCCGGCCGCCCGGGCCTCCTCGATGAGTCGCGAAAGCGCCACTTTCGACGCATCCCTGGCGTGGCTGAACATCGACTCGCCGAAGAACATGCCCCGCAGCCGCACGCCGTACAGGCCGCCGACCAGCTGCCCCTCGTGCCAGGTCTCGACCGAGTGCGCGAGCCCGAGCCGGTGCAGTTCCTGGTAGGCGCGACGCATCGAGCCCGTGATCCAGGTGCCGCCGCCGTCGCCGCGCGGCGCGGCGCAGGCGGCGAGGACCGCGGCGAAGTCGCTGTCTAGGCGCGTCTCGTATCCGCGATTGCGAATCGACTGCGCGAGGCTGCGCGACGGGCGAAAGTGCCGCGGGTCGAACACCGCCCGCGGGTCCGGTGACCACCACAGGATCGGCTGGCCGGTGCTGAACCACGGAAAGATCCCGCGCCGGTAGGCGGCGAGCAGCCAGTCGGGCGTCAGGGCGCCGCCGGCCGCCAGCAGGCCGTTGGGATCGGCCAGCGCCGTCGACGGGTCCGGCAGGCGGCGCGGGTCCTCGTCCGCCGCGAGCCACGGCAGCGGCGGGGCGCCGCTCACGGCAGTTCGAGCGGGCGCTCGTCGGCGCGAAACGGCACGCGCAGTTCGGTCTCGGCGGCGTAGGCGGCCACCGCGACCCGCTCCTCGGCGAGGAAGCGGCCGATCGCGGCGGCGAAGCGCGGCTCCTCGATGTGGTGCGCGGAATGGGTGAGCGTGGGGCGAAAGCCGCGCGCGATCTTGTGCTCGCCCTGGGTGCCGGGCTCAAAGCGGGCCAGGCCCTCGCGGATGCAGTAGTCGATGCCCTGGTAGTAGCAGGTCTCGAAATGCAGGCTGTGGAACTCGCCGGCCGCCCCCCAGTAGCGCCCGTAGAGCGTGTCGGCGCCGCGAAAGAAAATCGCGCAGGCGACCAGCTGGCCGGCGAGGCTCGCGAGCAGCACGAGCGGGCGACAGGCCGGGGTCGCCGACAGCTCGAGGAAGCAGCCGAGCCCGAGGTAGGGCTCGTGGCCGTGGCGATGGAAGGTCGCGCTCTTGAGCGCGTGCACGGCGCGCCACTCCTCGGCCGACAGCTGATCGCCGCCGCGCCAGTGGAAGCGGATCCCGGCTTCCTCGACGCGGCGTCGCTCGCGGCGGGCCTTCTTGCGCTTGTCGGCGGTGAAGGTGCCGAGGAAGGCGTCGAAGTCCGCGTAGCCGGCGTTTTGCCACTGGAACTGGCAATCAACGCGAGTCAGCAGCCCGACGCTCGCCAGCCAGTCGCTCTCGGCACGGGTCGTGAACTGCACGTGCAGCGACGAGCAGCGCGGCCGGCGGGCAACGGCGGCGTCGAGCAGCGCCCGACGCACCCGCTCCGGGTCGGCGCCCGGCCGCACCAGGAAGCGCGGCCCGGTGGCCGGCGTGAACGGCGTCGCCGCGACCAGCTTCGGATAGTAGTGAGCGCCGTAGCGGCGGTAGGCCTCCGCCCAGCTGAAGTCGAACACGAACTCGCCCCACGAGTGGCTCTTCTCGTAGAGCGGCAGCGCGCCGACCAGCGCGCCGGCCGCGCGCAGCGTGACGTGCGCCGGGATCCAGCCGGTGGCCGCCGAGGTCGCGCCGTGGTGCTCGAGCGCGGCCAGGAACTCGTGGCGCAGGAACGGCACGCCGCCGTGGTCCAGCGCGTTCCAGTCCGCCGCCACGACCTCGTCGATGCTGGCGTGGCAGGCGGTGCCCCGGGTCGCGGCGTCCATGCGCGGGCCGTCAGTGACCGGCGTCAAGCCGCTCGAGGTAGCGGTCGGCGTCGAGCGCGGCCATGCAGCCGGTGCCGGCCGAGGTCACGGCCTGGCGGTAGACGTGGTCGGCGACGTCGCCGGCCGCGAACAGGCCGGGCACGCTGGTCCCGGTCGCGTCGCCCTCGAGGCCGCCCTTGACGAGGATGTAGCCGCCCTGCATCGCGACCTGGCCCTCGAACAGCTGGGTGTTCGGCGTGTGGCCGACCGCGATGAACACGCCGTGCAGCTTGAGATCGCGCCGCGCGCCGCCGTCGACGGCCTGGATGCGCAGTCCCGTGACGCCGGAGGCGTCGCCGAGCACTTCGTCGACCGTGTGGTTCCAGATGATCGATGCCTTGCCGGCGCGCTCGCGCTCGAACAGGTGGTCCTGCAGGATCTTTTCCGAGCGCAGCCGGTCGCGGCGGTGCACCAGCGTGACGTGGCGGGCGATGTTGGTCAGGTACAGCGCCTCCTCGACCGCGGTGTTGCCGCCGCCGATGACGGCCACGTCCTGGTTGCGGTAGAAGAAGCCGTCGCAGGTCGCGCACGCCGAGACGCCCTTGCCACGGAACGCCTGTTCGGACGGCAGGCCGAGGTAGCGCGCCGAGGCGCCGGTGGCGATGATCAGCGCGTCGGCGGTGTACTCGCCGCGATCGCCGTAGAGGTGGAACGGGCGCGTGCCGAGTGCGACGCGGTTGATGTGGTCCTCGACGATGTCGGTGTGGAAGCGCTCGGCGTGCTTGCGCATGCGCGCCATCAGGTCCGGGCCCTGCAGGCCCTCGACGTCGCCCGGCCAGTTGTCGACCTCGGTGGTCGTCATCAGCTGGCCGCCGACCTCGACGCCGGTAATCAGCAGCGGCTTCCTATTGGCGCGGCTCGCGTATACGGCGGCGCTGTAGCCGGCAGGACCGGAACCGAGGATCAGCAGGCGGGCATGGCGGGGAGTCAGCATGGGGCGCGTCAGTCCTTCTGATCAGTCAAGCGGAAGGCGCCCATGGTAGGCAAAATCGCGGCCGAAGGCAGGCGCCTGCTGCGCCGCCGCTGGCGGGAAGGCTATTTGAGACGTATCATGGGGTTAAGTATGGTTTCTCGCTCAGGATCTCAACTTGGCTGACGCGGTCGCCTCTGCCAAGGGCGGCCAGTCCTCGCGTCTGGCCGCCGTCGTCACGCGCAGCCTGCGCGAGGGCGCGCTGTTCGTGTTCGGCGCGCTCGCGCTCGTGCTGCTGCTCGCGCTCGCGAGCTTCGACCGTCATGACCCGAGCTTCAGCTCCACCGGCGAACCGGGCAGGGTGGCGAACCTGATCGGTCCGGTCGGCGCGTGGGTGGCCGACGTGCTGCTGCTCTTGTTCGGCGCGCCGGCCTTCCTGTTCCCGGTCATGCTCGGCGTCACCGGCTGGCTGATGTTCCGCCCACCGGCCGGCGAGGCCCCGTCGCGCGCCAGCCTCGCGTTTCGCTGGTTCGGCTTCGTGCTGACGCTGGCCACCAGCGGCGCGATCGCGACGCTGCACTTCGCCGGCAGCCGCTACCCGCATACCGCCGGCGGCATCCTCGGCGACCTCGTCGGCGGCAATCTGGCGCACGGCTTCAGCTTCCTCGGCGCGACGCTGCTGCTGCTCGGCGGCTGGTTCGCTGGCGTCGCGCTGTTCCTCGGCGTCTCCTGGTTCGAGATCATGGACCGGCTCGGCCGCGCGATCCTCGCGGCGCAGGCCTGGGTCAAGGGCTTCATCGTCGCGCGCCGCGATCACACCGTCGGGCGCGAGAACAAGGCCACCCGCCAGGAGGCGGTGCGCGAGGAGAAGAAGAAGGCCGAGCACAAGGCGCCGCCGCGCATCGAGCCGCCGGTGCCGCTGATCGAGAAGAGCGAGCGGGTCGAGAAGGAAAAGCAGGTGCCGCTCTTCGACCGGCCGACCTCCAAGGAGCTGCCGCCGCTCAAGCTGCTCGACGACGCGGCGCCGCGCGAGGCCGGCTACTCGCCAGAGGCGCTCGAGGCCATGTCGCGGCTGGTCGAACTCAAGCTGCGCGACTTCGGCGTCGAAGTCGAGGTCGTGGCCGTGCACCCGGGCCCGGTCGTGACGCGCTTCGAGCTGCGGCCTGCGCCCGGCGTCAAGGTCAGCCAGATTTCGGGGTTGTCGAAGGACATCGCCCGCGCGCTGTCGGCCATCAGCGTGCGGGTGGTCGAGGTGATCCCGGGCAAGAGCGTCGTCGGCCTCGAGATCCCGAACGAGAAGCGCGAGCTCGTGACCCTCGGCGAGATCCTCAAGTCGAAGGCCTACGATGACGTCGCCTCGCCGCTCGCGCTCGCGCTCGGCAAGGACATCGGCGGCCACCCGGTGGTCGCGGACCTGCAGAAGATGCCGCACCTGCTGATCGCCGGCACCACCGGCTCCGGCAAGAGCGTCGGCATCAACGCCATGGTGCTGTCGCTGCTCTACAAGGCGACCGCCGAGCACGTGCGCCTCATCATGGTCGACCCGAAGATGCTGGAGTTGTCGGTCTACGAGGGCATCCCGCACCTGCTGGCGCCGGTGGTCACCGACATGAAGCAGGCCGCCAACGCGCTGCGCTGGTGCGTGGCGGAGATGGAGCGGCGCTACCAGCTGATGGCGCAGCTCGGCGTGCGCAACATCGGCGGCTACAACCGCAAGATCAAGGACGCCGCCGACGCCGGCAAGCCCATTCCGGACCCGATCCTCGCCATGCGCCTGCAGGCCGGCGAGCTCGGCCTGCTCGACGCCAGCGGCAACGTGCCGGCCTGCGAGTCGCTGCCCTACATCGTCGTCGTCATCGACGAGCTCGCCGACCTGATGATGATCGTCGGCAAGAAGGTCGAGGAGCTGATCGCGCGCCTCGCCCAGAAGGCGCGCGCCTCGGGCATCCACCTGATCCTCGCCACGCAGCGGCCGTCGGTGGACGTCATCACCGGCCTGATCAAGGCCAACATACCGACCCGCATCGCCTTCCAGGTCTCGGCCAAGGTGGACTCGCGCACCATCCTCGATCAGGGCGGCGCCGAATCGCTGCTCGGCCACGGCGACATGCTCTACCTGCAGCCCGGCACCTCGGTGCCGACGCGCGTGCACGGCGCGTTCGTCTCGGACCAGGAGGTGCACCGCGTCGTCAACGCGCTGCGCGGCACGGCGCCGGCCTACGTCGACGAGATCCTCGAGGGCCCGCGCGGCGTGATCCCCGGGCTGTCGTCGGAGGACGGCGAGGGCGGGGCCGGCGCCGACGCCGAGCAGGACGCGCTCTACGACGAGGCGGTCAAGATCGTCGCCGAGAGCCGCAAGGCGTCGGTGTCCGGCATCCAGCGTCGCCTCAAGATCGGCTACAACCGCGCCGCGCGCCTGGTCGAGACCATGGAGGCCGCCGGACTGGTCGGCCCGCTGCAATCGAACGGCGCGCGCGAAGTGCTCGTGCCGCCACCGGCAGGGGACTGAGCGGTGCCGGCCCGCGCCGTGCGCCGCGGACTGCGCGCGCTGCTGCTCGCCACGCTGCTGCTGCTGGCGGCGGCGGCGCAGGCCGACGCCGCCGCCGATGCGCAGGCGCTTGCGCGCCTCGAGAAGGGCCTCGCCAGCCTCGAGTCGGTGCGCGCCGAGTTCACGCAGGACCTGCTCGCCAAGGACGGCAGCTCGAGCGCGCACGCGGTCGGCACGCTCTACCTGAAGAAGCCGGGGCGCTTCCGCTGGGACTACTCGAGCCCGAAGCAGCTGATCGTCTGCGACGGCACGACGCTTTGGCTCTATGACCCCGAGCTCGAGCAGGCCACCACGCGCCGGGTGCGCGAGACGCTGTCGCAGACCCCGGCGATGCTGCTGTCCGGCGAGGCGCGGGTGCGCGACGGCTTCACGGTCCGCGATGGCGGCAAGGCCTCCGGCCTCGACTGGACCGTGCTGGTGCCGAAGGGCGACGACACCGACTTTCGCGAGATCCGCCTCGGCTTCGCAGGCGAGAGCCTGCGACGCATGGAGTTCGCCGACAAGCTCAACCAGCGCACCGCGATCGAGCTCGGGCGCCTCGAGCGCAACGCGGTGCTCGCCGACGCGCTGTTCCGCTTCGTCGCGCCGCCCGGTGTCGACGTCATCGGCGCGGCGGCGCACTAGGTGCTGCCGCTGCGGTTCGCGCGCTGGTGGGCGGCGGTGGCCTGGTTCGGCGTCGCGCTCGGCATCTTCCTGACGGTGCTGCCGGCCGGCACGATGTCGGTGCCGGTCGGTGGCGCCAGTCAGCACCTCAGCGGCTACTTCATCCTGACGGCGTGGTTCCTCGGCATCTACCCGCGCGAGCGCTACCCACTGATCGGCCTCGGCTGCTTCCTATTCGGCGCGGCGATGGAGCTCGCGCAGCTGCTGAGCCCGAGCCGCCATCCGGCGCTCGCCGATGCGCTGACCAACGGCGTCGCGATCGCGACCGCCGTGGCCGCTGCCTACGCCGGCCTCGGCGGCTGGGCGCAGCGGCTCGAGCGGCGCCTCGGCTGCGCGCCGCGCTGACGGGCAAGCGGGGACGGCGCCCCGGAAAGTACAATGCCGCGGTGACTGCGCCTCCCTACCGACCACTGGCCGACCGCATGCGGCCCCGCTCGCTCGACGAGTTCACCGGCCAGACGCACCTGCTGGCGGCCGGCAAGCCGCTCAGGCGCCTGGTCGAGGGCGCGACGCTGCATTCGCTGCTGCTCTGGGGCCCGCCCGGGACCGGCAAGACCACGCTCGCGCGCCTCGTCGCGGTGTCCGCCAAGGCCGAGTTCCATGCGCTTTCGGCGGTGCTCGCCGGCGTCAAGGACATCCGCGAGATCGTCGAGCGGGCGCGCGCCGCGCGCACCGAGCGCGGCGCGCTGACGGTGCTGTTCCTCGACGAGGTGCACCGCTTCAACCGTAGCCAGCAGGACACCTTTCTGCCGTTCGTCGAGGACGGCACGCTGGTCTTCGTCGGCGCGACCACCGAGAACCCGTCCTTCGAGGTCAACGGCGCGCTGCTGTCGCGCGCCCGGATCTACGTGCTGAAGCCGCTGTCGGCTGCCGACCTCGAGGGTCTGATCGAGCGC
Source organism: Pseudomonadota bacterium (assembly GCA_025355105.1). Taxonomy (GTDB): domain Bacteria; phylum Pseudomonadota; class Gammaproteobacteria; order Steroidobacterales; family Steroidobacteraceae; genus CAIKZZ01. The sequence continues at coordinate 4,622 of JANYAE010000097.1, read as the reverse complement.
GCGCTGGCCGACGCCGAGCGCGGCCTCGGCGCGAGCGGCATCGTGATCGAGCCGGCGGCGCGCGAGCTCTTGGCCCGCGCCGCCGACGGCGACGCGCGCCGCGCCCTCAACTTCCTCGAGGTCGCCGCCGACCTCGCGGTACCGGTCGCCGGCCGTCCGACGATCACCGAGGCCGCCGCGACCGACGTCGCCGCGGGCGGCCACCGGCGCTTCGACAAGCGCGGCGAGCAGTTCTACGACCAGATGTCGGTGCTGCACAAGGCGGTGCGCGGCTCGGACCCGGACGCGGCGCTCTACTGGCTCTGCCGGATGCTCGACGGCGGCTGCGACCCGCTGTACATCGCGCGCCGCGCCGTGCGCATGGCGAGCGAGGACATCGGCAACGCCGATCCGCGGGCGCTGGCGCTCGCGCTCGAGGCCACCGCCGCCTACGAGCGGCTCGGCAGTCCCGAGGGCGAGCTCGCGATCGCCCAGGCGATCGTCTACCTCGCCGTGGCGCCGAAGAGCAACGCCGTCTATACCGCCTACAACGCGGCGCGCGCCGACGTCGAGTCCTTCGGCACGCTCGACGTGCCGCTCGCGGTCCGCAACGCGCCGACGCGGATGATGAAGGAGCTCGGCTACGGCAAGGGCTACCGCTACGACCACGACGAGCCCGGGGCGCATGCGGCCGGCCAGCGGTATTTCCCCGACGAGATGCCGCCGCGAACCTATTATGATCCGCAGCCGCGCGGCCTCGAGATCAAGATCAAGGAAGCGTTGGCCCGACGGCGCGGCGGGCCTGGCTGAGACGCGCCGAACGACCTGAGCTGAGGATATCGTGCTCGACCCGAAACTGCTCCGTACCGAACCTGCCCGCGTCGCCGCCAACCTGGCGCGCCGCGGCTTCAGCCTCGACGTCGCGGCCTTCAACGCGCTCGAGGAACGCCGCAAGGCGCTGCAGATCCGCACCGATGCGCTACGCAGCGAACGCAATGCGCGCTCCAAGGCGATCGGCCAGGCGAAGGCCAAGGGCGGCGATGTCGCGCCGCTGCTCAAGGAGGTCGAGGCGCTCGGCGCCGAGCAGGCGGCCGCCGAGGCCGACTTCACCGCGGTGCAGGGCGAGGTCGAGCGCCTCGCGCTCGGGCTGCCGAATCTGCTGCACGAGTCGGTTCCGGATGGCGCCGACGAGAGCGCCAACGTCGAGGTGCGCCGGGTCGGGGTGCCGCGCACGCTCGACTTCGTGCCGCGCGACCACGTCGCGCTCGGCGAGCTCGACGGCGGCCTCGACTTCGAGGCCGCCGGGCGCATCTCCGGGGCGCGCTTCGCGGTCATGAAGGGCGCGGTGGCGCGCCTGCACCGCGCGCTCGCGCAGTTCATGCTCGACCTGCACACGCGCGAGCACGGCTACACCGAGGCCTACGTGCCCTACCTCGTGTCGCGGCAGGCGCTGACCGGCACCGGCCAGCTGCCGAAGTTCGAGCAGGACCTGTTTGCGCTCAAGGGCGAGAACGAGCTGTTCCTGATTCCGACCGCCGAGGTGCCGGTCACGAACCTGGTCCGCGACGCGATCCTGCCGGCCGAGTCGCTGCCGCTCAAGTTCGTCGCCCACACGCCGTGCTTTCGCTCGGAGGCCGGCGCCTACGGCAAGGACACGCGCGGCATGATCCGCCAGCACCAGTTCGACAAGGTCGAGATGGTGCACATCGTGCGGCCGGAGGACTCCTACGCGGCGCTCGAGCTGATGGTCGGCCACGCCGAGGCGGTGCTGCAGAGGCTCGGCATCCCGTACCGCGTGGTCGCGCTCGCCGCCGGCGACGTCGGCTTCGGCAGCGCCAAGACCTACGATCTCGAGGTCTGGCTGCCGGGCCAGGGCAAGTACCGCGAGATCTCCTCGTGCTCTAACTGCGAGAGCTTCCAGGCGCGGCGCATGCAGGCGCGCTACCGCAGCCCGGCAACCGGCAAGCCGGAGCTCGTGCACACGCTGAACGGCTCCGGCGTCGCGGTCGGGCGTGCGCTGGTCGCGGTGCTCGAGAACCATCAGCAAGCCGACGGCAGCGTCCGGGTGCCGGACGTGCTCAAGCCCTACATGGGCGGCGTCGAGGTCATCGGCCCGAAGGCCTGAGGCCGGGATCCGGACCCCGCAGACGACTGCGCCCGGCCAGGCCGGGCGCAGCGCCGCTCGCGCGCGTCCGTCTCAGTCGCGCGAGGCGAAGCCGAGCAGCTGCAGCAGGCTGAGGAACATGTTGTAGATGCTGACGTACAGCGTCACCGTCGCGAGCACGTAGTTCGTCTCGCCGCCGTTGACGATCTCGCCGGTCTGCCAGAGGATGATGCCGCTCGACAGCAGCGTGAAGAGCCCGGCGACCGCGAGCGACAGGGTCGGCATGTGGAAGAAGATCGCGACCAGCCCGAGCAGCATCGCCGTGATCGAGCCGACGACCAGGAAGCTCGCCATGAAATTGAAGCGCCGGCGCGTGGTCACGGCGTAGGCAGACAGCGCGAGGAACGCTCCGCCGGTCACCGCCATCGCCGTCATCACCACCGAACCGCCGTTCGGCACGGCCTTCAGGTAGTGGCTAAGGATCGGGCCGAGCGTGTAGCCCATGAAGCCGGTGAGCGCGAACACCAGCGGGATGCTGACGGCGCTGTTACGGAACTTCTGGATCGCGAACGACAGTCCGTAGAAGCCGACCAGCGTCAGCAGGATGCCGGGGTAGGGCAGCGCCAGGGCCAGCGCGGTGCCGGCGCAGGCCGCGCTGAACAGCAGCGTCGCCGACAGCAGCAGGTAGGTGTTGCGCAGGACGCGCTGGGCCGCGGCGGACGCGGCCGGGTTGACGACGGTGCCGTCGCGGGTAATGACGCTGATTTCGGGTTGGCGGTCCATTCGGGGGCATCTCCAGGAAGGCGAGGGGCAGAGTGTACCGTATGGGCGGTTGCGGCCGTTTCAACCGGTTCGGGCAAGCCCTCGGCCGGTCCATTACCCGGGGACCCGCTGCCTCCGGTAAAGTTCCGCCCGCGCCAGCCCGCAACCAGGTCCCGGAGAGGTGGCAGAGCGGTTGATTGCACCGGTCTTGAAAACCGGAGGCTCGCAAGGGCTCGTGGGTTCGAATCCCACCCTCTCCGCCAATGACTTACGCTCGTTTCATGAGATGACTTCCGGAGGAAATTTGCAGCACGATTTGCACTGGGGTCAGGAACGGGGGTAGTGTGGTCACGTACGCGCACTTGCGCGCGTAAACGAAGCGGCCCCGGGGCAGTGTTGGAAGCACCACCGCGGGGCCTGACCACAACCGCATCGAGGTGCAGTCATGGCTAGCGTCAGAAAGTACCGGAACTCGGACGGCTCTACGAGCTACGTCGCGCAGGTCCGCATCAAGCCTTTCAAGCCGACCGCGAAGAGTTTCGATTCCAAGGTCGCCGCCAAGGCCTGGGCGGACGACCAGGAGAAGACGCTCCGCGCCCAACGGGACCGGGGCGCCGATCGCGCCGACCTCCCGTCGCTGACCATCGCCAAGCTCTGCGAGGAGTTTCTCGCCGACCCGGAGACGAAGGTCCTCCGGTACTACGACGATCTCGAGCGGCTGATCGCGTGGTGGTCGAATGAGTACGGCACCGATCGCGTCGTCGACATGGGCGTGCTGAAGCTCCGCACGGCCCGCGACAAGCTCACCGGCAGCGGCAAGGACAAAAAAGCGCCGGCGACCGTCAACCGCTACCTCTCGGCGTTCCGTTCGTGCTGGAACTGGGCTCGGACGGCCGGGCTGATCCCGCAGGAACGCGGCTGGCCGACGCGGCTCCTCCTCACGGAGCCCAAGGGCCGCGTGCGTTACCTCTCCGACGACGAGCTCGCGGCGCTGCTGAAGGCCGCCAAGGACTACTCGCCGACGATGCACGCCGCGATTGTCGTCTCGCTCGCCACCGGCGTGCGCCAGGGCGAGCTCCTCCGCCTGACGTGGGCCGACGTCGACGCCGATCGCCAGACGATCCGGATCCTGCTCGCGAAGAACGGCGAGGCGAGGGCGGTTCACCTTCCGCCTGTCGCCGCCGAGGCGCTCAAGCTCCTCCGGCGACACGGCATCATCGGCCGAGTCAACGTGCTCCTCGACGACAAGGGCAAGGCGCTGGTGAAAGAGCGCCTCGCGGACCGCTGGAATGCCATCCGCACGACTGCGGGCCTCGCGGACTTCCGCTGGCACGATCTCCGGCACAGCTGCGCGTCATTCCTCGCGCAACGCGGCGCCTCGCTCCTCGAGATCGGTTCGGTACTCGGCCATAAGTCGCCGTCGGTGACTCAGCGCTACGCTCACCTGGTCGCAGGCCGCGCCGTCACCGGGCACGCGGCGCTCGATGAGAAGCTACGGGGTAAGCCGTGACCGCACGCCGCGAGGCCCGCCGCCAGGTTGGGTTGCATACGATTACGACGACGACGGTCCCGCTTTCGATTGAGGATCTGATCAAGTTCACCGGCGATGCAGCGGGCGGTGACGTGAAGATCCCCGGCCCTCCGCCTGCCCAGCGCGTGAAGGCGCGCCTCGAGGCGATGGTTGAGCGCATCGGGAGGATTCAGGCCGCAAAGCCAGGTCAGTTCTCTGACGCCGTGCGCGAGTTCGCCGATCGGTGCGCGGTCGAGCTCACGCGCG
>JANYAE010000086.1 GCA_025355105.1 Pseudomonadota bacterium | reverse complement strand
TACGCCGACTCACGCTCCGTCAGAACCGACCTGCCCGCTGCCGCCATCTTCTCGCCTCGCAACACGGCTCCTCGCCGCGCCCGGAATCCTCGACCATCCAGGTCAATCGCTGATAGATGCGGTTGCTGGAGTGCTTACGATCAGCTTCAAGTCCTTGGCTGACTACGAAAGCTACCGTGCCCGGTTGAGGCGAGACGAAGAGGGAAAGCAGAACTTCGATTGGGCGCAATCGGCGCGCTTCATCGCTCGGGAGGAGCGCACCTTTCTGGAGACTGTGGCGCCAACGACTAATCGCGCCGCCGAACCGGCGAGGGGGGCAGCATGATCGCCGTAGTCTTCGAAGCAATACCGTACGCCGGCCAACATCACGCGTATCTCGATGCTGCGGCTGCGCTGCGACCGCAGCTTGAGCAGATGCCTGGCTTCATTTCGGTCGAGCGGTTTGAGAGCCTGGCAACCCCAGGAAAATTGCTGTCGTTGTCGTTTTGGCGCGATGAGGACTCTGTGCGAGCATGGCGTAACCTTGAAGCGCATCGTGCCATCCAGGCTGCGGGACGCGAACGAATCTTTGCGGACTACAGACTTCGAGTCGCGGCGGTGCTTCGCGACTACGGTTTGACGCATCGCGAAGAAGCGCCGGACGACTCGCGGGCTGCGCACGCCGCCCGTTGAGCTTCCAGATTGCGGACGCTCAGGCGAAGTAGATCTGCGGCAAACGCGCACACGCCGCGACCAGGCCAGCGAGGCCGAGGATGCTGCGGCGCGGCGAACTGGGCATCGTCGGAGCCGAGGACGATTCGCTACGAACTAGTGTCGACCTAACAGGTGGGTTACAGCGTCGCCGATCGCGAGGGACGCAGTCAGGCCGGGCGATTCGATCCCAAACAGATTCACGAGGCCATCGATGCCGTGCTGATCGGGGCCGTCGATTCTGAAGTCTCTCACGGGCTCGTCGGGCCCATAGATCTTCGGGCGAATTCCCGTGTAGTCCGCCGCCAGGCGCTCGACGTCCAGCGCGGGGTAGTACCGACGAACGGCGGCCGCGATGTCGCCCATCCGGTTCGAGCCGAACCGATAGTCGATATTGTCGATCCATTCGACGTCCGGGCCGAAGCGAACCCGGCCGGCGAGATCGAGGGTCGCATGGATGCCGAGGCCTCCCCCGGCCGGGACCGGGTACACAAGTCGCCGAAACGGCGGCGCTCCGCCGAGGGCATAGTAGTGGCCGCGGGCATATCGCGCGGGCGCAATGTGCCGAGCGTCCAGCGCGCCGATTCGTGCGGCAACCGCCGGCGCTTCAAGGCCGGCGGAATTGACCAGCGTTCGGCACGTGACGTGCTCGTCAGTTGGGTCCGTCAACGTGACTGCGAAGCCGTCGCGAGTCACCTCGGCATGGACAAATGCCGTGCGCAGAACGACCTGTCCACCGCTCGCCTCGAGATCCGCGCGAAGCGCCAACATGAGCTCGTGTGCGTCGACAATGCCCGTGCTCGGTGAATGCAGTGCGCCGACGCAGCGGACCTCGGGCTCCAGCCGCGCGACCTCGCGGGCCGAAAGCCACTGCAGCTCGCCCGCGCCATTGGCCGCGGCGTTCTGCTGGTAGTCACGCAGCGCGGTCACTTCGGCGTCAGTCGTCGCAACGATGAGTTTGCCACAGCGCCTGTGCGCCACCCCATGCGTCGCGCAATACTCGTAAAGCAGCGCTTTGCCCTGAACGCACAAGCGCGCCTTGAGCGAGTGGGAGGGGTAGTAGATGCCGGCGTGAATGACGCAGAGTTGCGGCTGCTTGTGGCACGACCGATGGCGCTTTCGCGCTCCACCACCAGGACGCCGCGTCCAATGGCGCGGGCAAGCCCGCGCGCGATCGCAAGACCCACGACACCCGCACCGATGACGATCGAATCGAAGTCCAAGTCTGCCTACTCCGTGGCCAACAGAAGAGAGTCAGGGGGGACTCACCATCACTGCTCCGGATCGGGTGCCGGCGTCCTTCAGCGAGCTCAGGCGCTTTCGCTCAGCAAGCCGCCGCTGAGGTGCGACCTAAGACGCGTCGTGACAGGCCGGCTGGCTCGCTTTGATGGAGCGGTGATTCTGCGGCGAATTTGAGAAGCCAGCTACGGGAACTCATCTCCAAATTTCGAAACGCCGATGTACCGCCGATGACTGACCGGACCGCAAGTGACTCGCATCGGCCTGAGCGAGGCTCCCGGTACCGACCGTCCCGGCGCGCAGGTTTGAGCATCGATCCGGGTTCGCTGCGCCGCAGCGTGCGCAACTCTGCCTACCCACATTACCACTGCGCGCCATCGATGAGCTGCTGCGGGCGCTCGGGCACGGGCATTCGCCGCAGTCTGCTGACGTCACCGCCGCCGGTACGACCCGGGGCGCTTGGCCCACTACCGACAGCGGACCGGCCAGCACCAGTCGCGGGATCGGCCTGAGGGACTCTCGAAGGACGCTATGTCGAATCGCGACCGCGAGCACGCGCTGTGCACGCGCACGCGCTCGATCGGTGCCCCTTGAGACCGGAAGCGGGTATGGTCCAGTCGTCGGACCGTTCGGCGGGGATGGCGACCATTCGCGTTCAGCCAGGCTGGTCGTATTCGAAGCTCGCTGGCTTGTCCTTCTTTGTCGAGCCGAAGGAATGAACGAGGCCGACGTACAGGATCCGACCTCGGACGATTCGAAGGTAGTCGCCCGTGAAAGCGGGAGTGCTCTCGAACCTCTCGTAATGCTGGCCATTGAAGACGTCCGATACCGTGACGATTGCCGTCAGGTCCGGCCGCAGCTGGCGCTTGTAGCCAACGTTCGCGATGGTGATGGCGCCGACGTAGCCTTGCGGGGTTAGGCGCTTGTCCGTGCGGGTCACGAGCAACTGCGCCGAGTCTGCGGACGTCAGGTGGTAGTCGAGCTTCAGTTTGGCGTTGACCCCGCTGGTCGACCGCAGTCCTGGCACGCCGAGCGCAGTGGCATCGATCTGGCTGTAAAACAGGTTGCCGCTTAGGCTGTAGCCGAGCTTCTGGATGATGTGGCCGTTCGCGGTGACCTCGATCCCAGCCGAGTCATTCTTCGGCAGGTTGGCTTTGCTCGTCAGCGAGAAGCCATTGCCGAGGTACTCGGTCACGTCGGTGACGCTATCCCGGTTGCGACGGTAGTACCCGGTCAGCTGGTAGGTCAGACGTCGCCCCTCGAAGCCAAAACCGGCCTCATAGGACTGGGTGTGCTGCGGCCGCAGCCCGGGATTGCCTGCACGCAGGTTCGGCGTGTATTCATGATCGACGTAGGAGTTCAGACTGCTCGGGTCCGGCCGGCTCACGCGCCGGCTGGCGCCGAACGAAAGCGTCGTCTCGTCCGACAGACTTCGATCCACGTGCAGGCTCGGGTAGACCCTGAAGTTGCTCCCGCCGGTCGAGACGTTGTCGGTCACCTGCTGGGCATCGGTTCGGGTCAGCTCCGCCCGTAAGCCGGCGAGCCAGTTCCAGACGCCGATATTCGTCTGGTAGCTTGCGTAGCCGGCGCCTAGCTGCTGTCGGAACTTGAAGTCATTCGTGATGTTGGGGTCGGGGACCTGAGCGCCGGTCAGCAGATCAACGCTGTTGCCGGCATTGGCGAACCGGTAGTCGTCTTTCTGAAATGCGTAGCCCAGCTTCAGCGAGCGCACTTTCGAAAGCGGCAACGCGTAATCGACCCCCAACTCGGTGATCTCATGATCCTCGCGGAAGCCCAGGTTGTTGTAGTAGCGAGCCGTCGCGGGAATGAAGGAGTCGATCGTGTAGTCGTAGTGCTCTCGCTGCTGCGACGTCGATCGATGCAGCGAGAGATCCAGCTCCTCGCCTGCACGGCCGAGCTTGCGCGTAAATCCGAGCCTTCCGTCGTAGTCCGTCTCGGGATCGTGCCCGGCGCTCAGGCGCTGCGAGCTACTCGTGATGACCCCCGCGGAAGTGCCACTCTCGTTGAGCTGCGTGTACGCGCGGAACCCACCGCGCTCCATCCAGGTCAGCGACCCGCTGACCGATTGGCGGTCGTTTAATGCGTATTGGGCGGACAGCCCGACCGTTGGCACCTGGCGGCGAATTCCTTCTTTGAGGGAACTGCTGCTGTTGAGCAGCTGTCCAGTCGTCGGGTCCTCAGCCCGAACCTCCGACGCGAGCAGTCGCTCTCGGTAGTCATGCCGAAAGCCCGCGGAGACGGTGGCGGTCAGCGGCCCGGCGCTGTAGCTCGAATTCTCGCCGGCGACCCAGCGTCCGCCGCTGCCGATGCTGCCCTGGACCGAACCGGCGAGACCTTCCGGGCGCTTCTTACGCGTAATGATATTGATCACTCCCGCAGTGCCCTCGGCCTTGAACTGGGCAGGCGGGGTAGTGATGATCTCGATGCGCTCGATATCCTTGGCAGGGATCGACTGCAGATTGTCTCCAGCCGCAGAGCCAGAAAGCAGCGCTGATGGTTTGCCGTCGATCAGAATGAGCACATTGCCGTCACCGCGTAGCGAGACGCTGCCATCCGCATCGACGTCCACAGACGGAATCGAAGCCAGCACGTCGCTCACGGTGCCAAAGGTTGCCTGTACATCCGTTGCGACGCTGTAGACCTTGCGGTCGATCAGCGTTTCGACGTTGAGCTTGCGGCCGGTGACGACGACGGACTCTACCGACGGGGCAGGAGCCGGGGACGGCAGGTCTGCTGCGTCCGCAGCCTGGCAAGCGAGGAAGAAGGCCACGGCCTGCAGCGCAGGCCGGCAAAAAGCCTGGGACGCCGACCGCAGCTGTTGGGTGCGGCTGAGCACTTGCTGGGAGGCCACCGAGGCCCCATGCGGCGCGAAGACCGGGCGGAGGTGCGACCTTCGCAATCGAACCTGAACGATGCCCTCATACGGTGGCGCAGCCATCTCTTGCCTCATCTCGTCGCCCCGGTCGCGACGCTCCCGCCGTACGGTCGCCTCGCGCCTATAGCAAGGGTGCCATAACCCGCAAGACGGTCCTCCCATTCATATTCTGCGACGGGAAGAAGACGTCGTGCGTCGCCGGGCCAACCGCGACGACATGGGCGTTTGGGGCCAAAAACGTAAGATGACCGTTACGACGAAGCAGCCGGTCGCGATGAGCCACTGCAGCCAGTCCTCCATTCCGAGCTTTGCCAGTCGGTAGCAGGAGTGGAGGATGAGCGCGATGACCGCGGGGCTGACCCCGTAGAAAATGGCGGTAATGAGCTGCAGCCCGCCGAAATGGACGTAGAGCGCCCCCAGCGCCGCCACGATGCAGAAGTTGGGCAGGATGAATGCCCAGCCGCCTGCCCAGGCGCCCCGGTGGCCGCCCCGCAGGTAACACACGTAGATGCCGACCTGGATGGCGAGCGGTCCGGGTAAAGACTGGCAAACCGCGATCGCCTCGCGCATCTGCTCCTTGGTCAGCCAGCGCCGCTCGGTCACGAGCTCGCGTTCCATCGGGCCCACGAGCGCGACCGGACCACCGAAGCCGAGGAGTCCCAGACGGAGGAAGTAGCGGACGAGCTCCGCGGTGGGCGTCCGCGCAGGAGTGCCGGGCGAGGTCACAGCCGGCTCGCGACGAGCTCCCAGTTGATATTGGCGAAGTACGCATCGATGTACTTCGCTGCCGCGGCGCCATAGTCCATGGCGTAGGCGTGCTCGTACATGTCCATGACGAGGACCGGCGTCGTGTCGATCGGGCCGGTCGCGTGATCCGCCATCCAGTAGTTCTCGAGGACCTTCAGCCTGCGATTGAACCCCAGCACGGCCCAGCCGGATCCGCCGCCGAGTCCCTGGCCGATCTTCCGAAACTCCGACTCCCAGGCGTCGAAGGTACCGAACGACCCCGCGATCCTCGTTCGTACGTCGGCGTCAGGCTTGCCTGATCCACCGAGATTCCCGAAATAGGCCTCGTGCAGAACCACCGAGCCCGTGCGAAGCAGCTGCTCGCGCTTGAGCCCCGTGTAGACGTAGGGAGGCGAGGTCGGGTCATTGAGCGCCTGGACCAGTCGCCCGCGGAGCGCGTTCAGGGCCTTGATCGCGCCACCGTAGTTGTTCTCCCAATGCGATTGAATCAGCTTCTCGGAGAGTCCGCGAAGGTTCTTTGCGTCGAAGGGCAGCGGCGCAGGCGAGTGCAGATGGTCGAAGGCCGGACCGGTCGTGGTCTTCTCCTCGGCCGCGGCGGTCCGGGCGCCTGCTCCGCTCGCGGCCACGAAGGATGCCGCGGCGGCGGTCTTGATGAAGCCGCGGCGGGACGAGATGTTCATGGTCGAATCTCCTTCAGGATTGCTTCCGGGTACCAGCCGTGGCGTTCCCCGACGAGCGTCCGGCACCACGTATAGAGAGCGTCATACACGACAAGGCCCGTCCGCAGCAGCGCCTGGTCGTCACGGATGTTGGCGCCAAGACCGAGTGTGATGGCGAGCAGTCCAGGCGCCTCCGGCGAGCAGTCGAGGGTATCGGTATCGGCGGCGCGGACGATTTCGGCGAGTCGCGCGAGGGCTGGATCCTCGAGGGCGTACTTGGAGAGGAAGGCATCGAAACTGCAAAGCGGCCCGTCATGGGTGAGTTCGACGCCCGGAACGTCGAACGGGATCGCTTCCTGTTCGCGCGCCGTCCTCGCGACGTCGGCCGTTGGCACGTAAAGGATCTCGGCCCGCGCATCGACGAATCGCAGAATCAGCCACGGGCAGGCGATCCGATCGATCTTGGGGCGTTCGCGGGTCACCCATCGCATGGGCAGACTCCTTGCGGCCGGGGGTCGGCCGCGGCCAGTTCACATCGTTAGTAGACTATACTACGGTGCAATAGAGGCTACTACATGACCACTGAAACCTGGCTCCTCTTCATTGCCAATCTGCCGGGGCGCAATCAGACGCTGCGCATGCGGGTCTGGCGCTCGCTGAAGGCGTCAGGCGCCGGCGCGCTGCGCGACGGCGTGTACGTGCTACCGGCATCCGACGCCGCGTGCGGCGTGTTCGAGCGCCAAAGCCGGGAGATCAAAGCGGGCGGTGGAACCGCCTACATTCTGGAGCTCACCGGCGAGGAGGGCGGCCGGCAGCGAGACGCGTTCCTGCCGTTCTTCGACCGCTCGGCCGAGTACCAGGCGATTGCCTCCCGGTTACGGTCGCTGCGCCGCGAGCTCGGGAAGCTCGAGGAGCTCGACGCCCGCCGGCGCCTGACCGCCCTTCGCCGCGAAGCGGCAGCACTTGCGGCGGTCGACTTCTTCCCCGGTAGATCGCGGGAACAGCTTGAGGGAGCGCTCGCCGACGCCGAGAACGCGCTCACGGCACGATTCTCACCTGAGGAACCGCACCCCGCGAAACGAAAGATCGTTCGCCTTGACCGCCAAGCCTACCGGGGGCAGACGTGGGCGACGCGGGAGCGCCTGTGGATCGATCGAGTGTGTTCGGCTTGGTTGATCCGGCGATTCATCGATCAGAAGGCGACGTTCGTCTGGCTGAAGCGGCCGAAGGACTGCCCGAAGCGCGCCGTGGGTTTTGACTTCGATGGCGCAGAATTCACACACGTCGACTCGAAGGTCACCTTCGAGGTACTTCTCGCGACCTTCGGGCTTGAAGAGAATGTCGCGCTCACCCGGCTGGGTGCGCTGGTGCACTATCTCGACGTCGGTGGCATCCCGGTACCGGAAGCTGCGGGTCTGGCTGCCGTCATCTCGGGCGCGCGCGCCCTGCAACCCGACGATGACGCGCTCCTCAAGCACGTCACGCCAGTTCTCGACAGTCTCTACCGCTCGTACGCTGACGCCGACGGCTGACACCACGGCGTCGGGTCCGCGCGGCCGCCTGTTCGGTCGCGGAGCCGCTTCGCGAACACGTGTGCCACAGGGCCTGCTGATCGCCGACTTCACCGGGCGTCAGGATGGCCGGCTTGCGCCGCAGCGAACTTCGCGCAATGGCCCTTCAACAATGGCAATAACACATTGATTGGTAACGATTAGTTCTTGCGCGGTCGCATCGCAGTCGACACGGCGCAATGAATTGGGAGTGTTGACGAACGTCGGCCAGCCATCCCGTTTCGGCGTCGCAGACCGCTGATTGAAAAGGAATCTACCTGCCGGAGGCCCGGATTTCCTTTGAAACGTCGCACCCGCACCAAATGTGGCGGTGGGCAGGCCGTCAAATGGAAATTGCCGAAGATCGATATGCAGCGTATTGTTTATCGATAACGCTATTTTGCCTTGGAGTGCACAAGCGATGCCCCGCCCTGCTCCGACCGCGCTGACGGCCTCCAACGTCGTTCTGCGCATCCTGATCCTGCTCAATTGGTTCTATGGTGCGGTCATCTTCGCGATCCTCGTCGGCATGTTCACCGCCGAACGCTGGCTGATGACGGCCCTTGGCGTCTCACCCTCTGCGGATTCCGGGCCGTTGGTCCACGGCATGCGATGGATTGCGGTACTGGGACTGGCCGGAGTTCCGCTGAACTTCATCGTCTTCAGCCGTCTTCTCGCCATGGTCAATACGGTCAGCGCGGGCGACCCGTTCGTCGCACAAAATGCCGCACGACTGCAGGCCATCTCTTGGGCCGTTCTGGGCCAGCAGCTGCTCCAGCTCATGATCAGCACGATCGCTCGCATCGTCTGGACGCCGGCGCATCCGCTGCACGTCGGCGCGTTCTCCCTGGGTGGCTGGCTCGCCGTTGTCCTGCTGTTCGTGCTCGCCCGCGTCTTCGCCGAAGGCACCCGCATGCGCGACGACCTCGAACGGACGGTCTGATCATGATCGCGGTCAAGCTCGACGACTTGCTCCACGAGCGCCGGTTGACCCTGACCGAGCTCGCCGAGCGCATCGGCATCACGCTCGCCAACCTTTCGATTCTGAAGACCGGCAAGGCGCGCGCGATCCGTTTCTCGACACTTGAGGCGATCTGTGACGCGCTTGGGTGTCAGCCAGGTGACCTGCTGAAGTTCGAACCGGACTCCGACGCTAAAGAGACGCCTGAGGCCATGCGTGCGACTTTCTAAATCAGGAGAGTAGACGTGACTGAGATCGCTGCAACGGTCGCGCAGGACAAGCTCGCGAGCGACGTTTCGCTCGCGCGACTGTACGTGCTGCGCGCCACCTACCTACTGCTGGTCGTCGGACTCGGTGCCATGATTCTGCCGCCGCTCCTCAGCCACGCGCCGATGGCACGCGGGGTGATCCCAAGCCTGCTCGGAGCCGTGTGGGTCCTGGCCTTCGTCGGTCTGCGCTACCCGCTGCAGATGCTCCCGCTGCTGATGTTCGAGTTGGTGTGGAAAGCGATGTGGCTGATCGACTTCGGCGTCCCGCAATGGTCCGCGGGACAGCTCCCACCGACATTTGTCGAAGACTTCCAGGCCATTGCGCTGGGCGTAATTCTGATGCCGCTCGTCATTCCGTGGAACTACGTCTATCGCCACTACGTTAAGCAGCGTGCGGACCGCTGGCGGTGATCGGCAGGTTGACGGTGAATAGACCGGCGGCCACGGCACGTGCAGCATGCAGTGCGGCGCGAGCGCGATCTCGCGGCTGACGATATCCGCGCGTCGTGTTCGCGTCGGCGGAATTGTTCAACTGGTGGTCGTTGTCGGCCATTCGGAATCAGCCCCAGCCGGTGACGGCTGGGTCATTGGTGACTGGATCCCGCGCGAGCGCCCCGACCTGCTGGCGCCGTATCCGTGCGCTATGCTTGGCGAAGACCGGTCGAGGACACGGCATGAAACGTGAGGGCGGATGCTATTGCGGCCGGCTGCACTATGTGGCCGACGGCGAGCCGATGATGAAAGGGCAGTGCCACTGCCGCGAGTGCCAATACATCACCGGTGGCGCTCCGAACCTGTTCATTCTCATGCCTGCCGGTGGCTTCCGTTACACTCAGGGGACGCCCAAGGCTTTCGCCCGCAGTGACCTTGATCGGCCGGTGACCCGGGAGTTCTGTGCCGAGTGCGGCACGCACCTCGTCACCCGCGTCCCGGGCCTCGCCGCAGTGGTGCTCAAGGTGGGATCGCTTGACGACCCGAGCCTCTTCGGGAGCCCGCAGATGGCCATGTTCACCGTCGACAAGCAGGCGTTCCACCAGATCCCGGACGGTGTCGCGACCTTCGAGCGGCTGCCAACGCACTAGCACGGCAACCGTGCCCGCCGTGGGTCACGGTGCGGGATGTCGAGGCGCCCCTGGCGGTCGATCAGGCCCCGCGCGATGCCGATGGCGCCGCAGCGCACTTCGCGCGATGGCTGCGTGCGTAAACTTCGCGACCGGTTCAGGAGCGCGCGGTGTAGCGGCGTGGAGCAACGCACCGGCGGCCGCTGCGCTCGCCGCGGGTTGACAGAGATCTTGAGCACCCCCGCAAAATGTCCTCATGCGAACAACCTCGCGCCCCGACGCGTCAAGAGCGATGCCGGCGAGATCCGGCGCTGCGCACCGCGACGCCGAGCCACGCGTCAAGTGCGCCGGCAGGCGCGGGGGCGCTGGCCGCGTGGAACAGGACCGACAACGATTTCATCGACCAGCCTGCCCGTTGGGCGCCAACGGGCCTTGTGAACCCCACTGCAATGAGCGCCAGACATCGCCGGAATGGCCGCCGTGCCCGATAGCACCGCTGCCAGCCTGATTCCGGGACGACAGCGGCCGTGGCTGCGGGACTGCGGTCTGATTGCCGTCCTGATGGTGACCTTCGCCGCCTTCGCGTACGCCATCATCGTCGCCGGCGGCGATCCCTTCTCCGTGGTCACGCCGCGACCGGCGCTGCCGTGGGTGCCGTTCGGGATTGCGGCCGGGGCCATCTATTTCCGTGGTGCCGACCGATGGCCCGGCGTGTTCGTTGGCGGGCTCGGCGTGCATCTGCTGTTGACCCATGCGCCGTGGATCAGCCTGCTGGTGCAGCCGCTCGCGCTGACCGTCGGCGCGCTGCTGGTTCGCCGCCTGCTGCGCGCCTGGCGCTTCAACCCTTTCCTCGAGAACTGGAAGGACCCGCTGCTGCTCTGGGCCGCCGCAGGCATCAGTGCGAGCGTCGTCATGGTTCTGTCCATGGCCGGCGGCTATGCCAGTGCCCGCTTCACGCCGGGCCGCGTCAACCCTCAGTTAATGCAGGCGATCCTGGGAGCCAAAGGCCAGCCGGAATTCCTGTCCATGCTGCCGACAGGGCTGCGCTGGTGGGCGAACTGGACCGCGGGTGTGGCGCTCGTGGTGCCGGTTTTCCACGGACTCGATTCCGCGACCTGGCGTGCGATACGCGGCCGCCTCGGCGAGTTGCTGGCCCTCACGGCAGCACTCACCGCATGGGCGATCGTCGCGTTCATGCCGCTGCCGCTGTTCGTGCTGGTGCTGCTCGGTACCGTCGCGCTGGTGATCGTCATGTGGGCGGCAGTCCGATTCGGCGCCGCCCTGGCGATGTTCGCCATCGTTGCGTTCGCGCTCATCGAGAGCGCGGCATTCGTGCTCGGCCGGGGCCCGCTGGCCGGCCGGCCTGAGGAGGCCATCCTCTTCGAATGGGCCTTCGTCTCGACGATCGCAATCCTCGCCATGGTGCTCATTGCACTGCTCGCGGAGCGCGACGAAGCAACGCGCCGCCACACGGCGGCGGAGACGCGCTATCGCGCCCTGTTTGAGTCCACACCGCGGCCGCTCTGGGTGTACGAACCGACCGGGCTGCAGGTCCTGATCGCGAACGAGGCGGCCATCCGGCTCTACGGCTACTCAAGGGAGGAGTTCACCACGCTCCGGGCCACCGATCTCGAGGCCGGCACGGCCCGGCCGGGGGCCGCATCCCGACATGGATTCACGCCCCTCGGCGACGGCGAACGCCTGCACCGTACGGCCAGCGGCGAGGTGATCGCCGTAGAGCTTCACTCCGAGCCGATCGAGGTTGACGGGCGCACGGTGCGGCTGGTGTTCGGTGAGGATGTCACCGACCGGAACCGCACGCGCCGCGCCGCGCTCGACGCCGCCGACCGCACCAAGCGCCAGCTGGGCCGCGAGTTGCACGATGGACTCGGGCAGGAGCTGGTTGCCTTGGTGATGCACGTCCGCAGCGAGATCCGCCGTCTCCAGAGAGGCGAGGCCGGCGACGTCGCGGAGCTGGAATTCATGGAGGCCGTGTCGCTTCGGGCGCTGGCGTCCTGCCGCAATGTCGCGCGCGGCCTATCGGCGCTGGCGGAAACGGACGGCGACCTCTGCCGGGCCCTGCGAGATCTGCCGGGAATGTTTCCGCATGACGGCGCGCCCGTGATCACCGTAGCGGTGGTCAACGACCATTTGCTCGCGCTGCCAATCGCCGCGCGCGATCACGTGTACCGCATCGCCCAGGAAGCGCTGACGAACGCCATCAAGCATGCGCAGGCGCAGCGAATTCGCATTCATCTCGAGGTTGCCGCCGAGGTCGTCGTGCTCACGATCGAAGACGACGGCACTGGACTGAGTCCCGCTTCAACGCTGACCAGCGGAGTCGGGCTCGCCTCGATACGCCATCGCGCGTCGGCGATCAGCGCACGCCTGCGCGTATCGGGCAGGCCTGGCGGCGGGACCGAATTGCGCCTCGAGTGTCCGCAGCCTGCAGCTCGGCTCGCCGCGTCGGTCGGCGACCCTTAGGGATGGCCCGGCCGGCGAGGGCGCCGACGTGGAATCCGAACGGGCCGAGTGGCTGGGGAGGGATGAGCCGACCGTCGGACCGCGGCGACCGGCCGGTCGTCACGGGCTACCGCGACCGGCGATCCATTCGTTCGGCCGGTAGGAGTGCCACCAGCCGCGGTGATGCTTGCCTGCCGGATCAATCCAGTCGATCCAGAGGACGGGCGCCCGGATCCGCTCGGATTGCGCGCTGTCGATGCGGCCCAGCGCCAGCCAGATTCCCTGCGGCGTGTCCCACGCGGTCCAGACCGCCGCTGCCTCCGAATGGAGTCGCGCGAGCTCCTGGTGTTTCGCCGGCACCTGCTCGAGGTCGAGAACGCGGTCTGCGTGCCGAAGATCGAAGACGGTGATGATGAACGAATCGAGCAAGGCGACGAGCGTTCGCTCAGCGCGCTGCGGCAAGCGTGGCCAGGGCGTATCAGCGATCGCCATGGCGCCGTGGCGCCGATGCGTGTCGCCGCATCGACGCCGCTAGGCGCAGGCGACGAGCGTATTCGGCCGGCGACATGGGAACGGATCAAGCCCTATTCCCCCGTACCGAGCCAGCCCCGTTGGGGAGAGCTGCGCCTACCTCCAAGGAGGTAGGCCGGGTACTGCCACGCGGTCAGGGTTTCAGATAGCCGCGCTTCAGCGCGATCACGATGGCGTCGGCGCGGCTGCTGGCATCAAGTTTCGACAGGATGCTCTTCATGTGGAGCTTGACCGTCCCCTCGGCAATGCCGAGCCGCTCGGCGATGACGCGGTTCGAGCAACCGCGCCCGAGTTCCTCGAGGACGTCGCGCTCGCGCGCGGTCAGCGGGTCGCTCTGCAGATGGAGCGCGAGACGACCGGCCAGCGCCGGCGGAATGTAGATATCGCCACGCATGACGGTGCGCACGCTCTGGGCGAGCTCGTCGGCCGTGGCATCCTTGAGCAGGTACGCGGAGGCACCGGCCGCGAGGCCACGCGCGATGTCCTCGTCGCCGTCGAAGGTCGTGAGAATGATGACCTTGGAGCGCGGATCACGTCGGTGGAGGGCGGCCGTGACCTCGACGCCATCGAGCCCCGGCATGCGCAGGTCCACCAAGGTGACATCCGGCTGCAGTCGGTCCCAGCTCGCGAGTGCCGAGGCGCCGTCCGATGCCTCGGCGATCACGCGAATGTCCGGCTGCCGGTTCAGGATGGCAACCAGGCCCTCGCGAACGACGGCGTGGTCGTCCGCGACGAGCACCCGGATCGGTGAATCCGGCGCACTCATTCCGTGTCAGCAGCCCCGGTCGGACTCGCGGTCGGCGGCCCGGCACGCTCCGGCCGGGTGACGCGAACGCGGGTTCCGTGGCCCGGGCTGCTGTCGATTAGCAGTGACGCGCCGAGACGGGCGGCGCGTTCCGAGAGTATCGAGAGGCCCATCCCGTCGGACGGGGTTCCCGGCGCGAATCCGACGCCGTCGTCGTGGACTTCGAGCACCCAGGCGTCCGCCGCGCGCTCCCAGGTGACGGTGAGCGTGCGGGCCTGAGCGTGGCGCAGCGCGTTCGTGACCGCCTCCTGAGCCATCCGCAGCAACTCGGTCTGCGCCCGTGAGGACCACGGTGGCGCCGCATTGGAAATCGATGAGAATACGACCAGTGCCGGCCGGCTCTCAGCGCGGGTGACAAGTTCGCGCAGCGACGCAGGCAGGTCGTTGCCGTCGACCAGGTCATGCCGAAGCGCCTGCATCGAGCGCCGGGCTTCCTGCAGCGACAGCCGCGCCAGCATGATGGCCTGATCATAGTGGGCCGCGGCGTCCCGCGGGGCCGCATTGGTCGCGGCAACGCGGGCCGCCTCGAGCTGTACGACGAGACCTGTCAGTTGTTGCGCCAAGGTATCATGCATTTCGCGAACCAGACGCGCGCGCTCCTCGACGACCGCAGCCGCCCGGGATCCGTGGCTGACGTTCGACAAATGCACAGCGATCGTTGCAATCCGGACCAGGGACTCGGCGACGGCACGGCCGTCGTCGAGCACTTCCGCCGGAAGTGTTGCATGTCGGATGCTGATCCAGCCGAGCACTGTGTCACTAAGCCGCATCGGGACGCGTTGCAGAGCGCCGACGCCGAGGCGACCCAGATACTCCCGCGTATCCTCGGACAGGTTGGGATCGTCGGCGCGCGCGATTTCCGGAATCCGCTCGATCTGCGCATCGGTCAGTAGCGAGCGCCGCCTGGCCGACGGGCGCCCGCGCGGACCGGACGGGTGGCTGGACTCGACGGCGCGAAGGATCCGACCGCCGACGCATTCGAGGTGAAAATGGTATCCGGCGGAGCCCTCCACAGGCAGCCAGACCGTGCCGCCGAGTGCGCCGAGGCCCTCGACGATCGCGAGCAGCGCATGGCCGAGGAATCGGTCGACGTCCGGCTCTGCGATCAGCAGCGCGAGGGATTTCGTGAGCACCGCGGTGTGCGCCCGGGCAAGTTTCTCCGCGCGGCGCCGTGCCGCGATCTGTTCCGCGAGCGCCGCGTTCAGCGCCTCAAGAGAGGCGCGCAAGGGCGCAGCAGCCGAGTCGCCGAAAGCGGCCGGTAGTGCGAGCGCGGCGACCTCCGCGAGGCCCGACAGCTCAGGAGCGAGCGCGTGAACGTCGCACAGGTCCGCCGGCGCTGCCAGCATGAAGGTCCCGAGCAGTCGTCCCGCACGCCGGATTGGCACGACGATCGTGCGATCGATGCCGACGCGGGCGAGCCGTGGACGGCAGAGCGCGTACGCATGGATGCGCTCGAAATCGTCGCTCGTGTGCAGCATGATGTCGTGCCGCATCCAGAGCTCGACCTCGGTGGCCGAGAACGGGAATTGATGGAGGCCCTCAGGGTGGTCACCGCATTCCCTCGGCAGCACCACGCGCGTGCCGCCGGCGGAATCGGTCGTGACCACGAGAGTCAGTGCCGCGGGTTCCGCGTCGAACCGGTAAAGCCCGGCGGTCAGGCTCCGGGATCGTGCCGCCGCGACGGCCAGCACCGCCGTCAGCACATCGGCCGGAGCCGCACCGGCCAAAAGCCGCTCGCGCAGGCGGTCGAGCACCGAATCCCCGGTGCGATCTGGCACTGACGGCGCCTGGGTCACGATCGCAGTCGAACGCTGGGGCAACCGCGCGCGGGCATCCTGCCCGGGGCAAGGAGCAGGTCTGTCAGCCGCCAGGACGCCGATTGGTCGCAGCGACGAGGGGCACGGCGCGCGCCACCAATCCCACGCGGCATTCGCGCCCGATTCACCAGAGCGCCGTCATCGAGCGAGCACCAGATTGAAGAGCTGCTTGACTTCCGTGACGGCGGCCCGGGCGACCGGCACGACGCGCGCGATCACCGCATCCGACAGTCCTGCTGCCCGCCAGGCGAATGGATCAACCGCCGGCGCGGCGGGCACGTCGCCGCCGTCCCGTTCGGCGACGTGTGCCAGGGCATTGGCGATATGCACGAGCGAGGCGTCGTAGGCAAGCTTTCCGGCGCGGGCCGGCTCATGGTGGAACTCGATGGCCGCCACGAGGTTGCCGGGGAGCTGCCACCGTCGCGCCAGCTCGGCTCCGACGTCTGCATGATCGAAGCCGAGGACCTCGCGCTCACAGACGAAGAGTGGCCGGTGAACGGGGTCGGCGCTCGCCGCGGTAAGAGCGAGTCGCGAGGCGTCAGGCGCGCGGGTTGCCAGGACGAGCTTGCCGACGTCGTGCAGCAAGCCGCTCACGAACGCGACCTCGGCACGCGGATCATGTGCCTCCTTGGCCAGGAGCCGCGCGCAGATCGCGCACAGGATACTGTGGTTCCAGAAGGTACGCATCGAGAGCAGCGAATTGGGGACGCCCTGGAAGGTCTGCGCCACGGCGAGGCCGAGCGCCATGTCCCGGACCTGCACGGTTCCGAGGACGGTGATCGCTTTTGACAGCGAGTCGACGCGCTGGGAAGCGCCGAAGAACGCGCTGTTGGCCACGCGCAGGATGTGGGCGGCGAATGCCGCGTCATGCTGGACGACATCGACGATCTGTTGGCTCGTGGCGCGCGGATCATCGAGCACGGCGACGATGCGCATCACGACTGACGGCAACGACGTCAGCTTGGTGACGTCGGCCACCAGTTCGGCGACGACGGCGGGGGCATCCGCGCGGGTCATTTGGCGACGGCGAAGCGGTTCGCGGCGCCCCCGGAACCCGGTCCCCGCGCCGTGCGGAGCGGGTCCGGAGCGCGGGCGGCGTCGGATCGTGCTTGGGCGGACGTCAACGAGATACTCCGTGTGCCATCAGCTGTCCGGGCGCGCACGCAGACGCGCGGCTCGCGGCAGATAGGTTTCCGTCGGACGGAGTGTAGTGCGCAGTATCAGGGAACGCCCTATCTCGAAAGGGTAGGAGTCGC
>JANYAE010000083.1 GCA_025355105.1 Pseudomonadota bacterium | reverse complement strand
CGGTTCCGGCCGCGGCGACCGAGGTGAGTCGATGACGATGCCGATTCACGATGCCGGGCGCGGCCGGCGGCTGCGCGGCATCGGCGCCGGCGGCTCCGGCAGAGCCGGGATCCGGCTCGCTGCGGCCGCGGTGCTCGTCGGCCTCACGGCCGGCTGCTCGACCTACCGTCCGCTGCCGCTCGATCAGCAGCCGGCGACGCCGCTCGCCGGCTTGCATGTCGCAGCGGGCACGCTGCTCGCCGGGGGCGTGCGGACCCACATCTTCGACCCAAGCAACGGGCTGGATGCGACCGAGGTCGCGATGCTGGCCGTCATGCGCAACCCCGAGCTCAAGGTGCTGCGTGCGCAGGCCAGCGTCACGCGTGCGCAGGCGTTCGCCGCCGGCCTGCTGCCGGACCCGGTCGCCGGTCTGAGCCAGGATCGCCCAAGCGCCGGCCAGACGGGCGCCTCGACCGCTCACGCCTTTGGTGTCTCGTGGGACGTCGGCAGCCTCGTCACCTTCGCCTCGCGCCAGACGGCGCACCGACGCACCGACGAACAGGTGGATCTGTCGCTGTTGTGGGCGGAATGGCAGACGGTGGCCGAATCGCGTCTGCAGTTCGTGCGGGTCCAGCAGGGGCGCGCGCTGGTTTCGCGCCTCGAGGCCGAATCCGTGGCGCTCAAGCCGTTGACTCCGCGGCTCTACGACGCGCTCGCGCACGGGATCATCGCGTTCGACGTCGCCACGACAGGCCTGAGCGCCGCGTCCGAGGTCGAGCGCCAGCTCAGCGACGCGCGTGACGCGCTCGCCAACCGCGAGCAGGACCTGCGCATCTTGCTCGGGCTGCCGCCGGCCGAGATCCTGCCACTGGTCGGCGACATCGACGTACCGTCGATCGCGGACGGCGACACGATCGCGGCGCTCGAGGCACTGCCGCGACGGCGCCCTGACCTGCGCGCGCTTGCGCTGGGATATGCCGCCGAGGAGGCGCGCGTGCGCGCGGCGGTCCTCGGCCAGTTTCCGGCCGTCAATTTCGGGGCCTCGCGCTCCCGCGACAATACCGGCATCGTGAGCACCGGCCTGTCGCTGAGCGTCAGCCTGCCGCTGTTCGACGCCAACCGCGGTGCGATCCGCATCGAGCGTGCCACGCGGCAACAGTTGAACGAGGAATACGGCCAGCGCTTGCTGAACGCACGCGCCGATGTCGCGCGACTGCTGACGACGCAGGCGTTACTGGCTGCCCGCGAGGTCGGCCTCGCGCCGTACGTCGCGTCGCTCGAAGCGACCCGCGAGCGTGCGGCGCTCGCCTACGACCGTGGCACGATGGAATGGACCGTCTACCTCGGCCTGCGGCAGAGCGCGCTGGCGGCTGCGGTTGAACTACTCACCCTGCGTGAAACGCTGGCTGAGACGCGCATCGGCCTCGCCACTTTGCTGTCCGGCGACTGGGCGGCCCACACCGAGACAGCCGAAGGAGCCGCGCCGTGACCGGATCGAATCGAGCGAAGCTGGTCGCATTGGTCGTCGCAGTCGCCGCGGTTGCCGCCGGCGCCCGCCTCTGGGCCACGCACGCCAAGGCCGCGGCGGCGGAGTCCGCCACCTGGGCAGCGCCCGGAGCGCCCGCGAAGGAAGGCGGCGCCGGCGAGGCCGCAGCCGACGCCGAGGCGAAGAACTCTGCCAGCTACCCGGTCATCACGGTCGCTCCGGCCGCGCGCAGCTTCCGGCAGAAGGTCCACGGCTACGGCGTGCTGCAGGCCGATGCGCGCAGCGCCCAGGCGGTCACGATGGCCACGGTCGGCGTGGTGCGCTCGGTTGAGGTGCTGCCGGGCCAGCGGGTCGTGAAGGGCCAGCCGCTGTTCGGCGTCGAGCCGGACCCCCTCGCCTTCCTCGCCTACCGGCAGGCCGACAGCGCCGCCAAGCTCGCGCGGGCGGAGGTCGCCCGCTTGACGGCCCAGCGCAACGACCGGCTCGCGACGGCGACGCAGGTGGAGACCGCCGAGAAGGCGCTCGCCGACGCCGAGGCGGCACTCGAGGCTGCCCGCCGCCAGGGTGCCGCAGGCGGCACCGAGGTGCTGCGAGCGCCGACCGACGGCATCGTCACGTCGCTTGGCGGCGGGATCGGCGACCGTCCCGCAGTCGGCACGGCGCTCGCGACCCTGACGCCCGCGAACGGCGCGGCGGCAACGCTTGGCGTCGAGCCCGCGGAGGCTCGGCTCGTGCACGCCGGCGACGTCGTCAAGCTGCGCGTCGTGCAGCTCGGCGGCCGCGAGCGGACCGGTCACGTGACGGTGGTCGGCGCCGCGATCGACAAGAGCACGCGGCTCGTCACGGTATCGGTTGCGCTCGACGACAGGAGTTTCGACGACACCCCCGCCGGCAGCGCCATCGAGGCCGAGATCGAGACCCGCGCCGTCGCTGCGTTCTCGGTCCCCCGTGCCGCCGTCGTTCAGGACGGTGACGGCCCGGCGGTGTTCGAGATCGTCGACGGTAAGGCGCACCGCGTCCCGGTCGTCATTGAGGTCGACGAAGGCAGCCGCGTCGGCGTCAGCGGAGCACTCGACAAGGCGCGACCGGTCGTGACGACCGGCGCCTACGAGCTCGAAGACGGCGTGCGGGTCACGGACCTCAAGCCTTGAACGTCATGCACTGGGTCCGGGCGCACCGGCGCTCGGTGCTGTTCCTCGCCGGCTTGCTCGCCGCCTGCGGCCTGCTGTCGGTGCCGACGCTGCCGGTGTCGCTGTTCCCGATCACCGACTTCCCGCGCGTGGTCGTCAATGTCGACGCCGGCGATCGCAACGCCGAGCAGATGGTGCTGCTGATCACGCAGCCCATCGAAGAGGCGGTGCGGCGCGTGCCGGGCGTGCGCGCGGTGCGCTCGCGCACCAGCCGCGGCGCTACCGACGTCTCGGTGAGCTTCGAGTGGGGCAGCGACATGGCGGCTTCGACTCTCGAGGTCAACGCCGCGCTCAGCCAGGTGCTCCCGACGCTGCCGTCCGGCGTCACCGTGACGACGCGGCGAATGGACCCGACCGTGTTCCCGATCCTGGCCTACAGCCTGCGCTCGCAGGACCTCGCGCCGACGGCGCTGCGCGATCTCGCCGCCTACCAGCTGCGGCCGGTGCTCGCCGGAGTGGAAGGCGTATCGCACATCGACGTCCAGGGCGGCGAAATCGAGGAGTACCACGTCGACGTCGACCCGGCGCGGCTGCGGGCGCGGGGCGTCAGCCTCGAGGAGGTGGTGGCGGCGGTGACTGCCTCGACCTCGCTCGACGCGCTCGGCCGGGCGGACGATTTCTACAAGCTGTACCTGATACTCGCCGACAACCATCCGGCGGATCCCGCGGCGCTCGCGGCCATCGTGGTCAAGGCGAGCGCGACCGGTATCGTGCGTGTCGGCGACATCGCGCGCGTCACGACCGGCAGCGTGCCGCAGTGGATCCGGGCCACCGCCGACGGTAGTGACGCCGTGCTCATGCAGGTGTTCCAGCAGCGCGACGGCAACACGAGCGCGATCGCCAAGGCGGTCGCAGCGCAGCTCGCCGCCTTCAAGCCGCGTCTGCCGCCGGGCGTGACGGTTGCCGAGTGGTACAACCAGGCTGACCTCATCAGTGCCTCGGCTGGCAGCGTGCGCGACGCGCTGATCATCGGCATCGTGCTCGCCGGGCTCATCCTCTGGCTGTTTCTGCGCAGCGGCCGGCTGATCGCGCTCGCGCTGTTCGTCGTTCCGGCGGCGCTCGCGACGACGGTTCTCGTGCTGCGGTCGCTCGGTCTCAGCTTCAATCTGATGACGCTCGGCGGCATGGCCGCCGCGGTCGGCCTCGTGATCGACGACGTCATCGTCATGGCTGAGCACATCGCGCGTCGGCTCGGCGAGACGGAGGGCGCCATCGCGGAGCGCGTCAGCGCCGCGGCGTGGGAGTTTACCGTGCCGCTGGCCGGTTCCTCGGCGGCGACCGTCGTGATCTTCCTGCCGCTCGCGTTCCTCGGCGGCGTCACCGGCGCATTTTTCAAGTCGCTATCGATCACCATGGCCAGCGCGCTCGTGATCTCGTTCCTGTTGGCCTGGCTGGTCGTGCCGCTGCTCGCGAGCGCCCTGCTTCGCGACCACGTTCCGGGGCACGGCCTCGCCCGACCGCTCGCGGCGCTCGAGCGCGCGTTTGCGGCAGCCGAGCGGTCCTTCGTGGGTCGCCCACTGCTGCTCGCGGTTGCGCTCGTGCCGCTGCTGGCGCTCGGCGCCGTGGCCTATCTGCGCGCCGGCACCGGCTTCATGCCGGCGATGGACGAGGGCGGCTTCGTGCTCGACTACCGCAGCGCGCCCGGCACCTCGCTGTTGGAGACCGATCGGCTACTGCGCCAGGTCGAGGAAATCATCCGCGCCAACCCGAGCGTCGACACCTACTCGCGCCGGACCGGGCTGCAGCTCGGCGGCATGATCAGCGAGGCCAACGAGGGCGATTTCTTCATCCGCCTGAAGCGCGGCAAGCGTGCCGCGGTTGAGGACGTCATGAACGACGTCCGCGCCGAGATTGCGGCCAAAGTGCCCGGCCTCGAGATCGAGCTCGCGCAGCTGATGGAGGACCTGATTGGCGACCTGGTCGCCGTGCCGCAGCCGATCGAGGTCAAGCTGTTCGGCGACGACCCAGCGGTGCTCGCGGCCGCCGCCATCGCGACCGCGAAGACGGTCGCGGGCCTGCCGGGCATCGTCGACGTCAGGAACGGCCTCAACCCGGCCGGCGACGCGCTGCTGGTACAGGTCGACCAGGTGCGGGCGGCCACCGAGGGCATGACGCCGTCGGCCGTGACCCAGCAAGTCGGCACGCTCGCCGGCGGCGAGCTCGCCGCGCAGCTGCCGCGCGGCCCGAAGACCGTCGGCGTCCGCGTCTGGATGCCGCCGGATGGGCGGCAGCATCTGTCGGCGTTCGAGCGACTGCGCATCGAAGCTCCGGACGGCCACGGCTTCGCGCTCAATCGTGTCGCGAGTTTCCGCGAGGTGCAGGGGCAGCCGGAGGTGACCCGCGACAACCTCAAGCGCCTGGTCGCGGTGACGGCGCGGATCACCGGGCGCGACCTGGGTGCTGCGATCGGCAGCGTGCGCGTCGCGCTCGACAAGCCGGGCGCGTTGCCGCCCGGCGTCTACTACGCTCTCGGTGGGCTCTACGAGCAGCAGCAGATCGCGTTCCGTGGCCTGGTGGCGGTGCTGGTCGCCGCAATCGCGCTGGTGTTTGCGCTGCTGCTATTCCTCTACGAGCGCGTGCGGGTGGCACTCGTCGTGCTCGCGATGCCGCTGTTGGCGCTTCCTGCCGTGTTCGTCGGCCTCTGGGTCGGCGGCGTCGCGCTCAACATCTCGGCGATGATGGGCATGACGGTGGTGGTCGGCATCGTCACCGAGGTCGGGATCTTCTTCGTCTCGGAACTTCGCGACCAGCTCGCAAGCCATCCGCTCGCCGAGGCGGTCGCGCGGGCCCGCAGTCAGCGGCTGCGGCCGATCGTCATGTCGGCGCTCGCCGCGCTGTTGACGCTGCTGCCGCTCGCGCTCGCGATCGGCGAGGGAGCCGAGATGCAGCAGCCGCTCGCGATCGCGATCGTCGCCGGCCTGGTGCTCGAGGTGCCGCTGGTGCTGGTCGTGCTGCCCGCGCTACTGCAGCTCGTCCTCGGCCGCAGCGCCGCCAGCCTCGCCGCGGCCGACTAGCGTCGCCAGGCGGCCGTCCCGGCGGCGCCGGGGCGCCCGAGGTCGCCGCTGGCGTCAGCAGCAGCGCGGCCGGCCGGCGCCGTAGCGGCGATCGATGGCCATCGCGTGGAACTCGCGTTCCGAGAGCAGCGGCGCATCCGGATGCCTGGCCGCCATGTGCTCCCGATAGCGGTCGAAGTCCGGGATGCCGAACAGCTGTCGAAATCCCCGCCGAATGCGCTGCAGGCGCTCGACCAGCGGGACGCGCTCGACGCCGCCGGCTGCGTCCGCTTCGCGACTCAGGAGGTCGCGGCTCACGGCCGGGCTCCCTGCGCCTGCCCGGACGGCGGCAGCTCGATCGCGGTCGGATTCGCCTGGCGCAGCGCCTGCAGGCAGATCTTGAGCGCGAACACGCACATCGCGAGCACCAGCAGCACGAACAGGCTGCAGACCGCGGCGTCGAGGTAGTTGTTGAAGATCACGCGCTGCATCTCCTCGAGCGACTTGGCAGGCGCCAGCACCTTGCCGTCCGCGGCCGCGGCGCTGAACTTGCGGGCCAGCGCCAGGAAGCCGATCTTCGGGTCGTCGCTGAAGATCTTCTGCACGCCGGCGGTCAGCGTGGTCACCAGCAGCCAGGCGGTCGGCACCAGCGTCACCCACACATAGCGCTCGCGCTTCATCTTGACGAGCACGCTCGTGCACAGCAGCAGCGCGATGCCCGCCAGCATCTGATTGCCGACGCCGAACAGCTGCCACAGCGTGTTGATTCCGCCGAGCGGATCGACCACGCCCTGGTAGAGGAAGTAGCCCCACGCCGAGACGCACAGCAGCGTCGCGAGGATGTTGCCGGGCAGGAACTTCGTGTCGCCGAGCGGCTTCCAGGCGTGGCCGAGCATGTCCTGAATCATGAAACGCCCGGCGCGCGTGCCGGCGTCGACCGCGGTCAGGATGAACAGCGCCTCGAACAGGATCGCGAAGTGGTACCAGAACGCCATCATCGCCTTGCCGCCGACGGCGGTGGCGAGGATCTGCGCCATGCCGACCGCGAGCGTTGGCGCGCCGCCGGCACGCGACAGCACGGTCTTCTCGCCGATGTCGGCGGCGGTCTGCGTGATCATGTCCGGAGTGATCGTGAAGCCCCAGCCGGAAATGACCTGCGCCGCGTCGATCGCGGTCTTGCCGATCACCGCGGCCGGCGAGTTCATCGCGAAGTAGACGCCCGGGTCGAGCACGCAGGCCGCGGTCAGCGCCATGATGGCGACGAACGACTCGGTCAGCATGCCGCCGAAGCCGATCAGCCGCATGTGCGATTCCTTCTCGACCATCTTCGGCGTCGTGCCGGAGGAGATCAGCGAGTGGAAGCCGGACACGGCGCCGCAGGCGATCGTGATGAACAGGAACGGAAACAGCTTGCCGGAGAACACCGGACCTGAGCCGTCGATGAACAGCGTCGTGCGCGGCATCGCGAGCGGCGGCGCGACCACGTAGATGCCAATGGCGAGCGCGATCACGGTGCCGATCTTGAGGAAGGTGCTGAGATAGTCGCGCGGCGCGAGCATCAGCCACACCGGCAGGCTCGCGGCGATGCCGCCGTACAGGATCAACGCCCACGCCAGCGACGGGCCGGTCAGGGTGAACATCGGACCCCAGGTCGGGTCGGCGGCGACACTGCGGCCATAGACGATCGACAGCAACAGCAGCACGACGCCGATCGCCGAAGCCTCGGCGATTTTGCCGGGCCGGATGACGCGCATGTAGATGCCCATCAGCAGCGCGATCGGGATGGTCGCGGCGATCGTGAACAGGCCCCACGGGCTCGCCGTCAGCGCCTTGACGACCACGAGTGCCAGCACCGCGAGGATGATGATCATGATCGCGAGCACGCCGACCAGCGCGAGGCTGCCCGGCACCGGCCCGAGCTCCATCTTGATCATCTGGCCGAGCGACTTACCGTCGCGGCGCACCGACGTGAACAGCACGATGAAATCCTGCACCGCGCCCGCGACCACCACGCCGACCAGGATCCACAGCGTTCCCGGCAGGTAGCCCATCTGCGCGGCGAGCACCGGCCCGACCAGCGGTCCGGCGCCGGCGATCGCGGCGAAATGGTGGCCGTACAGCACCCAGCGGTTGGTTGGCACGTAGTCGAGGCCGTCGTTGTGGCGCATCGCCGGCGTCATGCGCGTGTCGTCGAGGCGCAGCACCTTGTTGGCGATGAACTTGCCGTAGAAGCGATAGGCGATGAAGTAGACGCACAGCGCCGCCGTGACCAGCCACACCGAGCTGACCGACTCCCCCTGGCTGAGCGCGAGCATGGCGAACGCCACGGCGCCGAGAACGGCCACTGCGGCCCAAGCGAGCATCGAACCGAGCTTATTCATGAATCCCCCCAAGCCGAAGTGACAGTCGTGCAGAGGCGGCGCACGCCGCCGTGCCGTGGCGGCGCCGTTCGGCGGTGGTACCCGCCGAGATGATTTGCACCGAAGGCTACAGGCGCACCACTAGGGGCGCAAGGTCGTCGCCGTGGCGCGGCCGCGTCCGTAGCGGCCGCGCCAGCGCGGCGCTCAGGGCGAGGCTGCACTCATCTGGTAGCTGGCAGATTCGAGCCACGCCGGGTTGACCTCGACACCCCAGCCCGGACCGGCGGGAATCGTCACGCAGCCGCCGTCGATCGCGAACGGATCGCCGAGGAACAAGCCCTGCTGCCACGGATAGTAGTCCGGTCCCTCGATGGAGAACTCGAGGTACTTGCCGGCGTTCGGCAGCACGCCGAGCAGGTGCATCGTGCAGATCGTGACCAGCGACAGATTCGCGCTGTGCGGCGTGCACGGCAGGCCGGCCGCGGCCGCCATGCGCGCCACCTCGAGCGTGCGCGCGAGTCCGCCCATGTACATGACGTCCGGCTGGACGATGTCGACCGCGCGCATCTCGATCATCCGTGCCCACGCCGCCAGGTCCCAGTCCTGTTCGCCGCCGCTGATGTCGACGGCCAGCGCGTCGGCGACTTCCTTGGTCTGCTCGAACTGCCAGTACGGGCACGGCTCCTCAAAGTGGCCGACGCCCTCGGCCTCAAGCAGGCGCCCCACCTCGATCGCGCGTCGCGGCGAAAAGCCGCTGTTGGCGTCGACCAGCTTGGCGACGCCGGCGCCGAGCGCGCGGGCGATCGTCGGCACGATCGCCTCCGTGCGGCCCGGCCACTCGTCGGCGTCCCGTCCGCATTCCGCCCCGACGCGCCACTTGAAGGCGTCGAAGCCCTGCTCGTCCCGCAGCCGCAGGAAGCGCGCCGCCTCGGCCTCCGGCGTGATGTCGCGTTTCATGGAGGAGGCATAGGCGCGCAGCCGTCGCGGCCGGCCGCCAATGAGCTCGACGACCGGCTTGCCCTCGATCCTGCCGCGCAGGTCCCACATCGCGGTGTCGAGCCCGGCGAGCGCGCGGCAACGGTAGCTGCCTGGATACTTGTGCTCACGCTCCTCGATGTGTGCGACCAGTCCGGCGATGTCGAAGGCGTCCGCGCCGAGCGCCCACGGCGCGACCTGACGGTGGAAGACCGTCGCGGTGATGTCGGCGTTGTAGGTCGAGGTCTGACCCCAGCCGACGTCGCCTGAGTCGGTCGTCAGCCGCACGAAGCAGACGAAGGTGTTCGAGTAGGTCTCGAGTCTGGCGATCTTGTTCATGTGCAGTCGACCCGCAGCCGGATAGAGTCAAAACCGACGGCCTGCTGCGAGCCGCTCGCAGCGGGCAGGTCCGGCGTCCGGTCGGCCTGACGAGTGACGCGATCGGCAACCGCCCGCCAGCGCGCGCCGCTAGTGTGGCAGTCGCGCGCGGCGCCGTCGCCTGCGGCCGCCGGCGGCCTTTTCTGTAAACTGGCGGCATGAACACCTCCCCTTCGCGGACGGTCAGCCTGATCGGTGCCCCGACCGACGTCGGCGCGGCGGATCGCGGCGCGTCGATGGGCCCGGAAGCCCTGCGCGTCGCCGGACTGCAGCGGGCGCTCGAGGGCCGCGGCCTCGCGGTGCTCGATCGCGGCAACCTCGCCGGCCCCGGCAACCCGAGCAGCCCGCCGGTCGGCGGCTACCGGCACCTGCCTGAGGTCACGGCGTGGAACCAGCTGGTGCACGGCGCCGTCTACGGCGAACTGGCCGCCGGACGGCTGCCGATCCTGCTCGGTGGCGACCACAGCCTCGGTATCGGTTCGATCAGCGCCGTCGCGCGCTTCTGTCGCGAGCAGCGGCGCACGCTGCGCGTGCTGTGGCTGGACGCGCACGCCGACTTCAATACCCCGGAGCTCTCGCCGAGCGGCAACATCCACGGCATGCCGGTCGCTTGCCTGCTGGGCTTTGGTCCGGTGCAACTGGTCACGCTCGGCGGTCAGCAGCCGGCGATCGACGCCGCGAGCATCCGTCAGATCGGCATCCGTAGCGTCGATCCCGGCGAGAAGAGCTTCGTGCACGCGCAGGGCCTCGAGGTCTTCGACATGCGCTACATCGACGAGCACGGCATGCGCGCGACCATGGAGCAGGCGCTGATCGGCCTCGATGAGCGCGCCCACCTGCACGTCAGCTTCGATGTCGATTTCCTGGATCCGGAGATCGCGCCCGGCGTCGGCACCACGGTCCCTGGCGGCCCGAGCTACCGCGAGGCGCAGCTGTGCATGGAAATGATCGCCGACACGGGCCTGCTCGGTTCGCTCGACGTCGCCGAGCTCAATCCGGCGCTCGACGTGCGCAACCGCACCGGCGCGCTCGCCGTCGACCTGATCGAGTCGCTGTTCGGCAAGAGCACGCTCATGCGCGCCGATCGCTGACGCGCCCGGCGGGATCGGCGCCTGCCGCTTGCCGGAGCCGACCGAGCGGCGGCCGCACGCCGCTGGCACATTCAAATATATTTCCATTGTAATGGAAATATGAAAACCTCAGACACCGTCATCGCGCTCGCGGCGCTGGCGCAGGAGTCGCGCCTGTCGCTCTACCGGCTGCTGGTGCGCCGCGGGCCGGAGGGCTACGCCGCCGGCGAGATCGCCGAGCGCCTCGGCATTCCGGGCCCGACGCTTTCGTTCCACCTCAAGGCCCTGGCGCACGCTGGGCTCGTCGACGTGCGTCGCGAGAGTCGCTTCATCCGCTACAGCCCGAACATCCGCCGCATGAACGCGCTGCTCGGCTTTCTCAGCGAGAGCTGCTGCAGCCAGGCGACCCGCGCCGCGCCTGCCAGCTGCGCGCCGCTGCCGGCGGCCGCGTCCCGCAAGGCGGGCTGAGGGCGGCGCCCGGTCATCTCGGCGGCGGGCCCTGCCTGGGCCCGGCAGTGCCGTGGTCTCGTCCGCCGGTCGTCGGAGTGCGCGATGTCTGATCGTTCCTACCATGTGCTCTTCCTCTGCACCGGCAATTCGGCACGCAGCATCCTTGCCGAGGCGATCCTCAACCAGAAGGCGCGCGGCCGTTTCAAGGCTTTCAGCGCCGGCAGCTTCCCGACCGGCCGGGTCAACCCGCTCGCGCTCGATCTGCTGCGGCGAATGGAGCTGCCGACCGAGCGCCTGCGGAGCAAGGCGTGGGACGAGTTCGCCGCCGCCGGCGCTCCGCCGCTCGATTTCGTCATCACGGTCTGCGACAACGCGGCAGGCGAGGTCTGCCCGGTCTGGCCAGGCCAGCCGGTGATCGCGCACTGGGGTGTCGCGGACCCGGCGGCCGTGCAGGGCTCCGAGCTCGAACGGACGCAGGCGTTTCGCGAGGCCTTTCGCGTCCTCGAGCGGCGCATCGAGCTGTTCACGAGCCTGCCGCTGCGGACGCTCGATTCGCTGGCGCTGGCCCACCAGGTCCGCGAGATCGGCAGCCGCTGACCATGAACCGCGTCGAGCGCTACCTGACGCTGTGGGTTGCCGCCTGTATCGTCGTCGGCATCAGCCTCGGTCATCTGCTGCCGGGCGCCTTCCAGCGGATCGGCGCCGCGCAGATCGCCAAGGTCAATCTGCCGGTCGCCGTGCTGATCTGGCTGATGATCATCCCGATGCTGATGAAGGTCGACTTCGCAGCGCTCGGCGAGGTCCGACGGCATTGGCGCGGGATCGGCGTGACGCTGTTCGTGAACTGGGCGGTGAAGCCATTTTCGATGGCGCTGCTCGGCTGGCTGTTCATCGGCCACCTGTTCCGCCCGTATCTGCCACAGGCGCAGATCCCCTCCTACATCGCCGGGCTGATCCTGCTCGCGGCCGCGCCATGCACGTGTGGAGCAACCTGTGCGACGGCGAGCCGCATTTCACGCTGTCGCAAGTGGCGCTCAACGACTCGATCATGGTGTTCGCGTTCGCCCCGATCGTCGGCCTGCTGCTCGGCTTGTCCGCGATCGCGGTGCCGTGGAACACGCTGCTGCTGTCGGTGGCGCTCTACATCGTGGTGCCGGTGATCATCGCCCAGTGGTTGCGGCGGTGGTTGTCAACCGGGCGCGACTCGTCGCGGCTGGCGGCGAGCCTGCGACGACTCGCACCGCTCAGTCTGCTGGCGCTGCTGCTGACGCTGGTGCTGCTGTTCGGCTTCCAGGGCGAGCAGATCCTGCGGCAGCCGCTGGTGATCGCGCTGCTCGCGGTGCCGATCCTGATCCAGGTGTACTTCAACTCGGCGCTCGCCTACGTTCTGAACCGAAGCGCGCGGGAGGCGCACTGCGTCGCCGGACCCTCGGCGCTGATCGGCGCCAGCAACTTCTTCGAGCTGGCGGTGGCCGCCGCCATCAGCCTGTTCGGCTTCGAGTCCGGCGCGGCGCTCGCGACCGTGGTCGGCGTGCTGATCGAGGTGCCCGTGATGCTCTCGGTGGTGAGGATCGTGAACGCAAGTCGCGGCTGGTACGAACGCGGCCTGCCGGCGCCGGCAGCTGCGCGCCGCCCCGCGGAGCACCCATGAGCGAATCGCCGGCCGTCACGATCTACCACAACGCCGGCTGCGGCACCTCGCGCAACGTGCTGGCGCTGATTCGCAATGCCGGCATCGAGCCGACGGTGATCGAGTACCTGAAGACGCCGCCGGACCGCGCGCAGCTCATGGCGCTGATCGCTCGGCTCGCGGTCCCGCCCCGGCACCTGTTGCGGGAGAAGGACACGCCGTACGCCGAGCTCGGCCTTGGCGACGATCGCTGGAACGACGCCGAACTCGTCGATCACCTGCTCGCGCACCCGATCCTGCTCAACCGGCCGATCGTGGTCACCGCGCTTGGCGCCCGGCTCTGCCGGCCGTCGGAGACGGTGCTCGAGATCCTGCCGCGGCCGCAGCAGGCGCCTTTGCGAAAGGAAGACGGCGAGTGGGTGCTCCCGGCGGACCGACCGCCGCGGCGCTGACGCGGCGAGGCGGTGCGCCTGACGGCTCACGCCGAGGCGCGTACAGTCAACGTCGCCGGCCTGCTGCCCGTGCCGCGCCGCAAGAAGTAAACTAAATAAAAACAGTTGTTTACGTGTCTTATCTGAGGGGGATTCCATGACAACCGAACTCAAGTATCTGACCTACGTGACCGTGTTGACCGCGGTCAGCTGGGTGCCGTACATCCTCAACATGATCGCCGTACGCGGGCTGATGGACGCCGTCGGCTATCCGGAGAACCCGAAGCCGCTCGCGCCCTGGGCGCGGCGTATGAAGGCGGCGCACTACAACTCCGTCGAGAACCTGGCAGTGTTTGCGGCCCTAGTGCTCACTGCGCACGCCGCGGGCATCAGCAATGCCGCCATCGCGAGCTCGGCGACGGTCTACTTCTGGGCGCGACTCGTGCACCTAGGCGCCTACACCTTTGGCGTGCCGTGGGTCCGGACGCTGACCTTCGTCGTCGGCTTCGCCAGCCAGCTCTGCATCGCCTGGCATCTGCTGGCCTGAACCCGGGTTGAGCGCCGGCCGGCGGCCGCGGCCGCCGGCCGGTCGCGCTCAGCGGCCGCCTTGACGGCGGTAGCCGGTGCCGACCGCCCAGGCGATCGCGACCAGCGTCGCGGCGACCGCGACCGCGACCGTCGCGATCCCGGCCAGCGACAGGCCGAGCAAACCGAGCCCGGCGTGCGCCCAGCCGGAGAGCACGTCGCTGCCGCGGTAGACGACCGTGTCGACGACGTTCTTCACCTTGTACTTGGTTTCGGCGTCGACCACGGTGTAGAGCATGTCGCGGTTCGGCTTGCCGACGCCGAACTCGGTCGCGCGCAGCAGCACGTTGACCGCGAGCAGCGTGCTGACGACCGGCGCCGCGGCGAGTCCGGCGAAGGCGGCGAGCGCCAGCGCCGCGGTACCGGCGAGCAACGGCCGCACGCCAAAGCGTCTGGCCAGCGGCCCGACGACCAGCAGCTGCAGCACCAGGCTCGCACCGTTCACCCACAGGTCGCGCTGCGAGTAGAACGCGGTGCGCTCGGCGGCGGTCGCGAACGCGCTGGCCGCGGACTTGGCCAGCTCGATGTAGACGATCATGCCGAGCAGCGAGCCGAGCGCGACCAGCGCCGCGATGCCGAGCAGGAACGGCGAGGCGAACAGCCTTGAGAGGCCGGCCAGGATCGCGCCACCGACCGGCTCGTCGAGCGGCGCGCCGCCGCTCGCCGGCGCGTCGCGACGCTCGCGGCCGAGCAGCAGGATCGTGACCACGGTCGAGGCCAGCAGCGCCGCGGCGATCAGCGTCAGTCCGGCCGTGCCGACGCTGCCGGCGAGCGCGTGCGCCGCGATCGGACCCGCGAGGCCGCCGAGGCTGCCGCCGGCGGCGATCACGCCGAACAGCCGGCGGCCCTCCTCCTCGCGCCAGATGTCGGCCATGAAGCTCCAGAACACCGACACGACGAACAGGTTGAACACC
Source organism: Pseudomonadota bacterium (assembly GCA_025355105.1). Taxonomy (GTDB): domain Bacteria; phylum Pseudomonadota; class Gammaproteobacteria; order Steroidobacterales; family Steroidobacteraceae; genus CAIKZZ01. Next base: position 717 of record JANYAE010000083.1, on the reverse strand, counting down.
GTCGTCCAGACGTAGAACACGCGCCCGGTCCAGACCGCCTCCGGGTCGAGGCGAAACAGCGCGGCGAACACCACCAGATTGAGCGCGAAGAAGCCGTAGGTCAGCGGCAGCAGCAACGAGCGGCGCAGCCGCGCGACCAGCCAGCCGAACACCGGCACGATCGCCAGCATCACGACGAACACCACCGAGGCGAGGTACTTGATGCTGGCCGCGCCGCTGCCGGCGGCGAGCGCATCGCGCACCGGACGGATCAGGTAGTAGCTCGCGAGCAGCAGCGCGAAGTAAAGGAACGACAGCGCGAGCCGGCGCCTCTCGCCGGGCGCGCGCGTCATGCTCAGGGCACTTGCTTGTCGATCACAAGGTCGACGGCCTGGCCTTTCTTGAGGTCGTACGGCACCTCGCCGTAGAGATCGCCGCTCGAGCTGTTCGGCATGCCGGAGGCCGAGAAGCGCGCGACGATCACCAGCTGGGTCGCGGTCTTGATGGTGCGCGCGGCCATCATCGAGTCCGCCTCGGTGAGCCGGACCTCCATCGGCAGCGCGCTGCCGGCGAGCCGCTTGGCGGCGAACGGCGGTCCCGGCTGCGTCGGGTCGCGCGCCAGTACGAACAGCGGCGCGCCGGCCGGGATCTTCTGCGCGAGCGCCGGGCTGACGCGCACGCGCACGGTGACGACACCAGGTCCCGACGGCGGCCCGGCCGCGGCCGGGCTGCTGGTCG
>JANYAE010000069.1 GCA_025355105.1 Pseudomonadota bacterium | reverse complement strand
CGGCGGCCGGCGCGACCGCGCGCGCGGCCGGCACCGGCACGCCGAAGGCCGCCAGCGCCGCCTTGCCGGCGTTCTCGGCCAGGCTGGTCGCGTGGCGCGGGGCGCGGCGCGGTATGCGCAGTGCCACGGCCGGGTTCCCCTGCCAGGCCAGCCCTACCTGCGCCGCGAGGTCAAGCGCCTCGAGCGCCTCGCGCTGGCCTTGCAGCGGGATCACGCCGCCCGCGAGCAACCGCTCGCGCAGCGCAGCGAAGATCGTCTCGGGCAGCGCCGCGAGCAGCGCGGCGCGCGTCGGCGCCCCCTGGCTCGCGGCGATGAACTCGTTGATCGGCATCATGAAGGTCGACGGGTCCGCGCGGTCGTCCGGCGGGCAGTCGAGCATGTAGGCGGCGACGTCGTAGCCGGCGTGCAGCACCGCGTCGAAGGTCGCCCGCAGCACGTCGCGGTCGAACCAGGAGTAGGTATGGACGTCGAAGGGATTGGCGACCGTGACCCGCTCGCCGACGACGCCGCGCAGTCGTGCCGCGGCCTCGGCGCTGAACGGCGGGAACTCGAGCGCCGTGTGGCGCGCGACGTCCGAGATCATCGCCATGTCGCCGCCGGAGTGCCCGAAGACGAGCGTCCGGCGGCCGGGCAGCGGGCCGCCGAGGTGCAGTACCTTGAGCGTCTCGCACAGCGACGCCAGCGTGTCGCAGCGCGCGACCCCGGCCTGGCGGCAGTAGGCGTCGAACACCTGGTCGGCGCCGGCCAGCGCGCCGGTGTGGGTCGCGGCCGTCTGCGCGGCGGCCGCCGTGCGGCCGGCCTTGAGGAGTGCGATCGGCTTGCCCGCGGCGCGCGCCTTGTCGACCGCGCGCGCGAAGCGCGCGACGTCCTTGACGCCCTCGAGGTAGAGGCCGAAGGCCGTCACCCGCGGGTCGTCGCTCAGCACCTCGATCAGATCCTCGACCGCGAGCCGCGCCTGGTTGCCGACCGAGATCAGGTAGCCGATCGGCAGCGAGCGGCCGTTGAAGGTCATCGTCAGCGAGATCGTGCCGCTCTGGCAGAGCAGCGCCACGCCGCGCTCCGGCTGCCCGCCGACCACCTGGTCCGGCCACAACGCGACGCGGTCGAAGAAGTTGATCAGGCCGTAGCAGTTCGGGCCGGTGAACGGCAGCGCAGCGGCGCCGGCGAGCAGCGCCTGGGTCAGTTCCCGGCCGCGCTGCGTGCCGAGCTCCTCGAAGCCTGAGGCGAAGCAGACGAAGCCGCCGGCGCCGCGGCGCGCGAGTGCCGCGGCGACCGCCGGCACGTCCGCCGCAGGCGCGGCGAGGAAGGTGGCATCCGGCGCGCCCGGCAGTTCGTCGACCGAGCGGTAGTAGTGGGTGTCGCCGTCCGACGGCCGGGTCGGGTGGATGCGCCAGGTCTCGCCGGTGTAGCCGATGCGGCGTGCGCTGGCCGCCACCGCGTCGGTCCAGGCGCCGCCGACGAGCGCGACGGTACGCGGCGCGAGCAGGCGCTCGAGCGAGCCGAGGCTCATTCAGCGCTTCTTGAGCGCGAGCTCGCGCGAGCGGGGGCCCGGCCAGGCGCTGCCGTCGGCCGTCACGCGCAGCTGCTCGATCGCGGCCTGGACCTCGGTGGGAAAGGGCGTTGCGCCCGGCGGCTCGCCCTGATGGACGTGCAGCAGCATGAACTCGGCGGTGGCGACCGGCTTTGGCTGGCGCGTGACGCGCACGTCGCAGCCGATGTGCAGGCGCTTGTGGTCGGTGCCGAGCACCACGGCGTCGATTTCGAGGGTGTCGGCGGCCTTGACCTCCTCGAGCCAGTGCATGTGCATCTCGAGCGAGTACAGCGTGTTGCGCGTCCGGGCGCGGTAGGCCTCGTCGAGGCCGACGCGCTCCATCAGCGCGTCGATCGCGCTGCTCAGCACGACGACGTAGTAGGCGTCGCGAAGGTGCCCGTTGTAGTCGATCCACTCGGGCTGGATCGCCGAGCGCAAGATCATCGTACCGGCCATGGCGCGCGTCAGCCGAGCTTCAGGCGCTCGCGGACCTCGGCCGGGCCGATGATCCTGGCGCCCATCGCCTCGACGATGCCGCGCGCCTTGCTGACGAGCTGCGCATTGCTCGCGTACACGCCCTTGCTGAGGTACAGGTTGTCCTCGAGCCCGACGCGGACGTTACCGCCGGCGAGCACGGCCTGCGCGGCCCACGGCATCTGCATGCGACTGATGCCGAACGAGGTCCAGACCGCGTCCGACGGCAGCGTGTTGATCATCGCCAGCAGGTGGCCGACGTCCGCCGGCATGCCCCACGGGATGCCCATGCACAGCTGAATCAGCGGCGGCGGCACGACCAGCCCTTCCTTGATCATCTGCTTCACGAACCACAGGTTGCCGGTGTCGAAGATCTCGAACTCCGGCTTGACGCCGAGGTCCTTGCAGATCGCGGCGCCTTGGCGCAGGTAGTTCGGCGTCGAGACGTAGGCACGGTTGCCGTCGCCGAAGTTGAGGCTGCCGCAGTCTAGCGTGCAGATGTCGGGGCGGTACTTGCCCTCGTGGCACAGGTCGATCACGTGCCGCATGCGGTCTTCCTGGCTGCAGAAGTCGCTGCCCGGCGCCGGCGTGTCCTTGATGCCGTTCTCGCCGACGACGATGTAGCCGCCCATGCCGCAGGTCAGGTTGACCAGCACGTCGGTGCCGCTGTCGCGGATCGCCTTGACGACCGCGCGATAGTGCTTGGTCTCCATGCTGAACGCGCCGCTGTCCGGCTCGCGGACATGGATGTGCACGATCGCCGCGCCGGCCTTGGCGGCGTCGATCGCGGCGGCCGCGATCTCGGTCGGGGTCACCGCGCAGTGCGGGCTTTTGGTCACCTTGGTGTCGTCGCCGGTGATGGCGCAGGTGATCATCACGTCGTTGTTCATGGGACTCCCTCGGGGCCGCGGATCGTCATATTATCGCGTCCATAATATTTACACCACCGCGCGCCGGGGCCGAGCCGGAGGGCCCGGCGGCGTGGGATACTGCCGCTTCACGGGGGTGAAGCCATGAAGAAGACGCTCGGAGCGTACCTGATCGAGGTACTCGAGGCGCGCGGGGTCGGACACGTGTTCGGCATTCCGGGCGTGCACAACCTCGAGCTTTACCGGGGCCTCGCGGCCTCGAAAATCCGTCATGTTGCCGCGCGGCACGAGCAGGGCCTCGGCTTCATGGCCGACGGCTATGCACGGGTCTCCGGCCGGCCGGGCATCTGCTTCACCATCACCGGGCCCGGCCTCACCAACATCATCACCGCGATGGGTCAGGCCTACGGCGACTCGATACCGCTGGTGGTCATCGCCAGCGAGAACCGCCGCGGCGAGTTCGGCAGCGGCCGCGGCTTCCTGCACGAGATGCCCGACCAGCTCGGCGTCGCGGCGCGCGTCTCGGGCATGAGCCGGCGGATCACCGCGCCCGACCAGCTGCCGGAGGCGATCGATCTGGCGCTCGCGGGCGCCGTCGGACTCCGGCCGCGACCGTCCTACATCGAGATCCCACGCGACGTGATCACCGAGGACGCCTCCGGCCTCCCGGTACCGACCGCCGGGCGGGCGCCGCTGCGGCCCGCGGCCGAGTCCGGCGCGGTGGCCGCGGCCGCCAGGCGGCTGGCGGCGGCCAAGGCGCCGGTGATCCTCGCCGGCGGCGGCGCGCTCGGCGCCGCCGCCGAGCTGCGGCGCCTCGCCGAGACGCTCGGTGCGCCGGTGGTGATGACCGTCAACGGCCGCGGCCTGCTGCCGCCGGGGCACCCGCTCGCGGTGCCGATGAGCCCGTCGCTCGAGGCGGTGCGCGCGCTGGTCGCCGCCGCGGACACCGTGCTCGCGGTCGGCACCGAGTTCGGGCCGACCGACTACGACATGTACTCGCTGAGCGACTTCCCGCAGCCGCCGCATCTGATCCGCATCGACCTCGACGCGGCGCAGATGAAGCGCAATGTCCGCGCCGAGCTCGCGCTGCTCGGTGACGCGCGCGCGACGCTCGTGGCGCTGCTCGCGCACGACCTCGGCGCGGCGCGCCCGGCGCACGGCGCCGCGCGGGCCGCGGCGGCCTGCACCGCTGCGCTCGGCGCGCTGACACCGGCCTACCGGCGCGAAATCGCCTTTCTCGAGACGATCCGTGACACGCTGCCGGAAGCGATCCTGGTCGGCGACTCCACCCAGCCGGTGTACGCCGGCAACCTCGCCTTCGCCGCCGCGCGGCCGGGGTCGTGGTTCAACAGCGCGACCGGCTACGGCACGCTCGGCTACGCGCTGCCGGCGTCAACCGGTGCTGGCCTCGCCGCCCCTGACCGGCCGGTCGTCTGCCTGACCGGCGACGGCGGCATCCAGTTCTCGCTCGGCGAACTAGCGGTGCCGCGGGACGTCGACGCGTGGACGGCGATCGTCGTCTGGAACAACCACGGCTACGGTGAGATCAAGACTTCGATGGTCGCGGTCGGCATCGAACCGGAGGGCGTGGATGTGCGCCCGCCCGAGTTCGCCGACCTTGCCCGCGCCTACGGCTACGGCCACCGCCTGATCGACTCGGTGGCCGGCCTCGAGCGGGCGCTCGAGGACTTCGGCGCCCGGCGCCAGGTCACCGTTCTTGAAATCCGCGCGGAGAGCTTCGAATGAGCCCACGGTTCGCAGCCTTCGTCCAGCGCATCGCACACGAAGCAGGCGGCGATCCCTGGGCTCTGCACTGGGATGCCCGCAACGCCAGGGCGCGCGGCGAGGACGTGATCGTGCTCTCGGTCGGCGACCCGGACCTGAACACGCCGCCGGCCGTCATCGAGGCGGCGGTCGCGGCGATGCGCGGCGGCGACACGCACTACACCGAGAGCGCCGGCCGGCCGAAGCTGCGGGCGGCGGTCGCTGCGCTGCACACGCAGCGCACCGGCCAAGCGGCCCGCGCCGAGAACGCGATCGTGCTCGGCGGCTGCCAGAACGGACTGTTCGTCTCCTCGATGCTGCTCGCCGGGCCTGGCGACGAGGTGATCGCGCTGGACCCCATGTACGCCACCTACCCGGCGACGATCCGCGCCAGCGGCGCGACGCTGGTGTCGGTCGAGGCACCTGCGGCGAACGGCTTTCATCCTGACCTAGCGGCCCTCGAGGCCGCGATCACGCCGCGCACGCGGGCGATCTTCCTCGCGACCCCGAACAACCCGACCGGCGTCGTGTTTTCGGAGGCGGACGTCGACGGGATCGCCGCGCTCGCGCGCCGCCATGGCCTGTGGGTCGTCTCGGACGAGGTCTACGCCGGCATTGCCGAGGGCGGGCGCGTGCCGTCGCTCGCGCTGCGCCTGCCGAGTCAGGTGCTGACGCTCGGCAGTCTGTCGAAGACCCATGCGATGACCGGCTGGCGGGCCGGCTGGATCGTCGGACCAGAGGACTTCATCGCCCACGCCGAGCAGCTCGCGCTCAACATGCTGTACGGCCTGCCGGGCTTCGTTCAGGAGGCGGCGCAGAAGGCGCTCGAAATCGCGAGCGAGGCCGAGACCACGGTGCGCGCGTACTGCGGCTTGCGCCGCGAGCGCCTGTACCGCGCGCTCGACGGCCTGCCCGGCGTGCGCGCCGTCTGGCCGGACGCCGGCATGTTCATGTTGCTCGACGTGCGCGCGACCGGCCTTTCGGCCGGCGAGTTCGTCCGCGGGCTCTACCAGGCCGAGCGCGTGTCGCTGCTCGACGGCGCGGCCTTTGGCCGCGCCACCGACGGCTTCGTGCGCGCCTGCTTCGCCGCCGAGGAAGTCGAGCTCGACGAGGCGGCGCGGCGCATCCGCCGCTACGCCGCCTCGCTGGGCGCCCGCTGAGGCAGGCGCCCGGCGGGCAAGCGGGCTACAGCCGGTAGTTCAGCGACACGCCGATCGTGCGCGGCCGGAAGCCGTACAGGTTGGTCTGTACCGACTGCGGCAGCGACTGGTCGTAGTTCGGGTTGTTGCCGTCGACCTGCACCTGCGCGTAGTTCGTGATCGTCTTGGTGTCGAACAGGTTGTCGACGAACAGCGCCGCCGACCAGCTGCCGAACGCAACGCCGGCGCGCAGCGACGCGAAATTCGTCGCCGGCAGCGTGTAGGCGTTCGGGTTGTACTGCGAGGTGTTCGGGTCCTGCACGGCCGCGAGCCAGGGGTTCCTGCTGGTGTACTCGTAGTCCAGCCGCACGAAGGCGTCACGATCCGCCAGCTTGAAGTTGTACTGCGCGCCGACCGCGGCGTTCCACGGCGGGTTGGTGCCCGGGCTGTAGTTGATGGCCGCCTCGCCCGAGATCGCGTCGCCGCTCGAGACCCGCGAGGTGCTCTCCGTGAAGCGCGCGCTCGTGTAGCCGACCGACAGGTCGAACGACAGCCCGCCGCCGACCACCGCCTCGAGCTGCATGTCGAAGCCCTTGGCGACCGCGGTCCCCAGGTTGTCCGTGTATTGCAGGCCGCAGCTGCCCGGCACGTAGACGTTTTGCTGGATGGCCTGCCACTTGATGTAGTAGACGCTGGTCGCGAGGCGCAGCTGCGGGCCGAAGCCGTTCTTCGATCCGAGCTCGAAGCTCTGCGTCGTGTCCGGGCCGTAGCTCGACGGTGCCGGCGGGCAGAACGCGGGCGGCAGCGGCGCGTTGACGCCGCCCGGGCGGAAACCCTTGGCATAGGTCAGGTAGTACAGGTCCTGCGGGTCGGCCTGGTAGGACACGCCGAGCTTCGGTGTGAAGGTGTTCTGCGTGACGCTGCCGCTGAAGGTACCCGGGCCGAAATTCTCCATGCCGTTGGCGTAATGGGACAGGTCAAAGCTCATCCGCGCGTAGCGCGCGCCGGCGCTGAGCTTCAACTGGTCGGTCACGCTGTAGGTCACGTCGCCGAAGCCGGCGAGCTGGCGATCGTGGCTGACGTTCTTGTTGTAGTAGATCGCGCAGTCGGGCATCGCCGGCACTGACGGGTCGACCGTGCCGATCGACTGGGCGCCGCACGACCACCAGAACGCCTCGTTGTTGGAGAAGTAGTTCAGGTAGACGTCGTTCGTGTAGCCGAACAGGCCGTCGAGGTTCTGCTGCAGCCGCGTGTCGATGAGCTGCTCGATGCTGGTTTCCTTGGTCAGCGACCAGAACGCTCCCGCGGTCCACTTCAGGCGGCTGGTCGGATCATTCGACTGCAGACGGAACTCCTGGGTGACGCTGCGCTGCTGGTTGACCATCGTGTTCGGCGTCGAGTAGCCGACCAGGCCCGGCGGCAGGTGAATGCCGTTCGCGTCGATCAGCGGGTACCACGAGCACTGCGGCGTGGTGGTGGTCGAGGCCGAGCCGCAGTTCGGCGGCGCGCCGGTCAGCGTCAGGTCCACCCAGCTCAGCGACTGAAAGTAGGCGAGGTCGTAGACGCTGCCGTAGTAGGCGGTCTTCTCGTCGCGGTGGTAGTAGGAGGTGTTGGAGATGAAGGTCGTCGTACCGAGGTCGACCTCGATCTTGAGCGCGGGCAGGTAGAACTCATCCGGTACCGGATTGCGCTCCGGCGAGCCGCTCACCAGGTGATCGCCGCTCGAGTAGGCCGGCCAGTAGCTCGACTGGTCGTGCTTGCGGCTGTTCTGGTACATGAACGACGGCGTCACCGTCACGCTGTCCGCCGGCCGCCAGATGAACGCGAGCCGCGCTGCCATCGTGTTGGCGTGGTTGGCATTCTTGTCGACCACCGCGCGCGAGGTCGGGTCAACGCGGTCGATGTAGCCGCCGTCATAGCGGTACCAGATGCTGGCCCGGTAGCCGAGCACGTTGTCGATCAGCGGCCCGCCGTGGGCCAGGCCCGCCTCGTAGCTCGGCTCGCCGCCGCGCGTCGAGGACACTTCGCTGCGCATGTAGGTCGACTCCTTGGTCAGGCTCGGCTGCGCCATGATGTAGCGCACCGTGCCGCCCTCGGAGCCCGCGCCGAACAGCGTGCCCTGCGGGCCGCGCAGCACCTCGACGCGGTCGAGGTCGAAGGTCTTCGGCAGCGCGTCGTCGGGGTTGAAGCCGAGCGCGCGCATCTGGATCGGCGTGTCGTCGATGTAGATGCCGGTGGTGCCGGCGCCGCCCGAGGAGGAAATGCCGCGGATCGAGATCGCGTTGGTGCCGGAGCTGTCGATCGTGACGCCCGGCGTGAAGCGCACCACGTCGGCGAAGTCCTTGATGCCCTTCTGGTCGAGCGTCTCCTGGCTGATCGCGGTCACGCTGAGCGGCACCTTGCTCAGCGATTCCTCGTGGCGGGTCGCAGTGACGACGATCTCCTCGAGCTGCCCGCTCTTGGTGTCGGCGGCGACGGCCGGCGCGGTCGCGCCGACGCCCGCGGCGGCGAACGCCAGGCTCAGGATGGAGCTTCGGTAGCGATGGTAGTGCGACATGGCCTCTTTCCCCCGGATTGGAAGCGGATCTGGCTCAAAAGTCGGCAGCGCGGCGCGGCCGTCAGGTCTATGGAATAGGCGTCAGGACTGCAGCAGGACCGCGGCATCCGCGTCCCAGCTGAGGTAAACCTCGTCGCTCCAGTCGATCGACCAGTCGAGCGTGCGACGCTCGTTCTGGGCGAACGCGGTCACGACCGTGCCGCCGGGCGTCTTGATCTGGTAGGTCGAGCGGTTACCGAGGTAACCAAGTTCCCAGACCACGCCCTTCAAGCGGTTGCGGCGCGCGCCTTCCGGCGGCGTCTTGCTGAGGCGGACCTTCTCTGGGCGCACCGCGACGCAGACCTGCTCGCCGACCGCGGCGCTGCCCGCGTCGTCGACGTACAGGTCGCAGCCGAGCGCCGCGCTGTGCACCGTGACCAGCCCGGGCTCGGACGCCGTGACCGTACCCTCGAGCAGGTTCGCGGTACCGAAGAAGTCGGCCACGAAGCGGGTGCGCGGGAACTCGTAGATCTCGGCCGGCGTTCCCACCTGGACGACAGCGCCGCGGTCCATGACCGCAATCCGGCTCGACAGCGCCATCGCCTCGTCCTGGTCGTGGGTGACGACGATGAACGTGATGCCGACCTCGTACTGCAGGTCCATCAGCTCGAACTGGGTGCTCTCGCGCAGCTTCTTGTCGAGCGCCGACAGCGGCTCGTCGAGCAGCAGCACTTTCGGCCGCCGGATCAGCGCGCGGGCGAGGGCGACCCGCTGGCGCTGGCCGCCCGACAGCTGGTGTGGCTTGCGGCCGCCGAGGCCGCCGAGCTGCACCATCTCGAGCGCCTCGGCGACGCGCTTCGTGCGGGTCGCGGCGTCCACCGCCATGCGCTTCAAGCCGTAGCCGACGTTGTCCTCGACGCTCATGTGCGGAAAAAGCGCGTACGACTGGAACATCATGTTCACCGGGCGCTCATACGGCGGCACGTCGGTCATGTCGACGTCGTCGATCAGCACGCGTCCCGCGGAAGGCGTCACGAAGCCGGCGAGCATCCTGAGCAGCGTCGTCTTGCCGCAGCCCGAGGCACCGACCAGCGCGAACATCTCGCCCTTGTAGATGCTGAGGTCCACGCTGCCGACCGCGGCGAAGTCGCCATAGCGCTTGCCGAGCCCCTGCAGCACGATCTGCGGCTTCGCGGCGGGGTCCAGCCACGGACGCTCGGCGACGTTTTGCCGTTGCGAGGCAATCACCTCAGCTCACCTGCCCGCAGAGTCGATCGTGACAGTCATGCGTCCAGCCTAACCGACGTCGGGGCATGGCGGGAACCCGGGCCTAGCGGTCAGCGGGCGGCGTCGCCCGGCGTCGCTCCGGCGCGAAGAACGGCCGCTCGACGACCCGAGCGGCGGCCATGCGCCGTTCCCACACCAGCTCGCGATTGAGATAGATGTCCGCCCAAACGGTCGCGCCGACCCGGTAGTGAGGCGCATCGATAATCGCCAAGGCGATGTTGCGCTTGCAGGTTGGCGACCACATCGCCGAGGTCACGCTACCGACCTCGCGCTCGCCGGCCTCCTCGGCGTACAGCAACGCGTTGTGGGCCGGCTTGTTGCCGGCGACGTCGAGGCCGACCAGCAGCCGCCTGACGCCCTGGGCGTGCTGCGCGAGCAGCGCGCGGCGTCCGTTGAAGTGGGGTTTTTCGAAGTCCACCAGCCAGCCGAGGCCGAGCTCGAGCGGCGTGCGGTCGCGACCGACCCGGACGGTGTGCTCGGCCGACACGAAGTCGACGTTCGGCAGCAGGAAGCCGGCCTCGATACGCGCCATGTTCAGCGCCTGCGAGCCGATCGGGCGGATGCCGCGCGTGCTGCCGGCGGTCATCAGCTCGTCCCAGACGGACAGCGCGTGCTCCGGGCGCATCCAGAGCTCGTAGCCGAGGTCGCCGGTGAAGCCGGTGCGCGAGGCCAGCAGCGGCCGCCCGCCGACCGTGAACTCGCCGAGCTCGAAGGGTCTGAGACGCTCGACGCCGTCGAGGCCGAAGCGCTTCAATACGAAGCACGAGGTCGGTCCCTGCACCGACAACGCGGCGATGTCGCTCGTGACCTCGTCGATCGCGACGTCGAAGCCGATGGCCGAGTCCGAGAACCAGTCGAGCTGGCGCTCGGCCGTGCAGATTCGAAAGTCCTGCGGCCCGAGGCGGAAGACCGTGCCGTCGTCGATGATGTGGCCGCTGTCGTTGCACCAGACGACGTAGCTGACCCGCCCGACCTTGAGTTTGCGGACGTCGCGCGTCACCAGCCGGTTCAGGTAGCGCTCCGCCTCCGGGCCCGTGACCCGGTACTTCACCATCGGTGTCAGGTCGTAGAGCGTGGTAGCGTTCCTGACCGCGAAATACTCCTGCTCGACGGTGGTGAAGACGTCGACCGTGCTGTAGCCGGCCCAGGCGACGAAGTGGTCGTGCTGCTGCAGCTCGCGCGCGCGCTCGTGGAACGGCGTCTCGAGCAGCGGTTTCCTGAAATGCGGCGGGATGGGGCGTGCGCTGCTCATCGCGAAACCTCGGCGAGTACCCGGCGGGCGGCGTTGCGGCCGGCGATCCCCATGACGCCGCCGCCCGGGTGGCAGCTCGCGCCGCACAGGTAGAGCCCGGCGACGGGCGTCGCGTGCTGGGCCGCGCCCGGCACCGGTCGCACCATGTAGAACTGGTCGAACGCCAGGTCGCCGTGGTGCCAGTGGCCGCCGTGCACGCGAAACTCACGCTCGAGATCCGCCGGCGTCAGCAGCTGCGTGGCCAGGAGGCTGGATTGCAGGCCCGGCGCATGGGCCTCGAGCACGCCGAGCAGGGCCGCGAGGAAGGGCTGCCGCTCGGCCTCCCAGCCGCGCTGCGGCGCATACGGCGCGTACTGCACCGTGGCCGACAGCACGTGGCGGCCGGCAGGCGCCAGTGCCGGGTCGTTGACCGTCGGCACGGTAATCTCGAACGCCGGGCTCGCCGACCATTCACCGTACTTCGAGTGGTTCCAGGCGCGCTCGACGTAGTCCGCCGATGGCGCGATCAGCAGCCGGCCGCCGAGCGCCGCCGGCGCGCCGACGCCGAAGGCCGGTAGCCGATCGAGCGCGAGGTGCAGCTTGGCCGTGACGCCACGGCTGCGGAAGTGATCGACGCGGCGCACGAAGCCGGTATCGAGGTATTCGGCACCGAGCAGCGTGAGGAACGTCGTCTTGGCGTCCGCGTTCGAGATGACGCTGCGCGCCGCGATCTCCTCGCCTGAGCCGAGCACGACGCCGGCGGCGCGATCCTCGCTGACGCTGATGCGCGTGACCGGCGCCATGGTGCGGATCACCGCGCCGGCCGCCGTCGCGGCGCGCGCCAGCGCCGCGGTTAGCGCGCCCATGCCGCCCTTCGGCTGTGCCAGTGCGCGCGGACCGGCAGCCGACTCCGCGGCCAGTCGGTACAGCAGCGTCAGCACGGTGCCCGGCGCGCGCGGCCCGAAGTTGGTGCCGAGCACCGCATCGAGGCTGAGCGCACCGCGCAGCGCATCGGACTCGAATTCGTCGCTGACGAGGTCGTAGGCATTCATGCCGACTATGCGCAGGAACTCGCGCATGTCGCGCCGACCGAGCAGCCGCAGCCGCAGCCCGAGCCTGCCGAGCGCGAAGGTATCCGACCAGGCGCCGGTGCCGAGGCGCGGCGCGGGCGCCGCGAGCAGCCCGTAGAGCAGCCGCGCGAAGCGCTTCAGGCGCGCATCGTACAGTGGCCAGGCGCGGGCGTCGGCGGCGGAGCGCCGGGCGAGCGCGCCCGGGTCGCCGATCGCGAGCGGCTCGCCGCCGGCGGCGAGCGCGGTGGTCGGCAGCGCCGTCGCCGCGAACTCGAGCCCGTGGGTCGCGAGCCGCAGCTCCTCGACCAGCTCGGCTGGCATCTGGTGCAGCAACTGGGCGCCGGCCGAGACCCGAAAACCCGGCGCGAACTCGCGCGTCACGGCGCAGCCGCCGACGGCGTCGCCGGCCTCGAGCACGAGCACGCGACGGCCGGCGCGCGCCAGCGTCGCGGCGCAGACGAGGCCATTGTGGCCGGCGCCGACGATGATCGCGTCCCAGCCGGCGACGGTGCTCATCGCGTGCCTCCGCGACCGAGGTCGGCGAGCACCCGCCGTGCGGCGTTCGCGCCCGGCGCGCCCATCACGCCGCCGCCGGGGTGCGTCGACGAGCCGGACAAGTACAGCCCCTTCACCGGGGTCCGGTACTGCGCGTAGCCCGGCACCGGCCGGTTGAACAGCAGCTGGTCCATCGTCAGCTCGCCCTGGAAGATGTTGCCCTCGGTGAGGCCGACTTCGTTCTCGATGTCCCAGGGCGTGCGGATCTCCGCGTGCCGGATCAGGCTCTTGAAGTCGGGGCTGTGGCGGGCGATGGCATCGATGACCGTGGCGCCGAAGGCCTGTCGCTTGGCGTCCGTCCACGGGCCGTCGGCAAGCTGGTACGGGCAGTACTGCACGAACACCGACATGTAGTGCTTGCCGTCAGGCGCCATCGTCGGGTCGATCTGCGAAGGGATCAGCATGTCGACGTAGGGCGCCGCCGACCAGCGGCCTTCCTTCCAGTCGTCGTAGGCGCGCTCCATCATCTCGATCGTGTCGGTGATGTGCATGTCGCCGCGCACGCAGGGCGCGCCGGCCGGCAGCGCCGGGAAGCTGGGCAGGCCGTCGAGGGCGATATTGAGCTTGCCGGACGAGCCACGGATCTTGAAGCGCCGCACCGCGGTCAGGAAGTCCTCCGGCAGGTGTTCCGGCGCGACCGCCTTCAGAAAGGTGCGCTTGACGTCCATGTTCGAGACGACGGTGCCCGCCTCGATCTCCTCGCCGCTCGCCAGCACGACGCCGCGTGCCCGGCCGTTCCTGATCAGGACCTGCTCGACCGGCGCTGCGGTGCGCACCGCGCCGCCGCTGGCCTGCAGGGAGGCCGTGAGCGCCGCCGTCACCGCACCCATGCCGCCGCGGGCGAAGCCCCAGGCGCCGACGGTCTCGTCGATGTCGCCCATGTAGTGGTGCAGCAGCACGTAGGCGCTGCCCGGTGAGCGCGGCCCAAGCGCCGTGCCGATGATCGAGCTTCCGGAGAAGTGCGCCTTGACGATCTCGCTCTCGAAGTACTCGTCGAGGAAGTCCGCCGCGCTCATCGTCCAGAAGCGGATCGTGTCGTACATCCGCTCCTCGCCGACGTTGTTGAGCCGCTGGCCGAGATACAGGAGCTCGGTGAGGTCACGCGGCTTGAACGAGGTCGGGTCCGGCGGCTCGCGCATCAGCAGCGGCTTGATGAACTTGCACTGGCGGATGATGTCGCGCGAGAAGCGGTGATAGGCCTCGGCGTCGCGCGGCGAGTGGCGTGCGATCTCCCGCCGCAGGGCGTCGTGGTTGTCGTAGAGCGCGAGGTGGCCGCCGTCGCGCATCATCGTGCAGCCGCCCTCGTAGGGGATGATCTGCAGCCCGAAGCGCGGCAGCTCGAGCGTGCGCATGATCTCCGGGCGCAGCAGGCTGCAGACGTACGAGCAGTTCGAGTAGGTGAAGTCCTGGTACAGCTTGCGGCTCACGGCCGCGCCGCCGATGTAGTCGTTGCGCTCCAGCACGAGCACGTCGAGCCCGGCGCGCGCCATGTAGCAGGCGGCGACCAGGCCGTTGTGGCCGGCGCCGACGACGATGACGTCGTGGCGCCTGTGACTCGCGGCGCTCATCCCCGCAACCGCCCGCTCAGGCGCGCACTTTGTCTGCGACCCGCGTCTTCAGCGTCGCGTCGACCGCGACCTCGAAGCCGCGCAGCGTGTCGGCGAGGCACGAATCGTCGTGCGCCGCCGAGATGAACCAGGGCTCGCGCGAGTCCGGCTCGCACAGCACGCCCTCGTCGTGCAGAACCTGCGCCATCGCGTCATAAAAGGCGTAGTCGCTGCCCTTCCAGTCGCGATAGTTGCGCGGCGGTTTGGCGTCGAAGTAGAGGCCCGGCATCGAGGCGTGCCCGACGAAGCTATGCGCGATGCCGCGCGCTGCGAGAATCTGGCTCATGCCCTTCATCATGCGGTTGCCGAAGTCGGCGACCCGCTCCAGCGCATCGGTCTCGTCGAGGATCTCGAGGCACTTTTCGGCGGCCGCCAGCGACACCGAGTGCGCCGTGTAGGTGCCGCCGTGCGCCACGCCCTTGCCGAGCTTGCGCATGATCTCCTCGCGGCCGGCGAGCACCGAGATCGGGTAGCCGTTGGCGACCGCCTTCGCGAAAGTGGTCAGGTCCGGCATGACCTTGTGCAGCGACTGCACGCCGCCGCGCGCGACGCGAAAGCCGGTCTTGACCTCGTCGATCAGCAGCACCGCGCCGTACTTGTCGCACAGCGCGCGTGCGGCGCGCAGGTACTCGGGCTCGGCGGCGATGCCGAGGCAGTTGCCCATGATGGGCTCCATCAGCATGCAGGCCACCTTGCCGGCGGTGCGCTTGAAAGTCGCCTCGAGCTGCTCGATGTCGTTGGCCTGCACGAAGTGCGCGTAACCGCGCGCGCCGAGCGGAATGCCCTGGCTGTACGGAACGATCTCCGGCTCGCCGTGCTGCGACCACTTCTCCATCGGCGTGTACCACATCGCGGCGTCGAACAGGCCGTGATAGCTGCCCTCGAGGATGATGTAGTCGTCCTTGCCGGTGTAGGCGCGCGCGAGCCGCAGGCCCGCCATGACGGCCTCGGTGCCGGAGTTCGAGAAGCGTACGAGCTCGGCCGCGGCCACCATCTTCGAGATCCGCTCGGCGACCCGGAACTCGCGCTCGGTGGACAGCGCGAAGACGCCGCCGACGTTCATGCCCTCGCGGGCCGCCTCGTCGACGCGCGGGTCAGCGTAGCCGAGGATCGCCGGGCCGTAGCCGAGGCGGTAGTCGACGTACGTGTTGTCGTCGAGGTCCGTGATCCGCGCGCCGCGGCCTTCCTTGACGTAGATCGTCTTGTCCTCGCCCCAGAAGCGGAAATTCGACGCCACGCCGAGCGGCAGGCGGGTGACCGCCTTCTTCCAGTGGGCGTTGCTCTTCCTGAGGTCCCGAGGCATGGCGCGCTCCCCTTAACTTCGCATGACGTCTGTGGCCGGAAAGCTACCATCGCCTGAGGGCCTGAGTCCACGAAATTTGTATGCTCATATAGGTTGACAACGGATCGCGGTGCAGCATTTCTAGAGACCCGAACGCGACCCCGAATAACGATCGAAGGAACTTTCTAAGCAACTGAAAATACTTGTTAAAATGGTATTGACAAGGCCCGCAGTGATGGGCCTTGGCTGACTTGCCGAAGGAGGCAGCGCCGGGTTAGATTGAACGCGCATATAGATCTAGAGCCGAGGAGATGCCGATGGCCACCGTGCCTGCCTTCGATCGAAATACCACGGTGTCCAATCGCAGTTACCGCGCGTTGCCCGCCTGGGTGTACAGCAACCCCGAAATGCACCGCCTGGAGCTCGAGCGCATCCTGCGGCCGAGCTGGCAGATTGGCTGCCACGTCAGTCAGGTCGCCAAGCCCGGCGACTTCGTCACCTTCGACCTCGGTCCCGACAGCATCGTCGTGCTGCGCGACCGGGATTCGCAGTTGCGGGCGTTTCACAACGTCTGCCGCCACCGCGGCGCGCGGCTGCTGGACGGCAGCGGCCATTGCCCGGGCAGCATCGTCTGCCCGTACCACGGCTGGTCGTACACCTACGAGGGCAACCTGCTGGGCGTGCCGTCGCGGGACAGCTTCCCGGGCCTCGACCGCTCGACGCACGGCTTGAAGCCGGTCAAGGTCGAGCTGATGCTGGGCTTCGTCTTCGTCTGTCTGAGCGGCGAGCCGGCCCCGGTGCGCGAGCAGTGGGCGCCGTTTCTTGCCGAGCTCGCGCCGTACCGGTTCGAGGAGATGGTGCCGCTGACCCCGGTGTCGTACGAGGAGTGGGACGTCGACTGGAAGGTCGCGATGGACAACTACCTCGAGTCGTACCACGTGCCGATCGGACACCCGGGCCTCAACCGGATGTTCACGCCGGACTACGACGACCAGAAGGGCGCGCCGGGCATCGCCCGCGGCACGAGCTGGCTCAAGGAGCAGCCCTCGCCGCGTTGGAGCGAGCGCCACTACCAGGGCCTGGTCGGTCCGACCATCAACCACCTGCCGGATGACTACAAGCGCTGCTGGCGCTTCTACAGCGCGCTGCCGAACCTCGGCATCGACGTGTACCCTGAGCTGATGGACTTCTTTCAGGTGCTGCCGCGGGCGCCGGGCAGGTGCGTGATCCGCTACGCCATCTTCGGTCTAGCGGACGAGCGCCGCGAGATGCGCGTGCTCAGGAAGCTCAGCAACCGCATCAACAACCAGGTCAACAACGAGGACCGCTGGCTGTGCGAGCGCGTGCAGCGTGGGCTCGCCTCGCCGAGCTATACGCCTGGGCCGCTGTCGAGGATCGAGACGTGGATGACCGAATTCCACGACCTCCTGGAGCGTCACATTCCGGAAGTGCGTCTGCCGGCGGCGCCGAGCCGCTTCGCCTGACGAGCCGGGCCGAGGAGAGCCGATGAGCGCCGACCGACACGACGACCCGACCGCCGGCGGCTTCAACGGCCTCAAGCGGCTCGAGCGGACGCTGCCGAGCAGCTGGTACATCGACAGGCCCCAGTACGAGCGCGAGCTCAAGGACATCTGGTACCGCAACTGGGTGTACCTGTGCCGCGCGGCGACCCTGCCCGAGGTGCAGTCCTTCCGCACCTTCTCACTCGGGACCCAGCCGTTGCTGCTGGTGCGGGACGAGCAAGGTGAGATTCGCGGCTTCTACAACACGTGCCGGCATCGCGGCTCGACCTTGTGCCAGGAGGCCGAAGGCCGGCTGCCGGCGAAGACGATCACCTGCCCGTACCACGCCTGGAGCTACCGGCTGAACGGCGAGCTCGCCCGCATCCCGTCGATGGGCCGCGCGCACTACGTCGACCCGCGTGAGGCATCGCTGTACGCGGTGCCGGTCAAGGTCTGGCGCGGCATGGTCTACGTGAACCTCGGCGACCCGGCGCGCGGCTTCTCCGACAACTTCAACGCCAATACCGAGCAGTTCGCGAACTGGCCGGTCGAGGAGCTGGTCGTCGGTCACACGCTGACCACGCGCCTCAAGTGCAACTGGAAGCTGTTCTGGGAGAACTACAACGAGTGCCTGCACTGCCCGGGCGTGCACCCGAATCTGTCGAGCCTCGTGCCGATCTACCGGCGCGCGATCATGGAGGAGCGCGACGATCCGAACTGGCGAGCGCACGCGGCCAGCGACGACCCGCAGTACAAGGGCGGGCTGCGCGCCGGCGCCGCCACCTGGTCGGTCGACGGCCGCTCGCTGGGCCACGAGTTCACGACGCTGACGGCCGCGGAGCGTCGCGCCGGCTATCACTTCATGACCAGCCTGCCGTCGCACTACATGGTGTTCCACGTCGACCACGTGCGCTCGACGCGCCTGCTGCCGCTCGGGCCCGAGGAGACCGAACTCAGTGTCGAATGGCTGTTCCCGAGGGCGACGCTCGCCGACCCCGCGGTCGACATCCAGCGCGCCTGCAGCTTCTCGGCCGAGGTCCTCGCCGAGGACGGCGCGGCCTGCGAGCTCGCGCAGCGCGGCCTGCGCGCCGCGCCGCACGAGCGCGGCTTCCTGATGCCGGAAGAGTACGACGTGTACCGCTTCCACCAGTGGGTGAAGGCCGCACTCGGCGCGGCCTGACGCCACCGGTCAGCCGAGGTGGATCCACGCGGACTTGGTCTGCGTGTACGACAGCAGGCTCTCGAGGCACTTGTCGCGTCCCTGGCCCGACTGCTTGTAGCCGCCGAAGGGCTGGGTCATGTCGCCGTGGTCGAAGCAGTTCACCCAGATGACGCCGGCCTCGAGGTCACGCACGGCCGTGTGCGCGGTCCTGAGATCGCGCGTCCAGACTGAGGCGGCGAGGCCGTAGATCGAGTCGTTGGCGACCTGCAGCGCCTCGGTGATGCCGCTGACCTCGATCGCGGCGGCGACCGGCCCGAAGATCTCCTCGCGCGCGATGGTCATCTGGTTGTTGACGCGCGAGAACAGCGTCGGATTGACGTAGCTGCCCGGCAGCGCGGGCGTGTCGCCGCCGAACTCGACGCGCGCGCCGTCGCGCTTGCCGCGCTCGATGTACGACACCACCCGCGCACGGTGACCGGCCGTGACCAGCGGGCCGAGGTTGGTCGTCGGATCGAGCGGGTCGCCGGCCCGGTAGGCGGTCTTGCCGAGTTCGACGAAGCGGGCGATGAAGGCCTCGGCGATCGGCTTGTCGATCAGCAGGCGCGAGCCGGCGTTGCAGACCTCGCCCATGTTGCCGAAGATGCCGTTGATCGCGTAGTTCACGGCGCGGTCGAGATCCTCGAGATCGGCCAGGAAGATCTGCGGCGACTTGCCGCCGCACTCGAGGGCGACGCGCTTCATGTTCGACTGCCCGGCGTAGACCAGCATCAGCTTGCCGACTTCGGTCGAGCCGGTGAACGCGATCTTGTTGACGTCGTTGTGCAGCGCGAGCGCGGCGCCGACGGTCTCGCCGAGACCATTGACGACGTTGAACACGCCTGGCGGGCCGCCGGCCTCGACGAACAGCTCGGCCATCAGCAGCGCCGAGAGTGGCGATTGCTCCGCGGGCTTGAGCACCACCGAGTTGCCGGCGGCGAGCGCCGGCGCGACCTTCCAGGCCGCCATCAGCAGCGGGTAGTTCCAGGGCACGATGCAGCCGACGACGCCGAGCGGCTCGCGCAGGATGTAGTGGAACGCGTCCGCCGCGGTCGCGGTGACGGCGCCGTCGATCTTGTCGCTCAGCTCGGCGAAGTAGCTGAAGGTCTGCACCGCCGAGGGTACGTCGATCGACAGCATGTCGCGGATCGGCTTGCCCATCGTCAGCGTGTCCAGCAGCGCGAAGCGCTCGGCATTCGCCTGGATGAGGCCGGCGAAGCGGGACAAGACGCCCAGCCGGTCGCGTGGCGCCATGCGCCGCCAGACGCCGCTCGCGAAGGCGCGGCGGCCGGAGGCGACGGCCCGGTCGATGTCGGCGGCGCCGCCCGCCGAGACCTCGCACAGCGGTTGCAGGGTCGCCGGGTTGACGGCGGTGAAGCGGCCCTTGGCCAGCGAGTCGACGTGCGCCCCGTCGATGAAGTGGCCGGTCGCGTAGCGCAGCGCCGCGGCGCGTGCGTGCCACTCGCGGGTGCTGAGTTCGGTCGTCATGCGGAGTCTCCAGGGTCGCGAGCGCCGCCTGGCAGCAGGCAGGCGATCGATTGTCGGAAGGCGACGAGCGCAGGCGGTGCGGCCGCCACGGCCTCGGCGAGATAGCCGGGCGATTCTAGGCCACGCTGCACGGACTCGGCGAGTCCGATTTCGGCCGCGATGCGCCGGCTCGCGAGGCGCGCGGCAAGGAAGCCGAGCGCGCGGTCCTCACGCGTGCGTTGCTCGCGCGTGTAGCGGAAGCTGCGCAGCGCGGCGCGACCCGGTGCGCGTGGCAGGACCTGCAGTATCAGCAGGCCCGCCGGGCCGCTCTCGAGGAACTGGTTCGGCGCGACGAAACTCCCGTGCTGTCGCGCGGCCCCGACGTGGGCAGCGAGCGTCGAGATAAGGCGGCCGCTCCAGCCTGCCGCCCGGTCCGAGGTCGCGGCGTCGAACTCCGTGCCGCTCAAGTCGGCGGCCGGCCAACGCTCCAGCCACCGCTCGACCAGCACTTTCCAGTCGGCGGCGACCTCGACCTCGCCGACGACCGCCGGCTCAAGCGGCCAGGCGGCGAGCGGCAGCGCCGCGGCCGGTGCCGGAGGCGTCGCCGCGTCCTCGGCCAGAGCGCGCACCCACAACAGGCCGCCTGCCACCGCGAGCTAGAGCGGCGCCAGGGCGCCGCCTGGCGTGGCGCCGGCAGGGGTGCCGTCGAGGCGGTAGTCGAGGCCGTGCAGCGGGCAGGACACGAGCTCGCCGAAGCGGCCGCGGCGACTCATGGCCAGGGCGTGCGGCCGTTGGCGGCAGCTGTTGCAGAACGCGTGCGGCGTTCCGCCGGCGTCGCGCACCAGCAGCGCGCGCTCGGACGGACCGTCGAGCGTTACATAATCGCCCGGCTCGGCGAGCTCGCGCGCGAGACCCGCGAACTGCCAGGCGTGGCGGAACAGCGCGCGGCGCTCGAGCGCCAGCAGCGGCGCGCTCGCGTAGGCGCCGGCCGGCAGCGCCGCGGGCGCCGTGCCGGTCGCGCGGCTGAACGCACCGGGAAACACTGAGCGCAGGTACGCGAGCGCGCGGCGCTTGGCCTCGCCGCGGTCGATGGTCGACTCGGTCTGGAACGCGAAGCCCTGCCAGAGCATCTCGAGCACACCGATCAGGCCGAGCGCAATGGCATCGGCGTCCAGGTGACGGGAGCCGGTCTCGTCGATCAGGTGGCCGATCAGGTCGCGGACCAGCTGCTCGAACTTGCCGTCGCGGGAGCCGCAGATGTCGTGATACTCCTGCCGCGCGCTGGCCTCGCCCCAGAACGCGTACCAGACGGACACCTTGCGCGTGCTGGCAATCTCGGCGCCGAGGTAGAGGTCGACCAGCGCCGCGAGCGCCTCCACGGGCCTCGGGCGAAGCGCCGCGATCGGCACCAGCAGGCGCTCCTCGAACTCCGCCGCCAGGAACTCGAGCGACGCGACCAGCATCGCGTCCTTCGAGTCGAAGTAGAAGCGGACGTTGCCGGGCGACATCCGCGCGATCGCGACCACCTTCTCGACCGTGGTCTTCGACGGCCCGTGGAGGTGTAGCGCCGAGATGCAGGCGTCGATCAGCCGCTGCCGCTGGCGTGCCCGCGACGCACGCGGCCGGGCCGGCGCTGCCGCCGGCGCGGCAGCCTTCTTGCGGCGCGGCCGGCTCATCGGCCGGCGCTCCGGGGGCGCGCTCTTCCAGATCCGGCGGACGTCGGGCAGACTGCGGCGTCCAAATGCATCAAGCGACCCGGGGCGAACAGCGCGTGACGGCGGTAACGGCGGGCGAACAGAGCGGACGGACGCCGGCGGCGCGGCGCGGCCGGCTCGCCCTATTCGTCGAACGGTACGGGCGCTGGCTGATCATCCTGCCGCCGCTCCTGTTCCTGGTGGTGTTCTTCCTGATCCCGTTCGGCTTCGCGCTGAAGATCAGCTTCGCGGAGGCCGCCCTCAGGATACCGCCGTTCAGCGACGTGTTCAGCATCACGCCGGACCACCACTGGCACCTGACGCCGAGCCTCGCCAACTACAAGTATCTGCTGACCGACGAAGTGTATGCGGTTTCGTATTTTTACTCGATCAAGACCGCGTTCTTCTCGACGCTCTGCTGCCTGCTGATCGGCTACCCGATGGCCTACGCGATGGCGCGTTCGTCGAAGGCCACGCAGGGCATCCTGATGCTGGTGATCATCCTGCCGTTCTGGACGTCCTTCCTGCTGCGGGTCTACGCACTTGAGGGGATCATCCGCGACCAGGGCCTGCTGAACACCGCACTCCTCTGGCTCGGCGTCATCGACCACCCGCTCAAGATCATGCGGACGACCTTCGCCGTCTATCTCGGCATCGTCTACTCGTACCTGCCCTTCATGGTGCTGCCGCTGTATGCGACGCTCGAAAAGCTCGACCAGACGCTGCTCGAGGCGGCTTCCGATCTCGGCAGCAGGCCATGGCAGGCGTTCGTCGACGTGACGCTGCCGCTGTCGATGCCGGGAGTGATCGCGGGCTCGATGCTGGTGTTCATTCCGGCGATCGGCGAGTACGTGATCCCGGCGCTGCTCGGCGGCCCTGACAACCTGATGATCGGCCGGGTGCTGTGGGACGAGTTCTTCGCCAACCACGACTGGCCGGTCGCCGCGGCGGTCGCGATCGCGTTCCTGGTGCTGCTGGCCGGGCCGATCGCGGTGCACCAGCACTACCGCGTCCGACAGCTGGAGCAGTGACGATGGAGCGGCGCGCCTCCCCGTTCCTGATCACCGTGCTGTGCCTCGGCATCGCCTTCCTGTACCTGCCGATGCTCGTGCTGGTGGCGTACTCGTTCAACGCCTCGGCGCTGGCGAGCGTCTGGGGCGGCTTCTCGACGCAATGGTACGTCGAGCTCATGCACAACCGCCAGATCCTGAGCGCCGCCGGGCTGTCGCTCGAGGTCGCGGCACTGTCCTCCACCGGCGCGCTGCTGCTCGGTACGCTCGCCGCGATCGCGCTGGTCCGGTTCACGCGCTTTCGCGGCCGACTGCTGCTCACCGGGATGGTCAACGCGCCGCTGGTGATGCCCGAGATCATCACCGGCATCACGCAGCTGCTGCTGTTCGTGTCGATGCTGCAGCTGATCGGCTGGCCGAGCCGCGGCATGACGACGATCATCCTCGCACACATCGCCTTCTGCACCGCCTACGTGACGATCACCGTGCAGTCGCGGCTCGCGACCGCCGATCGCTCGCTAGAGGAGGCGGCGATGGACCTCGGCGCGACACCATTTCGCGCCTTCGTCGACGTGACGCTGCCGATCATCGCGCCGGCGCTCGTCTCGAGCTGGCTGCTGAGCTTCACGCTGTCGCTCGACGACCTCGTCATCTCGAGCTTCGTCTCGGGGCCACGCTCGAGCACGCTGCCGATGGTCATCTATTCCAAGGTCAAGCTCGGCGTGAGCCCGGATATCAACGCGCTTGCGAGCCTGATCATCACGATCGTCGGCGGCTTCGTGCTGGTGGCCGGCTACCTCATGCGCCGCGCCGAGCGGCAGCAGCAGCTCGACAGCCAGCTCGCCGCCGGCTGACGCGCGCCGCTAGACGCCGGCGGCGCCGACGTAACGGGGGTCGTGCGCCGGGCGGCCAAAGACCTCGCGCAGCAGCGGCACGAACCGCTCGAGCGGCTCGCTTGGGTAGGCGGGATCGAAGGAGAGCTGGTCCCAGCGCTCGCAGAACGCCGCGCAGGCGTCGAACCAGCGATGGCCGCGGAAGCGCTCGCGGCCGTTGCGGTCGCGATCGTAGTGGTGCGCGTAGTAGTAACTCTGGAACAGCCCGTGCTGCTCGACGATCCAGCTGACCTCGGCGCGCACGTACGGGCGCAGGATCGCCGCCGCGACCTCGGCGTGATTGTAGGGCGCGAGGTCGTCGCCGACGTCGTGCACCAGCGCGGCAACCACCAGCTCGGTGTCAGCGCCATCGCGCAGCGCGCGCGTCGCCGCCTGCAGCGAGTGGCCGAGCCGGCTCACCGGATATCCGGCCAGGCCTGTGTCGAGCCTGGCGAGCGCGGCAAAGATGCGGTCCGGAAGCGCCAGGGCGTATTCGTGCTCGAGCCGTCCGAGCAGCTGGTAGTCCTCGCGCGTGCCATCCTTCATCTGCCGGAAGCCGACCGTCGTGCTCATCGCTTTCCCCTGGGCGGCGCCCGCGCCGCCGCTAGCCCGCTTGAATGAGATCGGCGGCGCGCTCCGCCACCATGATCGTCGGTGCATTGGTGTTGCCGCTGGTCACGCTCGGGAACACCGAGGCGTCGACGACCCGCAGCCGCCCGACGCCATGCACGCGCAGCCTCGCGTCGACGACGGCGCGCGCCGGGTCCGGCCCCATCGCGCAGGTACACGACGCATGGTAGACGGAGCCTGCGCGGGCGCGAAAGTCGGCGAGCACGTCGGCGTCAGCCACGACTCCCGGGCCGGGCAGGTATTCGCGCTCGATGACGGCCGCGAGCGGTGGCATCGCCGCGATCCGACGCAGGACCCGCGCGCCGTCGTAGACGTCGGCGACGTCCTCCGCCGTCGCGAGGAAATTGGTGCGGATCGAAGGCGCGGCCAGCGGGTCGGCGCTGACGATCGCGACCGCGCCGCGGCTCGTCGGCCGACAGCTGTTGAACGACATCAGGAAGGCGGCGAAAGGGTCCGGGTTCATGAGCTTGCGCCGCGGGCCGCTGCTGGCGGTATAGCTGATCGGGTTGAAGTAGAGGTGCAGGTTCGGGCGCTCGAGCCCCGGTCGGCTTCGCAGGAAGGCACCGGCCTGGTTGACGCTCATCGCGAGCGGCCCGCGGCGCGTCAGCAGGTAGCGAAGGCCCGCCCAGGCCTTGCGCCACAGCGGCGACAGCAGGTTGTTGAGCGTCGGCACGCGCGAGCGATAGAAGTACGATGCCGCCAGGTGATCCTGCAGCCCCTGGCCGACGCGCGGCGCGGCGCGCAGCAGCGGGATGCCGAGCGGCGCGAGCAGTGCCGGGTCGCCGATGCCGGACAGCTGCAGCAGCTGCGGCGAGTTGATCGCGCCGGCGCAGAGGATGACCTCGCGCCGTGCGCGCGCGGTCTGCCGCTCGCCGCCGCGCAGGTACTCGACGCCGCGCGCCTCGCCTGCCTCGATCAAGAGACGCGTCACGCGCGCGTGCGTGCGGACCTCCAGCTCGCGGCGGCGGCGTGCCGGCCGCAGGAAGGCCGAGGCGGTGGAGACGCGGACGCCGTTCTTGATCGTCACCTGCCACAGTCCCGCGCCCTCAAGCTCACCGCCATTGAAGTCGCGGGTCCGGCGCGCGCCGAGCGCGCCACAGGCTTCGATGAACGTGTCGCACAGCGGGTGGACGTCGCCGCTGACGTCGGCCACGTGCATCGGGCCGCCGGCGCCGTGGTGCTCCGAGGCACCCCAGGCGTGGTCCTCGGACTTCTTGAAGTACGGCAGCACGTCGCGCCATGCCCAGCCGGGGTTGCCGGCGGCCGCCCAGTCGTCGAAGTCGCCCCGCTGGCCGCGGACGTAGACCATCGCGTTGATGGCGCTCGAGCCGCCGAGCACCTTGCCGCGCGGCACGTAGGTGCGGCGGCCGGCGATCGCCGGATCCGCCTCGGCCTCGTACATCCAGTTGTAGCGCGGGTTCTGGAAGGTCAGCCCGTAACCGATCGGCACCTGAATCCAGGGGCTGAGGTCCGAGCCGCCGGCCTCGAGCAGCAGCACGCTGCAGCGGCCGCCCTCGGTCAGGCGCGCGGCGAGGACGGCGCCTGCCGAGCCCGCGCCGACGATGATGTAGTCGTGTTCGGTCACTGTCGCGCCGGGCGCTCCGCCGAGCCGGTTGCGTTCGGAATCGCCGTTCGCTGGGGCTGCAGGCGGCCGCCTGCTACGCTAGCGGCTCGCGCCTGGCCTGCCGACAGCCGGCGCTCGCCACCGCGTCCCGCAGGAGGGTTCTTGTCCGGCAAGATCGATCTCCGGAAGTTGCCGCCGCTCAACGCCCTCAAGGGCTTCGAGGCGACGATCCGGCGGCAGAGTGTACGGGAAGCCGCCGAGGAACTGTGCCTGACGCACCCTGCCGTCAGCCACCAGATCCAGCTGCTCGAGGAGGAATTCGGCGTGCCGCTGTTCTCGCGCGAGGGTCGCAGCATCGTGCCGACCGCCGAGGGCCGCCTGTTCTACAGCTACGCGCGCAAGGCGCTAGATCTGCTGATCGAGGGCTCGGAGACCATCCGCCGCGCGCAGTCGCAGCGCCCGCTGCGGGTGCAGACCTACGTCACGGCATCGATCCGCTGGCTTGCGCCGCGCATCCCGCGCTTCGTCGCCGCGCACCCGGACATCCACCTGCTGCTGTCGACCTGCGCGCCGGACTGGGAGTTCGACGAGTCGATCGGCGACGTCGGTCTCGTCTACTGCGAGGCGCCGCCTGGGCCCGAGTACTGCTGGCTGCCGTTGTTCGACTACCAGTTGTTTCCGGTCTGCAGCCCGGCGTTGCGCGCGCGACTCGGCGAGCGCCCGGAGCCGGCCGATCTGATGCAGCTGCCGCTCGTCGTCATCTACTCCGAGACGCGCAACTGGGACGTGTGGTTCGGTTCGGCGAACGTGCCGTACACCCCCGACGCCAGCGTGGTCGTCGATACGCTCGCGCTCGCGCTCGAGTTCGCGCTCGGCGGCAGCGGCGTCGCGCTGGTCAACGGACCCTTCGTCGACGAGGAGCTGGCCTCCGGCCGGCTGGTGCGCCCGGTCGCGCATCAGACGCGGTGCCCCGGTGGCTGGGGCCTGATCTGCCGCCGCGAGCTCAGCGACCATCCGCGGGTGCGCACCTTCATCGACTTCCTCGCCGCGAGCGTGGCGCCGGGCTGACGACCGCCGCCCGGGCCGTCGTGCTCAGGCGGCGGGTTTGATGCGGCCGCGCGGTACGACCTCGTAGCCTGCTTCCTTGGGATGCTCGTCGGTCAGCTGCGCCGGGAAGCCGGTGCCGAGCACGCGCACCGCGCAGGCCTCCTCGAGTCGGCGGATGATGTTCGGCGACAATTCGCGTGGCCCGTAGCGCCGCTCGCCGTCCTTGAAGATGCTGAGTACCAACGGCGAGAGCTCGAGCGGCACGTGATGCTCGCTGGCGATGTGGTCGAACAGCCCCACGTCCTTGATCACGAGATCCATCGTGAAGCTGATGTCGCGGCTGCCGTTCAGGATCACCTGCGACTCGGTCTCGTGGACGAACGAATTTCCGGAGGAGATGCGGATCGCCTCATAGACGGTGTTCATGTCCATGCCGACGACCTTCATCGTCGTCAGCGCCTCGGCCAGCGCCACGAGGTGCACCGTGCACAGGAAGTTGGTCATGACCTTGAGGACCGACGCCGAGCCGAGCGGCCCGGTGTGCAGGATCTGGCAGCCCAGCATCGACAGCGTCGGCAGCACCCGCTCGAAAGCGGCGCGGGTGCCGCCGGCGAAGATCGAGATGTTGCCGGTCGCGGCGCGGTGGCAGCCGCCCGACACCGGGCAGTCCATCGCGGTCGCCCCCTTGGCCTCGACCAGTGGCGCGAGGCGTTTGACCTCAGCCTCGTCGGTGGTGCTCATCTCGAGCCAGATCTTGCCGGCGCTCAGGCCCGCGAGGATGCCGTCCGGGCTCTCCATGACCGCCGCGGTGGCGGCCGGGGAGGGCAGGCAGGTGATGATGATGTCGACCTGCTCGGCGATGTCCTTGGGCGAGTTGCCCAGATTGGCGCCCAGCGCCACGAACCGCGCGACCAGGTCCTCGTTGAGATCGCGGACCGTGAGATCCACGCCGTGCCGCAGCAGGTTGCTGGCGAGGCTGCCGCCGACGTTGCCGAGCCCGATGAAGCCGATGCGGCTGTTCTTCATGCGTTCCCTCAGTGGCCGTGTGCCGACGCCGGAATATCGATGCCCTGGCGGGACCGTCCGCGCGCCTGGGCCAAGGACCGGGTCAGGCTAGCGGCTCAGGAAAACCGCGAACAAGTCAATTTTTTTGGGGTCAGCGGCAAAGACATTTTCAACGGCCCGTACCGGGCGAAATAGCCACCGGCCGTACGGAAGCGGCGGCCATAATGGTGTCTGACGGGCCGCCGCGCCGTGGCCGGTCCAGGGCCGGTTGCGGGCCGGCGGACGGGGGAACAGGCGAAGCTGCTATAACTCCGGTACCGGTAGCGAGGGGGGCACGATCACATGACGGCGAACGCCGACGCGATTCAGGCGGACGTGGCGCGACACATGCCGTCGATGGCGGCACGCTGGTACGTGCTGATCATGATGGTCGCCGTCTACACGCTGAGCATCGCCGACCGCTACGTGACCTCGACCGTGCTCGAACCGATCCGGGCGGAGCTGCAGCTGACCAACCTTGGCGTGTCGCTGGTCACGGCCTGGCCGATAGCCTTCTTCTACGTGGCGCTCGGCTTCCCGATCTCGTACCTGATCGACCGCCACAGCCGGCGCAACATCATCGCGATCTCGATGGTCGCCTGGTCGGTGATGACGACCGTCACCGGCCTGGCGCGCAGCCAGACGCTGTTCGTGCTGGCGCGCATCGGCGTCGGGGTCGGCGAGGCCGGCGGCACGCCCGGTGCGAACTCGCTGCTGTCGGACTACTTCCCGGCCGCGCGGCGGCCGATGGCGCTGACGATCTTCTCGCTCGGTGCGCCGATCGGCGCCTTCGTCGCCTACCAGATCGCCGGCGCGATCGCCGACCGCTACGGCTGGCGGCAGGTGTTCATGGTGCTCGGCGTCCCGGGCGTGCTCGCCGGACTCGCCGTCTGGCTGACGGTGCGTGAGCCGCGCCGTGGCCAGCTCGACCACAAGGACGACATCGTTGCGCCGCCGTTCCTCGCGACGATGCGCTTCCTCTGGGAGCAGCGCGCCGCCGTGCACGTGATGGCGGGGAGCGCGCTGACCGCGCTCTGGGGCTGGGGCCTCATGTACTGGACCCCGACCTACCTGCAGCTCGCGTTCAAGCTGACGCCCGGCGAGGCCGGCGCGATCACCGGCAACATGCATCTGCTGGGCGGCACCGCCGCGACCCTGTTTACGGGCTGGCTGATCGCATTGAAGCCGATGCGCGACCCGCGCCGCGTCGTGCGCCTGATGGGCTACTGGATCGGCATCGCGACCGTCGCCTCGATCGGCGTCTACTGGACGCACTCGCTGTTCTGGGCCCAGGTCTACCTGTGGATCTTCGTGCCGTCGATCTACTTCTACATCGGCCCCTGCTTCGGCCTGCTCAATAATCTCGCACCGCCGCCGATGCGGGCCATGTTCTGCGCGACGACGCTGTTCGTCGCCAACGTCGGCAATCTCGTGATCGCACCGCCGCTGATCGGCGGCCTGAGCGACTGGTTCGGTCCCGGTCACGTCTCGAACCCGGAGTCGCTGCGCCTCGCGATGCTGTGCGTCGCGCCGCTCGGCTTCTGGGCCACCGCGCACTATTTCTGGTCGATCAAGGACATCGTGGCGAACGAAGAACGGGCGACCGGCGTGCCCGTGGAGCACTAGCCGGCGGCCGACCGCGCGCCGCGCGCTCGCGCCGGGTTGCGGCACGCCGACCACCGCCGCGGGCCCGGGCTGCGGCGCCGGTGCATCGAAGCTTTCCCCCATCACTCTGGAGTTTCTCCGTGAAGACTCTGCAGCACTACATCGCCGGCCGCTGGGTGGCCCCGGTCGCCGACGCCGGCCGCTTTGCCGTCATCAACCCGGCCACCGAGGGCCAGGTCGCCGAAATCCTGCTGGGCGGTGCCGCCGACGCGAATCACGCGGTCGCCGCTGCGCACCAGGCGTTCCCGGCCTACGCGGCGCTGCCGTTGGCGACGCGCGTGGCACTGATGGAGCGGCTGCTGGCGGTCTACGAGCGCCGCTACGACGAGATGGTGACGGCCATCACGACCGAGATGGGCGCGCCGCATGACTTGTCGGCGCGCGCGCAGGCCGCCGCCGGCAGCGGCCACGTCAAGGAGAGCATCACCGCAGCGCTGGCGCTCGACTGGGAGGTGCGGACCCGCGGTCGCGCCGCGGTCGTGCGCGAGCCGGTCGGCGTCTGCGGCCTGATCACGCCGTGGAACTGGCCGATGAACCAGGTCGGCGCCAAGGTCGCGCCGGCGCTGATCGCCGGCTGCACCGTGGTGCTGAAGCCGAGCGAGCAGGCGCCGCTCTCGGCGCAGCTGTTCGCCGAGTTCATTGACGAGGCCGGCTACCCGGCCGGCGTCTTCAACATGGTGCAGGGCACTGGCCCGACCGTCGGCCATGCGCTCGCGATCCATCCGGACATCGACATGATGTCCTTCACTGGCTCGACGCGCGCCGGCATCAGCGTCGCCAAGGCGGCCGCCGACACCGTCAAGCGCGTCGCTCAGGAGCTCGGCGGCAAGTCGCCGAACATCGTCTTCGCCGACTCTGATCTCGAGGCCGCGATCAAGCGCGGCGTGCTGCACTGCTTCAACAACAGCGGCCAGTCGTGCAACGCGCCGACACGGATGCTGGTCGAGGAATCGGACTATGACCGCGCCGTCGAGATCGCCGTCAAGGCGGGTGCTGCGGTCGAGGTCGGCGACCCTTCGCGTCCCGGCAAGCACATCGGCCCGGTGTCGTCGCGGATGCAGTTCGACAAGATCCAGCGCTGCATCGAGAACGGCATCGCCGAGGGCGCACGCCTCGCGCTTGGCGGCCCGGGGCGGCCGAACGGGCTCGAGGTCGGCTTCTACGTGCGACCGACGAT
The DNA here is from genome assembly GCA_025355105.1 of Pseudomonadota bacterium. GTDB lineage: Bacteria > Pseudomonadota > Gammaproteobacteria > Steroidobacterales > Steroidobacteraceae > CAIKZZ01. The sequence continues at coordinate 26,598 of JANYAE010000069.1, read as the reverse complement.
CTTCGCCGACGTCACCAACAGCATGAGCGTCGCGCGCGACGAGATCTTCGGGCCGGTGCTGTCGATGCTGCGCTTTCGCACGATCGAGCAGGCGATCGAGATCGCGAACGACACCCCGTACGGGCTCGCGGCCTACGTGCAGACGCAGGACCTCGACAAGGCGCGCCAGGTCGCGCGCCGGCTGCGGGCCGGCGGCGTCTACCTGAACGGCGCCGCTCAGGACTACGACGCGCCGTTCGGCGGCTTCAAGCAGTCGGGCAACGGCCGCGAGTGCGGCGTCTACGGGTTGCTGGAGTTCCTCGAGTACAAGGCGATCAACGGCTTCTACGCCGCCTGACCGGAGCCGGCGCCATGAAGCTCACCGACATCAAGACCTTCGTCGTCGGCAACCCGCCGCCGCACTACGGCGGGCGCTATTTCGTGTTCGTCAAGCTGACAACCGACGGCAACGTCTCGGGCGTCGGCGAGGCCTATTGCGTGCCGTTCGAGCCGCATCTCGTCGCGCGCATGATCGAGGACATCTTTGCCCGCTACCTGCAGGGCGAGGACCCGCATGACATCGAGAAGATGTGGCGGCGCGTGTACTCGGCGGGCTTCACGCAGCACCCGGACCTGACGATGATGGGCGTGCTGAGCGCGCTCGAGATGGCGTGCTGGGACATCGTCGGCAAGGAGGCCGGCCAGCCGGTCTACAAGCTGCTCGGCGGCCGCGTCCACGAGCGCTTGCGCTCGTACACCTACATCTACGCGCGCCCGGGCGACAAGGTCGATGTCTATCAGGATCCCGAGCTCTCGGCGGAGCGCGCGGTGGAGTACGTCCGGCAGGGCTTCACGGCCATCAAGTTCGATCCGGCGGGCCCGTACTCGGCCTTTGACGGCCGCCAGCTGTCGCTCGCGGCGCTTGATCTCTCGGAGCGCTTCTGCAAGCTGCTGCGCGAAGCCGTTGGCTCGAAGGCCGACCTGCTGTTCGGCACCCACGGGCAGATGACGGCGGCAGGAGCGATCCGTCTCGCGCGGCGCCTGGAGCGCTACGATCCGCTGTGGTTCGAGGAGCCGGTACCGCCGGACGCGCCCGAGGAGATGGCGAAGGTCGCGCGGGCCACTTCGATCCCGATCGCGACCGGCGAGCGGCTGGCGACCAAGTACGACTTCGGCCGGCTGCTCGCCGCGGGCTCGGCGGCGATCCTGCAGATGAACCTCGGCCGGGTCGGCGGCATCCTCGAGGCGAAGAAGATCGCGGCCATGGCCGAGGTGCACCACGTGCAGATCGCGCCGCACCTCTACTGCGGGCCGGTGGTCGGCGCGGCCAACATCCAGCTTGCCACCTGCAGCCCGAACTTCCTGATCCAGGAGAGCATCGAGCGCTGGCAGGGCTTCCACTCGGACATCCTCCGCAAGCCGATCCGCTGGGAGGAGGGCTACATCATCCCACCGACCGAGCCCGGGCTCGGCGTCGAGCTGAACGAGGAGTTCATCAAGGACTACCCGTACCGCGGCACGATGCTGCATCTCGACATGGCGGACCGTCCGCTCTGAGGCTGCCCGGGCGATGCGGCATGGCAGCCCCTGCAGACCGCTTTTCCGCCGCCATTCCGGTGATCCCGGTCGGCGCACTGTTCGCCGGCCCCGGGGCGGCGCGCGACCGCTGCGACGCGGCGCTGCTCGAGGCCGCCGCGACGATCGGCTTCCTGACCGTCACCGAGCTTCCGGCGGCGCTCGCGCCGACCGCGGCCGTGCGGGCCGATCTCAAGCGCATCTTCGCGGCCGACGAGGCGGTCCGGCGGCGCCTCTGGCGACGCAAGTTCGCGCCGACGCATCGCAACGTCTACCGCGGCTGGTTTCCGGCGCAGGCTGGCGCGGCGACCTTCAAGGAAGGAATCGACATCGGGCCGGACGTCGCTCACCCTGAGTTCGCGGTCGATCCCTCGGACCCGCTGACCGAGCCGACGCCGCTGCCGTCGGAATCGGAGCTGCCGGGCTGGCGCGCCACGGTGGCGTGCTACTACCTCGGCATGGAGGCGCTCGCCGGCGAGCTCGGCCGGGCGCTCGCGCGCGGCCTCGGCGTACCGGAGCACGCCTTCGACGCCGTCTTCGCCGCCGGCGGCCTGTCGACGCTGCGGCTGATCCGCTATCCGCCGCGCACACCGGACTCGCTGGCCGGCGCTCCTGAGCCTGATACCTGGGTGGAGCACGACGGTCGGCGGCGGCACACCGTCGGCGTCGCGCACGTCGACTCCGGCTGCCTGACGCTGCTCGTGCAGGATGGCGTCGCCGGTCTGCAGGCGCGGGCGCCTGACGGCTCGTGGCTCGATGTGCCGCCGGCGACCGACGCCGTGGTCGTCAACTTCGGCGCGCTGCTCGGCCGCTGGACCGGCGGGCGAATCCGCGCCACCGAGCACCGCGTCCTGGGTTCGGACCGCGAGCGCTTCTCGATCCCGTTCTTCTATGAGCCGTGCGTGGATGCGACGATCGCGCCGCTGCCGATCGCCGGCGGCGCGTCGTTCGAGCCGTTCGTGTTCGGCGACTACCTGTGGGCCAGCGTGACACGATTCGTCGAGTTCCAGGGCCTCGAGGCGCTGCGCTCGCCGGGCGTCAGCGGCGCGCGGCGCTGAGGTCCGGACGGCTCCGGTCGGCAGGCGCGAAGCTCGCCGCCGGCGTCGCGCGCAGAAACGTCGCCGCGACGGCGTGCGGTGGTTCCGCCGGCGGCGTGCCGTTGCGGTTGAGCGGGTGGCGCTGCCGGAACGCCGACCAGGCCCTGGTCGGCGCGTCGCCGAAGGCGCGGCGCGGATCCTGCGCCTGGCGCACGTCGACCCACAGCGCCGCCTCGAGCAGGTCGTAGGCCAGCAGGTCGACGGTCGTCTCGACCGCCTGGCGCGCATGGGCGAGCTTCAGGCGCGTCTGCGCCTCGAGGTCTTCGACGTCGGCGAACAAGGTGCTGCCGAGCGGCATGACGGGATTGGCGAGCGTCTGGATCTCCTGCATCAGGTCGACCGGCGCGTAGTAGCCGTCGTCCGCGCGGGTCACGCCGGGCAGCACGTCGGCAGCGGCGACCACCGTGAACAGTGGATTGCGGAAGCGCTCGATGCGCAGCATCACCGCGACGTCCATGTTGGCGAGGGCGATCGTGAAGCCCTCGATCAGGTTGGCGAGCGGGTAGGGATCCCAGTTCGCGTTGGAGACGATGTAGCCGTGCCGGCCGTGGCTCAGCGGTCCGCCCTTGACGAAATAGCGCATCAGTTGCGGCGTCGCGAGCTCCCACGAGTCCGCCGGCGCGGTGTCGATCGCGACCGCCGGGTTGTGGTCGGAGCTGTTCGCCTGGAACAGCACCGCCTCCTTGAGCGCCGCCCACGACTTCCACGCCGAAGCCTGCCGGATCGACGAGGCGCGCAGGCTCTCGGGATCCTGGATGATCCGCGCCGGGTCGGCGCCGAACAGGTAGCTGCCGCGCAGCAGCGCGAGCGTGTGGGCCGCGTGCCAGTTCAGCCAGGGATCCGGCCGGTCGCGCTGCACGACCAGCGACAGCGGCGTGACGCTGCTGTTCATGCCGTCGAGCGCCAGCGCGTAGCTGAGGTCCGCCCACTCGAGCGCCTGCTCAGCATCGTGCACCAGCAAGGCCGCCTGGCCGGCCGCGTAGGCGTTGCTAGAGGTCAACGCGTTGTCGTCGGCGCCGGACGGCTGTAGTGGCTGCAGGCCGGCATCGCGCAGCGCGGCGGCCGCCGGCATGCGCACGCCGCGGTAGTAGGCCTCGCCGGCACCGATCATCGTGCCGCCGACATTGCCGAGCATCGCGAGGTCGCCCTCGCCCACCGTGCCCCGTGCGCGCACGACCGGGGTGACGCGTCGGTTGAGGAGCTCGAGCAGCATGGCCGCCAGCGCCGGGCTCGGGGCGTTATGGACCATGGTGTTGGCGCGCACGACCATCATGGCGCGCACCACCTCCTCGTCGGCGACCTCAGGCGCGGTGCCGGCGATCGCTCCCTGGCGGAAGCTTGCCAGCTGGGTTGCCTCGATCAGGGCGCGGTTCGCCGGTGTCAGGGGGTCCCCCTCGAACAGCACGGTCTCGCGCTGGTCCGCCGTGCCGCGGTTGAACCAGTACACCGCGATGCCCTCGGCGGCGGCCTCCAGCAGCAGCCCGAAATTGTCGGCTTCGCGCTGGCGCGCCGCGGCGGCCAGTTCGACCCGCGCGCCACCCCGCGCGACACGGACGATGTCCTCGATCGTGAGGTCGCGTCCGGTGAGCAGCACCGTAGCCGCGTCCGCGGCCGGCGTGATCGGCCGGTACGCCGCCAGTTGCGCGCCGAGTGCCGGGCCGCTCGCGGCGAGCAGGGCGCCGGCGATCAGTGTGAAGCGGCGACGTCGTGTGGGCATGGCGCGGTTCGGGCCGATCGGTGGCGGCCATGGCGGCCGGTCCGCCATGGTACTGCGGCGGCCGGCCCCGGCGCGAACGTTCGTGACCGGCCGCGTCGCGCGGGCTTGACGGGCCGGATCGCAACCGACAACGTGGGGGACGGCTGCGACGACCGACGCGCGGCGCGGACGGAGGTTGCCGGTGGGGAAGCTGCTGAGGTCGCTGGCGCTTGCCGCAGCGCTGCTGTGCGCGTGCGGGGCCTCCGCGGCGGCGCAGCCGCCGGTCGTCGTCTCCTCGAAGCTGTCGAGCGAGTCGGCGATGATCGGCCACATGATCCGGCTGTTGCTCGAGGCGCACGGCATCGCGACGGTGGACCGGATGACGCTCGCCGGCACGCCGATCATGCGCCGCGCGATCGTCGCCGGCATGATCGACGTGTACGTCGAATACACCGGCAACGCCGGCTTCTTCTTCAACGTCGCCGCGGACCCGGCCTGGAAGGACCTGCAGGCAGGCTATGCGCTCGGTGCGCGGCTCGACTACGCTGCGCATCGGATCGTCTGGCTGACCCCCGCGAACGCGAGCAACGCCTGGGCGCTCGCCGTGCGCAGTGAGATCGCGCGGCCGGCCGGCCTGCGGACGATGACCGACTTCGGCCGCTGGGTTTCGGCCGGCGGCCAGGTGGTGCTCGCCTGCTCGGCCGAGTTCGTCAACTCCGCGACGCTGAAGTCGCTCGAGCGGACCTATGGGTTCACGCTGCGCCCCGAGCAGCTGATCGTGCTGGCGGGCGGCGACACGTCCGCGACGATCCGTGCCGCCGCCGAGCGGACCAGCGGCACGAATACCGCGATGGTCTACGGCACCGATGGCGCGATCGTCGCTGCGCAGCTTGAGGTCCTGGACGACGATCGCCACGACCAGCCGATCTACGCGCCGGTCCCGATCATCCGCGAGGTCGCGCTCAAGGCCCACCCCGAGATCGCCACGATCGTCCGGCCGCTGATGGACAGCTTCGATCGCGCCACGCTGACGGAGCTCAACGCGCGCATCCAGATCAACGGCGAGCCGCCGGTGTCGGTGGCCGAGGACTACCTGCGGTCACGAGGCCTGCTCGGCCCGGCGGCGGCGTCGCCGTTGCCGCGACGCGTGAGCGTTCGCTGACGTGGTCCAGGCGCTCCACGCCCGGCGCCGGATCGACCGCCTCGGGGCGCTGCTGGGCGTCGTCGCGATGGTCGCGGCCACGACCTTGCCGTTCGTTGTGTTCAAGGCCAACCGGATCGCCTCCGGCGAGCCGCGCTCGCTGCTCGCGGCGCTGCCGTCTGCGCCGCTGCTGCTCGCCAGCGTCGCGCTGCTCGCGGTCGCAGCGGCCTTCGTGCGCCAGGCGCGGGCGCGACTCGCGGCGGCCGTGGTCGGCGTGCTGACGGTCGCGCTCGCGCTCGCCTGGGCGGCCGACGCGCTGACGCCGGCCGGCAACCGTCTCGTCAGGATTTCGCCAGGGGCAGGCTGCTGGCTGCTGCTGCTCGCGTTCGCGCTGATCGCGACCGATGCACTCGCGCGGTTGCGGCCGGGTCCGCTGGCGCGGGTCGGCGCCCTCGCGCTGATGGCGGCCGCCATGTGGGCGGCGTTTGCCGCGGGACTCTTCGACCAGCTCTCGATCATGCGCGAGTACGCGGTCAACGCCAGCGGCTTCGGGCGCGAATTGCGCCAGCACGTGTTGCTCGCGCTCGGCTCGGTCGGCGCGGCGACGCTCGTCGGCCTGCCGCTCGGCATCACCTGCCACCGCGTGCCGCGGGTCCGCGGCGCCATCCTGCAGGTCCTGAATCTCGTCCAGACGATCCCGTCGATTGCGCTGTTCGGAATCCTCATGGTGCCGCTCGGCGCGCTCGCAACCGCGGTGCCGCTGGCCGCCGACCTCGGCATCAACGGCATCGGCCCGGCACCGGCGGCCGTCGCGCTGTTCCTCTACGCGTTGCTGCCGGTGGTCGCCAACACGGTGGTCGGGCTCGGCCGCGTCTCGCCGGTGGCGGTTGATGCCGCGCGCGGCATGGGCCTGACCAGCTGGCAGGTGCTCGGCGAGATCGAGCTGGCGCTCGCCCTGCCGGTGATCATCACCGGCATCCGCATCGTGCTGGTCCAGAACATCGGGCTCGTGACGATCGCGGCGCTGATCGGCGGCGGCGGCCTCGGCACCTACGTGTTCCAGGGCGTCGGCCAGACGGCGATCGACCTCGTGCTGCTGGGGGCGATCCCGACGGTCGCGCTCGCGTTCTCGGCCGCGGTGCTCCTCGACGCGCTGGTCGACCTGACCGGCAGGGCCGCGCCATGATCGAGATCAGCTCGCTGTCGAAGGTGTACGCAGAGGCCACGGTCGTCGACGAGGTGTCGATGGTCGTCGCCGGCGGCTCGATCACGGCGATCGTCGGCACTTCCGGGTCCGGCAAGTCGACGCTGCTGCGGATGATCAACCGGCTGGTGGAGCCGACCCGCGGCCGCGTCGTCATCAACGGGCGCGACGCCGCGACCGTGCCGGGACACCTGCTGCGGCGCGAGATCGGCTACGCGATCCAGGGTCATGGCCTGTTCCCTCACCGCACCGTCGCCGAGAACATCGCCACCGTGCCGCGGCTGCTCGGCTGGCAGGCGGCGCGCACCCGCGCGCGCGTCGAGGAGCTGTTGCGGATCTTCCAGCTCGAGCCCGCCGAATACGGCGCGAAGTTCCCGCACCAGCTGTCCGGCGGCCAGCAGCAGCGCGTCGGCGTCGCGCGCGCGCTGGCGGCGGAGCCGCGCGTGCTGCTGATGGACGAGCCTTTCGGCGCGCTGGACCCGATCATCCGCGGCCAGGCACAGGATGACCTGCGCGACATCCAGCGGCGCTTCGGCACGACGGTCGTGCTGGTCACGCACGACATCGACGAGGCCTTCCGCCTCGGCGACCACGTCGGCGTCATGAGTCGCGGCCGGCTGCTGCAGTACGACCGGCCGGCCATGCTGCTGACGCACCCGGCAGATCCGTTCGTCTCGCGCCTCACCGGCACCGCCGACCGCGCTCTGAAGCTGCTGTCGCTGACCACCGCGGCGCAGGCCATGGAGCCTGGCGCCGCGGCAGGCGACGGGCCGGCGGTGGCGGCGACCGACTCGCTGCGCGACGTGCTCGCGCAGCTCCTCTGGAGCGGCGCCGCGGCGGCGACGGTCCGCCGGCCAGATGGTTCGGCGGCCGGACAGGTGACCCTGGCCGGCATCCTCGCCCGCGGCCGGAGCGATTGATGCCGCGGCCGGCCACGCTGCTCAGGCTCGCGGCGCTCGCGCTGCTGCTTGCGTTCCTGATCGTGCCGCAGCGCTTCGCGCCGCTGTTCGTGCCGTTCACCGAGTACGGCGCGCCGCCGATCTACGACCAGGGCAGCCTGCCGATGCTCGCGCTGGCGCACCTCGGGACGGTGTTCGCCGCCACCGCGGTGAGCGCGATCGTCGCCATCGGCCTTGGCATCCTCGTGACCCGGGCCGGCGGCGCCGAGTTCCTGCCGCTGTCGCGCACACTCGTCAACATCGGCCAGACCTTCCCACCGGTCGCGGTGCTCGCGATCGCGGTGCCGCTGGTCGGCTTCGGGGAGCTGCCGACGCTGATCGCGCTGTTCGCCTACGGACTGCTGCCGATCTTCGAAAACACGCTGAGCGGCCTGCAATCGTGTCCGCCGGCGGTCGTCGAGGCGGCGGACGGCATGGGCATGAGCCCGCGCCAGCGCCTGCTCGCGGTCGAGCTGCCGCTCGCGATGCCGCTGATCCTCGAGGGTGTCCGCCTGTCGCTGGTCGTCAACGTCGGCACCGCCACGATCGGCTCGACGGTCGCCGCCAAGGGGCTCGGCGAGGTCATCATCGCCGGGTTGCTCTCCAACAACACTGCCTTCATCCTGCAGGGCGGCCTGGTCACCGGGCTGATGGCGATCCTGCTCTACGAGCTGATGGGCACCGTCGAGCGGCGGATCTTGCGGGCGACGCATCTCGCCTGAGCGGTCGCGGATCACCCGGCCGCGGCGACCGCAGCGACCGGCCGCACTCGCCCGTCACGGGCCGTCGACGGCGGCAAAGACCGCTATGATTCCGCCTGCCGGCAGCTCCACGGCGTATCGGACGCAGTCATGAACCTCGCGCGCTTCCCCCGTCTGCGTCTCGCCCACCTGCCGACGCCGCTCGAGCACCTGCCACGGCTCAGCCAGGCGCTGGGAGGGCCCGAGATCTGGATCAAGCGCGACGACTGCACCGGCATGTCGAGCGGCGGCAACAAGACGCGCAAGCTCGAGTACCTGCTGGCCGAGGCACGTGCGCAGGGCGCCGACATCGTTCTGACGCAGGGTGCCACCCAGTCCAATCACGCCCGCCAGACCGCCGCGTGCGCGGCGCGCCTCGGCTTCGACTGCCACCTGCTGCTCGAGGACCGCACGCACAAGTCCGACCCGGACTACACCGCGAACGGCAACGTCTTTCTCGACCTGCTGCATGGCGCGACGGTCGAGCGCTTCGCGTCGAATCCCGACATGAACGGCGAGCTTGCCAAGGTCGGGGCGCGACTCGCGGCCACCGGCCGGCGGCCGTACCTGATTCCAGGTGGCGGCTCGAACGCCACCGGCGCGCTCGGCTACGTCAACGCGGCGCTCGAACTCGTGACGCAGGCGAACGACCTCGGGCTGCGTATCGACCACGTCGTCCATGCGACCGGCAGCGCGGGCACGCAGGCGGGGCTGGTCGCCGGCCTGCGCGGCATCAACGCCGGGGTGCCGCTGCTGGGCATTGGCGTGCGCGCGCCCAGGGATAAGCAGGAGGAGAACGTCTACCGGCTGGCCGCTGCGACCGCGGCATTGTGTGGTTGCGAGGGCGCGGTTCGGCGCGAGGACGTCGTCGCCAACTGCGACTACGTCGGCACCGGCTACGGGTTCTCGACGCCGGGCTCGATCGAGGCGATCCAGATGCTGGCGCGTCTCGAGGGGATCCTGCTGGACCCGGTGTACTCCGGCAAGGGCATGGCGGGGCTCATCGACCTCGTCCGCAAGGGGCGGTTCCAGCGTGGCCAGAACGTCGTGTTCATTCACACCGGCGGCAGCGTCGGCTTGTTCGGCTACGTGCGCGACTTCGGCTTCCAGGCCCCCGTGGCGACCGCCTGAACCGCGGCCGATCGCATGCCCGGGCCCACGCACCGCAGCCTCCCGCCTGAACTGATGCCCGGGCAGCCGAGCCGGCCTGCGGCCGCGCAGCCGGTGGTCGGGATCATCGGCGGCATGGGGCCCGAGGCCACCGTCGAGCTGATGCGCCGGATCGTCGCGCAAACGCCCGCCGCCGACGACCAGGATCACCTGCACGTGATCGTCGAGAGCAATCCCAAGATTCCGTCGCGGATCGCCCACCTGATCGATCGCAGCGGCCCGGACCCGACGCCTGAGCTGGTGCGCATCGCCCGCAATCTCGAGGCGGCGGGGGCGACGCTGCTGGCGATGCCGTGCAACACCGCACACGGCTACGCCGCGGCGATTCGCGCGGCGGTCGGCATCCCATTGCTCGACATGGTGCAGCTGACGGCCGCGCGCGCGCGCGCCGCGACGTCCGGCCCGCGTGTCGGCCTGCTGGCGTCCACCGCCGTGCATCACACGGGGCTGTACGCCGCTGCGCTCGCCGCACACGCGCTGCGGGTCGTCGGGCCGCCGCGGCAGGACGCGCTCATGACGCTCATCCGTGCCGTCAAGCGCGGCCAGACCGGGGTGCGCGAGCGCGAGGCGCTCGCTGAGTTCGCCCGCACGCTGGCGCCCGATGCCGACATCCTGCTGATCGCGTGCACCGAGCTGTCGGTGCTGGCGGACGGCCTTTCGGTCGCGGTGCCGGTGATCGACGCGCTCGACGTTCTGACGGCGGCGATCGTCGCGGCCGCGCGACCGGCGGGCCCCTAGCCGAACGCGCCGCCGGCTCTGCGGCGCGCCGGCCGGGGCCGTGCTGCACGGCGCCAGCGCGCAAACTTGGCTAGAATCGACCGGCTGCAGCGGCGCTGCGCAGGGTGCGGAAGATGTCCGTCACGAGTCCAACGCGAAATGCCCCGGTGGCCGAGCCCGGCCGCGCCCCGGGCCTGGCCGCGGTCGAGGTGCCGACGCTCGTGCTGATCGCGGCCACCTACGGCTGGTGGCTGGCCCTCACGTTCGCCTACGGCATGTGGCCGCTGTGGCTAATCGCCCCGCTCGGAGCACTGGTGCTCGTGCTGCACAGTTCGCTGCAGCACGAGATCCTGCATGGTCATCCGACGCGCTGGCGAGGCGTGAACGCGCTGCTGGCAATCGTGCCGCTGTCGTTGTGGCTGCCGTACCGCCGCTATCACGACCTGCATCTCACCCATCACATCAACGATCGACTCACCGATCCGCACGACGATCCGGAGTCCAACTACTGGAATCCCGACGACTGGGCGCGGCTCGGCGCCGTCGGCCGCGGGCTGGTGCGGGTGCAGCTGACACTGGCCGGCCGCATCCTCTTGGGCCCGTTCTGGCGCATTCCGCGCTTTCTGCGGCGAGAGTTGCGCTGGCTCATCGCGGATGAGCGCCGCGCGCGGCGCTACTGGCCGGAGCACCTGCTGTGGTGCGTGCCGGTGCTGCTGTGGGTGAAGTTCGCCTGCGGCATGCCGATCTGGATCTACGTCCTGACGATGGTGATCCCCGGCAACGCGATCCTCGGGGTGCGCTCGTTCGCCGAGCATCGCGCGCGACCGGCGGTGAACCAGCGGACCGCGATCGTCGAGGGCTCGTACCTGCTCGGGCCGCTGTACCTGTTCAACAACCTGCACGCGCTGCATCACGACGAGCCGCTGATGCCGTGGTACGAGTACAACGCCCGCTACCGGGTGGTGCGCGAGCGGCTGGTGCACGCGAACGGCGGGCTCGTCTACGCGACGTACTTCGATGTGGCGCGGCGCTTCCTGTTCCGACCGAACGACGTGCCGGTGCACCCGACCGGCGGCGTCCCGCGCCGCGACGCCTGCTGAGCGCGCCGAGCGCTGCGGCGCAGGCGCGCGACGGCCGAGCCTCACCGCGCGCTCAGGCCGGAAGCTCGTAGCCGGCGGCTTTCGCCTCGCGGTCCCAGGACAGTGTCGTCGCGTAGTGCGCGCCACTGACCGCGGCGAAGCCGTCGAGCAACAGCCGATCGCCGAGGGCGCCGAACCACGGGCGCGACGCTGCGGCGGCGAACGCGGCCTGCAGCCGAGTGATGAGCTCCGGCGGGGCACTGGCCGCGGCGACGAAGGCCGGCATGGGTGCGACGGCGGTGGAGGCGAGCACGCGGATGCCGGCAGTCAATTCCGGTTGGTAGCGGGCGATCAGCTGGTGCCAGTAGGCATCCAGCGGCCCGACGTCGATGCGGCCCTCGCGCACGCCGTCGAGGACCGCGCGTGCGGTGACGAGGTTGCCGACCATCTCCTGGTACAGGCGCGGCCGTTCGGGCGTGCGGTAGGCCAGCAGGTGGTGGCGAAACGCATTGAAGCCGGAGTGCGAGTGCGCAACCGTCCAGCCGGCGCGCGCTCCGAAGGTGTCCTCCAGCCGCCGGTACGGGGCATCGCGGCGAACGATCAGGTCCGACCGGTACAGCGCCTGGCCCGCGGCCCACGGCGCGCGCGGCACCGGCGCCGCGATCGGGACGACGTCAGCGAGGCCGAGCGCGATCGGGTAGCCGCACATGAGCACGCAGCCGAGCTCCGGCCGCCGCCACAGGTCCTCGAGCGGCTGTGGCGCGGGGTAGGGCAGGTACTCGAGGTCAGCGCCGGCGTCCGCCGTGACGTGGCCGAGGAGCTCGCGCCACGCGGCCTCGACGGCCGGAGTGACCGCGTACATGCGCGCGTTCATGATCAGGGCGCTCACGCGGGCGTGAGCTCCGCGGTGCGCGCGGCGACATAGGCATCAAGTTCCTCGCGCACCGCAGGGTCAAGCGGCGGCGCGACGTACTCGGCCAGCATCTGCTTCCAGATCGCGGTTGCGCGCCGGGTGGCATCACGGGCGCCGGCGTCGGTCCAGTTCTCGAAGTTCGACCAGTCGGAGAGTAGCGGCCGGTAGAACGCCTTCTCGTAGCGCGCGAGCGTATGCGCGCTGCCGAAGAAGTGGCCGCCGGGCGGCACGCCCTTGATCGCCTCGACCCCGATGTCGTCGTCGTCGAAGCTGATGGGCTTCAGCAGCTCCGCCCAGCCGCGCAGCAGCTCGGCGTCGACGATGATCTTCTCGAGCGAGGCGCTGAGGCCGCCTTCGAGCCAGCCGGCCGCGTGGTTGATCAGGTGGCTGTGAGACAGGATCGCGGCCTGCAGCGAAAACATGGTTTCGTAGGTCGATTGCGCATCCACCGCCGGCGAGGCGTTGACGGCGCTGGTGCGCACCGGGATCCGCAGCCGCCGGCCGATCTGCGCGCTCGCGAGCACCGCGTTGACGTACTCGGGCGTGCCGAAGGCCGGCGAGCCGGTGCGCATGTCGACATTCGAGGTGAAGCTGCCCATCACGCACGGCGTGCCAGGGCGCAGCAGCTGGCAGAGCGCGACGATCGCGAGCGCCTCGGCCGTCTGCTGCACGAGCGCTCCGGCCAGCGTCACCGGCGCCATGGCGCCCATCAGCGTGAACGGGGTGATGACCACGCACTGGCCGTGGCGCGCCATCACCATGATGTTGTCGAGGATCTCCTCGTCGACCCGGCGCGGCGAGTTGACGTTGGTGACGGTCATCAGCGTCGGTCGTGCCGCGAGCTCCTCGACGCTGCAGCGGTGCTCGATGGCCGACATGCGCAGCGCATCCTCGGCCTGCACGCCGCCGACGCCGCGCGCCGCCCAGACGATGTCCGAGTGCTCGATGTGCGCCTGGTAGGCGGCGAGGTGGCGCACGCAGACCGGCACGTCGACGGGCTCGACGACGATGCCGCCCTGCCAGTGAAGGATGCCGAGGCGATGGGTGAGGCGCAGGATGTTGCGGAAGGACTCGAGGTCGCCGTAGCGTCGCCCGCGCTCGAGGTCGCTGATGTTCGGCGCGCCGTTGACCGGGCCGAAATTGACGACGTTGCCGCCGACGTGCAGGTCGCGCGCCGGGTCGCGCGAGCGCAGCACGAAGCGCTCCGGCGCCATCGCGAGCTGGGTTGCGACGAGATCCCGCCCGAGCCTGACGATCTGCGTGCTGTCGTCGACGGGCGCCCCGGCGCGGCGATAGACGTCGCGCGCGGCGAGGCTGCGGATCTCGAGGCCGGCTTCCTCGAGCACCCGGAATGCCGCGTCTAGGATCCGCTCGACCTGCTCCGTCGTGAGGATCTCGAGCGGCGCCCAAGGGACCGTGAGGCGCGGCAGCGGCGCGAGCGCCGGGCCCATGGAACGAGGGCTACGGTCGCGGCTGCGTAAGCGTCCCGGCACGTCGGTCATTGGCTCGCCTTGCAACGCTCCGAGCGGATCAGTTCCTGACGAGATCGCCGAGCGCTGCGCTGAGCGGACCGAGCCAGGGCTCGAAATTGCGCCACTGGTCGAGGCCTTCGCGGAAGATCGGCCGGCGCACCTGCTCGGAGCTCGCCGTGCGCACGCTGCGCTCGGTCTTGTGGAACTCGAGGCAGGCTGGCTCGAAGTCGAGGCCGCAGAACTCAAGGATGCGCTGAACGTTGCCCTCGAGGTCGTCGACCACCGACTCGTGCTGCACGCGCAGGATGCGCCCGGGCAGCACCGCGTCCCAGTGCTCCATGAGCTCGATGTAGGTGCGGTAGTAGCGGGCGATGTCCTCGATCGAGTACGTGAACTCCTGTCCGGAGGCGAACAGCTGCTTGAAATTCGAGAAACAGCAGGCCATCGGCTCGCGGCGCGCGTCGATGATCTTGGCGTTCGGCAGAATCAGGTGGATGAAGCCGATGTGGCGGAAGTTGTTCGGCATCTTGTCGATGAAGTACGCCTTGCCGGTACGGTAGACGCGCGTGTCGGCAATGTAGCGCTCGCCGTAGCGCGTCAAGTCCTCGGGCGTGAGCTCGGCCAGCACGCCGGGGTAGCGCCGCTGGCTGAAGTCGCGGTTGTGGCCCTCGAGGTCGACCGTGTAGGTCGCGATCTCGGCGAGCTCCATCGTGCCCTCAACCTGCGAATGCGAGGCGAGGATCTGCTCGAGCAGCGTCGACCCGGAGCGCGGCAGGCCGACGATGAAGATCGGATCGGGCGCCGGGCAGCCGACCCCGCGCCGGCTCGCGAACAGCTCGGCGGTGCACACCTGCTTCTGCAGCTCGGTGTTGCGCTCCACCCACTCGGGCGCGTAGTCGGACTCCGACTTCTTCAGCGCGTTGCCGCGCTCGTAGAAGCTGAAGGACTCCTGGTAGGCGCCACGGTCCTCGAGCGCCTTGCCGAGCGCAAAGCACAGGTGGTAGCGGTCGACCAGCGCCGTTGCGGGCGCCGCCACGTGGGCGCGCATGGCCTCGATCTCGGCGTCGGTGAAGCGATAGGTCTTGAGGTTGGCGAGGCTCCAGTAGGCATCGCCGAAGCTGGGCCGCGATTCGGCAGCCTGCCGGTAGGCGTCGATCGATTCCTCGCTGCGGCCGAGCGTCTTCAGCGTGTGGGCGATCGACAGGTGCAGGTCAGCTTCGCGCGGCGCGTCCTTGAGCAGCGCGCGATAGAGCTCGAGCGCCCGCTCGTGGTCGCCGATGCCGACGTATGCGGTGGCATGCGCGGTGCGGAAGGTGCGGTTTGCGGGCTCGACCTCGAGCAGCATCTCGAGCTGCTTCAGGGCCGGGCCGTACTTGTGGCGGCGCATCAGCGCGCGGGCGTAGTCGAATCGCGCCGCGCGGTAGTCCGGCGCGAGCTCGAGTACCGCCTCGAGCAGCACGTCGGCGTCGTTGACGACATCGCGCTCGAGCGCGATCCGTGCCAGCAGGCGCATCGCCTCGACGTCGTAGGGGTTCGTGAGGAGGTACGGCCGGATCAGCCGCTCGGCCTCGAATGTGTCGCCGTCGCACAGCAGACCGGTCGCGGCGAGCACCTCGGGAGCCAGCTTGCCTGCCATCTCGATGTGCGAGGCGGCTGTCGCCGCGTTCTCCGGCTGCCCGACCATCCGGTAGAGGAGCTGCAGCTTCGCCCAGCTCGCGCTCAGCGCCGGGTTGCGATTGACGGCCTTCTGGTAGGCATCGATCGCTTTCGGCGCCTCGCGCAGCGCGACGTAACAGTGACCGCGTTCCTGATGGAGCCGGCTGAAGCCCGGATGAGTGCGCTCGAGCGCCTCGAGCACCGCGAGTGCCTCGGGGACGCGCTGCAGGTAGCGCAGGCACACGGCCCGGCAGTAGTTGACGTCGCGGTTCTCGGGTACCGCAGGCTGGAGCGCGTCGGCGGCGGCCAGCGCCTCGGCAAACTGACCCTTCTCCATGATCGACCGGATGCGGGCGATCTCGGCTTCGATCGGTGACGGGCTGTGCGCGGGCTCGGCTGCCATGGGCCTACCAAAGAAAAGGCGGGCATCGTTGCCCGCCTTCGATTCTAGCGCGACCAGCCGGACCCGACCCGGCCGATCGCCATTTGCCGTCGATCAGAACTTCATGCCGATCCGGAGCCCGAGGACGCGCGGACGGACCGGCACTTCCGTCTTGATGAACTGCGCGGTCGAGGTGAACGTGCTCGCGTTCGAGTTGCCGAGGTTCTGGCCGAACACCTGCAACGACCAGGCTTCTTTGGTGACGCCGAACGAGGCGTCCCAGGTCGTGTACGACGGCTGGCGGAAGCGGAACAACGTCGTGTTGATGTTGTTGATCGCCGCTCTGTCGCCGTTCACGGACGGGTCGGTGTTGGTGTTGTTGAACATCTCACCAACATAGAGCACGCCAATCTGGCCGAACCAGTTGTAGTCGCTCACCGTCCAGTCGTAGCGGGCGCGCAGGTTCCCCTGCACCTTAGGCGAGTACGCCGTCGGCGTATTCGGGCTGCCGAAGGTATTGACGATCGTCTTCTGGCCCTTCGTCACGACGCTGTAGTACGTCGTGATCGGCTGGCCGAAGGTCGCGCTCTTCGGATTGTTGTCGATCAGGAACGGCGAGTCCGTCTGCTTGGCATCGTTGTACGAGACCGCGCCGATCAACGTCAGGTTCTGTGTCGCGCGCGCCGTCAGCTGCAGTTCGGCGCCCTTCACCTCGTAGTCGGCACCGTTGACGGCGAGGGTCAGGTTGCCCAGCACGCCGGGGTTGAACAGGCCGGTCTGCACCTGCTTCCACTTTTCATCGTAGATCGAGCCGTTCAGCTGCAGGCGGTGACCGAGGAACTCCGTCTTGAAGCCGACCTCGTTGTTGGTCAGCGTATCGGGCTGGAAGGTCAGCGGCTTGATGTACTGGGGCGTGCCTTTCGCATAGCCGCTCGCCTGTGTCGCGTCGACCACGGCGGCCGGCAGCGCCGTGCCGCTCGTGCGGTTGAAGCCGCCCGGCCGGTAGCCCTGCGAGAACGTGTAGTAGACCATCGCGTCCGGCGTGATGTGCCAGGTAATGTTGGCGCGGCCCTTGGTGCCCTTGTACGAGACATTGAGCTTCTCGGCATCCATGTTGTGGCCGTAGCCGTAGCAAGGCGCCGCGGCCTCGAAGCAGCCGAACGACGTGCCGACCCAGCCCTTCTGATCGAGCTTGTAGTCGTACCAGCGTAGGCCGCCGGTGATTGTCAGCACCTTCGGGATGATGTCGAAGTCGGCCGAACCGAAGAACGCCGTCTGCGTGTAGCCCTTGGTCGTGTCCTCGAAGAACCCGACGGTCTGGTTGCGCTGGCTCGGGTTGTTCGCCGTTACGCCAGGCAAGGGCGCGAGGTTGCCCATGCATCCCGTGCCCATGTACACGCCGTTCGCCGCCGGCGTGCCGGTGCAGTTCGCGAGCGACTTGTAGCCCCAGTCGGTCTGATCGTAGATCTTGAGGTCCTCGTAGAACCCGCCGGCGATGAAGCGCAGCCGCCAGTCGTCCGGCGAGCTGATGCGGATCTCGTGGGTCTGGTGCGTGTTGCGCTCTTGCTCGCGCCACGTCGAGACCGGCGAGTTGCAGTGCGAGCTGGTGATCGTCTTGTCACCGCCGCCGTAGATCGCGTAGTTGCCGGCTGCGCTGAAGCCGCCCGAACCCGGCCCGTAGCACTGGTAGTAATCGGCGTACACGCCACGCGCGTAGTTGGTGTAGTCCTGCACCTGGTCGACGTTGCGGACCAGATAGCCGCCGGTGTAGACGGCGTGCAGTGATCCCAGCTTGCCGTTCAGGGTCCAGGCCGTGTTCGAGAACTTGTCCGAGTTGTAGGACGGGGCGAACAGCGTCACCTCGAGCGGGTTTAGCTGCTGCTTCTCCGAGCCGAGCGGCATCTGGTAGAAAACGCCGTCCGCATGGATGTCCTGATAGGTCTGCGCGACCAGCAAGTTCCAGTCGTCGCTGATATCCCACAACGCCGAGAAGCGGCCGCCCTCGTATTTGACCGGATTGATCGCGTTCTTGGCGAGCGCGTAGTTGTTCGCGACCGGACTGCCTGTCGGTACGCAGTGGCCGTTATTGGCGAGGCCGTCCGGGCACGCCCCCGCCGTCGCCGGGAAGTTCGCGTAGTAGATGCCAAGGTCGGTATTGCGACGCGTAAACGTCGACGGCACGTTGTTGATGTAGCCGCCGCGGGTCTCGTTGTAGAGCACCGCGCGAAATGCCAGCTTGTCAGTGATCAGCGGCAGGTTGAGGACGGCCGAATAGCCCGAATTCGGGTCGCCGTGTGCGGTGACGCCGTACATCGCTTCGACGCTGCCCTCAAACTTGTTCAGCTTCGGCTTGTTGGTGATGTAGCGCACGACGCCGGCTTGCGCACCACCGCCGAACAAGGTGCCCTGCGGGCCCTCGAGAACCTCAATGCGCTCAAGATCTGCGGCGTAGACGTCAAGGTTACGCGACGGCAGCTGGCCCGACTGCTCGTCGAGGTAGACGGCGACGTTCGGATACAGGCCGATCGTGCCCGACGACTGCGTACCGGCGGAGCCGAGCGCGAGACCGCGCATGAAGATGTTGCCCTGGGCCGGGCCGTTGCTGGACAGGGCGACGTTCGGCAGGTATTTGGCCACGTCGTCAAACGTCGTGACGTGCAGCTGACTCAGCGTCTCGCTGGTGAGTGCCTGAATCGTGATCGGCACGTTCTGAATGCTTTCCGAGCGCCGCTGCGCGGTCACCACGATGTCGGCGATCTCGCCTTCGGCCGGTGCCGCTGCCATCGCGGTCCCGGCCTGCGCGCTGAGCACAGCCATGATCGCGTAAGACAGTTTGTGATTCGTTTTCAAGCTTCGATCCCCCACGTGGATGAATGGTCCCTGATCAATCAGAAAGCGCTTATTGAACGGTCGCTCAGTGCGTTAAACGGCCCTTCAATCGGAGTGTGCGCAAAAGTTGCTTCCCCGCAAATAGCATTCTTTGTCGACATCGGTAGAAATCGTTTTTCAGACGATTTTCCCCGTTTAGGTCCGTACCGTACCGCATCGCGTCGGAACTTTGGAAGTAGCGTACGCGCAACACCTGTCGGGGTTCGACTTCCGGCCGACAGTCCGCACGCCCTCCGAGACGGCGACGGCGGCCGTCGTTCGCCCCTGCCGGGCCGAGACTTCCACAATTGCCCGTTGACTCCAAGCGGAGAAATTGGATCGCGGGCATCTCAAAAAGACATTGGTAGGCAGGCACAGCAGGCGAGGGCCAGAATCGTGGCTCATCGACGCGCGTCAGCCCTTATATATCTTGCGCTGCAAAACTCCCGCGGCAGTCGTGTGCGCGCTCAGCTGCCGATCGGCGGCCGTCCTCGGGGTGACCTCGCGGCGGACGATGGCAAATTTTTCCGATTGGTAGAAAATCTCTGCGGCGGCCGGGGTAACGGCGTGCCACGCTCACCGATGACTGACCGTCCGGCTGCCCTGACGACCCGAGCGTTCTGCGGCCCGGTGGCCGCCGAACGCGGCCTGCCCGCTGCGTTTCCCCGGGCAGCCGGCTGAGCACCCCTGATCACTGGAGCAACATCGTGAGCGAGTGCGAGAACAAGGCCCGACGTTCTGGACGTGAGGCCCGGCGGGCACTGCGTGCAGGGCCGCTGCCCGACAACCTGCGTCCGGTCTGGCCAGGACTGCCGAGCGGCCGCTATCGCCCGCTGAGCGAGGCCGACGTCCTCGCGATTCACCGCACGGCGTTGCGCCTGCTCGCCGAGGTCGGCCTCGCCGACGCGCCGCCGTCCGGCGTCGAACTCCTGACCCAGGCCGGTTGCACGGTCAGCGACCGGGGCCGCCTGCTGTTTCCGCAGGCGCTCGTCGAGACAACGCTGGCCAAGGCCGGACGGCACTTCGTGCTGCACGCGCAGAACCCGCGCTTCGATCTCGAGCCGTGGGGCAAGCAGACCTACTTCGGCACTGCCGGCGCGGCCGTCAACATGGTCAACGCCGACGGCAGCTACCGGGAATCGAAGATCCAGGACCTCTACGACGTCGGCCGCATCGTCGATGTCATGGAGCACATCCACTTCTTCCAGCGTGCCGTCGTGCCGCGCGACATTCCCGATCCCTTCGAGATGGACTTCAACACCTGCTACGCGGCAGTTTCGAGCACGACCAAGCACGTCGGCAGCAGCTGGGTGCAGCCGGAGCACGTCACGGCGTCGCTCGAGATGCTGCACGTGATCGCCGGCGGCGAGGACAAGTGGCGCGAGCGGCCGTTCGTCAGCCAGTCGAATTGCTTCGTCGTGCCACCGATGAAGTTCGCGGCCGACGCCTGCAAGTGCCTTGAGGTCGCGGTGCGCGGCGGCATGCCGGTGCTGCTGCTGTCGGCCGGTCAGGCCGGCGCGACCGCGCCGGCGGCGCTGGCCGGGGCGCTGGCCCAGGAGGTGGCGGAGTGCCTCGCCGGGCTCGTCTATGTCAACGCGATCAAGCCCGGTCACCCCGCGATATTCGGCACCTGGTGCTTCGTCTCGGATCTGCGTACCGGCGCGATGTCCGGCGGCAGCCCCGAGCAGGCGTTGCTGTCGGCCGCGGCCGGCCAGATGGCGCACTTCTACGACCTGACCGGTGGCACGGCCTCCGGCATGACCGATTCCAAGATCGCCGACGGCCAGGCAGGCGCCGAGAAGGCGCTCAACCACGCGCTGGTCGGCAACGCCGGCGCCAACCTGATCTACGAGTCGGCCGGCATGCACGCGAGCCTGCTTGGCTACTCGCTCGAGAGCCTGATCATCGACAATGACATCATCGGCGCCGCGCAGCGCACGATCCGCGGCATCGACGTCTCGGAAGAGAAGCTGTCCTTCGAGACGATCAAGGATGTGTGCCTGAACGGACCGGGGCATTTCCTCGGGTCCGACCAGACCTTGCAGCTGATGCAGACCGACTACTTGTATCCGGCGGTAGGTGACCGCAAGAGCCCGACCGAGTGGGCCGAGCAGGGCTCGCTGGACGTCGTCGGCCGGGCCGCGAAGAAGGTCCGCGACATTCTCGCGACGCACTACCCGACCCACGTCTCCGAGGCCGTCGATCAGCAGATCCGTGCGCGCTTTCCGGTCAAGCTGCCGCGCGCCGGCATGCTGCCGGGCGGCGGCGGCGCGCCGGCGGCCAAGGTCGTCGACCTGCAGGGCAAGCGCGCCTAGCAGCTCCGGCGCTCCGCCGCGCCGCCGTGGCGGTGCGTGAGGGCGCCGAAAAGGGTGTGTTTCGCGGCCGCACGGACGCTAGAATGCGCGCCCCTTTTTCGGTGCGGGCGGCAGCGACGATGACGGCGCGAATCATTGACGGCAAGTCGGTCGCGAGGAAGCTCCGCGGCGAGTACCAGGGCCGGGTGCGCCGGCTCGTCGCCTCGCATGGCCTGCAGCCTGGCCTCGCGGTCATTCTCGTTGGCAGTAACCCCGCCTCGCGCCTCTACGTCAGCAACAAGGTGCGCGCCTGCGAGGAAGTCGGCATCCGTTCCGAGCGGATCGAGCTGCCGGGCGACGTGGCGGAGTCGACGCTGCTCGCCGAGATCGATCGGCTGAACGCCGATCCGACGGTGCACGGTGTGCTGGTGCAGCTGCCGCTGCCGCCACACATCGCCATGCCGCGGGTGCTGGAGCGCATCTCGGCCGACAAGGATGTCGACGGCTTCCACCTCTACAACGTCGGCGGCCTCCTGACGGGCTCCACGGTGTTTCCGCCGTGCACGCCTTACGGTGTGCAGAAGCTGCTTGAGCACGAGCGCGTCGAGATCGCCGGCCGCAACGTCGTCGTGGTCGGCGCGAGCAACATCGTCGGCAAACCGACGGCGATGATGCTGATGCAGAAGGACGCGACGGTCTGCATCTGCCACAAGCTGACGCGCGACCTCGCGATCTTCACGTTGCTTGCGGACATCCTGGTAGTGGCCGCCGGCGTTCCGAACCTGATCGTGCCGCAGATGGTCAAGACCGGCGCGGTGGTCATCGACGTCGGCATCAACCGGCTGCCGGACGGCCGCATCGTCGGCGATGTTGACTTCGAGGGGGTCAAGGAAAAGGCCTCGCTGATCTCGCCGGTGCCAGGCGGAGTCGGGCCGATGACCGTGACCATGCTGCTCTACAACACCCTGCGCTCGGCCGAGCGCAGCGTCGGTGTGCACCACGGCGACGACGCCGCGCTCGACGGCGCCTGATTCAGGGGACGAGCACGATCTTGCCGACGTGCGCCTTGGCCAGGAAGTCGCGTTGCGCCGCCGCGATCTCCGCCAGCGGATAGGTGGCGCTGACGACGGCGCGGAGCTCGCCGCGCTCGATGTAGGCGACCAGCCGGTCGAAGACGCCGGGCTCGAGGATCGTGCAGCCGAGCAGCCGCAGGTCCTTGAGATACAGCGTGCGCAGGTCGAGCTCGACCACCGGCCCGGCGATCGCCCCTGCCACCGCGTAGCGGCCGCCGCGACGCAGCACCGCGAGCAGCTGCGGGAACTGCCGGCCGCCGACCACGTCGATGACCACGTCCACCGACTCGTCACCGAGCGCCGCGACCAGCGCTGCGTCCCGGTCCAGCACGCGCTCGGCGCCGAGCGCGGCGACTGCCGCGGCCTTCGCCGGACTTGCGAGCGCGAGCACGCGCGCGCCACGGCGCCGCGCGAGCTGCACCGCGGCGGATCCCACACCGCCCGAGGCGCCGGTGACGAGCACGGTCTCACCGGCGGCGACGGCGGCGCGCGTCAGCAGGTTCTCGGCCGCGGAATACGAGCACGGGAACGAGGCCAGCTCCGCATCCGAGAGCGGGCTGGCGATGCGCCGCGCGTTGCCGGCGGGCAAGGCAACGTACTCGGCGAAGGCGCCGTCGCAGTCGGAGCCGAAGTAGCGGGTCGCGGCGAGCGAGCCGCAGCCCGGCAGGCGCAGCATCGGATCGACGAGCACCCGCTCGCCGACCCGCGCCGCGGCAACGCCGGCGCCGACCGCGACGATCTCGCCGCAGGCATCCGCGCCCTGGATGCGCGGGAACGCCAATGCGGAGCCGGTCCAGCCGGCGTCCTCGGCGCGCGCCGTGGCGTGCCCGGCGCCCGTCGCCTCGTTGACCGCCTTGGAGTACCAGCCGGTCCGAAGGTTGATGTCGGTATTGTTGACGCCGGCCGCGCGCACCCGCAGCAGCACCTCGCCGGCGGCAGGCCGGGGTACCGGCACGTCGTCGCGATACTCCAGTTGCTCGAAGCCGCCGTGGCCTTTCAGCCAGATCGCGCACATCAGACGGGGCAGCATCGGGGCATCCTCAGATCCGGCAGGTGGCCAAGTCCATTGTCGCCGACGCGCGGCCACGCGTCCGGGTCCACGGCGGCCGACGCCGCGGTGCGCGAGGCGGTCCGGCGCCGTGACCGCACCGCGCGTGACCGCCGATCCGGGCAGGTGACGCCGGAGTCGGTAGACTCCGCCCGTTGCGCCCAGGAGGCCACCGTGACCAGCCGACGCACCTTCCTCGCCCAGACCGCGCTGGCGGCGGCCGCACTCGGCAACCCGCTCAGCGCGCTGGCAGCGGCCGCGCCTGACGCGGCACGCCCGGCCGGCGACGACTCGGCGCTGCTGCGCCGCTCTGAGGCGCTGCTCGCGCAGGCGCCGTTCATCGACACCCACAACGACCTGCCGTCGATGCTGCTCGAACTCCATGGCGGCGACCTGAGCGGCGTCGATCTCGGGATTCCGCAGCCGACGCTGTGCGCCGATGTCCCGGCATTGCGCGCCGGCCGCGTCGGCGCGCAGTACTGGTCGGTGTTCGTCGAGTCGGCAACCCAGAAGATGCACGTCGCGCTGCACGAGGCGCTGCGCGAGTTCGACGTGGCGCTACGCCTGATGCGCCAGAGCGGATTCGAGCAGGCGCGCACCGCGACCGACATTGAGCGTATCCACCGGGCAGGGCGGATCGCCTGCCTGATCGGCGTCGAAGGCGGCCACATGGTCGAGAACTCGCCGGCGACGCTGCGGATCTTCCATGAGCTCGGCGCGCGCTACCTGACGCTGACCCACTGGGACAACATCGACTGGGCGGACGCCGCGACCGACCGTGCCGAGCACTACGGGCTGACCGAGTTCGGCCGGCAGCTGGTGCGGGAGATGAATCGGCTCGGCCTGTTCGCGGACTTGTCCCACGTCAGTCCCGACACGATGCGCGACGCGCTGCGGGTCAGCCGCGCGCCCGTGATCTTCTCGCACTCCAACGCCTACGCCATCAATCCGCACCCGCGCAACGTCCCGGACGACGTGCTGCGCCTCGTCCGCGACAACGGCGGCGTGGTCCACGTGAACTTCATTCGCCCGTTCGTATCGCCGGACGGCCAGGCCTGGATGGAACGGCGCGCTGCGGCGCTGCGCGAACGCCGCGAGCAGCTCGCGAGCGAGGCGGCGATCGAGAAAGCGATCGCCGCCTGGGAACAGGCGCAGGGGCCGCCGCGCGCCGGCATCGCCGAAGTCGCCGACCACATCGACCATATCCGCCGCGTGGCCGGCATCGACCACATCGGCATCGGTGCCGATTTCTACAAGGCGGATGCCGCCGAGATGGCCACCGGTCTCGGCGACGTCACACGCTATCCGCACCTGTTCGCCGAGCTGCTGCGCCGCGGCTACACGGACCAGGACGTGCTCCAGATCGCCGGGCGCAATCACCTGCGGGCCATGCGGCGCATGGAGCAGGTCGCGGCCGAGCTGCAGCGCAGCGAAGCGCCGCTGATCACCGAGGGCGTGAAACCGGCCTGAGGCCGGACGGCGTCCGCGGCCGGCTGTCGGGCGTGAAAATATGCCCTGAATTTTCACGCTGGTGAATATCCGGCCCGCTTCGGCTATATTCGTGAACGTTTTGGGGGCGGACGGCAGGCATCCGGGTGATCGGCAAGACCACAGTGCGCGCGCGCGGCCGGCTCCCGGCGGCGAAGCCCCGCGGCCCCGCCGGACGCCGTGGCGCCGCGCCGGCGACCGCCCCGAGTCCGCTCGGTAGCCAGATCCGCGACCTGCGCGAGGCACGCCGCATGAGCCTCGCGGCACTCGCGGCGGCCGTCGGCAAGTCAATCGGCTACGTCAGCCAGATCGAGCGCGGCCGCTCGGAGATTTCGATCTCGACGCTGAAGGCGATCAGCGAGGCGCTCGGCGTCCAGATCAGCTGGTTCTTCCAGGGCTACGATCCGAGCGTGCCGGCCGAGCATGGCCACGTCGTGCGCCGCGAACACCGCCGCCGGCTCAACTTCCCCGGGACCGGCATCGAGGAGGAGCTGCTGTCGCCGACTCTGAGCGGCGAAGCCGAGCTCATCCTGTCGACCTTCGCGCCCGGCGCGCGCAGCGGTGACGAACAGGTCTCACGGATGGCCGAGCAGTCCGGCTACGTCATCGAGGGCGAACTCGAGCTGCACCTCGGCGCCAAGCGCTTCCAACTGCGCGCGGGCGACAGCTTCCGCATTGGCCGCGGCGAATCGTTCAGCGCGCGCAATCCCGGCCTCGTCACGTCGGTCTCGCTGTGGGTCGTCGCCCCGCCGCGTTACTGATTGCCTCGCCCCATCGCCAAGGACCTACCGGATGTCAGTCCCCAGTCGTGCAAGCGTGGTCATCGTCGGCGGCGGCATCGCCGGCTGCTCGGTGGCCTATCACCTGACCAAGATCGGCGTCACCGACGTCGTGCTGCTTGAGCGCAGGCAGCTGACCTGCGGCACCACCTGGCATGCCGCGGGCTTGGTCGGCCAGCTCCGCGCGACGCGCAATCTGACCGAGCTGGCCAAGTACACGGCGGACTTGTTTCACTCGCTCGAGGCCGAGACCGGCCAGGCGACCGGCTTTAAGCAGAACGGCTCCATCAGCGTCGCCAAGACCCCGCAGCGCCTCGAGGAGCTGTACCGCGGCGCGTCGATGGCAAGACCTTCGGTCTCGCGATCGAGCTGCTGACCCCGGGCGCGATCAAAGAGCGCTGGCCGTTGCTCGAGGTCGGCGACATCGTCGGCGGCATCTTCCTGCCGAAGGACGGCCAGACGAACCCGATCGACACGACCCACGCGCTCGCCAAGGGCGCGAAACAGCGCGGCGCGCGGATCTTCGAGAACACGCGCGCCACGCGGATCCTGGTCGAGAAGGGCCGGGCGATCGGCGTCGAGACTGCGGACGGTGCGATCCTTGCGGACACGGTCGTGCTGTGCGGCGGAATGTGGTCGCACCGGCTCGCCGCCCAGGCCGGCGCGGCGCTGCCGCTGCACGCCGCCGAGCACTTCTACATCGTCACCGAGCCGATCGCCGGGATCCCGCGCAACCTGCCGGTGCTGCGCGTGCAGGACGAGTGCGCCTACTACAAGGAGGATGCCGGCAAGATCCTGATGGGCTGCTTCGAGCCGGTCGCGAAGCCATGGGGCATGGCCGGCATCCCGGACGAGTTCTGCTTCGACACGCTGCCGGAGGACCACGAGCACTTCGAGCCGATACTCGAGGCGGCGGTGCGGCGCGTGCCGGCGCTTGCCGATGCGGGCATCCAGCTGTTCTTCAACGGCCCAGAGAGCTTCACGCCGGACGACCGCTACTACGTCGGCGAGACCCCGGAGGTCGGCAACCTGTTCGTCGCGACCGGCTTCAACTCGGTCGGCATCGCGGCGAGCGGCGGCGCGGGCAAGGTGCTCGCGCAGTGGATCGTCGACCGGCGCCCGCCGCTGGACCTCTGCGACGTCGACGTCCGCCGCGTGATGCCGTTCCAGGGAAACCGCCGCTACCTGCACGACCGCACGGTCGAGACGCTCGGCCTGCTGTACGCGATGCACTGGCCCTACTATCAGTACCGCACGGCGCGCGGCGCGCGCCGCCCGCCGCTGCACGA
>JANYAE010000034.1 GCA_025355105.1 Pseudomonadota bacterium | reverse complement strand
GATCCTCGATGCGCTTGCCAGGCACGGACAACTCCCCACGTCATTTCGCAGGGAATCGACTCTATGCCCCGACCCACGCACCGCCCGGCTCAAGCGTGCTCACCGGCCAAGATAGTTGTCGTCAACCGGCCAAGGTAATTGTCGCCGCACAGGGGTGCATGGCTCGTCCATCCGACGAGTCGGCGCGGCTGCCTTCCACCGGAGTGCAAGTCTGCCGGCCAGTCAACGCCCGACACGGGTGATGACCACATCACAGTCAAGAATGTTGATTTCAACTCGGTCCCGAACCTTAAGCTCCAGGGAATCGGGGACGGGAACGGTCCGCAGCTGATGCGTACGCGCTCCGATCGAGACGGCGTACCGCACGATCGCGAAGCGCTGGCGCGCGACGCGATCCGAGGACAACGCTGAAGCACAATCAGACGTCCGAACATCTCTCAGGTCCCTGCCTTCGACCATCTGATAGACCCAGCCCTGTCGCCATCCTGCCTGCTCCCGCGCCTCCAGCCGCGCCAGATCGGCGCATCCTGAGAACTGGGCGGCGGTCATGCCGACCGACAACACGGCGATTAGATGATGCACGGACCCTGGCGACCCAGGCTGGCGTCGCCCGTCACCCACGATCTGCTTCCGGAACAGCTTCGACTACGGACCGACGAATGGGTAAGCGCAGGGTGAATGTCGAGCCGACCCCCTCCCGGCTCTCCACCGAGACATTGCCGTGGTGCAGCGCGAGTACCATCGCCACGAGGTGAAGACCGACCCCGGTTCCGGCGATACCGGTGGCGTTCCCGCCGCGAAAGAATCGCTCGAAGAGGTGCTCGCGGTCCCGGTCCGAGATTCCCATGCCGCGGTCCCGAACGGAAACCACCACGTGGCTATCGTCGGCGCGCGCGATGATGTCCGTTTGACTTCCGCTGGGCGCGTACTTGATTGCATTGGATACGAGGTTGCTGATTGCATGGAAGAGCAGCCGCGGGTCGCCCTCGATCGTCTGCGGCAACCCTTCGACGTCCTCGTGGATATTCACGCCGCGAGCCATCTCCCGATGCACCTGGCAGACCTCGCGGACCAGTGTCTCGAGCGCAAAGTCCGTGGGGCGAAAGACTTCCTGTCCATCGAACAGCACTGATGCCCCGAGGAGGCCGTCCATGATGCTCGTCATGCGCACCACGGCGCGTCGGATCCGCTCGCCGCGCTCCGCGACACCCGCGGCGTCGAGCCGGTCCTTCGTCTTTATCAGACGCTGCGCATGGCCGTCGATGATTGTCAATGGTGTACGAAACTCGTGCGAGGTCATCGCGACGAAGTTGCGCTGCTGGGCCGTAAGGCGCCGCTCGTTGTCGAGGGCCGTTTCCAGCGCGGCCGCCTGCTCCAGAAGGCGCCGCTGCGTACTCATGAGCGCGATCGCATTGTCCCGGAACACGACCACCGAGCGCGCCATCTCGCCAACTTCATCTTCTCGCGTGGTCCCGGGAATCGAGACGTCGGTGTTGTGGTCAGCGAGGGCGCGCATCCGGCCGGCGAGATCCAGCAGCGGATTCGAGATCGAGCGGCCGATGTAGATGATCGCACCGATCAGCAGACACACGGCCAGGAGCATCGCCGCGACGATCAACGCTCGAGCACGCTGATAGGTGGCCGCCGCACGCGCGGTCGCCTCGTGCGCACTGGCCACGGTTTGATCGGTCAGTCGGCCGAGCGTGTCGCTGGAGATTTGGAAGGCACGCCGGGAAGTCGTCATGTACAGGCGAGTCGCCTCGGACCTGAGCCCGGCGCGCGAGTGAGCGAGTACCTCCTGCGCGATGGCTTTGTACGCCGACCACTGCTGCGAAAAGGCCGCATAGATCGCGCTTTCCGCCGGTTCCTGCGGCATCGACTCGTAGCCACGTTGAGTGCGTGCAACTGTGGCATCGAGTGTCTTCACCTCCGCTTCGCTCGCGGCAATCTCCGCGACAGTCGTTGACAGCAGATGTGTCCCCTCGGTGGTTCGATAGTCCGACATGTAGTTGTTGAGGTCGCCGAGAAGCCGTATGTCCTGCAGCCAGTGGTTGCGAATCTCGTCGGATACGCGATTAACCTCGCCGAGTCGCTCGATGCCGAAAGCGCCGAGACCGATGACCTGCAGCAGAAACAACGCGAAGACGACCGAGAGACGGGCACGGATCGAGCGCAGCTCGAGCGACCTCGACCTCTGGGCAGGCCTGGCGTCCGCCGCGACAGCGCGTTGCGCGGCGGGGATGTCGCTCCGGGCGCCAGAGATCCCTTCTTTCCGCCAGAAGCGGCTCATGGATCGATCAGTCCGCCGGCGGCTGCCTTGACCACGGCTTCGATGCGAGTTGCCACGTTGAGCTTGCGCCGGGCACTTTCGACGTGGAAATCGACCGTACGCTTGCTCACTGCCAGAATTTGCGCGATCTCGGCGGACGTCTTGCCGCGCGCCGACCACGTCAGGCATTCCACCTCGCGGTCGCTCAGGTCGACGAGGCGGGACCATACGTCGTTGCGGGCGACGCGGCCCAGACGCGCCGCGAGGACACTGGCGAGAACGTCGAAGTCAATGGGCTTCGTGACGAAATCGTCGGCGCCTAGGCGCCGGCCGTGGAGTTCGGAATCCCGGCCCGCCAGTGCGGTCAGGAACACGAACGGGACGGCGCCGAACCGGGGTGCGATCGCCGTGAGGCGTTCGAGCACCTCGAAGCCATTGATCCCTGGCATGTTGATGTCGCAGAGCACCAGGTCGGGGCTCGTCTTCAGAATCGCTGCGAACCCGGACTGGCCATCATGGGCCACTGTCACGAGGTAGTCCCGCTCCTCGAGGTCCTCCACGATCAGTGCGGCGGTCTCTCGATCGTCCTCGATGCACAGAATCGTCTTGCGCGGCGACGCCATGGTCAGCTACGCGCTGGGCGGGCCGGGTCGTCGCGCACTACGTGCTTGCCGATTCGGTCCCGATGGGGCATGGCGGCTGGCCGTCGCACGTTGCCCACCGCTCGCACCGCAAGCGGCAGGGGCGGATCCGCCGTTTCGACCCGGAGGCGCCGGGTGGCAGTCTCCCGGTGCAGGGACTCGCTCTGGCGCCATTTCGAGCCAAAGGCGGCGCGCGCGCAGCCAATGCGCAGGCTGTGGGTTGCGATACACCGGCGCGTTGTCGATCGCGGACCCGCCCGGACTCGGATGCATCCAGAGGGCCGACCCGTCGCCGTGCAGCGCGGGGCACCGTCGCTGCCGCGACGACCGGCCACCGCGCTTGGGAAATGTTCTTGGTCCCGACAATTCGCTGTGCCTCGTAGCCGGCCTCGAACGGCGGTTCAACGGTTTGGGTCAGGAGACGCTCGAGCACACACCGAGCCAAGGCCGGAAGCGCAGGCCGATGAACGTTCGGGCCGACGGAGCTTCCACAGAACAGCGACGCCATCCCCACGGCCGGGGGAGCTTCGAGGCGCCCCGCCGCAAGACCAGCACCGCGTGCCGAGCCGTGCTATCCGCGGCCGCCAATAGCCTAGTGCGGCCCGCCACCGCCCGCCACTGTCATCCGTGACAGTAGACGATCAGATGACGCGTCGTCACGATTGGCCGCGTGCCGGGAGGAGCCCCGCCGTGCGCTCAGCGCGCCGGAAGGGATGGCTCGTGACGGTGGCAGCGAGCGCGTTGTCCGTGGGCGGCTCACTCGCACTGCGGCCGACCGAGGCCACCCACGCGGACGGGTTCCCGGTGAAACGGCCGACACAGGGTGGCGCTTGCATCCCGCCGGTCACTCACCGCGGGTACGGCCATCAGGCCTTCGGGGCTCGTTCAAGACTCGGACCTCGATACGGAATGTCTCGATGCATCGTCTGGAACATCAGCCGTTTACGGGCTCCCCGGGCTCTTGGCGTGACGACGCCGAAACGCCCGCGTCGGTAGCCGGGTGGTCCTTCGCTCGCGAGCCCGTAGCGTGCTGAAAGGACCCTTTCCCGAGGCGGCGCCGGACGGCTGGCGATCTCCTTGCCTGACCGCGGCGCGCGACGGTGTCGGATAGCTCCACCCCGCCGCCAGACGAGGCGGCTCGAGCCGTACCGCGCCCGGTCCAGCTGCGCCGGCTGGCACTCGCCGCGGCTTTGCTTGTCGTCGCAGTGGTTCTCGGAACACTCGTCGTTCACGGACCCGACCGCGACCAGACGAATTCCAAGGCGCGGCCTCCCGGCACCTTTGTTCCGACCCCCCAGCAGCTGAAGGCCTTCACGATCGAGCGCGTCGCCACGCATCGCTTTGCGACGCTCGACGTTGCCGACGGGCGGATCGCAGTCAACGCCGACCGCTCGACGGCGGTCTACTCGCCCTACTCCGGTCGCGTCGTCGCGCTCGTCGCTGGTACCGGCGACCGCGTTGGCCTCGGCGCGACGCTCGCCGTCCTCGAGGCGACCGAGTTCGCGGACGGCCAGACGGCCTTGGCCGCCGCGGTCGCGCAGGCGCGGCTGACGCGCGCGGCCGAGGCGCGCAAGCGCGGCCTCTTCGAAGCCAACGGCGGCTCCCAGCAGGACTGGCAGCAGTCGCAGGCCGATCTCGCGGCAGCGGAGGCTGCGCTGGCAGCGGCGCGCAGTCATCTGCGCATCCTCGGGCAGTCGGACGCTGCGATTGGCGCGCTCGAGGCACGCGGGCCCGCGGGTGCGCGCATCGCGCTGCGCGCGCCGGTCGCGGGCGTCGTCGTCGAGCGCCAGGTGGGTCCCGGCCAGTACGTGGTGGCCGGCAGTGGCACACCGCTGTATTCGGTCGCCGACCTGAGCAGTGTCTGGGTCGTTGGCACGCTCAACGAGCGCGCGGCACCCGGCCTCAGGCGCGGTCAGCCGGTTGTGGTGACCGTCACGGCGTGGCCGGGTCGGACGTTCACGACGCGGCTGGACTACGTGGCGCCAACAATCGATCCGGTGACCCACCGGCTGACCGTCCGAGCGATTCTCGCCAACAGCGACGGCACGCTGAAGCCGGAGATGCTCGCGACGCTCACCATCGAAGGCAGCGACATCAGCACCGCGCCTGCCGTGCCGGCCTCGGCCGTCGTCTACGAGGGCGAGCGGGCCCACGTCTGGGTCGCGACCACCGACGACGCAATCGCGCTTCGCGACATCCGCGTCGGCCGCAGCATCGACGGACTCGTCGAGGTGCGTGAGGGTCTCAAAGCCGGTGAGCGGGTCGTGACGCACGGCAGCCTATTCATCGATCGCGCGGCGCGGCACGAGTGACGATGAACGGACTTGTCGCCTTTGCGCTGCGTCAACGAGTGCTCGTGGCGGCGTTGCTGGTGCTGGTGCTCGGCGGCGGCGCAGCCGGATTCGCGGCCCTGAATATCGAGGCCTACCCGGATCCCGTGCCCCCGCTCGTCGACATCGTGACCCAGAGCAACGGCCAGTCGGCCGAGGAGATCGAGCGCTACGTCACGATCCCGATCGAAGTACAGATGGCCGGCATTCCGAACGTGCAGGCCATCCGCACCATTTCGCTGTTTGGCCTCTCCGACGTCAAGGTGCAGTTCACCTACGATTTCACATACGATCAGGCCGAGCAGCGGATCGTCAACCGGCTCGCGCAGCTGCCGCCATTGCCGAATGGCGCCCAGCCGCAGATCTCACCGACGAGCCCGATCGGCGAGATCTATCGCTATCGCGTTCTCGGGCCGGCCGGTTACTCAGTCACGGACCTCAAGACGCTGCAAGACTGGGTACTCGAGCGGCGCTTCAAGGCCGTTCCCAGCGTCATCGACGTCACAGGCTGGGGCGGCAAGACGAAGACCTACGACATCGCGGTCGATTCACGACGGCTCGCGGGTTACGGGCTCGGGCTCCCGCAGGTGCTGCAGGCGCTCGGCAACGCCAACATCAACGTCGGCGGCCAGACGGTCGCCATCGGCCCGCAGTCCGCCGTGGTCCGCGGGGTTGGCCTGATCCATTCGCTCGACGACGTACGCCATACACTGCTCGCGAGCAATCACGGCGTGCCCATCTACCTCGGCGACGTCGCGGAGGTCAGCATCGGCAATCAGCCGCGCCTCGGCATCGCCGGCCTCGGTTCCGACGACGACATCGTCCAGGGCACCGTCCTGATGCGCCGCGGCGCCGCCAGCACGCCGACAATCGAGCGCGTGCAGCAGGAGGTCGCGCGCATCAACAACTCCGGGGTCCTGCCGCCGGGCGTCGCGATCGAAAGAATCTACGATCGCAGCGACCTCATCAAGGTGACGACGGGAACCGTGCTGCACAACATGCTGGCGGGCATTCTGCTGATCTTCCTGCTGCAGTGGGCGTTCCTCGGCAACCTCCGCACCGCGCTGATTGTGGCGATGACGATCCCGTTTGCGCTCGCGTTCGCGATCGGCATCATGGTGCTGCGCGGCGAATCGGCCAACCTGCTGTCGGTCGGCGCGATCGACTTCGGGCTGGTTGTCGATGCGACCGTCATCATGATGGAAAACATCTACCGTCACCTCGCCGAGACGGCCGCGCACAAGGTGCGGTCGACGACGCTACTGCATACGATGCGGACCCCGTCCGGATTCAGTGGCAAGTTCGCGACGATCGCGAACGCGAGCGCCGAGGTCAGTCAGTCGATCTTCTTTGCCGCCGCGATCATTATTGCCGGCTTCCTGCCGCTCTTTACGATGTCCGGCATCGAGGGCCACATCTTCGGCCCCATGGCCAGGACCTACGGCTACGCGATCGCCGGCGGGCTGCTGGCGACGTTTACGGTCGCTCCCGCGCTGGCCGCGCTGCTGCTCCCCGTCAACGTCGAGGAGCGCGAAACCTGGCTTGTGCGCCAGATCCGGCGCGGCTACGAGCCGCTCGCCGAGTTTGCGCTCGCCAACCGGGCGCTGATGGTCGGGCTCGCGGGACTTCTGGCGCTGGCGGCGCTGCTCGCCGCCCGGACGCTCGGCCTCGAGTTCCTGCCAAAGCTTGAGGAAGGCAATCTCTGGATCCGGGCGACGTTCCCGACCTCGATTTCGCTGGAGGAGAGCAATGCCTACGTCAACCGGATGCGCCGAACGATTGCGGCCTATCCAGAAGTTGAGACCGTGGTTTCGCAGCATGGCCGCCCGGACGACGGCACTGATGCGACCGGCTTCTTCAACGCCGAATTCTTCGTGCCGCTGAAACCGGCGCGGCTGTGGCCCAGTGGCGTCGATAAGGAACAGCTGACGACGCAGCTCACGGCCGCGCTCGACTCACAATTCCCGGGCGTCGAGTTCAACTTCTCGCAGTACATTCAGGACAACGTGGAGGAGGCTGCGTCGGGCGTCAAGGGCGAGAACTCGGTCAAGATCTTCGGCAATGACCTCGACACGTTGGAGCAGACCGCCGCGAAAGTCGCACGGGCGCTGGGCGCGGTGCCTGGCATTGCCGATCTCGCCGTGCTCCGCTCGCTCGGCCAGCCGACGATCCGTATCGATGTCGATCGCCTACGCGCGGCACGGTTCGGACTGGCACCGGGTGACATCAACACCGTCGTGCAGGCGGCGATCGGCGGGCAGTCGGCGGGCGACCTCTATGAAGAGGGCAGCGATCGCCACTTTCCGATGATGGTGCGGCTCGCCTCCCCCTATCGGCAAAGCCTCGACGCGATTCGGCGGATCCCGATCGGGGCGCCCGACTCAACCGGCGGCCCGACCCCGGTGTCGGTCGCCCTCGCCGACGTCGCCGACGTGCGGTTGGTCTCGGGCGCCTCGTTCATCTACCGGGAGGAACAGCAGCGTTACGTCCCGATCAAGTTCAGTGTTCGTGGGCGCGACTTGGGCAGCGCAGTGCTGGAAGCGCAGCGACGGGTCGAGGCGGAGGTCCCAATTCCGGGTGGCTACCGCCTGGAGTGGGTCGGCGAATTCGGCAACCTCAAGGAGGCGCTCGGCCGCCTGGCGTTTGCGGTGCCACTCTCGTTGGTGTTCATCTGCCTGCTGCTGTACCTGAACTTTGGCCGAGTCCGCGACGTGCTGCTGGCGGCCAGCGTCATCCCGATGGCGATGGTCGGCGGGGTATTTGCGCTGTGGCTGACGGGGACTGCGTTCAGCGTGTCCGCCGCGATCGGCTTCGTGGCACTCTTTGGCATTGCGGCCATGGACGGCATCCTGGTGCTGTCCTACTACAACCTCAGCCTCGCGGCTGGTCTCGACCGCATTGCTGCGATGCGCCATACCGGACGCACCCAGCTGCGACCGGTCATGATGACCTGCGTGGTCGCCTGCGTCGGCCTCATACCCGCGGCGGTCTCGACTGGTATCGGCTCGCAGGTCCAGCGTCCGCTGGCGATCGTCGTCGTCGGCGGTATGTTGCTGGCGCCAGCACTGATCCTCGTTGTGCTGCCGGTGCTGATCCTGCGCTTCTCGTCGCGGCGGCCGCAGCTCGAGACGGACGAGCAGACCGCCAGCAGTGGGAAGGCGTCGTGAGCCTCTGGCGTCCCGCCTTGCTGGCCGCCGTGCTCGGGCTCGGGGCCTGCGCTGCAGGACCCGATTTCAGGCCCCCGGATGCGCCGCACGTCGATCGCTACCTGCCCGGCGCCGGGCTCTCCAGCAGCGGCGCACAGCGCTTCATTGAAGACCGCTCGGTCCCCGCCAGCTGGTGGCGCGAGTTTGGCTCGACGGAAATCGACGCGCTCGTGGCCGCCGCGTTCAAGGCGAATCCGACTGTGGCGGCCGCGCAGGCCGCGCTCACGCTGGCCCGCGAGAACTACGCCGCGCAACGAGGCGCCTTTTTGCCGACGGTCTCCGCTGGTGCAGCTGCCAGCCGCAACCGCGACGCCGTCAACGTCCTGTCACCGACGCTGACCTCCGGTGAGTCGCTCTACAACCTGTACACCGCCGGCATCAGCGTTGCCTATACGCTTGACGTCACCGGTGCGAATCGACGCGCCGCGGAATCGCTCGCCGCCGTCGCCGACGTGAATCGCTCCCAGCTCGAGGCCACCTACCTCACGGTCGCCGGTAACGTCGTGGTCACCGCCATCCAGCAAGCGGGGCTCGCGGCGCAGCTTGAGGTGGCCGAGCGAAGCACCGCGCTCGGGCGCGAAAGCCTCGATATCCTTCGGCACCAACGCGATCTCGGCGCGATCGCCGAACTCGATGTCAAGGCGCAGGAAGCGGTGCTCGCGCAGCTCGAGGCTTCGCTGCCGCCGCTCATCCGCCAGCTCGAGGCGACCCGGCACCTCCTCGCCGTGCTGACCGGGCGGCTGCCCGCCGATGCGCCGGCAGGCACGTTGTCGCTGGGCTCGTTGAGGCTCCCATCGGAGATCCCTCTCGGCGTGCCGGTGGAACTCGTCAAGAGGCGCCCCGACGTCTGTGCCGCCGAGGCAGAGCTGCGCGCGGCAACCGCCGCGGATGGCGTGGCGGTCGCCAACCTGCTGCCGCAGATCACGATCGGTGGAAGCATCGGCAGCAGTGCCACCGCGGTAGCCGACGTATTGAAGGCGGGCACCGGCTTCTGGAGCATCGGCGCAAGCGTCACCCAGACCTTGTTCGCCGGTGGCACGCTCGTGCACCGAAAGCGCGCCGCCGACGCGGCGCTCGACCAGGCCGGCGCGCAGTACCGCGCGACCGTGCTTGGCGCGTACCAGAACGTCGCCGATGCGCTGCGGGCTCTCGAGACCGACGGTGCAACGTTCGAAGCCACTACGCGCGCGGCGCGGGCCGCCGACGAGAGCCTCGCGATCGTGCGCCGCCAGCTGGAACTCGGCGCCGTCAGCTATCTCGCACTGATCAACGTCGAGCAGATCCACCAGCAGGCGACGCTCGCGGCGCTGGCCGCGCGTACCGGCCTGCTCGCCGACACCGCTGCGCTCTACCAGGCGCTGGCCGGGCCGATCGAAACCCCATAGGGGTCCCGGGACGGATGCGCGATTCCCGACGGCTGTCGATTTCAGTAAATTCTGTCCAATATTTCAGCAATTTCTGTCCAAACCGTCCCCGCTGGCTGCGGTCTGAAGCGCGGCCCGCAAGGTGATCCACCGGTGCCGCCGGTTGGTACGGCGACAAGGTTGGTGCTTTTTTCGATCACACCTGTGGATAAGTCAGAGCTAGCGTGGCTGGCGGCTGTGACTTCAGGGCTCAACAAGTTGCAACGATTTCTTCCCTTTGAGCCGCTCCAGCCAGCGTATTGCAGCCTTCCCGCGGCCGTCCGTCGTCAGGGTTCCGGTTCCATCCGGACGCAACACGACGTGGGTTTTCATGCGTCTGCCACGCACGTAGTCGGTGTCAAACCTTAATGCGCCATTTTCCCATTGCAGGCAGACGATGAAGTCACCGACCTGGAACGCATCGCCCTCCACGTAATCGATAGCTGATGACTCGCGGGAGCGAGCATCGGCAAATGACATTACGCCGATGACGAAAAGAAAGCCGAACGCGCCCCAGCCAAGGTCGTTCTCCTCAGACTCCGCGTCCGGCGGAAATTCGAGTCCAATCCGAACCGAGAATTCGGCCGCGTCAGGGCCTTCCAAAATTTCCGTGCCGGTGATCTGGAATTCGACGACCGTACCGGTCTCGAGTAACTGGTGGCCGGCAGCGCGATCAAGTCCAGCCATTCTAATTGGTCCCTCGGCGTAGACAGGCACAGCGGAAAGCGGGATGCCTCAAGGGCTGGCACCAACGTTTCGATACAGCGTAGAGCGCGCTACCCTGAATTGCTGAGCGACCGTGCTGACCGGGATATCTCCGGATTTGAGCAATGCCTTTACGGTCTTGAGGTCTTTGGCGCTGAGCTTTCGGGGGCGTCCACCCTTCCGTCCGCGCGCCCGGGCGGCCTTCAGACCCGCCATTGTTCTTTCGCGGATCAGGTTTCGCTCGAACTCGGCCAGGGCCCCGAACACGTGGAAGATGAGTCGCCCGGTCGGTGACTGCGTATCGATCTTCTCCGTGAGGGATGCGAAGCCGATCCCGCGCGCCTGCAACTCTTGGGTTAGCCGAATGAGGTCGGCGAGGCTCCGGCCGAGGCGATCCAGGCGCCAGACGATCAGCGTGTCTCCCTCCCGCAGGGACTTCAGACAGGCCTCGAGCTGGGGTCGCGTCGTGTTCTTACCGCTCGCGTGCTCCTCATAGATCTGCCGGCACTTCGCCTTTTTGAGCGCGTCGCGCTGCAGATCGAGGGTCTGGTCGTCGGTCGAGACCCGCGCATAACCGATCCGCATCAACTTCGCTCCCCGTGTCGCAAATCAGGCGATCACTACCGTTTGCGCAGCATAGATTACGGGATGGGTTCTGCACCAGATCTGGGGCCCAGAATGAGCCGAATTCGCCCCGGATCTGCGGCGTCGCACAAACCCTGGTTTCTGCGACAGAGCCTTTGACCCTCCGGCAGACTCCCGAACCCTGTCACGGGCCTGGGGCCTCCGATGCGCGATCCACTGATCTACCCAGCGCTGCCGGGCGAACCGGTTCCGGCAGAGCAGTTGTGGCCGTTCATACCACTCGCTGACGAGGTGCACTGGGCGCGTGAGCACACCCGCTCGCCGAAGAGGCAGCTCGAACTCCTGGTGATGCTCAAGACCTTCCGGTTCCTCGGATATTTCCCAGCGCCATCCGAGATTCCCCCTTCGATCGTGGCCGCGAGTGCGCGCCGTCTGGATGTCCCCGCACCGGGCAGCTCGTTCGTGATGGCCCCGGCGTCGTTGTACCGCGGCCGGGCGACCGTCCGACGCAAGCTCGGAGTCGAGCGCTGGACCCCGGTCACTCGGCGTCTGCTCGTGAACCGGCTGGTCATGCTCAACCAGGGCCGGGCCGGCCCCAACGATCTCCTGAACGCCGCCGTCGAGTACCTGCGCCAGGACCGAATTGAGCTCCCGGCGCTGCGCACACTGAGGCGACTTGTCGGTAGCATTCGCGCGCGTTTCGACAAGGCCTTCTGCGCCGCCATCGTCGCGCCGCTCAAGGGAAAGGACCGCCGAACGCTCGAAGGCTTGATGGTCGTTCCTCCGGAGGCGGCTGTTTCCGGATTTGAGCGAATCAAGCAACGGCCGGCTCGCGCGACGCTCAAGCATCTCACGGCCCACCTGAATCAATTGCGATGGCTGCAGGAACTACCAGCGACACAGCCGCTGATCGCAGGACTCGGTTTCGGAAAGATAACCGATCTCGCGGAGCAGGCGCGCGCCCTCAACGTTTCCGAGCTTCGCGAGCACGGTGCGATGCGGCGTCTGGCGTTGCTCATATGCCTGCTGCACGTTGCCCGCGCCGAGTGCCTCGATCAGCTTGCCACGCTGTACCTCCGCCGGGTTCACTGGATGTGGGGTCGGGCTCGGGAGGACCTTGAAGAATGGCGACGTAATCGGGGCGGCCTGTCGCAATCGCTCGTCCGGCTGCTTCGGCGGATGGTTGTGGAGTTCGACCAGTCGTCGCCGGAGAGCTCCCTCGATGATCGGCTCGGCGCAATCGCCGGTGAACACGGTGGGGCTGAGGTTATCCTTCGCGACTGCGACATCGCCCTCGAGCACCGCGTCAACGATCCGCGGTCGTTCCTGATCCGGCACTACCGCCGCAGCCGGGCCGTACTCATGACCCTGCTCGCGGCCCTGCCGCTAGACGCCGAAGCGGCTGAATCGTGGCCGGTGGAGCTCGCGGACCGCCTGGGCTTCATGGACGAGGACCGCGATTCCGTATTTAGCCTTCTTGATGTCGATCCGAGCCGAATTTCGGCGCCATGGAAACCGTTGGTCCAGCGGCCGGGTCCGGGTTTGACAGTCGACCGCCGGCAATTCGAGGTCTACGCCTTCTGTGAGGTCGCCGACGCGCTCAAGGCGGGAGAGGTGTTCATCCCGGGGTCCTTGGCGTTCGCGGATTACCGCGAAACCTTGGTCGCTCGGGACCTGGCAGCGGAGCCCTGCCAGGCGTTTCTTCGCGATCGAGGCCTGCCGACCCGAGCGGATCAGTTCGTGGACCAGCTTCGGAACGCTCTCCGCAATGCCGCCTGGCAGCTCGACGAACTCTTTAAGATAGGCTGCCCACCGTGCCGAATTGACCGTGACGGCACGTTGCATCTGCCGCGGGTGCGCGCTGCTCCGGCCAGTCAGTCCGCCCAGCAGCTGGCCGACACCATCGAATCACGCTTACCGGAGCGCCATCTCCTCGACGTACTCGCCAATGTGGACCGCTGGACGCAATGGACCCGGCACTTCGGGCCGCTGTCCGGCGAGTCTCCGCAGATCAAGGATCCTCGCCGCCGGTACGTCGAGACCGCGTTCACGTACGGCTGCAACCTACGGCCGACTCAGGCGTCGAGGCACCTCGCCGGGCAGGTCACGCCCCACATGCTGTCGTTCGTGAACCGCCGGCACGTGGATCCCGGGAAGCTCCGGGCCGCGTCGACAGACATTATAAATGCGTACGCGGCCTTCGACCTGCAGCGGATCTGGGGCGCCGGCGTCCGGGCCGCCGCTGACGGGACCCACATCCCGATCTACGACGACAATCCCTTCGCGGCTTATCACTGGCGATTTCGAGGAATGGCTGGCGTCGCCTACCGGCATGTCGCCGACTCGTACATCGCGATCTTCAGCCGGTTCATCCCCTGCGGCGTCGCCGAGGCTGCGTACATCCTCGACGGCCTGCTCAACAACAAGTCGAATGTTCGCCCGCATATCCTGCACTCCGACACCCGCGGCCAGACGGCCGCTGCATTCGCGGTCGCGTTTCTCGAGGGCATCGAGCTGCGTCCGCGAATCAAGAACTGGCGGGATCTCGTGTTCTACAAGCCATCCCGGGACTCGAACTACCGCCATATCAACTCGCTTTTCAAGGGAACGGTCAACTGGAAACTGATCGCCGACCACTTCCTGGACTACGTGCAGATCGGCGCTTCGGTGCAAACCGGCACGCTCCCGTGCTCGTGGCTGCTCACGCGGCTCAACAGCACGAGTCGTCGGAACGCCGTGTTCCGAGCATTCCACGAGCTTGGCCGCGTCGTCCGCACGATCCACATGCTCGAAGTTCTCGCCGAACCTGATCTCCTTCGTCCTGGCGGCTCACCGCAGAACAAGGTCGAGGCATTCCACAGGTTCTCGAAGTGGCTATTGTTCGGCGGCCAAGGCGTCCTGAGGAGCAACGATCCAGCGGAATACGAGAAGGCCGTCCATTACAATGAGCTGGTCGCCAACGCCGTGATGCTGCAGACCGTCGCCGATCAGACTCAGGTCATCCGTCAGCTGGTCGAGGAGGGATATCCGGTGCGCGCCGAGGATCTGGAACGCCTGAGGCCGTACGCCACGCAGCATCTCAAGCGGTTCGGCAGATACCCTGACGACTTCGGCCCCTATGAACCTCGGCCGCCGACGTCACTGCCGCTCTGAGTTATCCACAGATGTGATCGAAAAAAGCATCAACCTTGTCGCCGTACC
>JANYAE010000135.1 GCA_025355105.1 Pseudomonadota bacterium | reverse complement strand
CGGCGGCGGCGAGGCCGGGGCAACCAGCCGGCCCTGGATCACGGCGCCCGCGGCCATCTCGATGAGGCCGTAGCTGACGTTGCCCGAGACCCGCGCCCCGGCGCCAAGTTCCACCTTGTCGCGCGCGCGGATGTCGCCGCGCACCTCGCCGTGCACGATCACCCGCGGCACCTCGACGATGCCTTCGACCACGCCCTGCGGCCCGATCGACAGCACTGCGGTGCCGTCCGGTCCGGTGGCGACGTTGCCCTTGATGTAGCCCTCAAGGTGCACGCCGCCGGTGACGATCAGGTTGCCCTCGATGCGGGTGCCGGGGCCGATCAGGGTCTCGATCTTCTGGGTCGGGGGCTTCTTTCGGCCGAACATCCGCTTTCTCCGGGGCTCAGGTCGTTTCGATCGTCCAAGGGTAGGCCTGTCGGATGGGCGATGCACCCTTGGTCGGCCGCACCTCCACTTCCACCGACCGCGGTACGAAGTCCGCCGGCAGCTCGATCTCGGTCTCCAGTTCCTGAAAGTACCGGAACGAGAAGTTGAGCACCCGCGACGCGGTTCCGATTTCCGACAGCGGCAGGCTGGTGGCGTGGCCGCCGCGCAGGCCTTCGACCGTGAAATCGGCGCTGGCGGCCGTCACCGTCTCCTGGCGCGCGGCCTGCATCAATACCAGCCGCACGCGGAAGCGGCGTGGCGCGAGTGCCGGCTGGATCCTGAGGCGCTGCACGCGCATGCCGAGGATGCCGTCGCTCGGATTGACGACGCTGCGGTAGAAAGCGAGTTCCTGGGTGGCCTCGCCGAGCCGTGACTGCAGCTCCGAAAGCGACTTCTCGACCTGGCTCTGCGCTTCGTGGTCCACGCGGCGGGCCACCTCGGCCATCGCGAGCTTCGACTCGGTGTCGCGCAGCTTCGCGGTCAGGTCGCGGATCTCGGCGCCGCGCGCGAGCCGCTCGCGCTCGGCGTTGATCACCGAAAAGCCGGCCAGCATGCGGCCGGCCTCGAAGGTGCCCCAGACGCCGAGCAGCGCGCCGAGCACGGTGCCGGTCCACAGCAGCACCGCGCGCCTCGGCGCATGCCGCTTGACGACGAGCTGCTGGGTTTCGGTGGGCACGGGGTGGCGCCGGTCCTAGCCGGGCCGGCGCGCGGCCGGCGAGGCAGCGGCGGGCAGCAGCAGCAGGTGTCGATCGAGATCGCGCATTCGTCGGTCGTACTCGTCGGTGTCGCGGCCCGGTGGGCGGGGCGGGGCCTGACGCTCCGCCGGACTCGCTGTGTACCACATCTCAGCGCCCGGCCTGCTGTCGGGGAACCGCGACCGGAGGCAGCAGCGGGTCAGACCGAGCGGCCGGCGCCGCTAGCCGGCGGCCGGCGCGGATCCGCCGCCCTCCGCGCTGCCGTCGGCCGCGCCGCGCGCGACCTCGGCCTCCCACCACTCCGGGTACGGCGGCAGCCCGGTCGGGAACGCGATGCGACCCAGCTCGTGCAGCGCGCGCTGGTACACGCCGCGCTTGAAGAAGATCACC
This sequence comes from Pseudomonadota bacterium, assembly GCA_025355105.1. GTDB lineage: Bacteria > Pseudomonadota > Gammaproteobacteria > Steroidobacterales > Steroidobacteraceae > CAIKZZ01. The sequence continues at coordinate 27,904 of JANYAE010000135.1, read as the reverse complement.
TCGCGGACCGGCTCCCAGAAGTCGGCCCAGCGGAAGCGATCGAATTCCGGCGGCTCGTCGGTGGCATCGAAGCGCAGCCGCTGCTCGTCGCCGTGGAAGCGCAGCAGCGCCCAGCGCTGCTTCTGGCCGATGCAGCGCGGCAGGCCGTTGCGGCGCACGTACTGCCGCGGCAGCTTGTAGCGCATCCAGCCGTGCGTCTCGCCGAGCAGGTCGACGTCGGCGGCGGCGAGCCCAATCTCCTCCTCGAGCTCGCGAAAGAGCGCGGACTCGAAGGCCTCGTCCGGGCGGATCCCGCCCTGCGGGAACTGCCAGCCGCGCCCGCCGGTCCGGCCGCCGAGGAATACCCGCCCGTCGTCGCGCATCAGCACGATGCCGACGTTGGCGCGGTAGCCGTCCTCGTCGATCCAGTCCGTCATTCGGCCCTCGTGGGGAGGAATGTGCGATTCTTTCACACGCCTCCCGGCCCGGCCATTCTGCCGCCCGGAACAGGTTCGGGGTAGGCTCACGCGCCCCGGGCTGATGCCGCCGAGACCGCCGCCGTGCTCCCCTTCCTCGCCAAGAGGCCTGCCCTGACCCTGACGCTGCTGGCGGCGCTGGCCGCCGCCGCGCTGCTCGCCTCGATCTCGCTGGGCAGCGCCGGCCCGGCCCCCGCGGCGCTCTGGAAGGGCCTGATCGCGGGCACCGATCCGCTCGCCAGGGCGCTCGTCGTGACGCTGCGCCTGCCACGGGCGCTGACCGCCTTCGGCGCCGGCGCGCTGCTCGCGCTGGCCGGCGTCTGCATGCAGGTGCTGCTGCGCAACCCGCTCGCCGATCCCTACGTGCTCGGCCTCTCCGGCGGCGCCGCGGTCGCGGCGCTCGGTGCGATGCTGCTCGGACTCGGCGCCTTCGGCGTCCAGAGCGCCGCGTTCCTCGGCGCCCTCGGCGCGACGCTGACGGTGTTCGCGCTCGCCCAGGGTCCCGGTGGCTGGACGCCGACCCGGCTGCTGCTCACCGGCGTCGTGGTGGCCGCCGGCACCGGCGCGCTCGTCAGCCTGCTGCTGGCAGCCGGCGATCCCACGGTGTTGCGCGGCATGGTGTTCTGGCTGATGGGCGACCTGTCGTGGGCCGGCTCGCCGCTCGGCCTGCTGCTGCTGACGGCGGTCGCGATCCCGGCCGGCATGATCGCCGCCCGCCCGCTCAACGTGCTGGCGCGCGGCGACGTGCAGGCGCGGCTGCTCGGCGTCGCCGTGACGCCCTTGCGCGGCGCGCTGTTCGGCGTTGCGAGCCTGCTGACCGCCGCCACCGTCACCAGCGTCGGCGCGATCGGCTTCGTCGGCCTCGTCACGCCGCACCTGGTGCGGCTCGCGCTCGGATCCGACCACCGCCGCGTCGTACCGGCGGCGGCGCTCGCCGGCGGCACGCTGGTCGTGGTCGCCGACCTCATGTCGCGGACGCTGCTCGCGCCGCGTCAGCTCCCGGTCGGCGCGCTGACGGCGCTGGTCGGCGTGCCGCTGTTCCTCGTGCTGATGCGCCGGGCGCAGCCGGCCACCTGAGCCGGCCTAGCTGCCGCTGACCGCGATCTGGTCGCGGCCGTTGGCCTTGGCGGCGTAGAGCGCGGCATCGGCGTCGGCCAGCAAGCGGTCGGCGAGCGCCTTGAGGTTTTCCTCGCCGCGCTTGCCGGCGAGCGCCGCGACGCCGATCGACAGCGTGACCTCCTGGCGCTGGCCGTGGCCGAGCTCGATGGCCGGAGCCATCGCCACGCGGATCCGCTCGGCGAGCCGCGCGGCGTCGGCCAGCGAGGTGTCCGGCAGCAGCAGCGTGAACTCGTCGCCGCCGAAGCGCGCGGCGGTGTCGCTGGCGCGGATCTGGGTCTCGATGCGCGCCGAGATCTCGCGCAGCGCCTCGTCGCCGCCGACGTGGCCGAAGCTGTCGTTGAGCGTCTTGAAGTGGTCCACGTCGATCATCAGGCAGGCGACGGTCGCGCCGCTGCGTTGCGCGCGCGCGAGCTCCTCCCTGAGCCGCGCGGTCAGGTAGCGGCGGTTGTGCCAGCCGGTCAGGTAGTCGGACAGCCCGCTCCTGAGCACGCGCGCGCGATTGCAGGCGTTCTCGAGGCAGATCGCGGTGACCGAGGCGAGATGCTGCAGGAAGTCGGCGCCGAGGCGATGGCTGAAGCGCTCCGGATCGCGGCTGCCGAAGCACAGCGCGCCGGTGGTGCGCTCCTGACGGCGCAGCGGCAGCAGGGCGAGGGTCTTGAGACCGGTCGCCCCCGGGAACAGCAGCTGGTGGTCGGCGCGCACGTAGCCGCCGAGCCAGGGGCGGCGCAGCGTGCCGAGCTGCGGCGCGAGGCCGGTCAGCGTGTCGACGAAGGTGACGCCCGGGAACTCCTCCGGCCGGTCGCCCATGCCGAGCATCAGGTGCTGGATCTCGTGATTCGGGTCCTCGATCACGAGCTGCACGGCGTCGAGCCCGTAGGAACTCGCCAGACCCTTGGTCAGCACCGCGAGCAGCTCCGGCAGCGTGTCGGCGCGCACCAGGTCAAGCTCGCGCTCGAGCGTGCGCTGCCACTTCTGCTCGTTGGCGGCGGCCTCGTCGCGCAGCCGCTTCAGCAGCGCGCGCAGCTCCTCCGCCTCGGCGCGCGCGGCAGCTTCGCCGCCGCCGCCGCCCGGGCTCACGCCGGCTCCTTCCCGGGCTGCGGCCGCGTGTTCAGGTACGAGCGGCCGCGCTCCATCATCTGCTTGAAACCGGCGGCATCGTGCGAGCGCACCGTGGCGCGCAGCCGCTCGACCGCGAACAGCAGCGCGGTCAGCGACTCGGTGCCGTAGTCGTTGAGCGCCTGGATCTCGAAATACAGCGCCGGCGAGTCCTCGGCGACGCGGCTCGCCACCTCGAGCTGCGCGTCGAAGGTGGTCGAGGACATGCGCGCGAGGCGCGGCGCCGCCTCGCCGCTCTCGGCGAGCGCGGTGAAGAAGGCGATGTTGAGCGCGTGCGAGAGGCCGAGCACGTAGGCAATCAGCCGGTCGTGCTCGTCGAGCCCGGTGACGACGCGCTCGGCCATCGTCGGCGCGAACAGCTCCTGCGCCTCGGCGAGCGCCGCCGGGTCGCCGAGGTCGATGTAGATCACGTGGCGCCCGGACAGCATGTCGGTGTCGGGGCCGAACATCGGGTGGATCGAGGCGGTGCGCACGCCGGCCGCGACCAGTGCGCGCAAGGGCTCGCGCAGCGGGCTCTTGACCGAGGCGAGGTCGAACACCAGGCCGCGCGGCCGGCGCGCAGCGAGCCCCTTCAGCACCTCGGCGGTGATGCCGAGCGGCGAGGCCACGACGATGACGTCGTGGTCCAGCGGCGAATCCTCCCAGCGCACACGGTGCGGGTAGCCCTCCACCGGGCCGGCCGGGTCCGCCACCTCGACGTCGAAGGCCTGCGAGGCGAGGAAGTCGACGAACCAGTGACCCATCTTGCCGCGGCCGCCGATCACCAGCGCGCGCTTGCCACTGCCGTGGCCCTCGGCGACCACCCGCGCCTGCTCCTGGGTCGCGAGCGAGGTGCGGATCAGCAGCCGCAGGATCTGCTCGGCGACCGCCGGCGAGACGCCGACGCGCGTCGCGTGCGTGCGTGCGCCGAGGATCACCTCGCGCTCGCGGCGGTAGTCGCGGGTCGGGTGGCCGGTGGCGCGCTTGGCGCGCGCCACCTGCTGGGACAGGCGCTGGCGCTCGGCGACGAGCTCGACCAGCTCGCGGTCGATGTCGCTCAGGCGCAGGCGCAGTTCGTCTAGGGTCAGCGGCTCCGGCAATTCGAACTCCCCGTCGCCCCGGAGAGGACCGGGGCCGACGGGGATTTTGTCACGTCAGAACGGCAGCCGGACGACGACTGACACGCCAGCGGACGAATAGGCGACCGGCGGCAGCTCGTAAGCCACCACCGGGGTGGCATCCGCCCGGCCTTCCCGCCAGCTGGGCTCGGCGTAGCCGTAGCGCGGGCCGCGGGCGTGGTAGCCGTCGCGCTCGCGCCATTCGTGCTCGCGCCATTCGTGCTCGCGCCAGCCGCGGTCGCGCTCGTGCCAGGCCCGCTCGTGACCCTGCCAGCCACGGTCGTCGTCATGGGCGCGCCAGCCGTGGTCGTGGGCCTGAGCCGCGGCGGCGCCGAAACATCCGATCGCGACGGCGGCGCCGATCAGCGTAGACCGATAGAGCGAGGGGCGGGTGTTCATCGAACTGCTCCTGCGGCGGGTACGGTTTCATCCTCGACCGCGGCGCCTGAATCCTCGCTGAACCCGTATTACCCGGAAGGCTCGGAAGCCTTAACATTGCTTCATGATGCCCGCCGCCTCCCAGTGCCTGCCGGACCCGCTGCCGCCGGACCCGCTGCAGCTTGCCGAGACCTGGCTGCAGCAGGCCTTCGACGAGCAGGCGCAGCCGAACCCCAACGCGATGACGCTCGCGACCGTGGCGGCCAGCGGTCAGCCGTCGGCGCGGGTCGTGCTGTGCAAGGACATTGTGCTGCCGCAGGGCTACCTGCTGTTCTTCACCAACTACGAGTCGCGCAAGGGTGCGGAGCTCGCGGCGCATCCGCGCGTCGCGGCGCTGCTGCACTGGGACACGCTGCGCCGTTCGGTGCGCGTCGAGGGCTTCGTCGTCAAGTCGCCGCCGCGCGAGAGCGACGACTATTTCGCGAGCCGCCCGTGGCAGAGCCGGGTCGGCGCATGGGCCAGCCAGCAGAGCCGGCCGGTCGGCAACCGCCACCAGCTGGTCGAACAGCTGCGCGCCGCAGGGCGTCGCTTCGGCACGCCGCCGGTCGGGCCTGACGCGAACGACGCCGACGACTCGCCGGCCGGTGTTGAGGTGCCGCGACCACCGCACTGGGGCGGCTACCGCCTGTGGGTGGAGTCGGTCGAGCTCTGGGTCGAGGGCGAGTACCGGATCCACGACCGCGCCCGCTGGACGCGGTCGCTGAGCGCGGTCGGCGACGGCCACAGCTTCGCGGCAACGCCGTGGCACGCGCAGCGGCTGCAACCCTGATCGCCGCCAACCCGGAGTTGCTCGGCGCCACGGCGCTGGACGTGTCGGTGCCCGGCCGCCGGCTGGTGACGGCACTCCAGTTTGGCGTCGCCGCCGGCCAGTTCGTCTGCGTGCTCGGCGCCAACGGCGCGGGCAAGTCGCTGACGCTGCACACGCTCGCCGGCCTGCGCCTGCCGGCCGGCGGCGGCGTGCGGTTGTGTGGCCGCGCGCTCGCCGACTGGCCGCGCCGCGAGCGCGCGCGGCGCCTCGGCCTGCTGACGCAGGTCAGCGAGGACCCGTTTCCGGGCACGGTGCTCGACGCGGTGCTGGTCGGTCGCCATCCGCACGTCAACCTCTGGCACTGGGAGAGCGAGGCCGACGTCGAGGTGGCGCGCGCCGCGCTCGCGGCCTGCGACCTCGCCGGACTCGAGGACCGCGCCATCGACACGCTGTCCGGCGGCGAGCGCCGCCGCGTCGCGCTGGCCGCGGTGCTGGCGCAGGATCCGGACGTGCTGCTGCTCGACGAGCCGCAGAACCACCTCGACCCGCACCACCAGCTGGACGTGCTGAAGCTGCTGCGGGCGCGGGCCGATCGCGGCCGCGCGGTGGTGGCGACGCTGCACGAGCCGGCGCTCGCCGCGCGCTTCGCCGACCAGGTGCTGCTGCTCTATGGCGATGGTCGCTGGGCGTGTGGCGACACGGCGACGACGCTGACCGCGGCGGCGCTGTCGGACATGTACCAGGTGCGCTTCGAGGAAGTGTTGGTCGGCGGCCGCCGGCTGTTCCTCAACGACTGACGCGCGGCTCCTCGGCAACGGCCTCGCGCTCGTCGGCGCCGAACAGCGCCTCCAGCTGCGCAGCCGACTCCTTGCTGGCGGCCACCAGCTTCGCCTCATCCTCCTTGAGCGCGTGCTGGCGCAGCAGCGTCTGCTCGTCGTGCGCCCGGAACAGGCGAATGCTCTCCTTGGCCGCGGCGGCCGGCAGGCCGAGCGCGATCAGCGCATCGCGCGCCACCTCGAGGCTCGAGGCGAAGGTCTCGCGAGCTACCGCCGTGATGCCGAGGTCCAGCAACCGGAACGCGTGCTGGCGGTTGCGGGCCCGCGCCAGGATCTTGAGGCGCGGGAAGTGCCGGCGCGCCATCGCCGCAGTGCGCAACGAGGCCTCGACGTCGTCGATGGCGATGATCAGGACCTCGGCGTGCTCGGCGCCGGCGGCGTGCAGCAGCTCGAGCCGCGAGGCATCGCCGTAGTAGAGCTTGTTGCCGAAGCGCCGCACGAAGTCGACCTGCGCTTGGCTGATCTCCAGCGCCGTGAAGCGGATCCGCCGGGCGCGCAGCACGCGGCCGACGATGCCGCCGAAGCGGCCGAAGCCAGCGATGATCACGCGCGGCTCGTCGGCCTCGGGCCGGTCGAACGGCGCCGGCGGCGGCGCCGGGTTCAGCCACGCCTCGAAGCGCGCATGCGCGCCGATCGCGAGCGGCGTCACGATCATCGACAAGGTCACGACGATCACCAGCAGGTCCGCGGTCGCGACGTCGACCAGCCGGTCCCGCGCCAGCAGCGCGAGCAGCACGAAGGCGAACTCGCCGCCACCGGCGACGTCGCTCGCAAAACGTCGCGCACCGCTGCCGCTGCCGCCTGCCAGGCGCGCGGCCAGCCAGCCGCTCACGGCCTTGAGCAACAGCATCAGCGCCAGCGCGCCGAGCACCGCGCCCGGCCGCTCGACCAGCGTCGCGACGCGCGCCGACATGCCGGTGGCGACGAAGAACAGGCCGAGCAGCAGGCCCTTGAACGGCTCGATGTCGGCCTCGAGCTCGTGGCGGTACTCCGAGTCGGCGAGCAGGACACCGGCGATGAACGCACCGAAAGCCATCGACAGGCCGACGGCGCTGAACAGCAGCGCCGTGCCGACCACGACCAGCAGCGCGGTGGCGGTGAAGGTCTCGCGCACGCGCGTCTCGGCGACCAGCCGCAGCAGTGGCCGCAACGCGTAGCGACCGAAGGCGAGCACGACCACGAGCGCACCGAGGCCGAGCAGCGCGCGGCCGGCGCCGACCGGCCGCCCGGCGCCGGCGCCGAGCAGCGGCAGCAGCGCGAGCACCGCCATCGCGGCGATGTCCTGGAAGAGCAGCGTGCCGAAGGCCACGCGCGCGTGCCGCTCCTTTAGTTCCCCACGTTCGGCCAGCACCTGCAGCACGAGCGCGGTTGAGGACAGCGACAGCGCGAAGCCGATCAGCGCGGCGTTCGCCGGCGCGGCGCCGAGCGCCCAGGCGGCGAGGCCGAGCACCGCGCTCGAGCACAGCACCTGCAACGAGCCGGCGACGAACACCGCGCGGCGCATCGCCACCAGGCGCGAGGGCTGCAGCTCGAGGCCGATCACGAACAGCAGCAGCACCACGCCGAACTCGGCGAGGTCGAGCATGCGGTCGACGTCGCTGATCAGCCCGAGACCGGACGGGCCGACGACCATGCCGGCGGCGAGGTAGGCGAGCACCGCGCCGAGGTGGAAGCGCTTGAACAGCGGCACCGCGACGACCGCCGCGGCGAGGAACACGGCGATCTCGGCGATTGCGCCCACTGCCGGCTCAGCCGAGCGCCGCGACGAGCGTGGCGTGCAGCGCCGGGTTCGCGGCGAGCACGGAGCTTGCGTCGAGCGTCAGCGGGCCGCCCTCGAGCGTCGTGAAGCGCCCGCCGGCCTCCTCGACGATCGCCGCCAGCGCAGCGATGTCGAGGATGTTGACGTCGGACTCGAGAACCGCGTCGATCTTGCCAGCCGCGAGCAGGTGGTAATGCAGGAAGTCGCCGTAGCCGCGGATGCGGTTGAGGCGCGCCACCAGCTGCCCGTAGCGCGCCCAGCGCGGGCCGGCGGCGAGCGTCTTGAGGTTGCCGGCCGACAGCGCCGCGGCCTCGATCGAGTCCACGCGGCTGACCTTGAGCGCCCGGCCGTTCAGCCACGCGCCCGCGCCGCGCTCGGCGAAGGCCAGCTCACCATAGAGCGGCGCCGAGGACACGCCGAGCACGATCTGGCCGTCGCGCATCAGCGCGATCTGCGTCGAGAACATCGGGTACTCGCGCACGAAGGCCTTGGTGCCGTCGATCGGGTCCACCAGCCAGAGCGAATCGCCGCCGCCGCTGCGGCCGGTCTCCTCGCCGTAGAACGCGTGGCCCGGGAAGCGGGCCGCGAGCACGCTGCGGATGGCCTGCTCGGCACGGACGTCCGCCTCGGTCACCGGCGACCGGTCCGCCTTGACGCGCACCGCGAGGTTCTTGGCGTACAGCTCGCGGATCACGCGGGCGGCGGCCTCGGCGGCCTCGAGGGCGGCGGCGAGTTCTGGGCTCGGAGTCATGGCGTCTTTATCCGAAGGCCGGCGCCAACTGTCAAATGCTTGACAGTCGCTGGGCCGCTGTTCAGGATCGCGCGCGTCAGGTGACCCCGGAACGCGCGAGCGCCGCCGGGGTAAAACGGGAAGTCGGTGACGCCGGTCGTGCAAGGGCACGGCGGTCATGCCGACGCTGCCCCCGCAACGGTAATTGAGTCAAGGGTCTGTCCGCCGCGCGATGCGCGGCAGCCACTGCCGAAGCCGGTCACGACCGGTGGAAGCGGGAAGGCGACGGACCCCGGCCGCCCTGGAAAGGTGGTCCGCTCGAGAGCCCGGAGACCGGCCTGGCACTTGTTCCGCTGCGCGGTGGGCGCTGGCGAGCACGGTTCCGTCCGGAGCCGGTGCTCCTGACCTCCCTGCTGCAGCGGTTTGGCCACCAATCCATGCGGGCGAGCATGGAGGAGAGCACATGCTGCGCATGCCGTCGACGATCCCGTCGCTGTCGTTCCTGACCCTGTCGTTCCTGACCCTGAGCTGCGTAGTCCCGGCAGCGGCCGCGGCCGGCGCGGACCCCACCGTCGCGGGCGCGACGCCGCTCAGCGCGATCGTGGTGACCGCGAGCCGCGAGCCGGAGCCGCAGTTCGAGGCGCTGGCGCCGACCATTTTCATCGATCGCGAGACCATCGAGCGCTCGCCGGGCAGCGACATCGGCGACCTGCTGCGCTTCAACGCCGGCATCGACGTGGTGCGCAGCGGCGGCCCCGGGCAGCAGACCTCGCTGTTCATCCGCGGCACTAATTCCAACAACACCGTCGTGCTGGTTGACGGCGTGCGGGTCAACCCGGGCACCAAGGGCAACGCCGCGATCCAGAACATCGCCCCCGAATTCGTCGACCACATCGAGATCGTCAAGGGTCCGCGCTCGACGCTCTATGGCACCGACGCGATCGGCGGCGTGGTCAACATCATCACCCGCCAGCCGGAGGGTTCCGGCTTCGGCGTGCTGGCCGGCAGCGGCCGCTACGACACGCGGCAGACGGCCGCGAACGCCTATGCCGGCGGCGACGCGGGCTCGGTGTCGGCTGCCGCCAACTGGCTCGAGTCGTCCGGCTACCCGACCCAGGACGGCGACCCGGCGGATCGCGGCTTTCGCGACGTGTCGATGTCGCTTGCCGGCCGCACGCGGCTCGGCGGCGTCGAACTCGGCGCGCGGCTGTGGGGCGCACGCGGCAACAGCCAGTATTCCGATCTGTTCTCGACGCCGATCGGCCAGGACCAGAATTTCCGCGACTCGGCGCTCGCGGTTGACGCCGGCGGCCAACTGACCGAGTCGCTGCATACGCGCGTGATGCTGTCGCAGGTCGTCGACGACCTGCGCCAGGCCCAGTCGCCGGACTATGAAACGACGCGCCGCAGCACGATCGACTGGCAGAACGGCGCCGAGCTCGGCGCGCAGAAGCTGACCTTCGGCGGCCTGTGGTCGAGCGAAGCCACCCGCTCGTCGGTGTTCGGCACCAACTTCGACGTGCAGACGCACGCCGCCACCTGCTACGTCGAGGACCGCGCCAGCATCGGCCCGCACCGGCTGCTCGCCGCGGTCGGCTACAGCCACCATGACAGCTTCGGCAACCACGCCACCTGGAACGCCGAGTACGGCTACGCCGCGGGCCGCGATACGCTCGTGACCGCGAGCTTCGGCACGGCGTTTCGCGCGCCGGACAGCACCGATCGCTTCGGCTTCGCCGGCAACCCGTCGCTGAAGCCCGAGAGCGCCCGCAATCTCGAGCTCGGACTGCGCCAGCGGCTGTCGAGCCACCAGACGCTCGCGCTGTCGGCCTTCGAGAACCGCGTCGACGACCTGATTCAGTACGTCGCGATGCCGACCATCGACAACCCCTACAACGGCGTCAACGAGAACGTCGATCGGGCGCGCATCCGCGGCGTCGAAGCGGCGTGGGAGTACGTCGATGCCGACTGGCAGGTGCGCCTCGCGGGCAACCGCCAGGACCCGGTCAACCGGCAGGACGGCACGACGCTGCTGCGGCGGGCCAAGCAGAGCGCGACCCTGTCGCTGGCGCGCCGCATGGCGAGCCAGCAGCTCGGCGTCGACGCGCTCGCCAGCGGCCCGCGCACCGACATTGACCCGCTGAGCGGCAGCCCGGCGCACGACGGCGGCTACACGCTCGCGAACCTGTTCTGGCGCGCGAGCGTCGGCCGCGGCCTGTCGCTGCAGGTCCGGCTCGAGAACGCGCTCGACAAGCGCTACCAGGTCGCCAACGGCTATTTCACGATGCGCCGCGGTCTGTTCGGCGCATTGCGGTACGATTTCCGCTGACAGCGGCGGTACCTTCGGAGTCGCGCGATGGGCAATCGACTGAGCCGGATCTACACCCGCACCGGCGACGACGGCACGACCGGCCTCGGCGACGGCGCACGCGTTGACAAGGATGCGCCGCGCGTCGAGGCCTACGGCACCGTCGACGAGGCCAACTCGGCGGTCGGGCTGGTGCTCGCGGTGCCCGGGCTGCCGGCGGCGATCGTCGCCTGCCTGACCGAGGTGCAGCATGACCTGTTCGACGTCGGCGCCGAGCTCTGCATCCCGGGACACCGCGTCGTGACCGAGGCGTACGCGACGCAGCTTGAGGCCGCGCTCGACGCGTTCAACGACGCGCTGCCGCCGCTCAAGGAGTTCGTGCTGCCGGGCGGCGGACCGGCCGCCGCCGCCTGCCACCTGGCGCGGACCGTGGTGCGGCGCGCCGAACGGCGCGTCTGGTCACTGGCGCGGCTGGAGGCGGTCGCGCCGGACGTGCCGCGCTACCTGAACCGGCTCTCGGACCTGCTGTTCGTCGTGGCGCGCGTGCTCGCGCGCCACGAGCAGGGCAGCGAAGTGCTGTGGAAGCGCGGCCGCGGAGCCTGAGCCGAGCGGCTCAGCGCCAGGCGGAATCGCCGACGCTCGGCGCGAGTTCGATCACGCGCTGGCCCACTTCCTTGGCGAGCAGCTGCGCGTCGTAGGCGATGTCCTCGCAGAGCTTGAGGTCGGTGGCCTCGGCCGGCGTCTCGTTCAGCGGCACGATCAGGTTCTCGTCGCCGTATTCCACCCGCCAGTCGCTGACCGCGGAACTCGCCGGCACGTGGGTTACTGAACCGTCGAAGCGATGGAAGGCCGGCACCGGCCAGTGCGACCGGTCGAAGCCCTTGAGCGTGCACAGCAGCTTCCACTCGCCGCGGAACAGCGACGAGTCCTTGAAGCGGCAGACGAAGGCCGCGTGCTGTGAATGCAGCCCGTTCAGCGTCTCGTCATTCGGCGCCGAGGTCCGCCGCGGGCCGAAGAAATAGCCGAGCAGCACGCCGCCGCGACGCGGCACGCGCGCAATCAGGCCGATCGCGTACTGGCCGCGCTCGACCGGCAGCATGAAGAACTGACCTTCTACGAGCCGAACCGTCATATGAGCCTTGCCACCGTCTCGCCAAGCGGAGCCTTGCCAGGTCCGGTGCGCCGGTCCCTGCGCCGGCGCGGACCGCATCAGGCGCGCCGCACCGGACCCGCGCACCGCGGCTCTCTGGTGCGACGATCCTACCGCACTCGCCTGCCGGGCGGCGCGTCGCGCTGAGCGCCGGGCCGGCTGCGGCCGCTCAGGCTCCCGAACGGCCGGCCGGGCCGTGATCCCGGTCCCCTGACGGCCGGCGCAGCGCGTCAGCCGGCCGTCAGGCTAGCCACTCGATCAGCGTCAGCAGCGCCAGCACCACCAGCCACACGTACAGCGCGGCATCGGCCAGCGCGAGCGCCGCTCTCGCCCGCTCCGGTTCGTCGCGCGCCTGATCCCAGGCGACGCCGAGCGCACCGCGCCCGGCGTGCACCAGCAGCCGGTCGTTGGCATCGAAGAAGTGGTCCGACTCGGCGGCGAGGTAGCTGCGCCAGCCGGCGAACGACTCCTCGAAGCTGCCGGCCACGCCGTAGGTGAGCGCGAGCAGGCGCGCAGGGATGAAGGCGATCACGCCGTGCACGCGCTGGCAGAGGTCGCTGAGCAACTGCGCGCCGGCCGGCGCGTCGCCGCGATCGGCGCGCTGGATCGCCTCGCGGCGCATCAGGTCGCTGATCCGGAACGCGAGCGCGCCGAAGGGCCCGAGGATCGCGAACCAGAACAGCACGCCGAACAGCCGGTTGTTGGCCTGCACGAACACCGCCTCGGCCACCGAGCCGAGCCCCGGACCACGGCGCTGGCAGGCATCGGCGTCGAGCATCGCGGCAGCCACCTGCGCGGCGGCGGCCTGGTCGCCGCGCGCCGCGGCAGCGCGGTACTCGGCGACCTCGCGCCGCAGGTCGCGCGGCCCGAGCGCGAAGAACAGCACCAGCGTCGCCAGCAGCACGTACACCAGCCCATGCACGGCCGCGCCGAGCACGACGCTCGCAATCGCGATCGCGAGCCCGGGCAGCAGCGCCGCGCCGATCGCCATCGCGAGCGCCGGCGGGTCGCGGCGCGCGATCACGCGCAGCGCGCCGCGCACGTAGGCCAGCAGCGAGCGCGGCTCGCGGACCTCCGGCCGCAGCGCGACCAGCCGCTCGGCGACCAGTGCGATCAGGATCGCGATGAAGTTCATGCCGGCACCGCGGCGCGCGCGGTCGCGAGGCAGGCGTCGAGCCGCGGCCACTCGAACAGCGGCCCGGGGTCGGTCTTGCGCCCGGGCGCGATGTCGCTGTGGCCGGTGACCGCCTCCGGCGCCAGCGTCGCGTAGGCCCGGCCGAGGGCCGCGATCACCGCGGCCAGCTGCTGGTACTGGACCGCCGCGTAGGCCACGCCGTCGTCGCCCTCGAGCTCGATGCCGATCGAGAAGTCGTTGCAGGCCACCCGGTGCCGCCACACCGACGCACCGGCATGCCAGGCGCGCGCATGGAACGGCACGAACTGCTCGAGGCTGCCATCGCGGCGGATGAAGAGGTGCGCGGAGACCCGCAGCTCGGCGATGGTCGCGAAGTACGGGTGCACGCCCGCGGGCAGCGTATTGGTGAACAGCTGCTCGACCCACGGCCCGCCGAACTCGCCCGGCGGAAGACTGATGCCGTGGACGACGACGAGGTCGATCGAGGCACCGGGTGGCCGCGCGTCCTGGTTCGGGGACCACACCTGGCGGGCGGGGCTGATCAGGCCCCGTCCGACGTCGACCGTGACTGGCGCGCTTGGCGGCATGCCGGGCAGCTTACGGCACCGGCAGGCGGCGCGGAATCCGCGCCATCGGTACACTGCGCGCGGAGCCGAACCGATGCCCCAGCCGCCCCGCACCACCGCCTGCCCGTGCCGCGCCGCCACCCGGCCGCCGCGCCACGCACCCGCCTGCCGATGCGGCTGACGCGCGTCCACGTCGCCGTGCCGCTCGCCACAGGGGCGACGCTCGAACTCGCGGCGCGCGCCGGCCAGCACCTGGTGCGCGTGCTGCGCCTCGAGCGCGGCGCGCCACTGTCGGTGTTCGACGGCCAGGGCCGCGAGTACGCCGCGACCATCAGCGCGATCCGCGACGGGCGCGTCCAGGTGCTGCTCGGCGAGCCGCTGACAGCGGCCGCCGAGTCGCCGCTGGCGATCACCCTCGCCCAGGGCGTGTCGCGCGGCGAGCGCATGGACTACGCGATCCAGAAGGCGACCGAGCTCGGCGTCGCGCGAATCGTGCCGCTGTTGTGCGAGCGCAGCGTCGTCAAGCTCGACGCCGAGCAGGCGGCGCGCAAGCTCGAGCACTGGCAGGGCGTCGCGGCGGCGGCGGCCGAGCAGTCCGGCCGTGCGGTGGTGCCGGCGATCGACCTGCCGCGCCGCTTCCTCGAGCACCTCGCAGCCGGCGGACCGGCGCCGGCGGCGTGCGCCCGGCTGGTGCTCGCGCCGCTCGCGGCGACCGGGCCGGCGGCGCTGCCGCCCGGTCTCGCGCGCCTCGAGCTGCTGATCGGACCGGAAGGCGGGCTCGCCGAGCAGGAGCTTGAGGCCGCGGCGCTCGCCGGCTACGCGGCGCTACGACTCGGGCCGCGGGTCCTGCGCACCGAGACCGCGGCGGCCGCCGCGATCGCGGTGCTGCAGGCCCGCTACGGCGATCTCGGCTGAGACCTGCATGGCGCGCTCCCGTTCCCGCTTGCGTCGCCGGCTGCTGCTGATCCTGCTCGGGTCCGTGCTCGCGGTCGGCGCCGGCTTCGCCGGCTGGGTGGCCTACCTCGACCGCGTCGTGACCCGGGAATTCCAGGGGCGCCTGTGGTCGGTGCCGGCGCGCGTCTACGCCGAGCCGCTCGAGCTGTACGCCGGCGCCGCCGTCAGCGGCGACGACCTCGAGCAGGAGCTGCGGCGCCTGCACTACCGGCCCGGTGACCCCGTCGCGGGCCCCGGTCTCTATCGCCGGCGCGGCGGCGAGTTCGAGCTGCACACGCGCCGGGTGCGCTTCGTCGACGAACTGCGCGCGCCGGCTCGCCTCAGCGTGCGCACCAGCGCCGACGCGATCATCGGCCTGGCGGCCGCCGACGGCGGCGCGCTGCCGCTGTTTCGGCTCGATCCGCTGCTGGTCGGCAGCGTCTTCCCGGTGCACGGCGAGGACCGCATCGTGCTCGCGCCCGGCGAGGTGCCAATTCTGCTGCGCGCCGCGATCAAGACCATCGAGGACCGGCGCTTCGACGAGCACCACGGCGTCGACCCGAAGAGCATCCTGCGGGCGAGCTGGGCCAACCTGCGCGCCGGCCGCATCACCCAGGGTGGCAGCACCCTGACCCAGCAGCTGGTCAAGAATTATTTCCTGAGCGACGAGCAGACCTTCGGCCGCAAGCTCACCGAGGCGCTGATGGCGCTGCGGCTCGAGGCGCATTTCAGCAAGGACGAGATCCTGGTGGCCTACGTCAACGAGGTCTACCTCGGCCAGGATGGCGAGCGCGCCGTGCATGGCTTCGGTCTCGGCAGCCAGTTCTACTTCGGCAAACCGGTCGACGAGCTCGACGCCGCCGAACTCGCGCTGCTGGTCGGCATCGTCAAGGGCCCGTCCTACTACGATCCGCACAAGCATCCGGATCGCGCCCGCACGCGGCGCAACCTCGTGCTGCGGGAGCTCGCCGACGCGCACCTGCTGAGCGCCGCCGAGGCCGTGCGTGCCGCACAGCAGCCGCTGCTGCTGCGGCCGCACGGCGGCGGCTACGTGCCGGCGTTCCTCGACCTCGTGCGCCGCCACCTCAAGCGCGACTATGCCGAGGCCGATCTGGCCGCGGCGGGCCTCGCGATCTACACGACGCTCGATCCGCGCGCGCAGGGCGCCGCCGAGCGCGCGCTGACGCGCGGCCTGCGGCGCCTCGACGCCGCCAGCCGCGTCAAGGAGGTGCACCTCGAGGGTGCGGTCGTGATCGCCGAGCCGCAGAGCGGCGACGTGCTCGCCGTCGTCGGCGGCCGCGATACCGGCAGCGAGGGATTCAACCGCGCGCTGGACGCGCGCCGGCCGATCGGCTCGCTGGTCAAGCCGGCGGTGTACCTCGCGGCGCTCGAGACCGGACGCTACCACGCGGCGAGCCTGCTCGAGGACGCGCCGCTCGAGCTCAAGCTCGGCGACGGCAGTATCTGGGCGCCGCAGAACTTCACGCGCGAGACCTACGGCAGCGTGCCGATGGTGCGCGCGCTCGCCGAGTCGATGAACCTGGCCACGGTGCGGCTCGGGCTCGACGTCGGCCTGGCGCGCGTCGCCGACACGCTGGTCCAGCTCGGCCTCGAACAGCGGCCGGTGCTCAATCCGTCGCTGCTGCTCGGCACGGTCGAGATGACGCCGCTCGAGGTGGTCTCGGTCTATGCATCGCTCGCCAACGGCGGCTTCCGGGCGCGCCTGAGGGCGGTGCGCGCGGTGCTCGACGAGCATGGCGAGGCGCTCAAGCGCTTCAAGATGGAGGTCGGCGCGGCGGCGTCGCCGCCGGCAGTCTACGCCCTCGACCGCATGCTGGCGCAGGTCACCGAGCGCGGCACCGGGCACGGCGCCACGGCGCGCCTGCCGCGCGGCGTCGTCGCACCGGCCAAGACCGGCACCTCCTCCGACACGCGTGACAGCTGGTTCGCCGGCTTCACCGCCAGCCACCTCGCGGTCGTTTGGGTCGGCTACGACGACAACCGCCCGACCGGGCTCACCGGCGCCGCCGGCGCGATGCCGGTGTGGGCCGATGCGATCGCGAGCCTGCGGCCCGCGTCGTGGGAACCGGCTGCGCCGCCGGAGGTCGACGAGCGCTGGATCGAGTTCTCCACCGGCCTCGCGACCAGCCCCGGTTGCAGCGCGGACGCGGTGCGGCTCGCGGTGCCGCGCGGCACGGCGCTGCCCGTCAAGCCCGGCTGCGCCGCCGCCGGCGAGTCGCTGGTCGACAAAGTGAAGTCATGGCTGCAGAAGACGCTCAACTGAACCGGCGCCTGCCGGCGCTGCTGGTCGCGCTCGCGCTCGCGCTCTGCGCTTGTTCGCTGCCGCAGCCGTACCGACCGCCTGGCGGCGGCGGCACGGCCGTGCCGCCGCGGCCGGCGGAGCCTGCCGCCGCGAGCTCGCCGGCGACCGCCGCGGCCGCCGACATCACGGCCACGCCGCAACCGCCGACCCGCGACTACCACCTCGGGCCGGCCACCCAGTCACTGGTCGCGCAGGCGCACGCGCAGGTGGCGCGCGGCGAGCTGCCGGGTGCCTCGACGACCCTGGACCGGGCCTTGCGGATCGAGCCGCAGAACCCGCTGCTGTGGATCGAGCTGGCGCGGCTGCGGCTCGCGGAGAGCGACGCGCGCCAGGCGGAGGCTTGTGCGCGCAAGGCACTGGCGCTGGCCGCGGGTGATCCCAACGCGCGCGCGCAGGCCGGCCGCGTGCTGGCCGACGCGCTGCGTGCGCAGCGGCGCAACCAGGAAGCGAGGGAACTCGAGTCGGAGCCGTGGATGCGCTGAGCCGGCCGCGCGGCGCTCAGGCGGCGACCGACGTTTCCTCGGCGATCATCGTCTCGAGATACTCGAGGTCCGGCACCAGCGGCGCCTCGTTGACCATCCTCAGACCGCACAGCACCGGGCTGAGGTCAGGAAACGAGCGGGTCGGGTCCGGCTTCACGACGTCGGGATTCAGGCGCACGAGCTGCGGGAAGCCCTGCGTCAGGATGCCGAAGGCCCCGGCGGCGAGCCGCGAGCCGAGGCAGTGCAGCACCACGATGCGGGTGCGGCCGCTGGCCTCGGGAATCGTCCGGCCGAGCGTGCCCTCGAAGGAGATCACCGGCACCGTGCGGCCGCTCCAGCCGACCGTGCCGACGTACCACGACGGCGCGCCGGCCATCGGCGCCGGCTCCTGCCAGGCGACGACCTCGGCCACGCAGCTGCGCGGCACGATCAGGCGCTCGTCGGCGAGCGGCACCAGCAGCCCGTAGAACTCCTCGGCCACCGGTTCGCTCATACGGCCTCCCGCCGGTTGGCCACCAGCGGCTCGATCGCGTCGAGCAGCTGGTTCTCCTGGTAGGGCTTGCCCAGGTAGTCGTTGACGCCGAGCTCGATCGCGCGCGCGCGATGCTTCTCGCCGACGCGCGAGGTGATCATGACGATCGGCACGTCCTTGAGGCGCTCGTCGCCGCGCACGTGGGCCGCCACCTCGTAGCCGTCCATGCGCGGCATCTCGATGTCCAGCAGGATCACGTCCGGCAGGTGCTCCTCGAGGATCGACAGCGCATCGACGCCGTCCTTGGCGGTCATGACGCGCATGCCGTTGCGCTCGAGCAGTCGCTGCGTGACGCGCCGCACTGTGATCGAGTCGTCGACCACCAGCGCAAAGGTGCGGCGGTCGCTGCGGTCGCGCGCCGTCTCGGTCACCGGCCGTGCGCGCCAGTCGGCGCGCACCAGCGTGCCCATGTCGAGGATGATGACGATCCGGCCGTCACCGAGGATGGTCGCGCCGGCGATGCCGCGGATACCGGAGATCTGCGGGCCGACGCTCTTGACGACGATCTCGCGGCTGCCGACCAGTTCGTCGGTGACCAGCGCCGTGGAGCTGTCGCCGGCGCGGATCAGCACCACCGGCACCGGCACCTCGTTCTCGGGCAGCTGCGCCGGCGGCGCGCCGACGAAGTTGCCGAGATGCTGGAAGCGATAGCGCTGGCCGCCGTAGTCGAAGCTCGCGCCGCTCTCGGCGAGGTGACGCTGCACCTCGCTCTTCGGCAAGCGCACCACGCTTTCGACGGTCGGCAGCGGCAGCGCGTAGAACTCGTCGCCGGAGCGCACGATCAGCGCCTGTGAGACGGCCAGCGTGAACGGCAGGCGGATCGTGAACTTGGTGCCCTGGCCGTGCGTCGTGTCCATCTGCAGCGCGCCGCCGAGGCGCTTGATCTCGGTGGCGACGACGTCCATGCCGACGCCGCGGCCGGCGGCCTGGGTGACGCTGCTGGCGGTCGAGAAGCCCGGCTCCAGGATCAGCTGCATCGCCTCCTGGTCGGACATCGTCTGCTTGGGCTCGATCAGGCCGAGACTCATCGCCTTCTCGCGGATCGCCCGCAGGTTCATGCCGCTGCCGTCGTCCTGCACGACGATGACGACCTCGGCGCCCTCGCGCTTGAGCGAGACCTCGATGCGGCCCTGCTCCGGCTTGCCGCGCTGGACGCGCTCGAGCGGTGGCTCGATGCCGTGCACGACCGCGTTGCGCAGCATGTGCTCGAAGGGCGGCAGCATGCGGTCGAGCACCTGACGGTCGAGCTCGCCGGTGGCGCCCGAAACCACGAGGTCGACCTTCTTGCCGGTGTCGGCCGCGACCTGGCGCACGGTGCGCGTCAGGCGCGGCACGTGGCGCTGGAACGGGACCATGCGCGTGCGCATCAGGCCGTTCTGCAGGTCGGTGACGATGCGTGCCTGCTGCATCAGCAGGTTCTGCGCCTCACGGGTCTGGCTCTCGAGCAGCCCCTGCAGGCTGGCGACGTCGCTGGTCGACTCGAGCAACGCGCGCGAGTACTGCTGCAGCGACGAGTACTGGTCCATCTCGAGCGGGTCGAAGTCGCCGCGCCGCCGCTCGTCCTCGTGGCGGTGCAGGATCTGCGCCTCGGTCTCGATCTCGAGCTTGCGCAGCTGGTCGCGCAGCCGCTGCACGACGCGCGCGAGCTCGGTGAGGTTGAACTCCACCGACGACAGCTGCTGCTCGAGCCGCGCCCGGTGGATGCTGACCTCGCCGGCGCTGTTCAGCAGGCTGTCGAGGAGCTCCGCGTCGACGCGTGCCAGTTCCTGGCGGTCCTCGCGGCCCTGCGGCTCGCGGCCGGGCGGCATGATGAACGAACGCGACTCCTCGAGCGGGTGCTGCGAGGCCGGCTCGGCGGTCGGTGGCTCGCCGTCGGTCGGCGGTTCGTCCTCGACCGGCAGCGCGGCCAGCAGCGGCGGCTCCGGCGCGGGCGGCGCCGGCGCCACGTCCGGGGTCAGCGTCAGGGGCGGCGCGACAGGCTTCGGCGTCAGCGCGATGTCGGTGACCACCGGCGGCGGCGCCACCGCGGCCGTCGCGGCGGCCGGCGACGGCTGCGGCAGCGGCTGCTCGGCGGCCGTGCTCTTCAGCACCGGTGGTGCGGTGATGCCGCGCGACAGCGCGCGGATCCGGGTCACGAGGTCGCGTGCCGGCGCGACCGGTCGGCCGCCCGAGACGGTGTCACGCATCCGGTTGAGTTCGTCGAGACTGACCTGCAGCACCTCGATGGTGCGTGGGTCGGCCGCGGTGCCGGTGGCCTCGCTTTGCGTCAGCAGCGATTCAACCTCGTGCGACAGGTCGCCCATCGCCATGACGCCGGCCATGCGCGCGCCGCCCTTGAGCGTATGCAGCACGCGCTTGAGCTCGGTGACCCGGGCGCCGTCGCGCGCGTCGGCGCGGAATGCGACGAAGGCGCGCTCGGCGATCTCCAGGAGCTCGGTGGCCTCCTCGCTGAAGATCACCGCGATCTCGGCGTCGAATTCGTCGCCGGCCTCGTGGGCCGGCGCCCGCGGCGGCGCGGCGGCAGTGGGCGGCGCCGGCGTCGCGGCCGGGACTGCGGCCGGCGCCGGCGCCTCGGCCATCATGTCGTCCATCGACAGCAGTTCCTCGCCGACGCCGGCAGCAAGGCTGGCCGCGCTCTGCTCGGCGACCGGCGTCAGGCCGCGCGCCGCGATCTCACGGTTGGCGTCCGATTCGAGCCACTGCAGGCGCGCGAGGATGTCACCGTGCGTCTTGAAGAACGCAGTCGGCGCCTCGAAGTTCGAGGCGATCTCTTCCATCGCCGTGACGATGTCGGTGAGCACGCGCCGTCCGGCCTCCGGCAGGCCGAGGCCGTGATCGTGGAGCTTGCGGATGTAGAGGTTGAGCGGCTCGGCGAGCTTGATGCCCTGGCGCGCCTCGGCCATCTTCGAGGCGCCGGCGAGCGTGTGGCAGGCGCGGTGCAGCGCCTCGGTCACCGGGAACGGCGCGAAGCGGCCGGTGCAGGTGTCGAGGAACTGCTTGATCGCGGCGATGTGGCCGCCGACCTCGCCGCGGTAGATGTCGACGAGCACCGGATCGGAGGTCGCGCTGTTGAGGTCCGGCAGTCCGACCGTGAACTCGCTGCCGGACGGCGGCGGTGGCGGCACGCTCGAGACGCGCTCCTCCTTGACCGATGCGTCGGAGGTGATGCGCACGAAGCGCGATGGCATCTCGAGCACCGGGCCGCCGCCCTGCGGCAGCTCGGCGGCACGCTTCGCTGCGGCGGCGGCCTTGACCGGCGGCGGTGCGGCCGCCGCCGGTGGCGGCCGCTCCGGTCGCGGCGGCGACGGCCGCGGCAGCGCCGGGTCGTTGGTCAACAGGATCTCGGTGGCGATCAGCGACGGCGACTCGGCGTCACCGGCGGCCGGGCTCGGCGAGAACGGCGAGGCCACCGTGGCTCTGGGCGCCGCGGCCGGCGGCGGCGCGGCCTTCGGCTTGTCAGGGGCGGCGCTCATCGACTGCTCGAAATCGCGGCCCTCGGCATAGCCGTGTGCGCGGCCGATGATCAGGCCCACCTCGGCCGACGGCGCACGCCCGGTCTCCAGCTGGTCGACCAGCTGCGGCAGCGTCGCGACCGCCTCGCGCAGCAGCGTCAGCATGCCCGGCGTGCGCGACAGCGTGCCGCTGATCACGCGGTTGAGCAGATTCTCGACCGCCCAGGCGAACTCGCCGACCTGGCGCGCGCCGACCATGCGGCCGCTGCCCTTGAGCGTGTGGAACGAGCGCCGCAGCCGGGTCAGCGCGTCGACGTCGAGCGGGTTTTCGTCCCACACCGGGAACAGCTGCTGGATCTTGACCAGTTCCTCGCGCGCCTCCTCGATGAACAGCGCGACGAGTTCCGGGTCGGGCGCCGGCATCGCCGCCTGCATGGCCGCCGCCGGCGTCAACACCAGCGTTCCGGCCGGCAGCACGTCGGTCGCCGCGGCCGCGGCATCGATCGACGGCGCACCGCCGAGCAGCAGTGTCGCGTCGTGGACGCCGGTCTCGGCGCTGGCCGGCGCAGGCGGTGACGGCGCGACCGCGACCGCCTCGTCGAGCGCGCGCAGGCACATCTCGGCGTTGTCGAGCATGTACCACGGGTCGCTGCGGCCGCTCTGCAGCGTCTCCATGTAGTACTCAACCGAGACGATCGCGTCGGCGAGCCGGTCGAGGCGACCGGCCACCGGCACGCCGGACGGGGCCACCATCGGTTCGACGTGGCGGCCGATGCCCTCGAGGATGTCGACCGCGCGCGCGCGGCCCAGCATCAGCAGCCCGGCGGTGATGCCGCGCAGCAGCGCCGGCACCTGCTCGACACCTGAGGGCTCGTGCTTGGCGATCGCCGCGGCGATCGACTCCTTGATCCGCGCCAGGTTGATGATGCACTCGCGCAACACCGCGTTCTGCACGCGCTGGAAGTCGGCGTCCGGCTCGCCCTCCGCGGTCGCGGAGCGGTTCGGCATGATGAGCCGCACCAGCTGCGCGTCGAGGTTGTCCTCGACGTTGATCAGCACCGCGGCGATGTCGACCAGCACGCTGTCCTCGGGCGGCAGCTTCTTGGCCACGATGTCCTTGAGGCGCAGGGTCTGCGCCTGCACCTTGGTGCGCAGGTCGCCGAGGCCGAGCACGCCGAGCGTGTCGCTGATCTTGCGCAGCATCTCGAGCTGCACGCCGAGTTCCTCGACCTGCGCTCCGCCCTTGCGAACGAAGATGTCGAGCACGTCCTTCACGCGCGACAGGTCTTCCTTGATGGCGCCGGCGACGGTCTCCATCAGCTTGACCGAGGGCGCCGAGAGGTTCTCGCGCTCCTGCTCGACCTGCTCGGACACCGGCAGCAGTTCCTGCAGCTTGAACGAGGCGCGCACCGCGGCGGCGCGCGGTCCGGTGCTGGTCGCGCGGGCGACGTAGTAGAGGAGGTTGTTGAGCAGATCGAGCGCCGGCGCCTCGGCGTAGCGCGGCTCGCCGGTCTCGTAGAGCTTCTTCAGCTCGCGGTCCGCCTGGCCGAGCAGGCGCTTGATGGTCGCGGTGCCCTCGAGGCCGCCCTCGCGCAGTGACTCGAGCACGGCGCCGACGACCCACCAGAGCTGGAACACCGGCTGGCGCGTCGCGACCTGCTCGAGGCGCTCGGCGACGACCGACAGGATCTCGAGGTGCTGTACCTGGCGCTCGCCGCGGATCCAGCCGAGCAGGCCGACCTGGAAGCGCGGCCGCAGGCGCCGCGCCCACTGCGCGACCGTCAGCGGCGCCTCACCCGACTTCTGCGCGACCGGCTGCGGCTGCCGATCGGAGGTCAGGTTGAGCAGCAGCAGCGTGCCCTCGGACAGCAGCGCGTGGCCGCGCACCGCCCGCAGGTCGTTGAGCAGCGGCAGCAGCACCAGCGCGAGGTCGCGGCCGCCGCCGAGCACGCGCTCGAGATAGGCCGGCAGCTGCACCATCGCACGCATCAGCGCATCGAGGCTCTCCGGCTGGTTGCGATTCTCGTGCGCGCTTTCGATCAAGTAGCGCGCAACCTGCTCCATCTCCTCGGCCAGCAGCGCGGCGCCGTAGACCTCGACGAGGCGCAGCACGCCGTGCACCTCGTGCAAGCGCGCCGCGCAGGTCTCGAGCAGGGCACGATCGTCGGGGTGCTCGGCGTAGGCCTCGATCGCCACGCGCGCCTCGCCGAGCGTCGCGGTCAGCTCCTTGGCGACGACATGCAGCGTCTGTTCGGCAACCTCGGTCATCGATCAGGCCTTCGCGCCGCTCGCCTTGCGCGCCGCCGGCGGCGGCGCCGGCGGCGACGGCCGGGCCGCGTCCTCGGACTTGAGCGTCTGGACCTTCGGCGCCTTGGGGTTGGCCGCCGGCGCCGGCCGTTCGGGCAGCCGGAAGCCGGATACCGACTTGCGCAGCTGCGCCGAGAGGTCCGCGAGCTTGCCGACCGACTGCGACATCCCGGTGGTGCCCTCCGCGGTCTGCGTGCTGATTTCGCGGAGCACCTGCATGCTGCGCGAGATGCTGGCCGACACGGCGGCCTGCTGGCGCGCGCTGGCCGAGATGTTCTGCATCAGGCTCGCGATCTGGTTCGAGACCTGCTCGATCTCCTCGAGCGCGGCGCCGGCGTTCTCGGCGAGCAGCGCGCCGCCGACCACGTCGGTCGTGCTGCGTTCCATCGACACGACCGCCTCGTTGGTGTCGGTCTGAATGGTGCGCACCAGCACCTCGATCTGCTTGGTCGCGTTGGCGGCGCGCTCGGCGAGGCGCTGCACCTCGTCGGCGACCACGGCGAAACCGCGACCGGCCTCGCCGGCCATCGAGGCCTGGATCGAGGCGTTGAGGGCGAGGATGTTGGTCTGCTCGGCGATGTCGTTGATCAGCTCGACGATGTTGCCGATCTCCTGCGAGCTCTCGCCGAGGCGCTTGATGCGCTTGGAGGTCTCCTGGATCGTCTCGCGGATCGCGTTCATGCCGTCGATGGTGCGACGCACGGCGTCGCCACCCTTGTGGGCGACGTCGACCGAATGCCGCGCGACGTCGGCGCAGCGCTCGGCGTTGCCGGACACCTCCTCGATCGAGGCGGCCATCTCGGCGACCGACTCGGTGGCCGCGGCGACCTGCTTGGACTGGCCGCCGCTCGCCTTGGCGAGGTGCGCGGCCGCGGCCTGGGTCGACTTCGCGGCGGCGTCGAGCGAGATCGCCGACGCGTTGATGGTGGTGACGAGTTCGCGCAGCGCCTCGATCGCGTAGTTGATCGAATCGGCGATCGCGCCGGTGACGTCCTCGGTCACCGTCGCCTGCACCGTCAGGTCGCCGTCGGCGAGACTGGCGAGCTCGTCGAGCAGGCGCAGGATCGCCTCCTCGTTGCGGGCGTTCTTCCTGGCGGCCTGATCCGCCATCTGGCGGAGGTTCGCGGCGCGCGCATTGCCCGACAGCGCCAGCAGGATCGCGCCGGCGGCGCCGACCAGCAGCGCGAACCCGAGCCAGGTGCTGACAACGGCGCCGAGCACGCCGAACGCGCCGAGCAGCAGCACGATCGCCGCCAGCCCGAGCGCGCCGAGCGTCAGCGTCAGGATCCTCGGCAGCCGTGCGATGGCTTTGTCGGTGTCAACACTCGAATTCATCGCTCACCACTCCGGCGCGTCAGACGCACTGCGAAGGCCGGCGTCGGGCTCACGACGCCGCCTGCAGAAAACTCGGGCTCTCGACCAGCAACTTCAGGCTCAGTACCGGCCAGGCCTCGCCACCGCGGCGAAAGGCACCGGCCAAGTAGCGCTCGCAGCGCACCAGCGTCGGCGGCGGCGTCGCCACGAACTCCGAATCCGCGAAGCGCCGAAAGCCCAGCACCTCGTCCACCATCAGGCCCGCCGGGATGTCCCGGTGATTGACGACCAGCACCCGCACGTTGCGGCCCGGCTGCGTGGTCCCGCTGCCGAGGTACTGCCGCAGGTCGATCACCGACATCAGCTGGCCACGCACGTTGGCGAGGCCGCGGATCCAGCTGCGCGCGCCGGGCACCCGCGTCAGCCCCGGCGGCAGCGACATGACCTCGCGGGTCTCCTCGCGCGCCACCAGGAAACTCTCCGGCCCGAGCCGGAAGGCGACGCCGACCCATTCCCGCCCCTCGGCCGCGTCCCGCCCACCGGCCGCGATACGGCCGCGCCGCTCGAGCTCGCGCAGCAGTTCGAAGGGGCGATCGCGAAGCTCGCGCAAGCTCGACGGCTGCGGCATCGCGGCGCTCACCCGGCCAGCGCCGCCTGCGCCTTCTCGACCAGCTGCTCGGCCGAGACGGGCTTGACTAGATAGCCGACGGCGCCCTGGCGCATGCCCCAGATGCGATCGGTCTCCTGCGACTTGCTGGTGACCATGATCACCGGGATGCGTTTGGTCTCCGGGTCGTTGGCCAGCGTGCGCGTCGCTTGGAAGCCGTTGACGCCCGGCATCACGATGTCCATGAAGATCAGGTCCGGCTTCATCGACTTGGCGAGCCGGATGCCCTCGGCGCCGTCGGCCGCCGCCGCGGTCTGGTAGCCATGCTTCTCGAGCGCCTTGCGGATGACGTGCACCTCGGTCGGCGAGTCATCGACGATCAGGATGAGTGCCATGCCGAGTCCCCAGCTCAGGAGGCCGCCGCCGCCGCGGGGTTCACATGCTGCTCGATCGCGGACAGGAGCTCGTCGCGCGTGAAGGGCTTGGTCAGATAGTGTTCGGAGCCGACGATCCGGCCGCGGGCCCGGTCGAACAGGCCGTCCTTGGACGACAGCATGATCACCGGGATCGAGCGGAAGACCTTGTTGTGCTTGATCAGCGAGCAGGTCTGGTAGCCGTCGAGCCGCGGCATCATGATGTCGACGAACACGACGTCCGGCTGGTGGTCGGCGATCTTGGACAAGGCGTCGAAGCCGTCGACGGCCGTGTAGACCTCGCAGCCTTCCTTCGACAGCAGCGTCTCCGCGGTACGCCGGATCGTCTTGCTGTCGTCAATGACGAGCACCTTCAGACCCGCGAGCCGGGACTTGGGAGCTGATTGCGCTGCGTTATCCATCACTTGCACCTGACTTCGGGCCGGCCGGGCCGACTGCACGCGAGGCGTGTCCGCGCCCAAGCGGCTGGCTCCGAATAACCGACGGGTTTTAACATATCAAGCCGGAGACAGCCATGTTGCGCTCCGACACAGTTCACAGTTCAACGCCTTCTGAGTGCCGCGGCCGCCATCGGCCGCGGGCGGCGCGGCCGATGTGCAGGTGTACTATGGCGTGGCACCCCCTCGAGGGTGATCCGCATCACAAATACGCGTGTCGGCCGCTCCACGGCCGCTCACCTGCGTCCTCGGAGATCGTCGTATGCCCGCCCCGGTACGCCTCGGTGTCGTCATGGACCCGATTGGCGACATCAAGCCTGCCAAGGACACCTCGCTCGGCATGTTGCTCGCCGCCCAGGCGCGCGGCTGGGAACTGCACTACGCCGAGCAACGGCACCTGTGGCTGCGCGACGGTCAGGCGATGGGGCGGCTGGCGCCGCTCGCGGTCAAGCACGACCTCGCCGGCTGGGCGACGCTCGGCGCGCCGGTGGAGCGGCCGCTCGCCGACATGAACGTGATCCTGATGCGCAAGGATCCGCCGTTCGACACCGAGTACATCTACACCACCTACATCCTCGAGCGGGCCGAGGTCGCCGGCAGCCTGGTCGTGAATCGGCCGCAGGGCCTCCGCGACATGAACGAAAAGGTGTACACGGCGTGGTTCCCCGAGTGCTGCGCGCCGACGCTGATCACGCGCGACATGGGCGACATGCACGCCTTCCTGCGCGAGCACGGCAAGATCGTCTGCAAACCGCTCTATGGCATGGGCGGTCGCTCGATCTTCGTCATCGACCGCGGCGACAAGAACGCGAGCGTGGTGTTCGAGACGCTGACCGAGTACGGCAGCCACTACGCGATCGTGCAGCGCTACCTGCCGGAGATCGTCACGACCGGCGACTCGCGCGTGATCCTGATCGACGGCGAGCCGGTGCCCTACGCGCTGGCCCGCATCCCGACCGCCGCCGACAACCGCGGCAACCTCGCCGCCGGCGCGCGCGGCGTCGGCCGGCCGCTCAACGACCGCGATCGCTGGCTGTGCGCGCAGATCGGCCCGACGCTGCGCGAGCGCGGCATGCTGTTCGTCGGCCTCGACGTCATCGGCGGCTTCATTACCGAGATCAACGTCACGAGCCCGACCGGCATCCGCGAGATCGACAAGGAGTTCCGCACCAACATCGGCGGCCTGGTGATCGACGCCCTCGAACGGCGGCTCGCGAGCCGGGGCGCCTGAGCGGCGGCCCGCAACCCGCCGCTGACCCGCTGCAGGCGGGCGTATAATCGCGCCCGTGTCAGACACGATGCTGCTCGACGAGCTCGCGAAGCAGCGCGAGGCGCTGCCGCCGGCGCGCGACCGGCTGCTGACGACGACGTTCCTGGTGGGCTCCCTGCACGCGCTCGTGATCCTCGGCATCAGCTTCGCGCCGTCGCAGACGGCGGGCACTCCGGACGCGCCGCCGCTCGAGGTGCTCCTGGTGCACGATGCGGTCGCCGATCTGCAGGACAACGCACGGCCCGACTACCTGGCTCAGCTCACGCAGCGCGGCGCGGGCACCGCCGCGGACGTCCGCGGCGCCGAGTCGCCGCACCGAGCGCCGGACGACCCCGGCCAGGAGGGCAAGCACGACG
>JANYAE010000131.1 GCA_025355105.1 Pseudomonadota bacterium | reverse complement strand
GCGGCCCGCCAGGCGCTGGCCGGCTGGCAGCGCGCCGGCGGCGAGCTCGTGCTCAGCGTCGCGCTCGCCGACGGCGACGTGACCCGCCGCCGCTCGGCGCTGCTGCCGCCGGCGCCGGCCCTCGAGCTGCCGTCGCCGCGGCCGCCGCGTGCGGCGGGGATCCGCGCCGCGCGGCGCGTCGAGCCGTGGCAGGATGCCGGCCTGCCGCCGTGGCCGCACGGCGCGCGC
The DNA here is from genome assembly GCA_025355105.1 of Pseudomonadota bacterium. GTDB lineage: Bacteria > Pseudomonadota > Gammaproteobacteria > Steroidobacterales > Steroidobacteraceae > CAIKZZ01. The sequence goes on along the minus strand of JANYAE010000131.1, from coordinate 2,914 downwards.
GTCGGCGGCGGCGTGCGCGTGCTCGAGCTGATGGCAAAGTGCCCGTTCCGCGCGGCCGCCGAATTGCGATTGGAGGCCCGCGCGCTCGAGTCGCCGTCGATCGGCCTGCCGAAGCGGCTGCGCGGCCAGCTCGCGCACGCCGCGCTTGCCGAGCTGTGGGGCAGGCTGCGCTCGCAGGCGGCGCTTGCCGCGCTCGATCCCGCCGCTCGCGCCGCCGCGGTGCAGGCCGCGGTCGCGCACGCGTTCGCGGCCGAGCGGGCGCGGCTGCCGGCCTCGCGGCTCGTTGATCTCGAACGCGACTGGCTCGAGCGGGTGATCCTGAGGCTGCTGCACGCCGAGCTCGCGCGCGAGGCGTTCGAGGTCATCGAATGCGAGCACAGCCACCGGCTGACGCCGGCCGGCCTGTCGCTTGAGGTGCGCGTGGACCGCGTTGACCGGCTGGCCGACGGCGCCACCGTGCTGCTCGACTACAAGACCGGTCGCGGCGGGCAGCGCCGCTGGACCGGTGCGCGGCCGGATCCGGTGCAGCTGCCGGTGTACGCGACGCTGCGCGATCCGGCGCCGGTGGCGGTGGCGATCGCGCGCCTCGCGCACGTCAGCAGGCCCTTCGCCGGCGTCGCCGCGCGCGACGGCGTGCTGCCGGACGTCGGCGCGCTCGCCGCAGCGCGCAGCGTCGAGCTGCGTGGCCTCGACTGGGACGCACTCGTCGCCGGCTGGCGCGCGGCGGTGCAAGGCCTCGCCGCCGGCTTCGCGGCCGGCAACGCGGCGGTGGATCCCGCGGCGGGCGCCTGCGAACACTGTCCGCTCGCGACGCTGTGCCGCGTGACGACGCCGGCGCTGGCCGCCGACGAGCCGGCAGGAGCGGACGATGAGTGAGCCGCGCGCAGCGGCGCCGGATGCCGCGGCGCGCGAGCGCGCGCTCGAGCCCGGCACCTCGTTCATCGTCCAGGCGCCGGCAGGCTCGGGCAAGACGACGCTGCTGACGCAGCGCTACCTGGCGCTGCTCGCGCGCGTCGCGCGCCCTGAGGCGGTGCTGGCCATCACTTTCACCAACAAGGCCGCGGCCGAGATGCGCGAGCGCGTGCAGGATGCCTTCGCCCGCGCCGCCGCCGGCACGCCGCCCAAGGACCTGGCCGACGCCGTCACGCTGCGCCAGGCGGCCGCGGTACTCGCGCACGGGCAGCGCCTCGGCTGGTCGCTCGCGGAACAGCCGGCGCAGCTGCGCATCCAGACGATCGACGCGCTCAACCACTGGCTCGCGGCCCGCCTGCCGGTGCTGTCGCGCGCCGGCGTCGGGCTCAGCGTCGAGACCCGGCCGGCCGAGCTCTACGCGCTGGCCGCCGAGCGCACGCTCGCCGCGCTCGACGATGGCGGGCCGCTCGCCGCGGCGGTCGCCACGGTGCTCGAGCACGCCGACAACGACAGCGAGCGCGTCCGCGACCAGCTGCTGCGCATGCTCGCGAGCCGCGAGCGCTGGCTGCGCCTGATCGTGCGCTCCGCCGGCGAGGCCGGCGGCGGCTCGCTGCGCGCGACGCTCGAGGCGGCGCTCGGCGAGCAGATCAGTGCGGTGCTCGCCGTCGCCGCGGTCGCGCTCGCCGAGAGTGGCCCGGCGCGCCTCGTCGCGCTCGCGAGCGCCGCCGCCGGCCGCTTGCCGGCGGCGGACGACGACCAGAGCGCGCTCGCGGCGGCGCCGCCGTGGCCGTGGCCGCAGGGCATCGCGATGCTGCCGGCGTGGCGCGCGCTCGCGCGGCTGCTGCTCACCGGCGACGGTCGCTGGCGCAAGGCCGTCAACGTCCAGAACGGCTTTCCGAAGGAGGCCAAAGAGGACAAGGCCGAGTTCACCGCCGGGCTCGCGGCGCTCGCGACCGACGCAGCGCTGAGACGGGCGCTCGATGCGCTGCGCAGCCTGCCGGCACCGCGCTACCCGGACGCCGAGTGGCGCGTGCTCGAGGCGCTGCACGAGCTGCTGCTCGGCGCCGCGGCGCGCCTGCAGCAGGTGTTCGCCGAGCGCGGCCGCGTCGACTTCGTCGCCGTGTCGCGCGCCGCGCTCGACGCGCTCGGCACGCCGGACGAGCCGACCGACCTCACGATCGCGCTCGACGAGCGCATCGAGCACATCCTGGTCGACGAGTTCCAGGACACCTCGGCGCCGCAGGTCGCGCTGATCGAGCGGCTCACCTCCGGCTGGCAGCCAGGCGATGGTCGCACGCTGTTCCTGGTCGGCGATCCGATGCAGTCGATCTACGGCTTTCGCGAGGCCAACGTCAGCCTGTTCCTCGAGATCCGCGCCGCCGGCCTCGGCGCGCTGCGCCCGGCGGCGCTCGCTCTCGAGGCCAACTTCCGTTCGCGGCCGGCGCTGGTCGAGTGGTTCAACGCGAGCTTCGCCGCGGTGCTGCCGCCGGTGGAGGATCTGGCGCGTGGCGCGGTGTGTCACGTCGGCTCGCAGCCGACCCGGGCGCCGCTCGCCGGGCCGGCGGTGCACCTCGAGATGCTGCCTGACGCGAGTCCGGCCGAGGAGGCGGCGCGCGTCGTCGCGATCGTCGCGCGCGAGCTCGACGCGGCCCCCGCCGCGCGCATCGTCGTGCTCGGCCGCGGCCGGCCGCAACTGACGCCGGTCGCCACCTTGCTGCGGGCGCGCGGCATCGGCCACCAGGGGGTCGATCTCGTGCCGCTCGCCGAGCGCCTCGCGGTGCGCGACCTGATCGCGCTGACGCGCGCGCTGACGCACCGGGCGGACCGCATCGCCTGGCTCGCGCTGCTGCGCGCGCCGTGGTGCGGACTCGGGCTCGAGGCGCTGTCGACGCTGATCGGCGATGCGCCGACGCTGACGGTCTGGGAGGCGCTCGGCGACGACCTGCGCCTCGAGCGGCTGCCGCCGGCGGCGCGCGCGCGCGCGCGGGCGCTGCGTGAGGTG
>JANYAE010000121.1 GCA_025355105.1 Pseudomonadota bacterium | reverse complement strand
CCGGCCCGGCTCAGCCGGGCCCGGGCGCGCGCCTGCGCGCGGCGCGCGAGCAGCGCGGGCTCGCGCTCGGCGCGGTCGCCGAAACGCTGCACGTCGCGCCGCGCATGGTCGTCGCGATGGAGGCGAACGACTTCGGCGCCTTCGACGCGCCGGTCTACGCCAAGGGCTTCCTGCGCAAGTACGCCGGCGTGCTCGGCCTGCCGGTCGAGGAGGTGCTCGCGGCCTACGACGCGCTGTCCGGCGGACCGAGCCACCCGACGCTGATCCCGGCGATGAGCGTCGGGCCGGTCAAGGCCGCGCCGATGAGCCTGCCGCCGGCGCCGCTGCTGTGGGCGGCGGCGGCGCTGCTGCTCGCCGTCGGCGCCTACTGGTGGTGGGGCAGCCACGCACGCAACGCGCTCAGCGCCGAGACGCGGGCCGCGGCCGAGCACGAGGCGCCGGTGGTCGGCACGCTGCTGTCCGCGCAGCAGCCGGTTTCCGCCGACGCGTCGCCGCCGGAGCCGGCCAAGGCGCTTGCCGAGACCGGTCCGCGGCCCGTCGAGACGGCGCCGGCGCCGCTGCCTGCCGCCGTGCCGGCGACCCCGGCCGCGGCGCCTGCGGCCCGTCACCGCGCGGCGGCCGCGACGGCCACGCGCGAGGAGGCGCTGGTGATCCACGGCGTCCGCGAGTGCTGGGTGGAGGTCTACGCGCCCGGCGGCGCGCGGCTCGTCTACGACCTCGTGCATCCGGGCGAGACGCTGAGCGCGCAGGGCCCCGGGCCGTGGCGGGTGTTTCTCGGCTTCGCCGACGGCGCCCGCCTGACCGTCGGCGAGCGCACGGTCAACGTGCCGCAGGGGCGGCGCGCCGCGGCGACCGCCCGCTTCGTCGTCGGCCGCGACGGCGCCGCCCAGTAATTCACCCGAGGAACCGGTCGTCTTGAGCGAGATCATCGAGCCGCTGCGCGGCATGAACGACGTGCTACCCGACGAGGCGCGCTGGTGGCAGCGCCTCGAGGCCGCGGCGCGCGCGGTGTTCGCGCAGTACGGCTACCGCGAGATCCGCGTGCCGGTGCTGGAACGCACGCAGCTGTTCAAGCGCGCGATCGGCGAGTACACCGACATCGTCGAGAAGGAGATGTTCACCTTCGAGGACCGCGACGGCCTCAGCCTCGCGCTGCGTCCGGAGGGCACAGCCGGGATCGTGCGCGCCGCGATCTCCAATGGCCTGCTGCACAACCAGCGGCACCGCCTGTTCACCTTCGGGCCGATGTTCCGCGGCGAGCGCCCGCAGAAGGGACGCTACCGGCAGTTCCACCAGATCGACGCCGAGGCCTTCGGCTACGAGGGCCCGGACATCGACGCCGAGCTGATCCTGCTCTCGGCGCGGCTGTGGCGCGTGCTCGGCATCAGCCGCGTGCGGCTCGAGATCAACTCGCTCGGCACTGCCGAGGCGCGCGCCGCCTACCGCGAGGTGCTGCGGGCCTACTTCACGGCGCACGAATCGGTGCTCGACGCCGACAGCCGCCGGCGCCTCGGCGGCAACCCGCTGCGCATCCTCGACAGCAAGAACCCGGACCTCGCCGCGCTGATCGCCGCGGCGCCGCTGCTGACCGACCATCTCGACGCCGCCTCGCGCGAGCATTTCGACGGCCTGCGGGCCCGCCTCGACGCCGCCGGCGTCGGCTACACGGTCAACCCGCGCCTGGTGCGCGGCCTCGACTACTACAGCCGCACGGTCTTCGAGTGGGTCACCGACGCGCTCGGCTCGCAGAACGCGGTCTGCTCCGGCGGCCGCTACGACGGGCTCGTGCCGCAGCTCGGCGGCACGCCGACCCCGGCGATCGGCTGGGCGCTCGGCATGGAGCGGATCGTGATGCTGATGCAGGAACTTGGCTGCGCCGCGCCTGCCGAACTACCGCAGGTCTACTTCGTGCTCGCCGGACCGGTTGCGGCCGCGGCGGGCCTGCAGCTCGCCGAGCGGGTGCGCGACGCGCTGCCGGCGCTGCGGCTCGAGACCGACATCGGCGGCGGCAGCTTCAAGGCGCAGTTCAAGCGCGCCGACAAGAGCGGTGCCGCCGTCGCCGTCGTGCTCGGCGAGGACGAGCTCGCGCGCGGCGTCGCGGCGGTCAAGCCGCTGCGGGGCGGCGGCGCGCAGGAGGATTGCGGCTTCGAAGCGCTGCCGGCGTGCCTCGCGCGGCTGGTGGCGGCGGCGCCGGTGGACGATGGTGGGGCGACCCGGCAAGATCCGGGCCGCTGAACGACGACCTACAGGCGGGAGAAGTTCGTGGAAGAGTATCTGTCCGAACGGCAGCAGATCGACTGGCTGCGCGCGACGCTCAAGGAAAACGCGCCATGGGCGCTGGCGAGCGTGGTGATCACGATCGGCCTGTTCGTCGGCTGGCAGCAATGGAAGGGCTACGGCGACCGGCAGTCGGCCACCGCCAGCCAGAAGTACGAGGCGGCGATCGACGCGCTCGGCCGCGGCGACGCCGAGGGCGCCGGCCGGATCGTCAAGGAACTGCGCGAGTCCTACAGCCGCACGCCGTACTGTGACCTCGCCGCGCTCGCGCTGGCACGCTTCGACGTCGAGGGCGGCAAGCTCGGCGACGCCGCGGGCCTGCTCGACACCGTCCTCAAGAGCACCCACGACAACGACCTCGCGATGGTCGTGCGCCTGCGGCTCGCGCGCGTGCAGCGCGCGGACGGCAAGCCGGACCTCGCGCTCGCGACGCTCGCCGCCGCGCCGCCCGGCACCACCTCGCCGGCCTTCGCCGACGTGCGTGGCGACGTGCTGCTCGACAAGGGCGATCACGCCGGCGCGCTCGCCGCCTGGCGCGAGGCGCTCGCCTCGAAGTCGGCCGGCGTCGACCGCGACCTGCTGCAACTCAAGATCGCGGCGCTCGAGCCGCCGGCGCCGGCGGCTGCGGCCGTCGCCGGCCAGAAGCCGTGATGCGCACCTGCTTCTCCCGTAACTGGGCGGTCGCGGCCGCGCTCGCCGTGCTGCTGGTCGGCTGCGACAGCGACAAGGACATCGAGCCGCCGGCGACGCTGGTCGCGATCGACGCCAAGCTCGCGGTCGAGCGCGTCTGGAGCGCCGGGCTCGGCGGCAAGGACGAATCGCTGCGGCTCGGGCTCGCGCCGGTCGTCGAGGCCGGCAAGGTCTACGCGGCCGGCGGCGGCGGCAGCATCGCCGCCTTCGAGGGCAGCTCAGGGCGGACGCTGTGGCGTAAGGACACCAAGCTCGCGCTGGCCGGCGGGCCGGCGGTCGGCGCCGGCCTCGTGGTCGCCGGCTCAAGCGACGGCCAGCTGATCGCGCTCGATGCCGCGACCGGCGCGCAGCGCTGGCTGGTGCGCCTCTCGGGCGAGGTGCTGGCGGCGCCGGCGATCGCGCCGCAGGCCGTGATCGTGCGCACCGTCGACGGCCGGGTGCGCGGGCTCGCGCCGGACACCGGCAAGGAGCTGTGGAGCAACGAACAGCAGGTGCCGCGCCTGACGCTGCGCGGCGTGTCGCGGCCGGTGCTGGCCGGCGACACCGTGGTCTGCGGCTTCGACAACGGCAAGGTGGCCGCCTACGGCGTCAGCAACGGCGACGTGCTGTGGGACACGGCGGTCAGCCCGCCGCGCGGCAAGACCGAGCTCGAGCGCCTGGTCGACATCGACGGCACGCTCGCGGTCTCCGGCCACGACGTGTTCGTCGCCGGCTTCCAGGGTCGCGTGGCGATGATCGCGCTCGATTCGGGCCAGATCTGGTGGTCGCGCGAGGCCTCGAGCAACCGCGGCATCGCGCTCGCCGGCGAGACGCTCTACATGACGAGCGCCGACAGCATGGTGGTCGCGATGCGGCGCCGAGACGGCACGCCGGCCTGGCAGCAGGACCGGCTGGCGCGGCGCGGGCTGTCGGCGCCGGCGGTCGACGGCGACGCGCTGGTGGTGGCCGACTTCGAGGGCTACGTTCACTGGCTCGACCAGTCGAGCGGCGCGCTGATCGGCCGGATCTCGGCCGGCGGCACGCGCTTCACGAACGCCCCGGTCGCCGCCGGCGGCTTCGTGTACCTGCAGAACGACTCCGGCGAGCTGTACGCGTTGCGCGCCCAGCCGCGGAAATGATCCGCGCGTGGGGCGCATGCTGCCGGTCATCGCCATCGTCGGGCGCCCCAACGTCGGCAAGTCGACGCTCTTCAACGTGCTCACCGGCACGCGCGACGCGCTGGTCGCGGACCTGCCGGGGCTGACCCGCGACCGGCAGTACGGCTACGGCCGCCGCGGCGGCCACTACATCGTCGTCGACACCGGCGGTCTCGTGGTCGCGCCATCCGGCGTCGAGACGCTGATGGCGGCGCAGACCGAGCGCGCGGTGATGGAGGCCGACCGCGTCGTGTTCGTGGTCGACGCGCGCTCCGGTCCGACCCCGGAGGATCACTTCGTCGCCGCGCGGCTACGGCGCACCGGCAAGCCGGTGATCGTCGCCGCCAACAAGAGCGAAGGCCAGGATGCCGACGTCGCTGCCGGCGAGTTCCAGCGCTTCGGGCTCGGCCAGCCGGTGGCGATCTCCTCGGCGCACGGCGAGGGCCTGACCGCGCTGGTCGAGCAGATGCTCGCCGGCCTCGTGGTCTCGACCGCGGAGCAGCCGGACCTCGATCCCGACGCGATCCGTATCGCGGTCGTCGGCAGGCCGAACGTCGGCAAGTCGACGCTGATCAACCGGCTGATCGGCGAGGACCGCCTGGTCGCCTTCGACGAGCCGGGCACCACCCGCGACAGCGTGCACGTGCCCTTCGAGCGCGACGGCCACCGCTACGTGCTGATCGACACCGCGGGGGTGCGGCGCCGCGCCCGCGTCGAGGGCGCGGTCGAGAAGTTCAGCGTCATCAAGGCGCTGCAGGCGATCGACGACGCGCACGTCGTGATCGGCGTGCTCGATGCGCACGAAACGGTCGCCGAGCAGGACGCGACGCTGCTCGGTCACGTCGCCGAGCGCGGCCGGGCGCTGATCCTCGCGATCAACAAGTGGGACCACATCCCGCCGGACCAGCGCGACCACATCAAGAACCAGCTGGCCCTCAAGGTGCCATTTCTCGACTTCGCGCCGCAGCACTTCATCTCGGCGCTGCACGGCACCGGCGTCGGCGACCTGCTCGGCGCGGCGCGGCGCGCGGCGCGCGCGGCGCTCAAGGAACTGCCGACCCCGGAGCTGACGCGGGTGCTCGAGAAGGCGCTCGAGGCGCACCAGCCGCCGCTGGTGCGTGGCCGGCGGATCAAGCTGCGCTACGCCCACCAGGGCGGCAAGAACCCGCCGCTGATCATCGTGCACGGCAACCAGGTGTCGCACGTGCCGGAGGCCTACCGGCGCTATCTCATCAACACCTATCGCGAGGCGTTCAAGCTGCACGGTACGCCCGTCAAGGTCGAGTTCCGCGCCGAGACCAACCCGTTCGCCGGCCGGCGCAACGAGCTCAATGCGCGGCAGAAGCAGCAGCGCCGCCGGCTCGTCAAGCACAGGAAGGGCCGCTGAGCCGCGCGCGCAACGAAGCGCGGCGCTGCGCCGCTCAGGGCCTCACGGTGGTCACGGAGGCCGCGAAGCTGCCGGCGGCGGTCCGGCCGGTCACTTCGTCTCCAGGAGCGAGGTCGCGGGCCGCGCGCACCAGCTGCCCGTCGGCGCGGACCACGATCGTGTAGCCGCGTTCGAGCGTTGCCAGCGGGCTCACCGCATTGAGCGTGCGTGCCGCGGCGGCAAGTCGCGCGCCGGCCTGCGCCAGCTCTCGCCTGAGGGCGCGTCCCAGCCGCCCCTCCAGTTCGTCGAGCCGCTGGGCTCGCGCCGCGAGGCGCGTGCGAGGGTGGGTGAGTTCAAGGCGCCGTGCGAGCCACGCGAGCCGTTCGCCGGCCTGCCTGCCGAGACGCTGCCACGCGCGCCCGAGGCGCTGCTGGGTAGCGGTCACGGTCCGCCGCCACTCGGCGCGGTCCGGCACGACGGCCTCGGCGGCCGCCGACGGCGTCGGCGCGCGCAGGTCGGCCGCGAAGTCCGCGATCGTGAAGTCGACCTCGTGGCCGATGCCGCTGACCACCGGGATGGCAGAGGCGCGAATCGCGCGCGCGACTGCTTCCTCGTTGAAGGCCCACAGGTCCTCGAGCGAGCCGCCGCCACGGGCGACGATCAGCACATCGGCATCGCGCCGCTCGGAGGCGAGCCGGATGGCGGCGGCGATCTCGGTCGCGGCGCCGGCACCCTGCACCGGCACCGGGTAGATCAGCACCGGCACCGCCGGGAAACGCCGCGCCAGCACGTGCAGGATGTCGCGGATCGCCGCGCCGGTCGGCGAGGTGACGACGCCGATGCGCCGCGGCAGGCGCGGCAGCGGGCGCTTGAGCTCGGTGTCGAACAGACCCTCGGCGGCGAGCCGCGCCTTCAGCTCCTCGAAGCGGCGCCGCAGCGCGCCTTCGCCGGCCTCCTCGAGCTGCTCGGCGATCAGCTGGTACTCGCCGCGCGCCTCGTACAGGCTGACGCGCGCCCGCACCAGCACGTGCATACCGTCCTTGGGCGCGACGCGGACACGTGCGTTGGCGTTCCTGAACATCGCGCAGCGCACCTGCGCGTCGGCGTCCTTGAGCGTGAAGTACCAGTGGCCGGAGGAGGGGCGCGCGAGGTTGGAGAGCTCGCCCTCGATCCAGCACGGCGGCAGCCCGGCCTCGAGCAGCAGCCGCGCCTCGCGGTTCAGGCGCGAGACGGTGTAGACCTCGCGGCGCGGCGCGGAATCGGTTGGTCGCTGCATGGTCTGGATCTTACCGATCGCCGCCGGCTGCCGAGGCCCGCGGCGCCTGTTTACGAGGCGGGTGAGTGCGGGTAAACTGCCCGGCTTTACCCAGGCTCCCCGGCGGAGCCAGTGCGCGCCGCATCGGCCCCGCCGCAAAGAGTTGCGGCAGAGGAACGCCCATGCGTATCGACGAAGAAGCGCTCACCTTCGACGACGTGCTGCTCGTCCCGGCGTACTCCGACGTACTGCCGCGCGACGTCGACCTGTCGACCCGGCTGACCCGCAACATCCGCCTCAACCTGCCGACGGTCTCGGCGGCGATGGACACGGTCACCGAGGCGCGTCTCGCGATCACGCTCGCGCAGGAAGGCGGCATCGGCATCATCCACAAGAACATGACGGCGGCCGCGCAGGCGCGTGAGGTGCTGCGCGTCAAGAAGTACGAGAGCGGCGTGATCTCCGACCCGATCACGGTCACCCCGGACAAGACGATTCGCGAGGTCATCGACCTGACCCGCGCCAAGGGCATCTCGGGCGTACCGGTCGTGACCACGGATTTCGAGGTCGTCGGTATCGTCACGCACCGCGACCTGCGCTTCGAGCAGCGCTACGACGCGCCGGTGACGACCGTGATGACGCCGAAGGAGCGCCTCATCACGGTGCGCGAGAACGCGCCGAAGGACGAGGTGCTCACGCTGCTGCACAAGCACCGCATCGAGAAGGTGCTGGTGGTCGACGCCGCCGGGCGCCTCAAGGGCATGATCACGGTCAAGGACTTCCAGAAGGCGACCGAGTTCCCGCGCGCCTGCAAGGACGCGAGCGGGCGACTGCGCGCCGGCGCCGCGGTCGGCACCAGCCCCGACACGATCGACCGCGTCGCGCAGCTGCGCGAGGTCGGCGTCGACGTGGTCGTCGTCGACACCTCGCATGGCCACTCCAAGGGTGTGCTCGAGATGGTCGCGCGGATCAAGAAGGCCTACGGCGACCTCGAGGTCGTCGGCGGCAACATCGTCACCGCCGAGGCTGCGCTCGCGCTGGTCGACGCCGGCGCCGACGGCGTCAAGGTCGGCATCGGGCCGGGTTCGATCTGCACCACTCGCATCGTCGCCGGCGTCGGCGTGCCGCAGATCAGCGCGGTCGCGAACGTCGCGCGCGCGCTGGCCGCGAGCGGCGTGCCGCTGATCGCCGACGGCGGTATCCGCTTCTCCGGCGACATCGCCAAGGCGCTCGCGGCCGGCGCGCACTGCGTGATGATCGGCGGACTGTTCGCCGGTACCGAGGAGTCGCCCGGCGAGGTCGAGCTCTACCAGGGCGCCTCCTACAAGGCCTATCGCGGCATGGGCTCGCTCGGCGCCATGGCGCAGCGCAACGGCTCGGCCGACCGCTACTTCCAGGACACCACCACCGAGCTCGAGAAGCTGGTACCGGAGGGCATCGAGGGCCGCGTGCCGTACAAGGGCAGCGTGGTCGCGATCCTGCACCAGCTGACCGGCGGCCTGCGCGCCGCGATGGGCTACACCGGCAGCAACAGCATCGAGGAACTGCGGCAGAAGCCGCGTTTCGTGCGCATCACGAACGCCGGCGTGCGCGAGAGTCACGTCCACGACGTGACGATCACCAAGGAAGCTCCGAACTACCGGGTCAGCTGAAACCGTGAACTCCACTCCTGCGTCCGCCGATCCGCGTGACATCCACGCGCACCGCATCCTGATCCTCGACTTCGGCGCGCAGTACACACAGCTGATCGCGCGGCGCGTCCGCGAGCTCGGCGTCTACTGCGAGATCCATCCCTGGGACGTCAGCGACGCGGCGGTCGAGGCCTTCGGCGCGCGCGGCGTCATCCTCTCGGGCGGCCCCGAGTCGGTCACCGAGACCGCGGCGCCGCGCGCCCCCGACGCGGTGTTCCGGCTCGGCGTGCCGGTGCTCGGCATTTGCTACGGCATGCAGACCATGGCCGCCCAGCTCGGCGGCCGGGTGCTGGCCTCGACGCAGCGTGAGTTCGGCTACGCCGAGGTCGAGGCGAGCGGTGATTCGGCGCTGTTCCGCGGCATCTGCGACCGCCCGGGGCCGCAAGGCACCGGCGTGCTCGACGTCTGGATGAGCCACGGTGACCGGGTCGAGGTGCTGCCGCCCGGCTTCCGGGCCACCGCCAGTTCGCACAACGCGCCGCTCGCGGCGATGGAGGACCCGCTGCGGCGCTACTACGCCGTGCAGTTCCATCCGGAGGTCACGCACACGCGCCAGGGCACGCGCTTGCTGGAACGTTTCGTGCGCGAGTTCTGCGCCTGCGACGCGCTGTGGGACGCCGGCCACATCGCCCGTGACCTGATCGACCGCGTGCGCGACCAGGTCGGCCCGGAGCGCGTGCTGCTCGGGCTCTCCGGCGGCGTCGACTCCTCGGTGGTCGCGGCGCTGCTGCACCGGGCGATCGGCAAGCAGCTGACCTGCGTCTTCGTCGACCACGGGCTGCTGCGCCTCGGCGAGGGGGACCAGGTCATGGCGACCTTCGCCGCCCACATGGGTGTCGAGGTGCTGCGCGTCGACGCGAGCGAGCGCTTCCTCGCGGAGCTGGCCGGCGTCGAGGACCCGGAGGCGAAGCGCAAGATCATCGGCCGGCTGTTCATCGAGGTGTTCGACGCCGAGGCCAAGAAGCTGCGGGGCATCCGCTGGCTCGCGCAGGGCACGATCTACCCCGACGTCATCGAGTCGGCGGGCGCCAAGACCGGCAAGGCCCACGTCATCAAGTCGCACCACAACGTCGGCGGCCTGCCCGAGAAGATGAAGCTCAAGCTGCTCGAGCCGCTGCGCGAGCTCTTCAAGGACGAGGTGCGCCGTCTCGGGCTCGAGCTCGGCCTGCCGCGCGAGATGGTGTTCCGCCATCCGTTCCCGGGTCCCGGGCTCGGCGTGCGGATCCTCGGGCCGGTGACTCGCGCGGCCGCGGATCTGTTGCGCAAGGCCGACGCGATCTTCATCGAGGAACTGCGCAAGCACGAGCTCTACGACAAGGTCAGCCAGGCGTTCGCGGTGTTCCTGCCGGTGCGATCGGTCGCCGTGATGGGCGACGGCCGCAAGTACGACTGGGTGATCGCGCTGCGGGCAGTCGAGACCGTCGACTTCATGACGGCGCACTGGTCGCGGTTGCCCTACGACTTCCTCGGTCACGTCTCGCTGCGCATCGTCAACGAGGTGGCCGGCGTGTCGCGGGTGGTCTACGACGTCTCCGGCAAGCCACCGGCGACGATCGAGTGGGAGTGAGGAGCGCTGCGCTTCATAGTTCGCTGCCGCGAGTAGATGCAGCTCGGGGATTCCGGGAAGATGCGGGCCAAACTCGACTCAGGGTTTGTCTTTCGTCGGCAGGAGTCACTCAAGGTGACTGAATCTCGGGATTCGTAAACCGCGGTCAGGCATTTCTGCTCGAACACACCAGAATTGGGGAGTCCGCTCTAGCCTGTTGCCCCATGGTCTGTTGCGTCCCCGCCCGCTCCAGGAACGCAGACCGTGTCCGCCGCCACCCGCGCGCGGCCGACCCGCGCGCCGCCATTTCTCGATCCCCCGGGGCTACGCCCGTCATCGCCCGGAAGCGACGCTGCTGTATCCGCTAATGGAGCAGCATTATCCGACATTTCGAGAGCTTCGATCCGAGGCAGGCCGACCTCTGACCCTGCCGCATCTCCACGTACATCAGGAGTTTGCAATCATCTGATGATGTCTGGAGGCGGCCCGTCGCTTGAAGCCTGCAGATGCTCGGGAGCGCCGGGGATGGAATCGCCTGGCTTCGGTCTGGAGGTGTCCGGTCGAATGCGACCTTAGACCTGGCGACAACCCGACTGTGCATTGGCGGCACGGCGCGCGGCGACTGGGCGGTTCATTGACGATGTAGCCACAAGTGGCTACAATGCTCGGCATGAAAACCGTCGGCGTCCGTGACCTCAAGAATAGACTGAGCGAATACCTTCGCCGCGTGCGACTGGGGGAGAGCGTGTTGGTCACCGATAGGGGCGAAGTCGTGGCTGAGCTCCTGCCACCGGGGCAAGGGCAAGGCGATCCGTCGGTGCCGGCGGGACTTCAGTCGCTGGCCAAACGTGGCCTTCTGACTTTGGGCGCGCCGGCTGGAACGGATCTATATCCCTCGCTGACGCGCAAGCAAGGTGAACGTCGGCGGAGCGTCGCCCAATTGCTCGACGAGGAGCGCGGCAGTCGGTGAATCTATACGCTGAGTCGAGTGCAGTGCTGGCATGGCTCCTTGACGAGCCGACCGCACCTGCGGTGCGCCGGCTACTCGGCGAGGCCGAAGTAATCGTCGCGTCCGACCTGACGGTGATCGAGTGTGATCGCGTATTGCTGCGGGCGGTGGCGCTCAAGGATCTGACGGAGGCCGAAGCTGCCGATCGTCGAGCGCACCTCATCGAGGCTGCTGCTCATTGGCAAGTGCTGCGAATCGCGGGCGAGATAGTTGACCGCTCGCGTCAGCCATTTCCCGGTGATCCGATTCGGACACTCGATGCCATCCACCTCGCATCGCTGCTCGTTGCGCGTTCCGCGCTCGTCGGCCTTAGGCTGCTGAGCCTGGATGAGCGCGTGCGCCAAGCCGCGAAGGGGCTGGGCGTCGCCGTCGAACCTTCCAGATTATGGTGACGGTGAAGCGACGCGCCAATGGGATGCCGAGCGGCGTCGTGTGCCAGCAGCGGCAATTATGAAGGTGGTTTCGGCATCCATCGCCGTCTATCGTCCCCAAGCGGAAGTTCTAGGCGGTAGAAGCGACGGTAAGTTTGGCGTACCTTGAGACAAAGGCGTGTATTTTCAGATACCTATGCGCGCCGAAGACAATCGAGAGAGTGAGCTTGGCCTCTCCGAATCTACGAGCGGCTTTCGACATCTCGTGCTTGTCAACGCCGCAGAACGAGACTCTTTGACCATCAATCGGACGGTAGAGCTTGCCCGCCTACGCAAGTATGGGGCGACGGTCCGCGATCAACTTGACCGGATGCGGGACCGTTCCGCCCAATCCGCGATGTAATCCCGCTGGAAGGTGACGAACGCTTCTGCGTCCGGCGGCAAGCGCCGGCCCGACCGTCGAATTTGGTGGAAATCCAGTTGCAGCACGGGATTGCTCAGGCGCGCCGCAACGACCGTTTTCGCACTACGGACGGGAAGCCAGTACGAAGGAATGATGCCAACACCTTCG
>JANYAE010000109.1 GCA_025355105.1 Pseudomonadota bacterium | reverse complement strand
TGCTCGAGGCCGCAGTAGTCGCCCCAGACGGCATTCTCGGCCGTCAGGCGCTCGTAGATCGGCGTGGTCCGCAGCGGCCGCGCGGCCTCGAGCTCCTCGTTCGGGAAGCGGATGCGAAAGCGCCGCGAGTAGTTCTCGCGCACCTTGGCGTTGGTGTAGGCGAGCGTCGCCCAGTCGCCGTAGCGCGCGACGTCCATGCCCCAGATGTCCGCGCCCGGGTCGCCGTCGACCATCCAGTGCGAGAGCGCGAGCCCGACGCCACCGCCCTGGCTGAAGCCGGCCATGACGCCGCAGGCCACCCAGTAGTTGCGCAGACCGCGGATCGGGCCGACCAGCGGGTTGCCGTCCGGCGCGAAGGTGAACGGGCCGTTGACGATTTTCTTGATGCCGGCGCTCTCGAGCCGCGGGAAGTGCTGGAAGCCCACCTCCAGCGACGGCGCGATGCGCTCGAGGTCGTTCGGCAACAAGTCCTGGCCGAAGTCCCACGGCGTCGTGTGCGGCGACCATGGCACGCCGGCGCGCTCGTAGGTGCCCATCAGCATGCCGCCACGCTCCTGGCGCATGTAGATCTCGCCCTCGAAGTCGATGCAGTGCAGCTGCTCCTTCTGGCCCTTGAACTCCGGCAGGTCCTCGGTGATCAGGTACTGGTGCTCCATCGCCAGCACCGGCAGCTCGAGGCCGACCATGCGTCCGACCTCGCGGGCCCAGAGTCCGCCGGCGTTGACCACGTGCTCGGCGTGCACGCTGCCCTTGTCGGTGACCACGTCCCAGCTGCCGTCGACGCGCTGCGTGCAGGCGACGACACGGGTCTGACGGACGATCTCGGCGCCGCCGATCTGCGCCGACTTTGCATAGGCGTGCGTCACGCCGTACGGATCGACGTGGCCCTCGATCGGGTCGTAGATCGCGCCGACGAAATGCTTCTCGTCCATCAGCGGGTAGATCTTCTTCACCTCGGCGGCCGACATCAGCTCGAGCTCCATGCCGAGGTAGCGGCCGCGCGCCTTGGCCATCTTCAGCCAGTCCATGCGCTCGGCCGTGCCGGCGAGCATGACGCCGCCGGTGATGTGCACGCCGCAGGACTGGCCCGAGATCCGCTCGATCTCCTCGTAGAGCTTGATCGTGTACTGCTGCAGCTTGGCGACGTTCGGGTCGCCGTTGACGGTGTGCATGCCGCCGGCCGCGTGCCAGGTGGAGCCTGAAGTGAGCTCGGCGCGCTCGATGAGCAGCACGTCCTTCCAGCCCGCCTTGGTCAGGTGATAGAGCACGCTCGCGCCCACCACGCCGCCGCCGATCACCACCACCCTCACGTGCGTGCGCATGCCGATCCCCGTGTCACCGTCGAACGATTAAATCCGGGGCCGCTCGCGGCCCCGACCCCGAAAGCTCGCCCGCGCGCGACTCAACTGACCGGCGGCGCGCCGCCCTCGGCCTTGCGTCGCGCGACAAAGGCGTCGATCGCCTCGACCACCGCCGGATCGCGCGCCGGCGCCTGGTAGCGCGCCAGCGTCTCCTGCCAGATGCCGGCCGCGCGCTCGGTCGCGGTGCGGCCGCCGGCCTCGGTCCACTGGCCGAAATTGCGCCAGTCGGACACCAGCGGCGCGTAGAACGCGGTGCGGTAGCGCTCCATCGTGTGCGCGCAGCCGAAGAAGTGGCCGCTCGGACCGACCTCGGCCACCGCCTCGAGCGCGAGGTCGGCGGCCGTCGCGCCGAGCGGCTGGAAGGTCTCGGCGAACATCTGCAGCATCTCGACGTCGAGGATGAACTTCTCGTAGGACGTCGACAGGCCGCTCTCGAGCCAGCCGGCCGCATGCAGCATGAAGTTGCAGCCGCCCATCAGTGCGCCCCACAGGCTCATCTGCGATTCGTAGGCCGACTGCGCGTCGGGCGTGTTCGAGGCGGTCGCGTTCGAGGACCGCCACGGCACGCCGATGTGGCGCGCCAGCTGGCCGGCGCCGAACGAGGACTTGACGTACTCCGGCGTACCGAACGCGGGCGAGCCGGACTTCATGTCGACGTTCGAGGTGAAGCTGCCGTAGATGATCGGCGCGCCCGGGCGCACGATCTGCGCGAGCACGATGCCGGCCAGGGCCTCGGCGTGCGCGAGCGTCAGCGCGCCGGCGACCGTCACCGGCGCCATCGCGCCGGCGAGCGTGAACGGCGTGATGATCGACGGCTGGCCGGCGGCGGCGAAGTTGATGATGCCGTCGGCCATCGGGATGTCGAGCTGCAGCGGCGAGTTGGTGTTGATCACGCAGCTGGCGTACGGTCGCGAGCGGAACTCCTCCTCGCTGAGGCCGTAGGCGATGCGGATCATCTCGAAGTTGTCGGCGATCTGGCCGGCGCCGCGCGCATAGACGAGCGGAACCTTGTCGGTCAGCAGCAGCATCGCGCGCGTCGTCTCGAGGTGCCGTACGTGGATCGGCACGTCCTGCGGCTCGACGCCGCCGCCGAGCGAGTGGATGACGTTGAAGCTCTGGCAGAGCTTCATCAGGTTCTCGAAGTCGGCGAAGGTGCCGGCGCGGCGTCCACCCTTGAGGTCCATGATGTTCGGCGGCCCCGAGGTTGGCGCGAACACGACGTTGCGGCCGCCGATTGGCAGGTGCCACTCGGGATCCTTGGCGTGCAGCGTGAACTCGCGCGGCGTGGTCGCGAGCGCGGCGGCGACCAGGCCGCGGTCGATGCGCACCATCTGGCTCGGCTCGTCGACGCTGGCGCCGCCGGCGGCGTAGCGCCGGCGGCCCTCGGCGAGCAGCACGCGCATGCCCTGGGTCTCGAGGATCGTCAGCGCCGCCCCGTGGATCGCGGCGACGTGGTCGTCGGAGAACACCTTCAGCGGCTCGAAGGGATTCGTCAGGTGGCGGTAGCTCAGCGACCGGTCGACGGCCGGCTCGGCGGCCGTGCCGCCCGCCGGGCGGCGGCGGGGGCGGCGCTCGACTTGATCTCCGCGCTCGGTCATGGACGCTCTACTCCGTGTGCTGCGTGGCGATGGGGAAGGTGACGCGCCGGGCGGCCGGCGAGCGCGCGCGCCTCAGTCATTCGACACGGCGAGGCGCACCGGCGACTCCTCGCTCGCCTTGCGCGGACCGAAATGCTCGATCAGCCACGAGCGGAACATCGCGATCGCGGTGTCGCTGAGCGCTTCCGGGTGCGTGATCAGGTAGTAGCCGTAGCCCTCGTCGAGCGTCACGTCGAAGGGGCGCACGAGGCGGCCGGAGGCGATGTCGTCGCGGAACAGGTTGAGGTCGACCAGCGCCAGGCCCTCGCCCGAAAGCGCGTACTGCACCGCCAGCAGTGCGGTGTCGAACACGAGCCCGCGCTCGAAGCCGACCGGACCTAAGTTCGACTGTTTGACCAGCTGCGACCACATGTGGTGTCGCGGCAGGTCGGCGATCCGCACGTGGATCAGCTCGTTGTCGCGGATGAAGCTCGCGAGGTCCTTGCCGGCGTGCCGCGCAGCGAGCTGCGGGTGGCAGAGGATGCCGAGGCGCACCGGCCAGAGCAGGTCCGAGATCATGTCGGTGACCGTCGGCTTGGAGTAGACGACCGCGACGTCGACGTCATTCGGCGGCGGGCCGATACCGTAGGGGCTGACGAGATCGATCTCGACCTCGCTGGTGGCGCGGCGGAAGTCGCGCAGGATGGGCACCGCGAGGTGCAGCGCGAAGCTCGGCGGCATCTGCACCCGCAGCGTGCGCAGGGTCGGCGCGCCGGCGTGGCGGATCTCGTCGAGCGAGTACTCGAGGCGGTCCAGCGACTTGGTGACGACCGGCAGCAGGTGCTGGCCGGCCGCGGTCAGGACCAGCGCGTGCGGCCGCCGATCGAACAGCTGCACGCCGATGAGCTTCTCGAGCGAGATCACGTGCCGGGACAGGGCGCTCTGCGAGATCAGCAGCGCGTTGGCGGCGCCGGTGAAACTGCCGTGCTTGGCGACCGCCTCGAAGGCGCGCAGCGCGTTCAGCGGCAGCCAGCGTCGGTCGATCCGTACTCGGTCCATCGGTCCTCTCCTCGGGGCGCGCCGGCCGCGGCGGATTCCCGCCGGACTGCCGTGGCCGGCGCCATTCTACGTCCTGCGCTGCGGCCGCCGGGGCAGGCCGGACCCGGCCCGGGGCTGCTGAGCGTGGGCCAAGGCCGCGGCGCTTGCCAATGCCTATTTTCGATGGAGGCGATGCATTTTCTCGGCTTCTACGGCCCTGCCATCTGTGGAAGTCTTCGGCCCGCCAAGGTCCGCGGTCGGAGGCCGGCGGCGGCGCCTCGCCGGCGCGGACCTGACGCGGGACCCGGCCTGCCGGTGGCCGCGCGCGGCCCCCGATTCGCGCCACCGCGACGCCGAGCGCCGCCTGAGGAAGCCATGAGCACCGTTTCGCTTGCACGGGTCCCAGACATCGTCCAGGGAGCCGGCGCCCTCGAGACGCTCGGCCAGAGCCTGAGCGGCCGCGTGCCGAAGGGCAGCGCCGTGATGCTCGCCGCCGATCCCGGGCTCAAGGCGAACGGCTGCGTCGACGCCGCCACGGCTGCGCTCAGCGCGACCGGCTTCGGCGTGGTCGCCTATTCGGACATCAAGAGCGACCCGAGCATGGCACAGGTGGACGCCGCGGTCGCGCTGGCGCGCGCCGAGCGCGTCACCGCCGTGGTCGCGCTCGGCGGTGGCTCGGCGATGGACGTCGGCAAGACCATCGCCGGCATCGCCGGCGGCGCTGCCGCTGCCGCGCACTACGGCCTGTGCGCCAACCCCTTCCCGGCGACGCGACTCGTCTCGGTGTGCATCCCGACGACCTCCGGTACCGGCTCCGAGGCCACCCGCACGGCGGTGCTGGCCGACGCCGCTGGCGCCAAGGTCTGGCTGTGGGGTGACGAGCTCAAGCCGGCGCTGATCGTGCTCGACCCGGCGCTGACGACGGGGTTGCCGGCGGCGCTGACCGCGGCGACCGGCATCGACGCGCTGGTGCATGCGATCGAGGCCTCGACCAACGCCAACGCCAATGCGCTGAACGATCTGTATTGCCACCAGGCGATCCGGCTGGTGGTGAAGTACCTGGTGCGGGCGGTGGAGACACCGCGCGACCTCGACGCGCGGGCCGGCCTGCAGTGGGCCGCGACGGCCGCCGGCATCGGCATCGACAACTGCGGCACCGCGATCGCGCACAACATCGGCCACGCGCTCGCCTCGCTGCGCCCCGTGCACCACGGTCGCGCCGTCGGGCTCGCGCTGCGCGTCACGCTCGGCTGGAACTGCGAGGCCGACGCCGACGGGCGCTTCGCCGCGGTCGCGGCACTGATAGGCGAGGGCGCCGACGCCAAGCGCCTGCCGCTCGCCTTCGACCGCCTGCTGCGGCAGGCCGGAGTCAAGGTGTCGCTGGCCGGCGAGGGCCACGACCAGGTGACGCCAGCGGAGCTCGCCAAGCAGATGGCGCGCCCCGAGAACGAGGCGATGCGTCGCTCGAACAGGCGCCCGGTCGCCGACCCCGACCTGCTCACATTCGCAACCGCGGTCCTGACCGCCCGGTGATGCCGTGACCGATTCTCTCCCGGGCCGCGACCGCGCGGCGTGGCAAGCCAAGGCCGCCGCACTCTCGATCGAGGGCCGCGCCTTCATCGACGGCGCCTACGTCGAAGCCCGGAGCGGCCGCCGCTTCGACGACGTCAGCCCGATCGACGGCCGCGTGGTCGCCAAGGTCGCGCGCTGCGAGGCGGTCGACGTCGATGCCGCGGTCGTTGCGGCGCGCGCCGCCTTCGAGCGCGGCGACTGGCGGCGCACCGACCCGAAGGAGCGCAAGCGCGTGCTGCTGCGCTTCGCGGAGCTGATCCGCGGCGACCTCGAGCGCCTGGCGCTGCTCGAGACGCTCGACGTCGGCAAGCCGATCCTGAACTCGATCAACGTCGACGTGCCGTTCGCGGCCGACTGCATCGCCTACTACGCCGAATTCGCCGACAAGCTGTACGACGAGATCGCGCCGACCGCGCCCAACGAGACCGCCCTGATCCGCCGCGAGCCGCTCGGCGTCGTCGGCGCGATCGTGCCGTGGAACTACCCGCTGATCATCACCGCCTGGAAGCTGGGTCCGGCACTGCTCGCCGGCAACTCGGTGGTGCTGAAGCCCGCCGAACAGTCGCCGCTGAGCGCGATCCGCCTCGCGCAGCTCGGACTCGACGCCGGGTTGCCGCCCGGTGTCCTCAACGTCGTGCCGGGCTTCGGCGAGGAGGCCGGCAAGCCGCTCGGGCTGCACCCGGACGTCGACATGATCAGCTTCACGGGCTCGACCGAGGTCGGCAAGCTGATGATGCGCTACGCCGGCGAGTCGAACCTGAAGCGGGTCGCGCTCGAGTGCGGCGGCAAGAGCCCGCACGTCGTCATGGCCGACGCCGACCTCGAGGCGGCGGCCTCCGGCATCGCCTGGGGCATCTACTACAACATGGGCGAGACCTGCCACGCCGGTTCGCGCGTGATCGTCGCGGCGCCGGTCAAGGACGCCCTGCTCGCGGCGATCGAGCAGGTCGCCAGGACGATCACCCTCGGCCATCCGTTCGACCCGGCCACGCAGATGGGCGCGCTCATCGACCAGGGCCACCTCGGCCGCGTGCTCGGCTACATCGAGGCCGGCGTCCGCGAAGGCGCGCGCATCGCCTTCGGCGGGCGCCAGGCCTTCGCCGACAGCGGCGGCTTCTACGTCGAGGCCACCGTGCTCGACGGCGTGCGACCGACCATGAAGGTCGCGCGCGAAGAGATCTTCGGGCCGGTGCTGACGGTCTCGGCCGTCAGCGACGAGGCGCAGGCGCTGCGCGAGGCCAACGACACGATCTACGGGCTCGCGGCCGCGGTCTGGACCTCCGACATCAACGTCGCGCACCGGCTGTCGAACGCGCTGCGCGGCGGCACGGTCTGGGTCAACACCTACGACCGCTCCTCGCTGGCGACGCCTTTCGGCGGCTTCAAGCAGTCCGGCTTCGGTCGCGACCGCTCGCCGCACGCGATCGACAAGTACGCCGACCTCAAGACCATCTGGACGGCCTACAAGTGAGCGCCCAGCTTGAGCCACGGCCGGTGAGCCGCGCCGAGCACCGCATCAGCTCGGTCGAGGTGAGCCAGCACCGGCTGCACCTCCAGCCGCCGTTCCACGCCAGCTGGGACACCAAGCCGCGGCTGCAGTTCGATGCGACGATCGTGCGAGTGCGCACCGACAGCGGCCTGGTCGGCGTCGCCTCCGGCGACCTCATGGTCGGCTTCGCCGGCCATGAGCACCTGTTCGTGGGCCAGGACGCACTCGCCCTCGAGCGCCACTTCCGGCTGCTGTCGAACATCGACTTCCACTACGGCCGCTGCTGGCCACTTGACCTCGCGCTCTGGGACCTCGCCGGCAAGATCACCGCTCAGCCCTGCTGGAAGCTGCTCGGCGGGCTGACGCGGCGGGTGCGCGCCTACGCCTCGAGCGGCACGCTGCGCGAGCCGGGCGCGATGGCCGAGTGCGCCGAGCGGATGCTCGCGCAGGGCTTCCCGGCGATGAAGATCCGCTTCCACCGCGGCGACTGGCGCGAGGACATCCGCGCGCTCGAGGCGGTCCGCGCCCGAGTCGGCACGCGCCTCGAGCTCATGGTCGACTGCAACCAGGGCTGGCGCATGCCGTGGGACGCGGCGTCGCCGTGGAGCCTCAAGGACGCGCTCGCGGTCGCGCGCGAGCTTGAGCGGCTTGGCGTCTACTGGATGGAGGAGCCGCTGCACCGCGCCGACCACGCCGGCATGAAGGCGCTGCGCCACGCCACCCCGGTGCGCATCGCGGGCGGCGAGATGACACGCCAGCTGCACGAGTTTCGCGACCTGATCGCGGGCGGCTGCCTCGACGTCCTGCAGCCGGATGCGGCGCTGGTCGGCGGTATCACCGGCCTGCGGCGCATCGCGCTGATGGCGCAGGAGCACAACCTCGTGTTCACGCCGCACACCTGGACCAACGGCATGGGCGTCACCGCCAATGCGCACCTCGTCGGCGGCCTGGTCGACGCGCCGTGGCTCGAGTTCCCGTTTGACCCGCCGGAATGGGGCCTCGAGCGGCGCGACTTCATGATGACCGAGCCGCTGCGGGTTGATGCCGGCGGCTGGATCGACCTCGGCGATGCGCCCGGGATGGGCTATGCGCTCGACGAGGAGGCGCTGGCCCGGACCCGCGTCGCCTGAGGCCGGCCGGCGCCGCTAATCGACGATCGACTGGTAGACGAGCGTCGTCCACTGGTCGATGAACGGGAAGTCCTCGGGCAGGTACTGCGCCATCACGATCGCGACCATCTGCTCGCGCGGGTCGATCAGCATCCCGGTGGTCGCGTAGCCGCTCCAGCGGAACTCGCCGACCGAGCTCAGCTGGCCGTACTGCGCGGGGCTGGTGATCACGCCGACGCCGAGTCCGTAGCCCTGACCCGGCGAGACCGGCGCGATCGCGGCTCCGAGGTGATCCTGGGTCATGAGCTCGACCGACTTGCGCGACAGGACTCGCACGCTGCCGAGCCGGCCGCCGTTCAGCAGCATTTGCGCGAAGCGCAGGTAGTCGCCGGCGGTGGTCGCGACGCTGGTGCCGCCGAAAGGGCTGGCCGTGCCGCGTGCGTAGCTGTCGCCGTCGCCTGCCATGCCGTCGCCTGGCAGCAGGTGACCCTCGGCATCAGGGTGGTAGATCGAGGCGAAGCGCGACTTGAGAGCCGGCGGCACGCCGAACACCGTGTCCTTCATGCCGAGCGGCCCGAAGATCACCTTCCGGCAGTAGGCGTCGAACGGCATGCCGGACAGGACCTCGACGAGGCGCGCCTGCACGTCGTGCGCGAAGCCGTAGTTCCAGCGGGCGCCCGGCTGAAACAGCAGCGGCATCGTCGCGAGCTTGTCCGTCAGCTCCCCGACCGAGTGAACCTCGCCGTAGCCGACGCCGGCCGCGCGATAGGCGCGGTCCACCGGCGTGCTGCCGAAGTAGCCGTAGGTGAAGCCGGCGGTGTGGCGAAAGACGTCCTCGACGGTGATCAGACGTTGCGCGTCCTCGAGTTCCATCTCGCCGTTCGGAGCGGGACCCTTATAGACCTTCACGCCCTTGAACGCCGGCAGGTACTTCTCGAGCGGGTCGGAGAGCTGGAACCTGCCCTGCTCGTAGAGCGTCAGCAGCGCGACGCTCGTGATGGGCTTGGTCATCGAGTGGATGCGAAACAGCGCGTCGGTCGGCATCGGCCGGTGGCTCGCGGTGTCCGCCTCGCCGTAGGCCTTGAGGTAGGCGAGCTTGCCGTGCCGCGCGATCAGCACGACCGCGCCGGCCTTGCGCCTGGCGGCGATCTCGGCGTCGATGTAGTGGTCGAGCCGGGCGAGGCGCTCGGCCGAGAGGCCGGCGGCCGCGGGCGTGCTCGGTGGCAGCACCGCCGCCGGCGCAGGCCCCGCGGCCACGGCGGCGCCGCACAGCAAGAGCCAGAGGGTCGAGGTCGCGGTCCGTCGGGCGCAGCAGGAGGAATTCATGCGCCGAAGCGTAGCAGGCTTCGGAATCGGCGCGACAGCTGGCCGGTCAGCGGGCCGGGGCGCCGGCCGTCGCCGGCGTGCTCTCGCCGATCTCCGCCAGCACCTCGGCCTCGAGCGCCGGGTTGCGCTCGCCGTCGGCGGTCGCGATCAACGCCTTCGGGATCAGGAACAGCAGCGGGATCATCAGCAACGAGGTCGCGGTGCCGGCGATGACGCAGTACAGGAAGCCGTGCTCGGCGCTGCTGGCGTAGATGCCGGCGCCGACCCAGTCGCCGCCGCGGTAGGCGAGCTCGTACATGCCCGCGACCATCATCATCAGCGTGCCCTGCAGCCCGGGCGGGGACGAGCGCATCGCGAGGTCCCAGAAGGTCGTGAACGCGAAGCCGCTCGCGAAGCCGACCAGGAACGACAGCGCGAGCGCCGACGCCGTCGAGTGGATGAAGAGCAGCGGGAACGCGGCCGGCAGCCACAGCCCGGTCGCGATCCAGAGCAGCGTCCGAAGCGGCAGCCGCTTGCACAGCAACGCGTAGAGGATCCCGGCCGGAATATAGGCTGCCTGCAGCACGCCCTGCGAATAGGCGTAGGCCGCGTCCGGCAGGTGCAGGTCGTTGGTCAGGTAGAACTGCAGCGGCGTATTGAAGCCCGGTGAGAACTGGCAGACGCAGACCAGCAGCACCGCCGGGTAGGCCGCACGGTGCCGGACGAGGCGCTTCAGGTCGCCGACGAAGCCGGCGCCGCGGGCGAGCGGCTGATCGTAGGCGTGGCTGAACACGGCGCGCGGCTTCCATAGGCCGAGCACCGCGATCAGGGCGCTGATTGCGGCCACCAGCATGAAGGTGTGCACCGGCAGCAGGTGCTCGGCGAGAAAGCCGGAGGCGAACGCGCCGAGCGCGTAGGGCGCGGAGCTCACGGCATTCCACAGCGCGCTCAGCCGCCCTGACATCAGCTGCTCCTGGCTGACGAGCGTCATCAGGCCGCGCGCCGCCGCGGAGACGAACGAGAACGAGAACATCACCAGCAGCATCCCGGCCAGCAGCCCGGCGTAGGACAGCGGCGTCTGCGCGATCCAGACGAACAGCGCGGCCGTGATCGCGCCGAACAGCATCATGAAGCCGCGGTCGCGGCGGCCGAAGGGGTTCCACAGGTCGCGCGCCAGCCCGAACGCGAACGACAGGTAGACCGGCACCGCCGTCAGCAGGCGGAAGTTCGCGACCTGGTCGGCGGACGCGTGCAGCTGATTCTTCAGCATGAACGACGTCGCGACGTCGAGCAGCATGCCGTTCGGGATCACGAGGAACACGAGCAGCGTCAGCGGCGTGAAGTACAGGAAGACCGGTCCGGCCTTTGGCGGGCCAGCAGCAGCGGTTGTGGCCACGCGGTTCCCCCACGCTCGCCCGGAGCGGTGTCGCCGATCGTAGCAGGCCGCGCCTGCGGGCGGCGCGGCCGGCGGCGGCCCGCGCCGGGCCTCAGAACCGCAGCGACAAGCAGCTGAGACCGCCGTCCATCTTGCGGAACTCGCTCATGTCGAGCGGCAGCGGGTCGTAGCCGAGACGCGTCAGCGCCTCGGCGAAGCGCGGGTAGCCGGCGGCGACCAGCACCCGGTCGTTGACGCGGATGCAGTTGGCGGCGTAGCTCTCCTCGGCCGCGAGCGTGACGAGCTCGTAGCCTGCCAGCGCCGCCAGCTTCGGCAGCCCGGCCGCCACCGCGAGCCGGCCGTCGCCGAGGTAGGAGATGCCGGTCTTGAGGTGCAGGAGCCCCGCTACCGCGCGCACGTCGACCGGCGTCGAGCGGTAGCCGAGCTCGGCGAGCATGGTCGCGAGCTGGCGGGCGCCGTCCTCGTTGGTACGCGCCGTGATGCCGATCAGCACGCCGCTGTCGGTCTCGCAGATGTCCCCGCCGTCGACCGTGCCCGGCGCGGCGATCCGCAGCAGCCGCGCGCACTGCGTGGCGAGCGTGGCGCCGATCAGCTCGGCCTCACCGGCGCGCGAGGCGGCGCCAGGACGGGTCACGATCGCGCCCCGGGCGGTCACGATCGCGGTGTCCTCGACGAACGTGCCGTCCGGGTAGCGCGGGTCCGCGGGCAGCGTCGTGGTCGCGAGGCCGCAGGCCTCGAGCGCGAGCGCGTAGCGACGGTGCTGCTCGAGCGCCCGCGTCAGCAGCGGCGCGCCCTCGCTGGAGCAGGTGAGGCCGTCCGCGAAGTTGTCGCCGGGCAGGCGCAGCAGTGCGCGCGTGAAGCGCGTGCTCAATTCAGCGCCCCTTCCAGTCCGGCTTGCGCTTCTCGGCGAAGGCGCGTGTGCCCTCGAGCAGGTCCTCGGAGCGAGCCACCTTCATGACCGCGTTGAGCGCATCGTGCACCTCGAAGGCGGCGTTCTGTCCCACCGTTTCGGTGTGCTGCAGCAGCTGCTTGAGTGCCGGGAACAGCAGCGGCGGGCCGTCGGCGAGCATCTGCGCCACCTCGCGCGCCTTGGCGAGCGACTCGCCCTTCGGCACGATCCAGTTGCACAGCCCCCAGTGCTTGGCCTCGGTGGCGTCCATTGGCCGGCCGGTGAACAGCATCTCGACCGCGATATGATACGGAATGCGGCGGCGCAGCTTGATGCCGGCCGCGTCCGGGACGACGCCGACCTTGATCTCAGGCAGCGCGAAGCGCGCGTGCTCCTCCATGACGATCAGGTCGGTGCCGAGCACCATCTCGAAGCCGCCGCCGTAGGCGATGCCGTTGACCGCCGAGATGATCGGCTTGTCGAGGTTGCGCGGGTAGTTGAGGCCGCCGAAGCCGGCGATGCCCCAGTCCGAGTCGGTCGGCTCACCGGCCGCGGCGCCCTTCAGGTCCCAGCCCGGGCAGAAGAACTTCTCGCCGGCGCCGTGCAGGATGCCGATGCGCAGCTGCGGGTCCTTCTGAAAGTCAGTCCAGATGTCGTTGAGCCGCAGGCTCATCGCGCGGTTGATCGCGTTGGCCTTCGGCCGGTCGAGCGTGACCTCGAGGATCGCGCCCTTGCGTTCGGTACGTACGCCGTCGTTCATGTCAGTGTTCCTCGCTAAGTCGAATCAGCACGTCGACGGCCACGACGCCGAGGCCGGACGGGCGGACGATGATCGGGTTGACGTCGAGTTCGGCGAGCGTCTCGACGTGGGCCTCGGCGTAGCGCGCGACCGCGAGCACCGCGGCGACCAGCGCCTCGACGTCGCCGGCCGGCTTGCCGCGAAAGCCTGCCAGCAGCCGGGCGATGCGCAGCCGGCCGATCGCGCCGCGAACGGCATCGGCCGTGAACGGCGGCAGCAGGCTGGTGCTGTCCCGGAGGTACTCGGTCATCACGCCGCCGGCGCCGAGGACCAGCACCTGGCCGAACTGCGGGTCGACCGTGATGCCGACGAGGATCTCGGCGACGCCGTCGACAACCATCTGCTCGACCAGCACGCGGTCGGCGAGCGTCGCGAGGCGCGCCGCGGCGGCCGCGGCCTCCGCCGCCGAGCGCACGTTGAGCATCACGCCGCCG
>JANYAE010000051.1 GCA_025355105.1 Pseudomonadota bacterium | reverse complement strand
CGATCGCTGCGCCGGAGATGTCTGCGCTTGGCCGGCCAGCGACGTTCCGCGTCCACCCCATCGGCCTGAACGGCCCGTCGACTAACAGCATCGGTGGACGGTTGCTACCCGACTCAACGCGGTCGGTTGCGAATGCGCGCTTGCTGCGGCCAAAATGGACAGAACTGATGAGAATTGGCAGAAACGCCATGGAAATCGGCGTTGACGCCGTGCGACCGGCGCTTCGTGCCGTTGTTTGAAGACTTCAACAACGGAGTGGGACCGTGGCAACTGTCAATTTCAGTGTACCCGACGAGGTGAAGGCAGCGTTCGACAAGGCCTTCGGCGATCAGAACAAGAGTTCGATCATCGCCGAGTTGATGCGGCGCGCCGTGCGCGAGCGGCAGCTCCAGATTCGGCGGGAACGACTGTTCCGCCAGTTGGCCGCGCGCGTTCGAGCCGGCCGTCGATCACAAGTGAGGACATCCGCAAGGCGCGAGCGGCCGAGCGGCCGTGATCGTCGTGCTCGATGCGAGCGTGGTTCTCAAATGGGTGCTCGAGGACCCCGCCCGCGAGCTCGATACGGAGAGGGCATCGGCCATCATCCAGGCCGTCGTAAGTGGCGGGCTGGAGATCCTGCAACCGGTGCATTGGTTGGCTGAAGTGGCAGCAGTGGCTGCCCGTCTCACGCTACGGACCGCGGTCCGGGGCGTCGAAATGCTCGCAGCACTGCAGTCTCCGACGGCCGACGACCCGAACGTCATGCGACGCGCAACGACGCTTGCGATTGAGGCCGATCAACATTTGTTTGACACGCTGTACCACGCCGTCGCGCTTGAGCACGAACACGCGCTACTCGTGACCGCCGATGATCGGTACTACCTCAAAGCTGAACGCTACGGGACGATTGTCGCGTTACGCGACTGGGCAGGGGCATCGTAGTCGTCGCTCAATGATCCGGACCGGACGGTCGCGAACGGCGGCAGCGGAGCAGCCCATTACGAGTCGAGGGCGCGTTCCCAGCTAGTCCTACTCCGGTCGGTTCATCTTGCGCAGGAACACCTTGAGGCGGCGTTCGCATTCGAAACTCTTGAGCGGGAGGTCGCCCGCCACATGGAAGGGACTCGGGTCTCGCTGCGCTTGGGCTCGATCGAGCCACCGCAGCGCGCCGGCGCGGTTACCGCGCGCAAGCAATACGCCGCCGACAAAAAGAAACCCCCACAGGCCGCAGGCCTGTGGGGGTCTTTACGTCGCTCGAACCCCGGCGCCTACTGGAACTTGAAGTTCGCTCCGACGAGGAACTGTCGTCCGTACTGCTGGAAGTCGATCTGCTGCGCCTCGACGCGCTGATAGGCGATGTAGGGCGCGTTGGTGAGGTTGTTGATCTGGAACAGCAGCGACAGACCCTGCATCTTGCCGCTGAACTCGTAGCCGGTCTGGAAGTCGGTGATCTCGTCACCCTTCACGAACTTGATTGCACGGTCGTTCGCGAAATTGACCACTTCGCCGATGTACTTCGAGCGCGCACGGGTTGCGACGCGGGCCGAGAAGCCTTCCTTCTCGTAGTAGAACGTCGCGCTCCACACCGTCTTCGACAGCCCCGGCAGCGGGATCTGGCCGAGGTTGTTGCCGGACAGCACGTTGTTGCCGCCGGTATCCTGGACCGTGATGTTGCTGTCGGTCTGCGACAGGCTGAGGATCGTGCCGAAGTTCTTCAGCGTGTCCGAGAACAGGTCGCCCGGCAGAGACGCCGTCAGTTCCACACCCTTCAGGTTGCCGCCGCTGCCATTTACGGGCCCACTCAGCAACCCGTTCGCGAGAACCGTCGGACAGGCCGGCGGCGTCGCGTTCGGGTTGCCGAGGAAGCAGGCCGGCAGGGTCGAGTTAAAGGACGAGAAGTCCGCCGTCACAGTCTGGTTGTAGATATAGCTCTTGAGCTTCTTGTAGAACGCGGCCGCCGAGAAGTAGCCCTTGTTGCCGAAGTACTTTTCGTACGACAGGTCGTAGGCATCAGCGCGCCACGGATCGAGTCGCGGATTGCCGGCGCTGCCGCCCGGAACGACCTGGCCAAGCTGACTGCCTGTGCCGAACCCGGCACCGATTTCCGACGAAGCCTTCAGCTGGTCCATACGCGGCCGTGCCATCTCCCTCGCGACGGCGAAGCGCACGTCCTGCTGGTCGGGCAGCATGAACGCAAGATTGATCGTCGGCAGGACGTCGGTGTACTTCTTGCCATCCGAGAACGGCACTACGCGATTCTGCGCCGTGTCGTGCAGGAAGGCGTCCGAGCTCTGGTCGGTGCCGATCACCTGCACGCCGAGGTTGCCCTTCAGCGTGACGCTCGAGCTGAGAGCGTGGTTGAGGTTGGCCTTGAGGTAAGTTGTCGAGACCTTCTCAGTCACGGTCCACCACTTGCCGACCAGATACGACAGCGTCTCCGGCGTGCCGTAGGTAATCGGATTGTAGTAGGCGGCGAGCACAGCCGGCACGTTCCAGGCGAGCACCGAGGGCGCGCCGGCGTATGACAGGTTGGTCGGCGACAGCAGGTACTTCGGGTCGATCTGCGTGAAGCCGCCCGCCAGCGTCGACAGCCCGGACTCCGGCGACTGCTTGTTCTTGCTGCGGTGCGAATAGTTGATGCCGGCGCCCACTGAGTCGAACCAGCCGGTCAAGTCACGCGCCACGTCGATGCGGGCCGACTTGAGCTCGTCCTCGATGTGCGGCTTCTTGACGTAGCCGGTGCCGTAGATCGTGGGCCCGATCTGCACCTGCGAGGCGTCGGTGTAGTTCTTCTGGAAGGTCAGCTGCGGCATCGAGTTGTTCGACAGCGCGTACTGGCCGGTATCGTAGTTGTTACGCGGCGTGTCCTGAAGGGTGGTCGTGGTCGAGCCGTCCGGGTTGGTGACCGTTACCGGCACCACCGTATGGCAGTTGGCCGCGGGCGTTGCCGTCGCGCAGCTCGGGCGCGTGTCCGGTACGTACTCGGCGTTCGTCTCCGGCTGGAACTGGTCGCGCGTCGCCTTCGAGTAACTGACGTCGCCGGCCACCGTCCAGCCCTCGGACTTCCACTTCGTGTTCAAGCCCGTCGCGAAGATCTTGTCGTCGGTGATGAACTGGAAGTTGCGCACCAGCGGCAGCGCGTAGTTCAGCGTGCCGCCGACGATCGAATTGTTGCTGATCGTCGGATTGGGCGTGCCGAATACGGTGTTGTCCGGGAAGTGGCCGTCGCAGCAGGGCGCCGGATAGCCACCGATGTTGACCTCGATGCTGCGCGCGTTGTCGGTTTCGTGACTCTTCGTGTAGTAAAGATCGACGATCGAGGTGATCGTCTCGGTCGGCTTAAACTCGATCGCCGCCATCGCGCCGTCACGGGTGTTTTCACCCATGTCCGTGCGGACTTTCATGCCACCGGTCGTGAACACACCGTTGCCATTCGCGTTCCACGGCTCGTAGGTGCCGAAGCCCTCGGTCGCGAGCGGCGAGTTGAGCCGCGCGACCCCGAAGGTAACGCCGAGCTTGTGGTCCAGGAACTGATCGATGTAGGAGAAGCTGGCGCGGTAGCCCCTGTTGCTCGAGTCAGCGCCGAGGTCGCTGTTTGAATTGCGCTCGCCGCGGAGGTTGAACACGATCGCCCGCTTGCCGTACTCGAGCGGCCGCGCGGTCTGCAGGTCGATCGTGCCGGCGAGGCCCTGGCCGATGACCTGCGAGTCGGGGGTCTTGTAGACCAGCACGCCGCTCAGCAGCTCGGACGGATACTGGTCGAACTCGATGCTGCGGTTGTCGCCGGTGCTCACCTGCTCGCGGCCGTTGAGCAACGCGGTGGTGAAGCCCGGGTCCGTGCCGCGCAGGCTGATCGCCGAGGCGCGCCCTTCGGCGCGCTGCGAGGTCAGGCCCGGCAGGCGCGAGATCGACTCGGCGATGCTGGTGTCCGGCAGCTTGCCGATGTCCTCGGCCGAGATCGCCTCGACGATGCTGCCGGAGTCTTTCTTGACCTCGATGGCGCTTTCGATGCTGTGGCGGATGCCGGTGACGACGACTTCTTCGAGATTCTCGGCGCCCTGCGCGGCCGGGGCCTGCTGCGCGGCGGCGTGACCCGCGAACGCGAGCAGCAACAGCGCCGCCGGCGGCTGCGCCGCGCGCAGCGTCTGCGACAACAGTGATCGGATGCTGAAAGTCGACATGTTCTGAACCTCCCTCGCGATTCGTTCGAAGAGCACCCCAGGTCACCCCGGACTGCCGCCAAATCGATCGAGGGAGATTCCTTCCGCACGCGGTAGCCCCGCGCGCGCCCCCTCGTCATTGTTCGTCCGGACACCGGGCCCTTGTGCCTGGTGGCGATGCTCGCCGGCCGCATGAATCGGGCTGGTCGAAACGCTGCAAAATTCTGCGAAATAATGTCGAGTTTTGCAAGCCCCTCAAAGCGGTTCGTCGCGAAATTGATGCGAATCAGGGTAGCTCGAATAAATGTTGTTATATATCAAATAGATAACGTGTTCTCTTATGTTGCGAAGACGACCGTTTTTTTGCAACGCCGCAAAAGTTTATGAAAATAAATGCAAACTCTTCAGGATTTGTACCGCAAAACCAACAGATTCCGGGGCCGCTGGCGGCGCCGGAGCAGCTCAGCGGGGATACGCGGCCTCAGCCGCCGCAGCTCTCGCGAACGACCAGGTCGGTCGGCAGACGCTCGGAGCGCAGCTCGCCGCCGGCCTCGGCGTTGAGCAGCTTGGAGAGCAGCAGGCGACCGGCGAGCGCCGTGTCCTGGCGGATCGTGGTCAGCGCCGGGCGCGTGTAGCGCGCGAAGGAGACGTCGTCGTAGCCGACCACCGAGACCTGTTCGGGAACCGACACTCCGGAGCGCAGCAGCGCGCGGATCGCGCCGAGCGCGATCAGGTCGCTGGCCGCGACGATGCCGTCGAACTTGGCGCGCCGCGCGAGCAGCGCGTCGACCGCGGCCTCGGCGGCCTCGGTCTCGAAGTGCGCCGGCACCAGCAGCCGCGGGTCGGCCGAGAGCCCGGCCTGCGCGAGGCCCTCGAGGTAGCCCTGGTAGCGCTGCATCATTTCCGGCGCCTCGGTATCGCCGAGGAACACGATCCGCTTGCGCCCGAGCCGCGCCAGATGCAGCGTCGCACGCTTGCCGCCGAGCGGATTGTCGCTACCGACCGAGCAGTAGGCCTGCGTCGGCAGCTGCGCGCCCCAGGCGGCGAAGCGCGTCTCGGTCTCCGCCAGTCGGTTGAACGCCGCGTGCAGCGAGCTCTGGCCGAGGAAGATGATGCCGTTGACGCGGTTGGTCGCCATCAGCTCGGTGAGATCCTCGAAGCCCGTCGGCGCGACGTGCGAGACGACGAAGTCGCAGCCGCGCTGCCGCGCCGCCTCGCCGATGCCGGCGACGAGTTCGAGCACGAACGGATCCGACAGCCGCGCTTCGCGGCCCTGCGGCCGCGGCACCACGATCGCGACCGTGGCGGCGGCGGTGGTCGGCCCGGCCGGCATGTAACCGCGAAACGGATAGTCGTGCTCGCGCGCGAGTTTCCAGATGCGCTGCTTGGTCTGCTGGTTCACCGCCGGGCTGTCGTTGAGCGCGCGCGACACCGTCGTAATGGACACGCCCGCCAGCCGGGCGAGGTCCTCGAGTCTCGTGACGCGTCGCAAACTCACTGCTCACTCCATCCGCTCAGCCACTGCGAGGGGCGATTCTAGAACCGCGACGGGGTCGGTGCGCAAGATTGTTTGCATAGATTTGCAGTGACCGCCCTGAAGCGGTCCCTGGTCTGGTCACCCTCATCGCGGTGCAACAACCGGATTTTTGCCTGATAAATGCGCGGAGTGGCCGTACCACCGGCGGTCGTGGTATTGCTCTCAGGCCGGCGACCGCAAATTTTTGCGACGATGCCGCCGGCACCGCCGCCGGCCGACGCCAGCGCATCGACGATTCGGGGGGGACGACTGATGCTCTCGATGCAGCGACACGTGTCGCGACCGTTCCTGGTGCTGCTCGCGCTGCCGTCGACGGCGATGGGCTTCGCGCTGTCGGTGCAGATCTCGGTGCTGAGCTGGCTGCTGTCGACCAAGTACGGCCTGCACATCCACGAGATCGGCCTCGTCTGGGCCGCCGGGCCGCTGGCCGGCATCGCCGGCCAGTTGCTGATCGGCATCGTCAGCGACCGCGTCTGGTTCTGGAAGGGCCGGCGCCGGCCGTTCATCATCGTCGGCGGCCTGCTGTCGGCGCTGATGCTGCTCGCGCTGCCGAACCTCGGCCTGCTGTCGCGCGCACTCGGCCTCGACTCGATCCTCGGCGTCGCCATCGCGGTCGCGCTGGCGCTTGACCTGTCGATCAACGTCAGCTTCAACCCGACGCGCTCGATCATCGCCGACGTCACCACCGAAGGCGCGATGCGCACGCGCGGCTACACCTGGATGCAGACGGTGTCCGGCAGCTTCGGCGTGCTCGCCTACGGCATCGGCGCCGTGTTCGGCAACTACGCGCTGATCTACCTCGCGGTCGCGCTGGTGGTCGCGTTCTCGGTGGTACCGGCGCTGCTGATCGAGGAGCCGCGGCTGCTCGGCGACGCCGCCGCGGCCGCCGGCGGCGGTGCGCCGCGTCCGGGCCTCGGCCGGCTGATGACGATCCTGCTGCCGCTGTGGGGCGTGCTCGGCTACGACGTCGTGGCGATGGCGCTGCGCCTCGCGGGCGCCGAGGCCCCGGGGCTCACGCTCGAAGCCGCCTGCGCGATCGCGACGCTGATCGTGCTCGCGGTCACGCTGACGGCGCGCGACCGCGGCGTCGAGTTCGTCCGCGAGGACCTGGTTGAGTTTCGCAAGGTGCTCGCGGCGCACGCATTCAGCTGGATCGGCGTGCAGACGATGTTCGTCTACATGATTTCTTTCGTGCAGTTCCGCTTCCCGGCGCTCGGCGCGGAGGCCGGCGGGCGGCTGTTGTCGATCAGCTTCGGCGTGCTGAGCGCGGTCGGCGCGCTGATGCCGGCCTTCGTCCTCGAACCCCTGACGCGGCGCTACGGGCAGATCGGCGTGCACGCCGCGTGCCTGGCGACGATGTCAGTCGGCTTCGCGGCCGTGTACGTCGTCGGCACCGAGCCGTGGATCATCTACGCGCTCATGGGACTGATGGGCGTCGGCTGGGCGGCGATCGTCAGCCTGCCGTTCGCGATCATGTCGCAGCGCGTCGACCAGTCGCGCATGGGGCTCTACATGGGGGTCTTCAACCTGTCGGTGGTCCTGCCGCAGCTGCTGGTCAGCCTCGGAGTCGGAACGCTCGTCGGCCACGTCGCCGACAAGGGCGTGATCTTCCTGATCGGCGCCGCCTCGCTCGCGGTGTCGGCGATTGCGTGGCTGTTCGTGCGCCGCAGCGCCGAGTTGAGTGCCGCCACCCTCCCAGCGCCGGTCGCCGCCGGCCACTAGCTTGCGCCGTCAGGGCGCGGGCACGGCCAGCGCGAAGCCGTAGGGCTCGAGCGCGAGGCCGTCGGCGCCGGTGTGCGCCGCGCCGCGAGCGGCGATCACCTGCCATGGCTGCCCGGCCGGGAAGAGCGCCCGGCGCGGTGCGGCACCGAGGTTGAAGACGCAGTAGACCTCGTCGCCGGGCAGCCGCCGACTGAAGGCGAGCAGCGGCTCCGCGACGTCGTCGAAGCGGATGGTCCCGTGAACCAGCGCGGGGTGACGCCTGCGAAGGCCGAGCAGCTGGCGCGTGGTCTCGAGCACCGAGCCTGCCACGCCGAGCTGCCGATCAACCGCCATCGCGAGGTGCGCCGGGTCAAGCGGCAGCCACGGCTCGACCTCCGAGAAGCCGCCGTGGACGCGCTCCGCATGCCACGGGATGGGCGTGCGCGCGCCGTCACGGCCGAGCGTCTGCGGCCAGTTGGCGATCGCCTCCGGATCACGCAGGCGCTCGAAGGGGACGTGCGCCTGCGGCAATCCGAGCTCTTCACCCTGATACAGGCACACCGAGCCGCGCAGCGCGAGCAACAGCGCGTTCAAGAGCTTGGCGTAGTGGTCCGGCGGCCCGCTGCCGCCCCAGCGGCTGACCGCGCGCGGCGCATCGTGGTTGCTGAATACCCACGTCGGCCAGCCGCCGGCGTGCAGCCGCTCCCACTCCTCGACCGCGGCGCGGACGAACGCCGGCGTCGGCGCGTCGGCGTGCAGGAACAGGAAACTGTAGGCGGTGTGCAGTCGCTCGCGGCCGAGGTACGGCGCGAGGCTGCGCTCGGCGGAGTCCGGGCCGCCGATTTCGCCGAGCGCGAAGCGCTGCGGGTAGGCGTCGAGCACGGCGCGCAAGCGCTCGAGGAACGCCAGCGTCTCGGGCCGGTCGGCGTTGTAGCGCAAAGTCTGGAAGTCGACCGGCCGGGTGCGCCGGCCGCCGTCACGCGACGGGTTGTCGCGCAGCTCCGCGTCGTGGGTGAAGTGCGACACCGCGTCGACGCGAAAGCCGTCCACGCCGCGCTCGAGCCAGAAGCGCGCGACCTCGAGCAGCGCGTCCTGCACCGCCGGATTCAGCAGGTTCAGGTCCGGCTGCTCGCGCAGGAAGTTGTGCAGGTAGTACTGGCCGCGGCGCGCGTCCCAGGTCCAGGCAGGCCCGAGGAACAGCGATTGCCAGTTGTTGGGTGGCGAGCCGTCCGGCTTGGCGTCGGCCCACACGTACCAGTCGGCGCGCGCCGAGTCGCGGCTGGAGCGGCTGTCGGCGAACCACGGATGCTGGTCGGAGCTATGCGAGTAGACCTGATCGATGACCACCTTGAGGCCGAGCTCGTGGGCGCGCCTGACCACCGCGTCGAAGTCGGCGAGCCGGCCGAACATCGGGTCGACGGCGCAGAAGTCGGCGACGTCGTAACCGAAGTCGCGCATCGGCGAGCTGAAGAACGGCGAGATCCAGATCGCGTCGACGCCGAGCGCGGCGATGTAGTCGAGCCGTGCCTGCAGGCCCTGCAGGTCGCCGATGCCGTCACCGTTGGAATCGGCGAAGCTGCGCGGATAAACCTGGTAGATGACCGCGCCGCGCCACCACTCCGTCATGCCCGGATCCTGCGCCAGCCAAGCGACGCCGCGACCAGCAGCGACGTGCCGGCGAGCGCCATGACGCCGGCCGGGTCCAGCGGGAAGGCGGAGCGCACCACCGCACCCATCACGCCAGCGACCACCAGCTGCGGCAGCACGATGAAGAAGTTGAAGATGCCCATGTAGACGCCGAGCTTGCGGTACGGCAGCGCCCCGCAGAGCAGCGCGTAGGGCATCGTCAGCACCGACGCCCAGGCCATGCCGACACCGACCATCGACAGGTAGAGCAGCGCGGGGTTGCGGGTCAGGAGGAAACTCGCGAAGCCGGCCGCGCCCGCGATCAGGTTGACTGCATGCAGCCGCTCGCGACCGAAGCGCGCCGCGAGCGGCGCCAGCAGGAAGGCGTACACCGCGGCGACGCCGTTGTAGGCCGCGAACAGGTTGCCGACATAGTCACCGGCGGCGTTGTAGGCCGCCGTGCCGGGCGCCGCGCCACCGAAGTGGTGAAACGCAACCACCGGCGTGCCGTAGATCCACAGCACGAAGAAGCCGCACCACGAAAAGAACTGGATCACCGCGAGGCGCCGCATCACCGCAGGCATCGCCAGCAGGTCGCCGAGCAGTTCGCGCAGCGGGTGGACGCGCTCGCCGGCGACGTCCGGCGCCGGCGCCGCGCCGCCCGCGAAGCGCGCGAGCTCCTGCGGCGAGTACTCGCGCGTCGACAGCACGGTCCACAGCACCGCGGCGAACAGCGCCGCCGCACCCACGTAGAACGCCAGCCGCACGTTCTCCGGCACGATGCCGGCCGGTGCGTCGCCGGCGACGCCGAGGACGTTGCGGAACAGCCACGGCGCCGCCGAGGCGGCCAGTGCGCCGACGCCGATGAAGATGGTCTGCACCGCGTAGCCCGTGGTGCGCTGCTCCTCGGGCAGCATGTCGCCGACGAAGGCGCGAAACGGCTCCATCGAGACGTTCAGCGAGATGTCGAGCAGCCAGAACGCCACCACCGCGAGCCACAGGAAGGAGGCGTTTGGCAGCAGCACGAGCGCTGTCGCGCTCAGCAGCGCGCCGCCGAGAAAGTACGGCCGGCGCCGGCCGAAGCGTCCCCAGGTGCGGTCGCTGAGATAGCCGATGATCGGCTGCACGAGCAGCCCGGTCATCGGCCCGGCGATCCACAGGATCGGCAGCGCGTCGATCGACGCGCCGAGCGTCTGGAAGATGCGGCTGACGTTCGCCGTCTGCAGCGCGAAAGCGATCTGGATGCCGAAGAAGCCGAACGACAGATTGCCGATCGCCACCAGCCCGAGCCGCGGCTTGCCGGCCACCGCCAGTGTGCCCGCCGCGGTCGCGGTCAGCGTTGTACTCTGCACTGCATCTCCCTCCGCGAGATCTGCCTCGCGCCCCTCAGTCGGCCAGTATGACCGGACGAGGGCCCCGCAGGCCATCCTGCTCACCGCCGGCAGTGCTTGACCGTGAGGCCCGCGATGTCCTTAACTTCGGCCGGCCGCGCGCCGCGGCCCCGCGGGGAGAAGACGTGAAGCACAGTCACCGGCGTCGCAGCGCGGCACTCGCGGTCGTGGCGCTGCTCGCCCTCGCCGGCCCGGCGCGCACCACCGCCGCGAGCGATCCCATCGAGCGCATCGACCCGCCGTCCTGGTGGGTCGGCTTCGAATCCCCTGAATTGCAGCTGCTGGTGCACGGCGCCGGCGCCGCGAGCCTCGCGGCGTCGCTTGACTACCCCGGCGTGCGCCTCGCCACCGTGACCGGCGCCGAGAGCCCGAACTACCTGTTCCTGAACCTGGTGATCGGCGCGGACGCCGCGCCCGGCCGCATTCCGCTGGTGTTTCGCCGCGACGGTCACGTCGTCGCGCGCCGCGACTACCTGCTCGAGGCTCGCCGCCCGGGCTCGCGCGAGCGCAAGGGCTTCGACGCGAGCGACGTCATCTACCTCGTCATGCCGGACCGCTTCGCGAACGGCAACCCGGCGAACGACCAACCGCCGGGAACACTCGACCACGTGGACCGCCGTGACGGCTTCGCCCGCCACGGCGGTGACCTCGCCGGCATCACCGCCCACCTCGACTACCTCGAGCGGCTCGGCATCACTCAGCTGTGGCTGACGCCGGTGCTCGAGAACGCGCAACCTGAGTTCAGCTACCACGGCTACTCGATCACCGACCACTACCGCGTCGACCCGCGCTTCGGCAGCCGCGAGGACTACCAGGCACTGTCGCGCGCGGCCCGGGCCCGCGGCATCGGCCTGATCGAGGACGTGGTCGTCAATCACATCGGCTCCGGCCACTGGTGGATGAAGGACCTGCCGGCGCGCGACTGGCTGAGCGGCGACGGCTCGCGGGCGCTGACCAACCACATGCACTCGACGGTGGCGGACCCGTACGCGAGCGCCGTGGACCGACGGCGCTATATCGATGGCTGGTTCTCGCCGCAGATGCCGGACTTGCACCCGATGAACCCGCTGCTCGGCAGCTACCTGATCCAGAACGCGATCTGGTGGATCGAGTACGCCGACCTGTCGGGGCTGCGCATGGACACGTACTCGTATTCCGACAAGCGCTTCATGGCCGACTTCACGCGGCGCATCATGAGCGAGTACCCGCGCCTCAACATCGTCGGCGAGGAGTGGCGCGACGACCCGGCGATGGTGTCGTACTGGCAGGCCGGCAAGGCGAACGCCGACGGCTACGTGTCCTACCTCCCCAGCCTGATGGATTTCCCGCTGCAGGGAGCGCTGGTGCGCGCTCTGAAGAGCGAGGACAGCTGGAACAGCGGCTTTCCGGCGCTCTATGAGCGGCTGGCCGACGACTTCCTGTACGCGAACCCGCGCAATCTCGTGGTGTTCGCCGACAACCACGACACCGACCGCAT
Source organism: Pseudomonadota bacterium (assembly GCA_025355105.1). Lineage (GTDB taxonomy): Bacteria > Pseudomonadota > Gammaproteobacteria > Steroidobacterales > Steroidobacteraceae > CAIKZZ01. Next base: position 19,965 of record JANYAE010000051.1, on the reverse strand, counting down.
CGCGGCCGAGCTCGGCAACGACGAGGCGTTGTGGCGCCTCGCGATGGTCTACGTCGCGACGATCCGCGGCATCCCGCAGATTCTTTATGGCACCGAGCTGCTGATGGCGAACGAGCGCCCCGGCAACGACGGCGACAAGCGCCACGACTTCCCCGGCGGCTGGCCAGGCGACGCCGCCGACGCCTTCAGCGGCCGCGGCCTCGAACCGCGGGTCGCGGCGGCGCAGAACTTCCTGCGCACGCTGCTCAGCTGGCGCAAGACCGCACCGGCGGTGCAGGCCGGCTCGCTGCGGCACTACGCTCCGGCCGACGGCGTCTACGTCTACTTCCGCCAGCTCGGCGCCGAAACCGTCATGGTCGCGCTCAACAAGCGCGCCGCCGCCGCGACGCTTGACCTCGGTCGCTTCCGCGAGAGCCTCGCGCGCGGCGCCAGCGGCCGCGACGTGCTGAGCGGCGCGCGCGTCACGCTCGGCGATACGCTCACGCTCGCGCCGCGCTCGGCGCTCGTGATCGACATCCGCTGAGCGCGTTGCCCTGCCGGAAGAACTGCTGATGCCGCGTCCTGTCCTGCCGCTCCTCGCTTTCGCCGCCGTGCAAGGCGCCGCAGTGCCGGCGCCGCTCAGCGCTCGACGCGCACCGACGCCAGCCAGCTGCGCGGCGCCCCGGGCACTACCTCGTAGCTGCCGTAGAGCGAGTCGTAGTAGCGACGACCGAGGACGTTGTCGACGTTGAGCTGCACGGTGACCGCGCCCGACGCGGTGCGCCACCGATACGCAGCCATCGCGAAGCCCTTGGCGTAACCCGGCAGGCGGTAGTCATTCGCGTTGTCGCCGACCCGCTCGGAACGGCTGACCGCGCCGACCGCGAGCCGCAGACCCTGCAAGCTGCCGGACGGCGGCTCGTACGCAGTCCAGAAGCTGACCGCGAAGCGCGGCACGCCATAGAGTCGATGTCCGGTATTGCCGGCGGTGATCACCGCGTTGCCGTTGGCGTCCACGCCGGTGCCGATGTCGTGGATGATGCGGGTGTCGAGGTACGCCGCGCTCGCCGACAGCTGCAGCGCGGCTCCGAGCCGCGACTTGAGGTCGAATTCCACGCCCCGGCTGCGGGCCTCGCCGGTCACGCTCACGTAGCCGAGCGCGGCGCGCAACGCATTGCGGTCCGGCACCGCGACATGGTGCTTGGTGAGGTCGAAGACCGCGAGCGAGGCGTCGGTGCGGCGATCGGCGAGTTCCGCCTTCAGCCCGAGCTCCCACTGCTCGGCTGATTCCGGCGGCAGTGGCGGGCCGATGCCGCCGATGCCACCGATCGCGCGGCCGTTGGTCACGCCGAAATTCTCGACGTAGCTCGTGTAGATGCTGAGCCCCGGGGCCGCGCGCCACATCAGGCCGAGGCGCGGTCGCAGCGAGCTTTCGCGGGTCGCGCCGCCGGCGTCGGTGGCGGCGGCGCCGACGAGCTGATCGCGCTCGTCGTGCGCCTCGAATGCCACGTCGTAGCGGGCGCCGAGCAGTGCACTCAACCGGTCACTCAGCTGGATCTGGTCCTGCAGATACAGGCCGTACCAGCGCTCGCGCGCGATTTGCGAAAAGGCGATGTCGGGAATGGCCAGCAGCTCGCCCGGAGTGCCGGTGTGCCGCGGATTGTAGAGGTCGATCGTCAGCGAGACGGCGCTGCGCGCGACGAGGTCGTAGCGCCCGCGCACGTCGAACACCTCGGCACCGATCAGCAGCGCGTGCGCTGTTGCCCACAGATCGAGCGTGCCTAGCAGGTCGGCGCCGGCGTAGTAGGTATGCCCCGTCGACACCGGATTCGCGTAGATCAGCCGCGCCACCGGGCACCGGAACGCGCTGCAGGCGGCGGGATCGAGCCCGTCGACGTCGAGCGCCACCTGCGGCGGCGCCGGCGTCCTAAGCGCGCGCAGATCCAGGCGCGGCCGCAGCGTCCACCGCGACGACAGGCGGATGCTGGCCTTGAGGCCGGCGCGCAGGTCGCGGGTGTGAATGTCGGCGCCGGGCTCGGCGAGACTGCGACCGATCGGCACGTCGGGAATCGAGGTGCCGATGAGTGGCAGGCCAGCCTCGTTGAAGTCGCGACTGTCGAGATATTCGGCGTAGAGCGTCGCGGCGACGCTCGGCGACAGGTCCCATGCCACGGTCGGCGCGACAAACAGCCGCCGGTTGTCGAGGAACTCGCGGAACGAGCGGCCGCGTTCGTAGGCGGCGTTCACGCGATAGCGGAGGTCGGCGGCGGCGTCCAGCGGTCCCGTCGTGTCGAGGGTCGTTCGCTCGTGGCCGAAGGAGCCCAGCTGCTGCCCGAACGAGGCGAACGGTTCGGCCAGCGGCTCCTTGGGGATCACGTTGATCATGCCACCGGGTTCGCTGCGGCCATACAGCACGGACGCCGGCCCCTTCAGCACCTCCACCCGATCGATGTTGGCCAGCTCGCGAAAGCCGTCCTGGTGCAGGTCGGACGAGACGCGCACGCCGTCGACGTAGTACTGCGCGGTGACGAAACCGCGCAGCGCGAAGTTCATGGTCGAGATGCCGCTCGGAATCACGACGACGCCGGACACCTGCTCGAGCGCCTGCTCGATCCGCACCGCCTGCTGGTCTCGCAGCAGCACCTGCGGGACGACCTCGATGGCCGCCGGCGTGGTGAGCGCCGGCGCCGCCGTCTTGAGCGCGCTCGCGGGCCGTTCGGCGGATGCCGCGTGCTCGCGCTGCGCCTCGATCGTGACGGCCATGGGATCGGCGGTCGCCGCGGCCGGCGCGCTGCGCGCTGCGCGCGGCTTGGCGGCTGCGGCCGGGCGCCGGAACAGCGCGACCGCGTCCGGCGCGGTAAAGCGAAAGCCGACGTCAGAGTCGGCGAGCAGCCGGGCGAGGAGTTCGGCCGGCGTCAGCACGCCGTCAACCGCCGGCGCCGAACGGCCGCGTAGCAGCGCGGGGTCATAGAGAAATTGCAGGCCTGAGGCCGCGGCCATGCGCTCGAGGGACTCGACGAGCGGCCCGGCCGCGACGTGCCAGCTGACGCGCTCCGCCGCGGCGGCCCGTCCGAGCGGCAGCGCGAGCGAGAGCGCGAGCGAGAGCGCGCCAATCGCCGTCGACGCCGTCCGCCGCCTCACGACGCGGCCGGAATCGCTGGCACCGCGCTCACTGGGGTCGTTCCGGACGCGCGCCGATCAGCACATGCTGCGGATCCGCCCAGCGGACGGTCACGGGCAGCGCCGCCTCGAGCGTGCCAAGGAACAGCGGCAGATCGTTGAGGCGAAAGGTGCCGCTGACCGGCATTTGCGCGAGTCGCGGGTCGGCGAGCGTGATCGTCACCGTGTGGTATCTGCGCAGCCGCTCGAGGACCTGCCCCAGTGGCTCCGCATCGAAGCGCCGGCGGCTACCGGACCCGCCGAGCGTCGACTCGGCCACGGCGACCACCGGCTCGAGCTCTCCGGCGGCGTCGTAGCCGGCACCTTGTCCGGGGCCGAGAGCGGCGCGGCCGCGGCCGGTGACGATCTCGACGCGGCCCTCGAGCACCGCGACGCGGGTCATGCCGCCGAGCGCCTCGACGTCGAAGCGCGTGCCGAGATCGGTGATCGTTCCGCCGCCGGCGTGCACGACCAGCGGCCGCGCGGCGTCATGTGCCACGGTCACGAGCATCTCGCCGCGCAGCAGTGTCAGCTCGCGCCGTGCCACGCCCATCCGCACGCTGAGCGCCGATCCGGCATCGAGCTCGACGCGCGAGCCATCGCTCAGCGGGTAGGTCCGGGGAACGCCGCTCGCGGTCTCGAGCGTGCGGGGTTCCTCGGCCTGCCAGCGCTGCCAAAGGTGGACCGCCGGCAGCGCGAGCGCCGCGGCGAGCGCACCGACCGCACCGAGCGCCACGAGCGGACGCCACCGACGGCCAGGCGCTGCCGGCGCGCTGTAGCTCACCTGCCCGGCCAGCTGGCCGGCATCCTGCCAGACGGCCTCGAGGCGTTCGAAGGCCGCGCGCCGCGCGGCATCGCCGAGCAGCCAGGCCTGCAAGCGTGCCTCGTCGCGCGCCGACCACGCGCCGGACTGGCGGGCGGTGAACCGCGCCACCGCCTCCTCAAGCACCGCGTCGCTGGACTGCTGGTTCATGGCGCCGGTCCGGCGTCCGACTCGGCGTCATCCGCCGCGATGCAGGCCAGCAGGGCGCGCTCGATGTGGCGCTGGACGGTCTTGGTGGACACGCCGAGCCTCCGCGCGATCTGCCGGTGCGTGAGCCCTTCCAGGCGGTTCATGAGGAACGCATCCCGGCAGGCCGGCGCAACCGCGTCGAGCACCGCCGCCAGCCGCTCGACGCGTGCCCGGCCCTCGAGCACGCGCTCCGGGCCAGGCGCCGCCGTTCCGGCCGCCTCAGCGGCCACCGCGTCGCCGAGCCGGGCGTGGCGCAGGTCGCGACGGTGCTCGTCGGTCGCGAGGTTGGCGGCGGTGGTGAAGAGCACGGCGCGAGGCTCGCGCCACTCGGCCGGGTCGGCCCGCTCGCGGAGCCGCAGCCAGGTGTCCTGGACGACGTCCTCAGCACGATGGCCCGCGCCACGACGCGCCGCGAAGCGGACCAGTTCGGCGCGCGCATCAGAAAGGTACCGCGTGAGACGGTCGATCGGACTCAATCGTGCGACCCGCAAATGCAATCCCGGAGCGGCGCGAGCTTAGCATCGGGCGTGTGACGGGCGCAGCCGCGGCCTCGCCGCGTGGCGGCACGTTGTCTACGAACGGCGACAGTCGCTCGCCGGACAGGCTGCTCGCGTACAGCCCGTAGCGGCGCCCGACCGGTCCCGCGAGTTCGGCGATCTGCTCGAGGTCCGGTGCGATGGCCGCCGGCCGCGGCGCGAGCCGCGCGGCCGCCGCGGGCGCGGTCACCGCGATCACCGACTTCAGCCGCGCGACAAGCAGCCGCGCGCGCGGCGTCAGCGGATCGTCGCCGAGCTCGAGCAGCAGCCGGCGCGATCGATCCGCGCGCAGCAGCCGGCGCGCCTCGTCGAGATCGACGGCCAGCTGCGGATCGCGGCCCATCACGGCGGCCAGCGCCGCGCGAACGTTCTCCTCGTGGCGCAGCACGACGATGCCGTCGCGCGGCCAGAGCGTTGCGCTGCGCGCGACGAAGGCGTACACGTCCTGGTCGCGGTTGACGGACGGCAGCGCCATCGCGCCGCCGATGAGCAGCACCGCGAGCAGCGGCGGTACCTGCAGCGTCGCGAGCGTCGGCATCGCCTGCGGGGAGTGCGGCGCACGCCGCAGCGCCCACGTGGCCCAGAGCGCCGCCAGCGCGAGCAGCGCCGTCACGACAATGCCCGGCACCGCGAACTGGAACGTCATGTAGAGCCACGCGCCGGCCGCGAGCGCCAGCGTCGCGAACCAGAGCAGCACGGCGTTGGCGCGCGCCCACCACGGCCGCGGGCCCGTGGCCGGCGCGTCGAAGGCGATCGCCGCCAGCCCGAGCACCAGCCCCGGCAGGCACGGCAGCAGGTAGATGTCGCGCGCGGTGCTCGACAGGCCGATGATGACCAGGCCCGGGACGACGCTGCTGACGACGAAGCGCGCACGATCGCGCGCGGCAGGATCGCTGCTCACCCGCAGCGCCGCTCGCGCGCTGAGCCAGAAGGCGGGCAGCACGGCGAAGGTCCACGGAAAGACCATCAGCGGCAGCCGCAGCAGCATCGCGCCGCGGGCGTGTGCGTGGTGCAGGTAGTGATGTTCCAGCGTGTCGACCGGCAGGAAGCGGCCGACGCTGTTGTCCCAGAGGAACTCGCGCAGCAGGTCGAAGCCGTCGGGCTCGCAGACCACGGCGAGGAGCCACGTGCCGATCGCGACGGCGGCGACGCCGATGCCCGGCAGCAGCACCCTCGCCTGCTGCCGGCTGAGGCGCCGCGTCCAGCTGAGGTAGCACACGGCGCAGCTGACCGGCACGAGCGCGCCCCAGGCGTTCTTGGCGAGGAAGGCGAGCGCGCAGCCGGCGCCGAACGCGATCCCCGCCAGCACCTGCCGTCGCCGCGTGGCGGCGTGCACTGATCCGTAGAGGCCGGCGAGCGCGAGGCACACGCCGGCCAGCATCGGCGCATCGGTCGCGAGCCAGTTGAGGCGCTTGAACGCCAGCAGCATCGTCGGCAGCACGAGCGCCGCGAGCCATGCCGCCTCGCGGCGACGCGGCGCCGGCACGAGGGCCGCCGCGCAGAGCGCGACGGAGAGGATGCTGATCAGCGCCCAGATGAGATTCGGCGCGCGCGCTGCCGCGACGCTCGGGCCGAAGACCGCCATCGAGGCGGCACTGGCCCAGTAGGTGAGCGGCGGCTTCTCGACGAAGCGCTCGCCGCTCAGCGTCGGTACGATGAGTCCGTGGCCGGCCAGCGCGTCGGTCGCGATGCCCCACTCGCGCGGCTCATCCGGGGTCCACGACGATCGCCCCAGCGTCCAGAGTGCCAAGGCCGCGATCAGCAGACCGACGATCAGCAGGTGCTGGCGCTCTGCAGTCGAGACTTGCCGCCAGCGGCCTGTTGCGGCCGGTTCGGTCGGTTGAAAAAGCATGTCGATCCTTCGCGCTGTCGCCACCTGAAGGCACGACGCTGGCGGCGCGCGAAAGTGGACAGCCTAGGGATCAAGCGACTGCGGACCGCAGCGCTTCGCGGTTTCCGGCGCGGCGCGCGGACGGCCTGATCGGCCGGAAATCGGTCAGGACTCTTTGTAATTCAGCGACTTGCGTTCCGGACGCGGCCCGCCTGAATCCGATCCTTGCCCGCGGCAGGCCGTCAGCCGGCTTCCAGCACCGCGAGCGAGCGAGCGCCGACGAGACGCGTGGCCGCCGGCTCCGCCAGCAGCGGCGCCTGCGGCGCCGCGGTGTCCGCGACCAGCGTCCAGCGCCGGCCGTCGGCGAGCGCCGGCAATCGGTACTCCACCGCCTCGGCACCGCGGTTGACCAGCACCAGCAGCCGATCCTCCGCCCGGCCGGCACCGGCCAGCGTGATCGCGAGCGCCGCGGTGCGCGGGTCGTTCCAATCGGCTTCCTGCATCTCGCGACCGTCCGGCCGCAACCAGCAGACGTCGTGGCTGCGTCCGCTGCGACCGGCACCCTTGAGGAAGGTCTCGCGCCGCAATTCCGGCCGGCGGCGTCGAAACGCGAGCAGCCGGCGCACGAACTCGACGAGGCCGGGATCTGATCCGGCCAGCGACCAGTCCAGCCAGCCGAGCTCGTTGTCCTGGCAATAGGCGTTGTTGTTGCCGCGTTGCGAACGGCCGAACTCGTCGCCGGCCTGCAGCATCGGCACGCCCTGCGACAGCAACAGCGTCGCAAGGAAGTTGCGCACCTGGCGGCGGCGCAGCGCCTCGATCGCCGGATCCGAGCTCGGACCCTCGACGCCGCAGTTCCAGCTGCGGTTGTCGGAGTGGCCGTCGCGATTCTGCTCGAGGTTCGCGTCGTTGTGCCGGTCGTTGTAGCTGACGAGGTCGGCGAGCGTGAAGCCGTCGTGGGCCGTGATGAAATTGACGCTCGCCGCGGGCTTGCGGCCGCGATGCCGGAAGATGTCGCTTGAGCCCGCGAAGCGCTCGGCGAAGGCGCCGACGCCATGGTGCTCGCCGCGCCAGAACGAGCGCATCGTGTCGCGGTAGCGATCGTTCCACTCCGCCCAGCCGCTCGGGAACTGGCCGAGCTGGTAACCGCCGGGACCGAGGTCCCATGGCTCGGCGATCAGCTTGAGGTAGGCAAGCGCCGGGTCCGCGCGCAGCGAGGCAAAGAGCGGCGCGGCGCGGTCGAAGTCGCCGCCGTCCCGGCCGAGCACCGGCGCGAGGTCAAAGCGAAAGCCGTCGACGTGCATCGCCTCAGCCCACCAGCGCAGCGAATCGAGGATCAGCGCCCGGCTGGCCGGGTGCGAGGCGTCGATCGTATTACCGCAGCCGGTCCAGTTCTCGTAACGCGCCGGATCGGCCGGGTCGAGGCGGTAGTAGGCGGCATTGTCGAAGCCCTTCAGGCTCAGCGTCGGCCCGCTCTCGCTGCCCTCGGCGCTGTGGTTGTAGACCACGTCGAGGATCACCTCGATGCCGCCGGCGTGCAGCGCGCGCACCATCTGCCGGAATTCGCCGACCGGATCGTCGATCGCATACTGCGTCGCCGGCGCCGACCAGGCGATCGGGTTGTAGCCCCAGTAGTTCACGAGGCCCCGCTCGCGCAGGAATCCCTCGGTCATGAACGCCTGGCACGGCATCAGCTCGACGGCCGTGACGCCGAGTCGCGACAGCCACTCCACCACTGCCGGCTCGGCGAGACCCAGGTAGGTGCCGCGCAGCCGTTGCGGCACGAGCGGGTGGCGCGCCGTGAAGCCCTTGACGTGCAGCTCATAGAGCACGGTGTCGTTCCACGGCGTGCCTGGCGGGCGGTCGTCGCCCCAGTCATAGGCCGGGTCGACGATCCGGCAACGCGGCATCACCGCGCCGCTGTCGAGCGCGGCGTCCTCGCCGGCATCGAACAGCGCGCGATCCGCGCGCGGCTCGCCGCTGAGTGCGCGCGCGCAGGGATCGATCAGCAGCTTCTTGGCGTTGCAGCGCAGGCCGCGTTCCGGCGCGAACGGGCCGTGCACGCGGTAGCCGTAGAGGTCGCCGGCCGACGCGTGCGGCAGCGGCAGGTAGCCGTGCCAGACGTCGCCGGTGCGGCCCGGCAGCCGGACGCTGCCGCGGGTCGCGCCGGATGCCGGCTCGTAGAGGCAGAGCTCGACCGCCTCGGCCACCGACGAGTGCACCGCGAAGTTGACGCCACGGCCGGTCGGCGTCGCGCCGAGCGGCGACGGTCGCCCGCGCTCGACGGCGGACTCGAGCGCTGGCGGCAGCGGCGTGGAGGACAAGCCGGCGCTCCGGGCGGCGCTTAGCAGCGCCTCAGGATCAGCGCGCCGAGCGGCGGCAGCGCGACGCGCAGCGCGTGCGGCCGGCCCTGGGCGCCGCCATCGGCGGTGCCGAACTCGGTTGCCCGGCTGTAGCCGGAGCCGCCGTAGCGCGACTCGTCGGAGTCCACCAGCTTCTGGTAGCGACCGGGCTGGTCGACGCCGATCCAGTAGTCGTCGCGCGGCACCGGCGTCGCGTTGAAGACGCAGATCAGCGGCGCGCCGCCGTCGCCCGCGGTCGCGCGCCGCTCGAAGGCGAACACGCTCTGCGCGGCGTTGTGCAGATCGATCCAGGCGAAGCCGTGCGGATCGCCATCGCTGCCGTGGAGCTGCGGCGAGCCGGCGTACAGCCGGTTCAGGTCGCGGTTGTAGTCACGCAGCGCCTGGTGGCGCGCGTCGCCGAGCAGCTGCCAGTCGAGGGCCTCGGCGTCGCGCCACTCGTGCCACTGGCCGAACTCCGAGCCCATGAACAGCAGCTTCTTGCCCGGATGCACCGCCATGTAGGCGAGGAACAGCCGGTAGTTGGCACGCTTCTGCCACTCGTCGCCGGGCATCTTGTCGAGCAGCGAGCGCTTGCCGTGCACCACCTCGTCGTGCGAGATCGGCAGCAGGAAGCGCTCCGACCAGGCGTACATGAACGAGAAGGTCACGAGCCGGTGCTCGTGGCTGCGGAACACCGGATCGAGCGCCATGTAGCGCAGCGTGTCGTTCATCCAGCCCATGTTCCACTTGAACGTGAAGCCGAGCCCGCCGAGGTGGGTCGGCTGCGTGACGCCCGGAAAGGCAGTGGATTCCTCGGCGATCATCATCGTGCCCGGCGCGTACTCCTGCACCGCCCAGTTGAGGTGCCGCAGGAAGTCGATGGCCTCGAGGTTCTCGCGCCCGCCGAAGCGGTTCGGCACCCACTGTCCCGGCTCGCGGCTGTAGTCCAGGTACAGCATCGAGGCCACCGCGTCGACGCGCAGACCGTCGAGGTGGAACTCGTTGAGCCAGTAAAGAGCGTTCGCGACCAGAAAGTTGCGCACCTCGTTGCGCCCGAAGTTGAAGATCTTCGTGCCCCAGTCCATGTGCTCGCCCTGGCGCGGGTCGGCGTGCTCGTAGAGCGCGGTGCCGTCGAACTCGACGAGCCCGTGCTCATCCTTCGGGAAGTGACCAGGCACCCAGTCCATCAGCACGCCGAGTCCGGCGGCGTGGCAGCGGTCGACGAAGCGCATGAAGTCGCGCGGCGAGCCGAAGCGCGCGCTCGGCGCGTAGTAGCCGGCCACCTGGTAGCCCCACGAGCCGTCGAAGGGATGCTCGGCGACGCCCATCAGCTCGAGGTGCGTGTAGCCGAGGTCGAGCGCGTACGGAATCAGCTGCTCGGCGGCCTCGTGCCAGTTCATGAACGGCGGCTCGCGCCCCGTCGCGTGGCGCCACGAGCCGAGGTGCACCTCGTAGACGTTGATCGGCCGGCGGCGCGGATCGCTGCCGCCGCGCGCCGCGAGCCACGCGCGGTCGCTCCACTCGAAGCCGTCGAGCGCGGCGACCAGCGAGCAGTTGCCGGGCCGCAGCTCCATCGCGAAGCCGTACGGATCGGACTTGAGATGCGTCGCGCCGCTCGCCGTGCGGATCTCGTACTTGTAGGGCGTGCCGGCGCCGAGACCGGGCACGAACAGCTCCCAGACGCCGCTGCCGGCGCGCGCCTGCATGGCGTGCCGGCGACCATCCCACAGATTGAACGCGCCGACCACGCTGACCCGCGCCGCGTTCGGCGCCCAAACGGCGAAGCGGGTCCCGGCGAGACCCTCGAGCACCGTCAGGTGGGCGCCGAGCTTGGCCCAGATGCGGTGATGCGCACCCTCGCCGAACAGATGCAGGTCGTAGTCCGACAGTTGCGGCGCGAAGAAGTACGGGTCGTGCTTCAGTAGCTCGTGGCCGTCCCGGTAGCGGATGCGCAGGCGGTACGGCACGAGCGGCCGCCGGTACGGCAGTCGCCCCTCGTAGAAGCCGCCGGGGTGCAGGCGCTTGAGCGGCCGCGCCGCGGCCGGCGTCTCGTCCTCCCAGAAGACTGCGACCTCGGTCGCGTCTGGCTCGAGCACCCGCACGACGCACAGCGGCTGCTCCTCGCGGCGCGCGAACTCGTGGTAACCGAGCACCGAGCGTGGCTCGCGGTGGCTCGCGGCGACGATCGCCTCCACGTCGGCCGCCGCCAGCGCCGGACGCGAGGCGCGCTTGCGGGCCTTCGCCATCAGATCACCGGCCGGATGTTCCAGATCCGCTCTGCGTACTCGCGCACGCTGCGGTCGCTGGAGAAGAAGCCCATGCCGAGGCAATTGATGATCGCGTGCCGGCTCCACTCGTCGGGTCTTGCGTACAACGCATCGACCCGCGCCTGCGCCTCGGCGTAGGCGTGAAAGTCCCTGAGCACGAAGAATGGCTCGCCGTCGCCGGTCAGGCGGTCGACGATCGACTGCGCGTCGTCGGTGTTGTCGGGTGTGAAGTAGCCGGCGCCGATCATGCGCAGCGCCGCGGCGAGCTCAGCGTCGGCGGCGACGATCTCCGACGGCACGTAGCCGCGCGCCCGCTCCGCGGCGATCTCGGCCGCGCTCAGGCCGAAGATGAACATGTGCTCCGCCCCGACCTGCTCGCGAATCTCGATGTTGGCGCCGTCGAGCGTGCCGATGGTCAGCGCACCGTTCAGCGCCAGCTTCATGTTGCCGGTGCCCGAGGCCTCGAAGCCGGCGGTCGAGATCTGCTCGGACAGATCGGCCGCCGGCATGATCTTCTGCGCCAGCGAGACGTCGTAGTCCGGCAGGAACACGACCTTGAGCCGGCCGCCGACCGCGGCGTCGGCGTTGACCACGCGCGCGACGTTATTGATCAGGCGGATCACGGCCTTCGCGAGCAGGTAGCCCGGCGCGGCCTTGCCGGCGAAGATCACGGTGCGCGGCACTACCGCCGCGGCCGGCTGGGCGCGGATCCGGTTGTAGCGGACGATCACGTACAGCAGGTTGAGCAGCTGGCGCTTGTACTCGTGGATGCGCTTGACCTGCACGTCGAACAGCGAGCTGACGTCCACCTCGATGCCGCAGCGCTCGCGGATCGTGGCCGCGAGCCGCTGCTTGTTGGCGCGCTTGACGTCGCGGAACCGGCCGCGAAAGGCCGCGTCGTCGGCCGCCCAGCGCAGCCGCTCGAGCTCCTCGAGATCGTTCTCCCACGAGTGGCCGAGCTGCTCGCTGATCAGCGCCGAGAGTCCCGGATTGGATTCCTTGAGCCAGCGGCGCACCGAGATGCCGTTGGTGACGTTGGTGAAGCGCTCCGGCCAGAGCGCGGCGAAGTCGGCGAAGATCGTCTCGCGCATCAGTCGCGAGTGCAGCTCGGCGACACCGTTGACGCGGCGGCAGCCGACCACCGCGAGGTGCGCCATCCGCACCCGCCGGCCGTGCTCCTCGTCGATGATCGACATCCGCCGGCGGCGGTCGTGGTCGGCCGGGAAGCGCGCCGAGACCTCGTCGAGGAACTCGCGGTTCAGCTGGTAGATGATCGCCAGATGCCGCGGCAGCAGCCGCTCGAAGAAGCTCACCGGCCAGGTCTCGAGGGCCTCGGGCAGGAGTGTGTGGTTGGTGTAGCCGAATACGCGCCGTGTGATCTCGAGCGCCGCCGCCCAGGCCAGGTCGTGCTCGTCCATCAGCAGGCGCATCAGCTCCGCGATCGCGAGCGCCGGGTGTGTGTCGTTGATCTGCACCGCGACCGCGTCCGGCAGCTCGGCGACCTGCCAGCCCTCCGCGAGCAGCGTCGCGATGAGGTCCTGCAGGCTGGCGCTGACGAAGAAATACTGCTGGCTGAAGCGCAGCTTCTTGCCCTGCAGCGTCGAGTCGTCGGGATAGAGCACGCGCGACAGGTTCTTGGCGGCGAGCTGGTCGGTGACCGCGCCCGGGTAGTCGCCGGCGTTGAACGCGGCGATGTGAAACGGCATCAGCGCGCGGCCGGACCAGAGCCGCAGGTGATTGACGGTCGGGCTGCGGTTGCCCGGCACCAGGTGATCGAAGGCCACCGCGAGCACGTGCGAGGTGTCCACCCAGCGGTGGCGGCTGCGGCCGGCGGCGTCGGCCTCGGCGGCGACGCGGCCGCCGAACTGCACCTGATAGCGTGCCTCCGGGCGCGGCATCTCCCACGGATCGCGCAGCCTCAGCCAGCTGCTGGCGCGCTCGCGCTGGCCGCCGTCGGCGTCGATGACTTGGGTGAAGATGCCGTAGTCGTAGCGAATGCCGTAGCCGATGGCCGGGTACTTGAGCGTCGCCAGCGAGTCGAGGAAGCACGCCGCCAGGCGGCCGAGGCCGCCGTTGCCCAGGCCCGGGTCCTGCTCCTCGGCGACCACGTCGTCGAGCTCGAAGCCGAGATCCTCGAGCGCAGCTCGCGCCGCCTCGAGCAGCTCGCCGTCGAGGCTCGCCAGCGCGTTGACCAGCGCGCGGCCCGGCAGGTACTCGACCGACAGGTAGCAGACCCGCTTGACGCGCGCGCGGGCCACGCGCCGCTGCGTCGCGACCCAGCGCGCCGCGAGCTCCTCGCGCACCGCGGTCGCGAGCGCCTCGAAGATGTCGCGCGACTTGGCGGTTTCCGGATCGCGGCCGAGCAGCCGCACCAGCCGGTCGAGCAGCACGTCGCGCACGTTACCGCCGTGCAGCGTGCGCCCCGTCAGCGGCGTCGGCTCCCCGGTCACCACGGCCATCCGCCTCGTCGCCGCGCCGGACCGGCGCGGGGCGCAAGATACCCGGTCGAGGCGCGATTCACCATGCTGCAGCGCCCGGCGGCGGCCGCGGCTGCACCCTTTTGGGGCGGCCGTCTCAGACGGCCGGCAGCTCGAGCTCGAGACCGGTGACACGCCGGTAGGTCTTCGGCAGCATCGCGCCGCGCTGCGCGCGCTCGCCGCGATAGTCCTTGAGCTCGGCGAAGCTGAGCGTCATCGCGCGATCGCCGCACAGCACGCGCAGCCGCCCGCCGGGCGGCACGACGGCGACGCCGACCACCAGCTCCTCGCGGCTCGCGGCGCGCGCGCTCGGGATGTTGAAGAGCTTGTTGCCGCGTCCCTTGGCGAGCTCCGGCAGGTCCTTGAGCGCAAAGACCAGCAGCCGCCCGTCCATGCCGTCGCTTGCCGCCGCCACCGCGATCAGCGCACCCGGCTCCTCGGCCACCAGCGCCGCCGGGATCGCCTTGGCGTTGTCGCTCACCGACAGCACCGCCTTGCCGGCGCGGTTGCGCGCGTACAGGTCCTCGAGCTTGACGATGAAGCCGTAGCCGGCATCGGTCGCCAGCACGTAGCGATCGCCGGGCTCGCCGAGCATGACGCTCGCGAAGGTCGCGCCATCCGGCGGGTCGACGCGCCCTGACAGCGGCTCGCCCTGGCCGCGCGCCGACGGCAGCGTGTGCGCCTGCGCGCTGTAGGTCCGGCCGGTCGAGTCGAGGAACACCGCCTGCTGGATGCTCTTGCCGCGGGCGGCTGCCTGGAAGCCGTCGCCGGCCTTGTAGGTCAGCGCGCGCGGATCGATCTCGTGGCCCTTGGCCTGTCGCACCCAGCCGGCGGTCGAGAGCACCACGGTGACCGGCTCGGCGACCACCAGCTCGGTCTCGTCGATCGCCTTGGCGGCCTCGCGCTCGACGATCTTGGTGCGGCGCTTGTCGCCGTACTTCTCGGCATCGGCGATCAGCTCCTCGCGGATCAGCTTCTTGAGGCGCGCCGGGCTCTTCAGGATCTTGTCGAGGTTGTCGCGCTCGGCGGCGAGCGCGGCCTGCTCGCTGCGGATCTTCATCTCCTCGAGCTTCGCCAGGTGGCGCAGCTTGGTCTCGAGGATCGCCTCGGCCTGCTCGGACGACAGCGTGAAACGCTTCATCAGCACCGGCTTCGGCTCGTCCTCGCGCCGCACGATGCGGATCACCTCGTCGAGGTTCAGGTAGGCGATCAGGAGGCCGTCGAGGATGTGCAGCCGGGCGTTGAGCTTGCCGAGCCGGTACTCGAGCCGGCGTGTGACGGTGCGCTGCCGGTACGAGAGCCACTCGATCAGCAGCTCCCTGAGGCCGAGCACGCGCGGCCGGCCGTCGAGCGCGATGACGTTGATGTTGACGCGGTAGCTGCGCTCGAGGTCGGTGGTCGCGAACAGGTGCGCCATCAGCTGCTCGACGTCGACCCGGTTGGAGCGCAGCTCGAGCACGATCCGCGTCGGGTCCTCGTGGTCCGACTCGTCGCGGACGTTCTCGACCATCGGCAGCTTCTTGGCGCGGATCTGCGCCGCCACCTGCTCCTGGATCTTGCTGCCGGAGACCTGGTACGGCAACGCGGTGATGATCACCTCGCCATCGCCGCTCTCGAAGATCGCGCGGGCGCGGAACGCGCCGTTGCCGGTCTCGTACATCGCCCGCAGCTCGGCCTTCGGGGTCACGATCTCGCCGCCGGTCGGCAGGTCCGGGCCGGGCACGAGCTTGAGCAGCTCGCGCAAGGACACGTCCGGCTCGTCGAGCAGCCGCACGCAGGCCGCGGCGATCTCCTTGACGTTGTGCGGCGGAATGTCGGTGGCCATGCCGACGGCGATGCCGGTCGCGCCGTTCAGCAGCACGTTCGGCAACCTGGCCGGCATCAGCGCGGGCTCGTCCATCGTGCCGTCGAAGTTCGGCAGCCACTCGACGGTGCCCTGGTCGAGCTCGGCGAGCAGCGTCTCGGCGTAGGGCCGGAGGCGCGACTCGGTGTAGCGCATCGCCGCGAACGACTTCGGATCGTCGGTCGAGCCGAAGTTGCCCTGGCCGTCGATGATCGGATAGCGGTAGGAGAAGTCCTGCGCCATGTGCACCATGGCTTCGTAGCAGGCCGAGTCGCCGTGCGGGTGGAACTTGCCGATCACGTCGCCGACCGTGCGCGCGCTCTTCTTGTGCTTGGAGGCCGCCGACAGGCCGAGCTCGCTCATCGCGTAGATGATGCGGCGTTGCACCGGCTTGAGACCGTCGGCGAGCTGCGGCAGCGCGCGGTCGAGGATCACGTACATCGAGTAATCGAGGTAGGCCTTCTCGGTGAAGACCTTGAGCGGCTGCTTCTCGACGCCGTCGAAGTTGAGCTCCTGCGACTTCAAACGATCACCTCGGCGAGGTTGCCCTTGGCTTCGAGCCAGTCGCGCCGGTCGGCAGCGCGCTTCTTGGCGAGCAGCATGTCGATCAGCTGGTCGGTGTCGTCGGCGGCCTCGATCGTCAGCTGCAGCAGGCGCCGCGTCGAGGGCGCCATCGTGGTCTCGCGCAGCTGCAGCGGGTTCATCTCGCCGAGGCCCTTGAAGCGGGTCACGGTCACCTTGCCGCGCGTGCCCTCGGCGGCGATGCGGTCGAGGATGCCGGCGCGCTCGGCGTCGTCGAGCGCGTAGTAGACGTTCTTGCCGACGTCGACGCGGTACAGCGGCGGCATCGCGACGTAGACGTGGCCGGCCTGCACCAGCGGCCGGAAGTGGCGCAGGAACAGCGCGCACAGCAGGGTCGCGATGTGCGCACCGTCGGAATCGGCGTCGGCCAGGATGCAGATCTTGTGGTAGCGCAGGTCGGCGAGCTTCGGCGAAGCCGGCTCGACGCCGATCGCCACCGAGATGTCGTGCACTTCCTGCGAGGCGAGGATCCCCGCGGCATCGACTTCCCAGGTGTTGAGGATCTTGCCGCGCAGCGGCATCACCGCCTGGAAGTCGCGTTCGCGCGCCTGCTTGGCACTGCCGCCGGCGGAGTCGCCCTCGACCAGGAACAGCTCGGTGCGCTCCGCGTCCTGGGAGCTGCAGTCGGCGAGCTTGCCGGGCAGCGCCGGGCCCGAGACGACGCGCTTGCGCACGACCTTCTGCGCCGCCTTGAGGCGCGCCGCCGCCTTCTCGATCGCGAAAGCCGCGATCCTCTCGCCGGCTTCCGGGTGCTGCGACAGCCACAGGCCGAAGGCGTCCTTGACCAGCCCGGAGACGAAGGCCGCCGACTCGCGCGACGCCAGCCGCTCCTTGGTCTGGCCGGCGAACTGCGGCTCCGACATCTTCACCGACAGCACGTAGCAGAGCCGGTCCCAGACGTCCTCGGGGGCGAGCTTGATGCCGCGCGGCACGAGGTTGCGGAATTCGCAGAACTCGCGCACCGCGTCGGTGATGCCGGCGCGCAGCCCGTTGACGTGCGTGCCGCCCTCGATCGTCGGGATCAGGTTGACGTAGCTCTCGCCGACGACCTCGACGCCCTCCTCGGCCAGCCACGCGAAGGCCCACTCGGCGACCTCGCTGCCGCCCTTGAGGCTGGCCGTGAACGGCTCCTCCGGCACGATCGCGGCCTTGTCGAGCCGCTCGATCAGGTAGCTGGCGAGACCGCCGGTGTAGAACCACTCGTCGCGCTCGCCGGTCGCCTCGGCGAGCAGCGTCACCTTGAGCCCCGGGCACAGCACCGCCTTGGCGCGCAGCAGGTGACGGAGCTTGCCGAGCGAGAGCTTGTCGGAGTCGAAGTACTTCGGGTTCGCCCAGAAGCGCACCGCGGTGCCGGTGTTGCGCGCGCCGACCTTGCCGACCACCTTGAGCTTCTGGTCGAGCCGGCCGTCCTTGAAGCTGATCAGGTATTCGTTGCCGTCGCGCTTGACCCGGCACTCGAGCCGCGCCGACAGCGCGTTGACCACCGAGACGCCGACGCCGTGCAGGCCGCCGGACTGCTGGTAGGTCTTGTCGGAGAACTTCCCGCCGGCGTGCAGCCGCGTCAGGATCAGCTCGACGCCCGGGATCTTTTCCTTCGGATGCACGTCGACCGGCATGCCGCGGCCGTCGTCGATGACCTCCACCGAGCCGTCCTTGAAGACGGTGACGTTGATTTCCTTGCAGTGCCCGGCGAGCGCCTCGTCGACGCTGTTGTCGACGACCTCGTGCACCAGGTGGTTGGGCCGGGTCGTGTCGGTGTACATCCCCGGGCGGCGGCGCACGGGGTCGAGACCGGACAGAACCTCGATGTCGGAAGCGGTATAGGACTGGCTCATCGCGGACGCGAGGGTACTCGAAAATCGGGCAGGAATCCGCTTCGGTCGGCCGCGGCGGACGGCGGCCGCAGCGGGCGCCGGCCGCGGCTCACGGCGCGAGATCGGCGCCGAGCGCCGCGTGCGCGTCAGGCGCGAGCCGGACCGCGTGCGTGTAGGCCGGATGGTCGACGCCGACGGTCACCGGCGCGCCGTCGCGAAAGCGCCGGCACGCGTCGGCGGTCAGCTCGAAGCGCAGGAAGTGCACCGCCGAGGTCTTCTCGTCGTTCTCGCGCTCGAGATCCTCGTCGGCAATCGCGAAGCAGCGCTCCTCGCCGACCGCCACGTAGCAGCGCCGCTCGACGCCTTTCAGTCGCTTCAGCGCCTCGGCCCGCTCGCTGGCGTCGGTGTACTCGATCAGCAGCGTCACCTTGAGGTTGCTGCCGTCGGGAATCAGCGGGTTGTAGGCGTCGAGCTCGCCCTGGATGCCGTCGGACTCGAAGATCCGCTCGGCGCGCAGCATCTCCTGGACCTGGTACTGCACCGTGAGGCGGTCCTCGAAGCACCAGGTCGTGTGCGGCCCGACGCCGATGGTGCGGCGGCGCTTGTGCTCGATGACCCGGCTGCGAAACTCGCCGCGGCTGCGCGCGTACTGCTCGAGGCTGAGGAGGTCGGCCGGCGCGAGCCGGCCGGCTGAGCCTGCCGGCTGCCGCTCAGTCATCGGCGAGCCCGTAGGCCATGCGCAGCAGCGTCAGCGGATGCGTCGGCGGCCGCGCGTCCTCGAGGCCGCTGGCGATCTGCTCGCCGGCCATCGGGCAGTCGCTGGAGTGGTAGTCCGCCCGGGCACCTTCCACGCGGCTGACGACCGGCTTGCCGATCTTGACCGAGGACTCGTGAAACTCCTGCTTCACGGCGTAGGTGCCATTGTGGCCGGAGCAGCGCTCGATGACCTCGAGCGTCGTGCCCGGCACGAGCTTGAGCAGATCGCGCGTCTTGAGGCCGATGTTCTGCACCCGCAGGTGACAGGGCACGTGGTAGGCCACCTTGCCGAGAGGGCGCGGAAAGTCGGTCTTCAGCAGCCCAGCCTGGTGGCGCAGCATCAGGTACTCGAAGGGGTCGTAGGTGTGCTCGGCGACCTTGCGCACCGCGATCTCGTCCGGGAACAGCAGCGGCAGCTCCTGCTTGAACATCAGCACGCACGAGGGAATCGCGGCGACGATGTCGTAGCCCTCGTCGACCAGCGCCGCCAGTGCCGGCACGTTGACGTTCTTGAGCGCCTCGACGGCGGCCAGGTCGCCGAGCTCCATCTTCGGCATGCCGCAGCACTTCTCGCGCGCGGCGAGCCGCACCGGGATGTCGTTGTGCTCGAACACGGCGGCGAGATCGGCGTCGATCGACGGCGCGTTGCGGTTGCCGTAGCAGGTCGCGAACAGCACCACCTGGCCGCGCGTGTCGCCGGCCGGCACGGCGCTGAGCGCCGGCCGCGCGCGGCGCGCGTCGGCGGCGCGAAAGCTCCTCGAGTGGTACTTCGGCAGCGGCGCCGCCGGGTGCACGCCGAGCGCGCTCGACAGGAGCTGGCGGCCGACGGCGGAGGCGTTGACGGCGTTGACAAGCTCGGCGACCAGCGGGATCCCGGCGAAGGCGCCGACCGCGTCGGTCGACGACAGCAGCCGGTCGCGCAGGCGCGTCCCGCCGCTGGCGAACTTCACCGCCTTGGCCCGCAGCATCAGGTGCGGGAAATCGACGTTGAACTCGTGCGGCGGCACGTACGGGCACTTGGTCATGTAGCACAGGTCGCACAGATAGCAGTGGTCGACCACCGCCCAGTAGGCCTTGTGCGGCACGCCGTCGAGCTCGCCGTTCGGTGCGGCGTCCACGGCGTCGAACAGCGTCGGGAAGGACTGGCACAGGCTGAAGCAGCGGCGGCAGCCGTGGCAGATGTCGAAGACGCGCTCAAGTTCCTTGAACAGCGCCGGCTCGTCGTAGAACGCCGCGGTCTGCCACGGGATCGGGTGGCGCGTCGGCGCCTCGAGGCTGCCCTCGCGCGGGCCCGCCCGGGGTGTCTCGTTCATGAGGTGCCGCCTTCGGATCGATCGAAATCGGCGCGGTGCCCGCCCGCCGGGGGG
>JANYAE010000041.1 GCA_025355105.1 Pseudomonadota bacterium | reverse complement strand
TGCCCGGGTGTGGTCATCATGGGAGGGCGTTCCATACCCGTACTGGATCGTCGCGATGTAATGCGTCAGCTGCTCCTGCCCGTTCCCGCCGGGCCGGACCGCCCGGATGAACCGCACCTGGGCGAGATCGTCGGCACCGCCCGCACGCTTCAGGAACGTGATCGCCTGCACCTGCACGCGGGCCGTCGTCGCGTCCCGGTAGATGTTGAGCGGCGAGTCAGGGTTCGTGCGGTCCCAGAGGGCAACCCAGGTGGTATTCAGAGGTGCGCTCTGAAATGCCCCGACGGTGTCGTAGTCAGACTCCGCGACCGCGAGCGCATAGCGCTCCCGGGCGGTGACATACGTCGTAAGGAGGTGCCGGGTCACGAGCTCCGAGACCGGCCCATCGCCCCGGTAGGTCGGCACGACGTCGACGATCCCGGTCGTGTTGTCGACCCGGACCACGAACGGCTCGACGCGCTTCAGTGGCGTGAGTCCCACGAGCGCCCCGATCGCGAGCACGGTGACCCCGAGGCTCACGCCCGCGACCGTATATGCACGGCGGACCGCCCTCGCAGCCTGCTCGCGTCGATCGAGGTCCCATGTCCGGGCTTCCTCGAGATACGTCTCGACCACGGGATCCGCCTTCATGGACGTGCCTCCGCGTGGGTCTCGGAGGAGTTGATCGGCACGGCCGTGCCGTGGCACTCGGGAGGCTTCGCCACGTGAGCGCACCCGGACGTGACGCCGATCCATGCGGCCAGGACGGCCGCCCTAAGTAGAGTCTTCATTTCATCCCCTATGCACGCTTCTTGAGCGCCTCGCGTCCCTTCTGCCACGACGCCGTCACGAGCCTCGGAATCGCCGTTCGCGCGTGATAACCCGCCTTGCGGCTCAGCGCGTCGTAGCGCGCCGTCTCCTTGTCGAAAAATCCGCGCATGAACGCGTAACCGTGTTCCCCCGCCCTAGACTGGAATCGTCCAATCGATCGACTCAGCAGGTTGAAAGAGGACAGCGCAACACCGCTGCCTAACCCTGCGGCAATCGGCAGGATCTGCCTCAGAAGGAGCAGGATGAGGCCCGCCGCCGTGCACACCCGGACGGCATCCGCAATGGTGACGCCCTGCCCTTGCGCCATCGCGTCGGTCGCATATGCCTGCACCACGTGCAGAAGCAGCGCGGCCACGAGCGCGACCAGCACTGAGACGAGAGCGTAGGTCGCGAGCTGTGCGATCCACGACTCGAAGAACCGCCGGGTCGCATCGAAGAGCAGCAGGACGATGAACATGGGCCCGAGAGCCAGCAGGAAGGCGGTCGCGATCAACGAGAGCGCGGTCAGGAACGTCGCGTAGATACACGTGAACCCGACGATGATGTAGATGGCGAGCGCCGCCAGCGAGAATGTGAAGTGCCCACCGAACAGGGAAGCCTCGGCACTCAACGAATTGGCAACGTTCTGCGAGTCCGTCCACAGCTGGTCGATGGCGGCGAGCGGCCGGGGGGCATTGAGAATTGCCGCCGTGAGCTGGCCCGGAGCCACGAAGAACGTGTCGACCAGGAGGTCGTTGTAGGCCCACAGGCGTAGCGACACGCCGAGGACGACGACCAGCACAACGATCCTCCTCGCTCCGTCGAGCAACGGCTCCTCGATTCGCCCTGACAGGTGCAGGTATCCCCACACCATGATGTAGATGGTGGCGAGCGTGATGGCGGCCGGTTCGATCGCGATCGCCACGCGGGAGAGGTTCTGGGCCAACGACTGGACCAGTTGCGCGTTCAGCCACGTCAGGAAGGTCTCGAAGAACCCCATGGCGAATCAACGCGCGGATCGCTGTGCGGACGAAGATAGGCCGCCGGCGGAGTTCGCGTCTTCCGCCGCCGGCTCGCCCGGCGTCCCACGAATCGTCGGGCAGGCCGGCTTTGCGCTCTTTAGCCGAGCGAGCTCCCGCTCCTCATCGCTCGGGGCGCAAAGCGCCGGCACGCCATCAACTTCAGGCACTGAGAGATACTGATGCATGACGCCCACCCGTTCAGTCAGTAAGCAACTTTGCGCAGCGTCTGAGGAGATCCAAGCTGCGCGATCGACATCTCGCGCATCCGCTGCTCCTGCGACCACCGATCGGCCTGCGCGGCCTGGTAGAGCGAGGTCAGCTTCGCCTCGTCGTTCGCGAGCATTGCCTGCTCCGCCTGGATCCTTCCCTGCAGGTCGGCGATCGCCTTCTCGTCCGAGGCCGTTCCAATCGCCTGGATGAGCGACTGCAGCTGCTGGAAGCGAGCG
>JANYAE010000105.1 GCA_025355105.1 Pseudomonadota bacterium | reverse complement strand
CGGCAAGTCCGCGAGCAGCGCGCACCAGCGATAGGCAGGCTGCCAGCGCCGCGGGTGCCAGCCTGCGACCTCGCTGCAGGCCGCGCGCCAGGTGCCGACGAGGTAAAGCTCGAAGGCGTCGACGTCATAGACCGTGACGCTCTCGGGCGGCGACAGCAGCTGCGCGCGCCGCAGCACCTCGAGATAGCGGTCCGGGCCCTGGCTCGCGCTCAGCAACGCCCGCTCGGCGCGGCGGGCGAACAGCGCATGGCGCGCGGCGAGCCGCGCCAGCGCATAGGCCTGGCGCGGCTCAGCCATCGTCCGCACTCAGGAGCCACGCGGCCACCTCGTCGACGACCGCGCCGAGCGGGCGCGCCGCGGCCGCGGTGGTGGTCGCCGCCTCGACCAGCGCCGCGGCCCGGGTGACCGCGACCTGCTCCGTGCGGGAATGGATCGCCTGTGCGATCAGCTCGGCGCGCTCGAGGCGCGCGCCGGCGGCCAGCCGTGCCGCCGCGAGCGCCACGTCCGTGTCGCGGCGACAGGCCTCGATCGCGTCGGCCGCAGCACGTTCCGCGGCCAGGACCGCGTTCATCGCACGCGCCACCGGGCTCGCGTCCCCGGACTCTACGGCACGGACACGTTCCGTCTGCCAATCGCCCATGGCGCGCGACCCGGGTGAGCCTCTCGGTCGCTACATGATTGGGGGCGGCGCCTCGCCGGGCCAGCGGTAGATCTACCTAGGCCTCTCGGTACAGCGCGCCGGCGATCAGGCGAATTGGCCCATCCGCAAGTGCAGGCCGGCGTCGACGTGCAGCGTTTCGCCGGTGACGTGGCCCGCGGCCTCGAGCAGCCAGACGACCGGGCCGGCGACGTCGGCAGGCATCGTCACGGCCTTGAGCGGCGTGCCCTCGGTAACCCGCGCGCGCGCCTTCTGGTAGCGCTCGGCACCCATGCCGGCGACGTGCCAGGGCGTGTCGACGAAGCCCGGCGCGACCGCGTTGACGCGCACCGCCGGCGCCAGCGCGCGCGCCAGCGACACCGTGAGGTTGAGCAGCGCCGCCTTCGAGGCCGCATAGGCCACCGAGCTGCCGATGCCACAGGTGCCGGCGATCGAGGCGACGTTGACGATCGCGCCGCGGCCGCTGGCCTGCAGCGCCGGCAGCGCCGCGCGCACCATCTGGAACGCGCCGGTGACGTTGACCGCAAAGATCCGCGCGAAGTCGGCGGCCTCGAGGCCGTCCAGCTGGTGATGCGCGACGAACTTGCTGACCCCGGCGTTGTTGACGAGGTAGTCGAGGCGGCCGAAGGCGGCGAGCGCCGCGGCGGCGAGCGCGCGGCAGTCGGCGTCGGCGGCGACGTCACCGCGCACGGCCTCGGCGCGCACGCCGGCGGCACGGCATTCGGCCGCCACCGCCTCGGCGCCGTCGCGGTTCTGAACATAGTTGACGAGCACGTCGACGCCGCGGCGCGCGAACTCGCGCGCGATCGCCGCGCCGATCCCCGAGGCTGCGCCGGTCACGATCGCCGCGCGGCTCTGGTTGGTCATCGTCGGTACTCCGGGCCGGCCGCTGCCGGCCGACTGTCGCTAGTGTGGCCGGAACGCGAGCAACGCGGCGATCACGTCGCCGAGCAGCCGCGCGAGCGGCGCGGCCCGCGCGGCGTCGTAGCCGGCCGACATTTCGTCCATGTAGGCCGACTGCGCGAGTTCGATCTGCAGCGCGTGCACGCCGTCGGCCGGGCGGCCGTAGTGGCGCGTGATGTAGCCGCCCTTGAAGCGCCCATCGAGGACGTGGCTGAAATCCGACTGCGCGGCGAGCACGGCGACCACCGCAGCCGCTAGCGTCGGGTCGCAGGAACGGCCGTCATTGGTGCCGAGGTTGACATCCGGCAGCCGGCCGGGGAACAAGCGCGGCACCTGCGAACGGATCGAGTGCGCGTCGAGCAACACCGCGTAACCATGACGCGCACGGGCGGCGGCGAGCAGCGACGCGAGCGCCTGGTGGTACGGCTCCCAGTACTCGCGACGCCGTTCTGCCACTTCGGCGGCGGCAGGACCTGCGTCGCGGTACAGCGGTTCGCCGTCGAAGCTCTCGCGCGGGCACAGGCCGGTCGAGACCTGGCCCGCGTACAGGGCCGCATCGTCCGGCGGCCGGTTGAGGTCGACCACGTAGCGGGACAACCGCGGCTCGAGCCAGGCGGCGCCGCTGGCGCGCGCGAAGCCGTACAGCTGCTCGACGTGCCAGTCGGTGTCGGGCACGGCCAGCGCGTGCGGCGTCATGCGCGCCGCAACGCCGGCCGGGATCTCCCGGCCGACATGCGGCATGCTGATCACCAGCGGCGTGCTGCCCGCACGCGAGCGGATCACGGACGCAGCATCGGCAGGTTGAGGCCCTGCTCCCGGGCACACTCGATCGCCTCCTCGTAGCCGGCGTCGGCGTGGCGCATGACGCCGGTCGCCGGGTCGTTCCACAGCACGCGGCCGATGCGCTTGGCCGCGGCGGGCGTGCCATCGCAGACGATGACGACGCCGGCATGCTGCGAGAAGCCCATGCCGACGCCGCCGCCGTGATGGATCGACACCCAGGTCGCACCGCCGGCGGTATTGAGCAGCGCATTCAGCAGCGGCCAGTCCGAGACCGCGTCGGAGCCGTCGCGCATCGACTCGGTCTCGCGGTTCGGGCTCGCGACCGAGCCGGAGTCGAGGTGGTCGCGGCCGATCACGATCGGCGCCTTGAGCTCGCCGCTCGCCACCATCTCGTTGAAGGCGAGGCCGAGGCGATGCCGCTCGCCGAGACCGACCCAGCAGATGCGCGCCGGCAGTCCCTGGAACTTGATGCGCTCGCCGGCCATGTCGAGCCAGCGGTGCAGGTGCTTGTCGCCCGGGATCAGCTCGCGGACCTTGGCGTCGGTGCGGCGGATGTCCTCCGGATCACCGGACAGCGCCACCCAGCGGAACGGGCCGATACCGCGGCAGAACAGCGGGCGGATATAGGCCGGCACGAAGCCCGGGAACGCGAACGCATCCTTGACGCCCTCCTCGAGCGCCACCTGGCGAATATTGTTGCCGTAGTCGAAGGTCGGAATCCCCTGGCGGTGGAACTCGAGCATCGCCTCGACGTGGCGGGCCATCGAGGTGCGCGCCGCGCGCGCGACCGCAGCGGGATCGCTGCGGCGCAGGGACTCCCATTGCGCGAGGCTCCAGCCGATCGGCAGGTAGCCGTTGACGGGATCGTGGGCCGAGGTCTGGTCGGTGACGGCGTCCGGTCGCACCCCGCGCTTGAGCAGCTCGGGCAGCAGCTCGGCCGCGTTGCCGCACAGCCCGACCGACAGCGCCTTGCGCTCGCGCGTCGCCTGGGCCATCAGCGCCAGCGCCTCGTCCAGCGACTTCGCCTCGGCGTCGAGGTAGCCAGTCCTGAGCCGCATCGCAATCCGGCTCGGCTGGCACTCGATCGCCAGCATCGAGGCGCCCGCCATGGTCGCCGCGAGCGGCTGCGCGCCGCCCATTCCGCCGAGGCCGGCGGTCAGGATCCAGCGGTTGCCGAGGTCGCCGCCGAAGTGGCGCCGGCCCATCTCGGCGAAGGTCTCGAAAGTGCCCTGCACGATGCCCTGGCTACCGATGTAGATCCAGGAGCCGGCCGTCATCTGGCCGTACATCATCAGGCCCTTGCGGTCGAGCTCGTTGAAATGCTCCCAGGTGGCCCAGTGCGGGACGAGGTTCGAGTTCGCGATCAGCACGCGCGGCGCGTCGGCGTGCGTGCGGAACACGCCGACCGGCTTGCCGGACTGCACCAGCAGCGTCTCCTCGTCGCCGAGCTCCTTCAGCACCTCGACGATGCGGTCGAAGCACTCCCAGTCGCGCGCCGCGCGACCGATGCCACCGTAGACGACAAGTTCCTCGGGACGCTCGGCGACGTCGGGATCGAGGTTGTTGCGCAGCATCCGCAGCGCCGCCTCGGTGAGCCACGAGCGGGCCTCGAGCTTGGTGCCGGTCTGCGCGCGAATGACGCGGCTGGGATCCTTGCGGGTGTGCGTGTCCATGGGGTCTCGCTGGTCCGGTTCTAGAGGTCGAAGACGCCGCGCAGTTCGAAGCGGCTGCCGGCATGATGAAGGCGGGCAAAGGAGGCGCGCTCGCCGCGGCTCCAGGTGGTGCGCTCGATCAGCAGCACCGCGTCGTCCGCGCCGAGCGCCAGCAGCTCGCGTACCGCGGGCTCCGGCGCGACCGCGCGCACCACGTGCTCGACGCGCTCGAGCGGCGCGGCGTCCATCAGGTACTCGTGGGTCGTCACGGCGCTGAAATCGACCTCGAGGTAGCCGGGCGCCGCCGACGGATTGACGTAGCGGTCCTCGACCTGCAGCGCGACGTCGTTGTCGAAGTGCACGATGACGGAGCGGAAGGCGTGCCGCGCGCGCGCCTTGAGCCCGAGCCGCGCACGGATCGGCGCGGACGGCGTGATGCGTTCGTTGGAGATCACCGCGGCGCGGTACACGTGTCCGCGTTCGCGGATCTCGGCGGCGATGCTGCGGATCTGCAGCGGGTGGCCGGCGAGCTTGAGGTCGGCGACGAAGGTCCCGAGGCCGGCGACCCGCGACAGGACACCCGTGTACACGAGCTCGCGTATCGCGCGGTTGGCCGTCATCCGCGACACCTTGAGCTCGCGCACCAGCTCGTGCTCGGACTGCACGCGCGCCCCTGGGCCCCACTCGCCCGAGCGGATGCGCCGCAGCACGTGGTCCTTGACCTGCTCATAGAGCGGTTGCGGCGCGGCGCTCAACGGGGGGCCTCCGCGGTCAGGCGCGCGAGGCTCGCGCGGTAGTCGCGCTCGACGGCATCGCGGTCGCGGTGCCGGCCGTCGGTGACCAGCGCCTCGCCGCCTACCCAGACCGAGGCCAGCGCGCCCGGCCGCGGCGCGAAGATCCAGGCGTCCAGCAGCGCCGCTTCCGGGACCCCGGCGAATTCGGCGCGCCGCGTGTCGACCAGCACGAGGTCGGCCGGCGCGCCGACGGTCAGTGCCGCGGCCCCGTAGCCTAGGGCGCGCGCGCCGCCGGCCACCGCGTCCTGCCATAGCGAGGTTCCGGCGTGCGGCGTCGCCGGCCGTACCGCCAGCACGCGCCGCTCGCGCCACAGCCGCAGGTTGTACTCCGCGGTGCGCAGCTCCTCGCGCGGGTCGATCGAGACGTGGCTGTCGGAGCCGAGGCCGAAGATCCCGCCGAGCTCCAGGAACTCGTCGAGCGCGAAGCGGCCGTCACCGAGGTTCGCCTCGGTGGTCGGGCACAGGCCGAGCACCGCCCCGGCGGTCGCCATGCCGCGCAGCTCGGCCGTCGTGACGTGAGTCGCGTGCACGAGGCACCAGCGCGCATCGAGGTAGCCGCCCTCGAGCAGGAACTCGACCGGCCGGCGGCCGTAGGCCGCGATGCAGTCCGCGACCTCGCGCGCCTGCTCGGCGACGTGGATGTGTACCGGCCGGGCGCGACCGCGGCCGCGGGCCGCTGCGGCGACCGCCTTGAGCGCCTCGGGCGGCACGGCGCGCAGGCTGTGAATCGCGACGCCGGTGCGCTCGCGCTCGGTATCACCGGCGCCGAGCGCCTCGACGAGTTCGAGAAACGCGTCGGTGTCGTGGTGGAAGCGGCGTTGCGCTGCGCCGAGCGGCCGGCGGTCGAAGTGGCCCTGCTGGTACAGGCACGGCAGCAGCAGGTGGCGGATGCCGGTGGCGCGCGCGGCGCCACGCACGGCGTCGGCGAGCGTCGCCGGCGCGGCGTACGGGGTGCCGTCGAGGTCGTGGTGCAGGTAGTGGAACTCGGCGACCGCGGTGTAGCCGGACTCGAGCATCTCGACGTAGGCGAAGGCCGTGATCGCCGCCACGTCCTGCGGCGCGAGCCGTCCGACGAAGCGATACATGACGTCGCGCCAGCCCCAGAACGAGCCCTCGGCCGCGGCGGCGACCTCGGCGCTGCCGGCCATCGCGCGCTGGAAGGCGTGGCTGTGCAGGTTCGGCATCCCGGGCAGCGCGAGGCCGGCCAGGTACGGCCCGCGCGCCGCACCGGCGTCGCGGGCCACGGCGACGATGCGCCCGTCGGCACCGATCTCGACGACGACCTCGCGGGCGATCCCACCCGGCAACAGCGCCCGCTCGAACCGCAGTTCCACGACCCCCCCTGTATATACAGGTTCAGGGGTGCGATACTAAACCCCGCCGCGGGATTTGGACAAGGGCTCCTCGCCGTGTGGGACCAGCTGTGGGTGGATGTCAGGGTGGCGACCGCGGTCGGCGGCGGCACGCCGTTCGGGCTCGTCGAGGCCGCCGCCGTTGCGGTGAGCGCAGACCGCATCGCCTGGGTCGGGCCGGCCGCGGCGCTGCCCGCGCCACCGGGCGCGCTCGCCCGGCAGCTGCACCAGGGCCATGGCCGGCTGGTCACGCCCGGCCTCGTGGACTGCCATACGCATCTCATCTTCGGCGGCGACCGGGCGCTCGATTTTGACCTGCGCGCCCAGGGCGCGACCTACGCCGCGATTGCGACCGCCGGCGGTGGCATCCGCTCCACCGTCGCGCACACCCGCAAGCTGAGCGTCGCCGAGCTCGCGGCCGCCGCGCTGCCGCGCGCGCGCGCGCTGCTCGCCGACGGCGTCACGACGCTCGAGGTCAAGTCCGGCTACGGGCTCGACGTCGCGAGCGAACTCAAGATGCTCGAGGCCGCGCGCCTGGTCGGCGCCCAGCTGGACGTCGAGATCGTGCCGACGCTGCTCGCGCTGCACGCCTTGCCCGCCGAGTTCGCGGCCGACCGCGCCGGCTACGTCGACCTGGTCGTGCGCGAGCTGATCCCCGCTGCCGCTGCCGCCGGCCTCGCGCGCGCCGTCGACGTGTTCTGCGAAACGATCGCCTTCACGCGCGACGAGTGCGCGCGCGCGCTGCGCGCCGCGCGCGAGCACGGGCTCGCGGTCAAGGTGCACGCGGACCAGCTGTCGGACTGCGGCGGCGCCGCGCTGGCCGCGGAGTTCGGCGCGCTCTCCGCCGACCACCTCGAGTACAGCGGCGAGGCCGGCGTGGCCGCGCTCGCGGCCAGCGGCACGGTGGCGGTGCTGCTGCCGGGCGCCTACCTGATGCTCGGCGAGACCCAGCGGCCGCCGCTCGCGGCCCTGCGCGCCCACGGCGTGCCGCTCGCGGTCGCGACCGACCTCAATCCGGGCACCTCGCCCTGCACCTCGCTGAGCCTCGCGCTCGCGCTCGCGCGCGCCCAGTTCGGCCTGTCCGCCGAGGAGGGCCTCGCCGCGGTGACCCGCGTCGCCGCGCGCGCGCTCGGCCTCGAGGCGTCGCGCGGCACGCTCGAGGCCGGCAAGCGCGCGGATTTCTGCCTGTGGGACCTCGCCCATCCTCGCGAACTTGGCTACTGGCTCGGCGCAGGGGCGTGCCAGGCGGTGGTCCGCGGCGGCCGTGTCAGGGCTGCCGCGACCGCCTGACCGCGCGTGCGGCACCGGCCGGCGCGCGGCTCGCGAGCCCCGGAAAGGCGCCCGCAGCCAGCGCCGCCACCCAGTCGCTGCACAGCGATATCGCCACCGCCGCCGTCGGGCTCGCCGGGTTGAGACTCAGGTGTACCCACAGCCCGTCCATCAGCGCCGCGAGCCCGGCCGCGGCCGGCGCGACGCGAAATGGAGCCACACCCGGCCGGCGCCGCAGCGCCGCGAGCAGCCCCTCGAGCACCGCCCGGTGCTGCTCGGCGGTACGGTGGTGGACGGCGCGGATCTCCGCGGCATGCGCGACCATGCTCCAGAACACCAGCCAGATGCGGAACAAGCCCGGCTCGATCGCCTCCGGCGCGAACGAAGCCGCGAAGAACCGGCCGAGGCGCGCCTGCGGCTCGAGCTTGCGCGCCGCCGCGGCGTCGCGCCGGGTGGCGTCGATGAGCGCGACCGACAGCGATTCGTAGGCCGCCGCGATCAGGCTCGCGCTGCCCGCGAAGTGGTGGTTGATCAAGCCCATCGAGACGCCGGCCTCGGCGCTGATACGCCGGACCGAGGCCCCTTCGTGACCGTACTTGCGCAGGCAGCGCAGCGTCGCGGCAATCAGCGCCTCGCGGCGCTCGGCGCGCGCGATGCGGCGGAACTTGGGTACGGCGCCACGGCCGGAGCCGCCGGATCCGTCGCCGTCTCGGCGTCGAGCACCCATCGCACACCTCGCGTCGCCGGCCGCTCACCGCTATTGTACGGCCGCATAGTACATGGCGCCCGCGCCAGACGAGGAGCCCGGCGATGACCTCTTTGCGACGACAGGACTTCACCAGCGACAACATCACCGGCGCCTCGCCGCAAGTGCTGGCGGCGATCGCCGCAGCCAACGCCGGCGTCGTGCCGTCGTACGGCGGCGACCCGCTGAGCGAAGCCCTCACCAAGCGCGCCAGCGAGCTCTTCGAGCGGCCGGTCTCGGTTCTGCCGGTCGCGACCGGGACCGCGGCGAACGCGCTCGCGCTGGCGGCGCTCGCCCGGCCGTTCGAGGCGATCTACTGCCACGCGGCGGCGCATGTCATGACGGACGAATGCGGCGCACCGGAGTTCTACACGGGCGGTGCCAAGCTCATCGGCCTGCCGTCGCCGGACGGCCGCCTGCAGCCGGCGCAGCTCGCCGAGGCGGTCGCGCTGGCACGCAGCATGGGCGTGCACCACGTGCAGCCGGCCGCCGTGACGCTATCGCAGGCGTCCGAATGGGGCACCGTCTACAGTCTCGCGGAACTGCGGGCGCTGACCGCGACCGCGCACGGGCTCGGGCTGCGGGTGCACATGGACGGCGCGCGCTTCGCCAACGCGATCGCGGCACTCGGCTGCTCGGCGGCCGACCTCAGCTGGCGCGCCGGCATCGACCTGCTGTCTTTCGGCGCCAGCAAGAACGGCGCGCTCGCGGCGGAGGCCCTCGTGGTCTTCGACCCGGCGCTCACGGACGAGCTCGCCCTGCGCCGCAAGCGCGCCGGCCACCTGTGGTCGAAGATGCGATTCCTGAGCGCGCAGCTGCTCGCCTATCTCGACGACGATCTGTGGCTGCGCAACGCCCGCCACGCGAACCAGATGGCCGGGCGGCTGGCGGCAGGTCTCAGCGGCCTGCGCGGCGTGCGGCTTGCGTTACCGGTCGAGGCGAACGAACTGTTCGTCGTGATGCCGGCGTCGCTGATTGCCGCGCTGCGCGCCGAGCGCTACCGGTTCCTCGACTGGCCGCCGCCGGCCGGCGTGCAGGGACCGGTCGTGCGGCTCGTGACCTCCTACGACGTCAGCGCCGCCGACGTCGACGGACTGGTCGCGGCCGCGCGCCGCCTCAGCGGTTGACGAGACGGTTGTATTTCTTGAGCAGCGCCCGCAGCGCCTCGTGCGGGATCGCGATCGCGTAGCGCCCGTTCTGGCCGCTGAGGTCGCGCGCCGCGACCATCGCGTTGATGATCGCCTCCTCGGTGGCCTCGACCGCGCCGAGCAAGATCGGGTCGATCGCGTCATTGCCGACGAACTGCGCGGCGTTCAGCGGCTGGTCGCGGACGGCCTCGGCGTTCGCCGTCGAGAACGCGACGAACAGATCGCCGGAGCCGTTGCCGGCGTAACTGCCGTTGCGCGCGAGCCCCAGCGCGGCGCGCTTCGCGACGCGCTTGAGCTGGTGCGGCAGCAGCGGCGCGTCGGTCGCGACGACGATGATGATGGAGCCCATGTCGCCGGCCAGCGCCGCGTCGGTGTAGACGCGGTGCTCGCGCAGGTGCTCGCCGATCGGCACACCGGCGATGCGCAGCGTCTCGCGGCGGCCGTAGTTCGCCTGCACCAGTACGCCGACCGCATAGGACCGGTCGCCGACCGTGACGCGCCGGGAACTGGTGCCGATGCCGCACTTGAACTCGTGGCAGATCATGCCGGTGCCGCCGCCGACGTTGCCCTCCTCGACCGGCCCGCCGTGCGCGCCGTCGAGCGCGGCAAATACGTGCTCGGCGCGGACGTGAAAGCCGTTGATGTCGTTGAGGTAGCCGTCCCAGGTCTCGGCGACCACCGGCAGGGACCACCAGTAGCCGCTCGCATCCGCCTGCCCCGACTTCACGCGCCAGGCGATCGCGGCGTCGCGCACCACGCCGACGCTGTGCGTATTGGTCAGCAGCACCGGCCCCTCGAGCATCCCGGACTCCTCGAGCCAGGCGGTGCCGGTCATCTCGCCGTTGCCGTTGAGCGCGAACCAGCCGCCGAACACCGGCAGCTGGCCGCTGTCGCGGCCGCGCGGCAACACGGCAGTCACGCCGGTACGCACCTGGTGCTTGGGGTCGCTGGAGTCGAGCAGCGTCACGTGGCCGACGCTGACGCCGGCGACGTCGGTGATCGCGTTCAACGGGCCGGGCGTGCCGTCGAACGGCACGCCGAGGTCGCGGGCCCGCGGCGCTGCGGCGGCGAGCGCCGCGCCAGTGACGAGCGACAGCAGGCACAGGGCGGTTACCATCTTCATCACGGAGTCTCCGGTCCGGGTGAACGCCGGTCGCGCCCGAAGCGCTCCGGCAGCAGCGCCGCGAGCTCCGCGCGCGTGAGGTTGCGCCAGCGACCGGCCTCGAGGCCCTCGAGGCGAACGTTGACGAAGCGCACGCGGATCAACCGTCGCACGGTGTAGCCGAATACGTCGCACATGCGGCGGATTTGGCGGTTGAGACCCTGCGTCAGCACGATTCGGAACACGTTCTTGCTGACACGCTCCACCTGGCACGGCGAGGTCATCGTACCGAGGATCTCGACTCCGGCGGCCATCGCCTTCAGGAACTCGTCGGTCAGAGGCCGGTCGACCGTGACGACGTATTCCTTCTCGTGCTGGTGCTCCGCCCGCAGCAGCAGGTTGACGATGTCGCCGTCGTTGGTCAGCAGGATCAGGCCCTCCGAATCCTTGTCAAGGCGCCCGATCGGAAACACCCGCTCGCTGTGCGCGACGAAGTCGACGATGTTGTGGGCCACACGCTGGTCGGTCGTGCACTCGACGCCGACCGGCTTGTGCAGTGCGATGTAGACGTGGTGGGTCGGCGCGCCGAGCGGCGCGCCGTCGACGCACACCTCGTCGGCGGCAGCCACCTTGGTGCCGAGCGTCGCGACCGCGCCGTTGACGGTGACGCGGCCGGCGGCGATCCAGGCGTCGGCCTCGCGCCTCGAACAGAGACCGCGTTCCGACAGATACTTGTTGATCCGCAGCGCGCCGTCACCGGTCAACGAAACACGCCTTCGCCATACGACTCGGCGACCAGGTTCTCGAAGCGCGTGTATTCGCCGAGGAAGGTCAGGTGCACTTCGCCGGTCGGGCCGTTGCGCTGCTTGGCGACGATGATGTCGGCGATGCCCTTGCGCGGCGTATTCGGCTCGTACACTTCCTCGCGGTAGATCAGCAGGATCAGGTCGGCATCCTGCTCGATCGCGCCCGAGTTGTGGCTGACGATCCCGTCGGCCAGCCAACTCGCGGGACCGGGGACAGTGAGATCGAAGACCTCTTCCTCGCCGTCCGGCACCACCGCCGCGACGTGGTCCCACAGCAGGTCCGGCTCGGACCACTCGCGGCGCATGTCGGTGCTCGGGTCGTCGTCGAAGGCGAGCGTCAGCGCGCCGTTGGCCGCCGAACGGACATACTGGATGCGGTGCGATGAGCCGTGGCTGGCCACTGCGGCACCGCGCCGCGGGCCACGCCCGCTGCGCGCGGCCTGCACGGCGGCGAGCAGCACCACTTTTCGATCGTCGCTGAGCAGCGGTGCCTCAGGCGCCGGGATGCGCCGCGTCGTCGCGACATGATCGTGGCTGGCGAGCTGCGCGACGGTGCGCCAACCGCGCCCGGTGTAGATCCGGTGCTGCGCCGTGGCGCGGATGGCGCGGCCGCTCGCGAGGCTGACGCGAAACACCGGCTTCACGCCGACCGACCAGACCAGGTCGGACTGTGCGGCGACGATCTTCTGGCGCTGGTCCATCGCCCAGACCCGCGGCGTCTGCCCGACCAGGTCGCGGATCGGCACGCGACGTCCGTCGGTGAGGCAGACCAGCGTCTCGCCGGCGACGCATTCGCGCAGGTCGCTCATGACCGGCTTCTTCTCGACGCGCTGCTCGACGCTGCGATTGAGCTGCGAGAGCGCGATCACCGGCAGCTGCAGCTCCTTGGCGAGCGCCTTCAGCGAGCGCGAGATTTCGGAGATCTCGGTGGCGCGGTTTTCCTTCGTGCCCGCCACCTGCATCAGCTGCAGGTAGTCGACCACGATCAGCCCGAGCCCCTTCTCGCGCTTGAGACGGCGCGCGCGCGCGCGGATCTCGGTCGGCGTCAGCGACGCCGTCTCGTCGATGTAGATCGGCGCCTGCGACAGCACCTCGGTCGCGCTCGTGATCCGCGGCCAGTCCTCGGCCGACAGCGCGCCGGTGCGCAGATGCGCCTGGCTCACGCGGCCGAGCGACGAGATCATGCGCATGGTCAGCGCTTCGGCCGACATTTCCATCGAGAAGATGGCCGACGGCACCTTGCGCTCGATCGCCGCGTTCTCGGCGATATTGACCGCCAGCGTGGTCTTGCCCATCGAGGGGCGGCCGGCGATGATCACGAGATCGCCCGGCTGCAGGCCGACCGTCAACTTGTCGAGCTCGGTGTAGCCGGTGGCGACGCCGGTGAACGCGCCCGGATTCTGGTGCAACAGGTCGATGCGGTCGATGGTCCGCGGCAGGATGTCGCGTACCGTCTGAAAGCCATTGCGCGTGCGCGTGCCGCGCTCGGCGATCTCGAACACCCGCCGCTCGGCCTCTTCGACCAGCTCGGCGGGCGGACGACCGCGCGTGTCGAGCGCCATCGCGGCGATCTCGCCGCCGGCATTGACCAGCTGGCGCAGCAGGGCGTGGTCGCGGACGATCGCGGCGTAGGCGCGGACGTTCGCCGCGCTCGGCGTGTCGCGGGTGAGCCGCGCGAGGTAGGCGAGCCCGCCGACTTCGTCGACGATGCCCTTGCCGGACAGCACTTCGGACACCGTGACCGCGTCGCAGGGGCTGCGCGCGTCGACCAGCCCTGCGATGGCCTCGAAGATTAGTTGGTGGTCGCGGCGGTAGAAGTCCGGTGCCTGGATCAGGTCGGCGACGCCGTCCCAGGCGGACGCATCGAGCATCAGGCCGCCGAGGACGGCCTGTTCTGCCTCAACCGAGTGCGGCGGCAGCCGCAGACCGTCGGTCGCGTCGTGCGGCCGGCGCGGTGAACCCGCGAACGCCATCAGATACCTCGGAGCCCGTCGGCTGCTGAATGTCAGCCGATTC
The DNA here is from genome assembly GCA_025355105.1 of Pseudomonadota bacterium. Lineage (GTDB taxonomy): Bacteria > Pseudomonadota > Gammaproteobacteria > Steroidobacterales > Steroidobacteraceae > CAIKZZ01. The sequence goes on along the minus strand of JANYAE010000105.1, from coordinate 3,241 downwards.
TAACCCGGGCGGGGCCGCGGTGCGGGCGCAACGCGCCCGCACCGGGAAGCCCGGAGGACTCAGTCCTCCGGAACGACCGCGACGTTGACGTCGACGTTGACGTCGGTGTGCAGGTGCAGCGTAAGCACTTGCTCACCGGTGACGCGGATCGGGCCGAGCGGCATCCGGACCTCGGCCCGCTCGACCGGGTGGCCGGCACGCGTCAGGGCCTCGGCGATGTCGCCGGTGCCGATCGAGCCGAACAGCTTGCCCTCGCTGCCCGCCTTGGCGCTGATGGTCAGGCGGAAGTCCTTGAGCGCGACCGCCCGCTGCTCGGCGCTCGAGAGGTCGGCAATCGCCTTGGCCTCGAACTGGGCACGCTGCGCCTCGAACTTGGCGACGTTGCCCGCGGTCGCGAGCGTCGCCTTGCCCGTCGGCAGCAGGAAGTTGCGGCCGTAGCCGGACTTCACCTTGACCTTGTCGCCGATGTTGCCAAGGTTGGCCACTTTCTTGAGAAGGATCACTTCCATGGAAGCACCTGTAGATCGCTGAATCGAGAATTGATCGAGACGCAGGGGTCAGCCCGCGCCGCCTTTGCCCTTCGCCGCAAGCGCCGCGAGGCGCGGCCGCAACGGAATCCAGTTGTCGAGAAAACCGCACACGGCGAGCGCGCTCTCGACGAACAGCGCGGCCACCGGAACAAACAACAGTACGTACGCCGCCGCCAGCCAGCCGGGGCTGAAGCCAAACGCCGCGCGCGAGGCGTGCAGCAGCGCGAGCCCCTGCAGCAGGAAGGCCCCGGCGAACAGCCGCGAGCTGTCGACGGCGAAGTCCCACTTCAGCGTCAGCGACAGCAGCGACACCACGAGCGCGACCGTCGCCAGGGTGCGGCCCGCGCTGATCTCGCGGAAGGCCGGACCGAGCAGCGCCTGCTTGAGCTGCCGGCCGTGCGCGTAGAGCCCGACCGCCGCTGCGACGATCGTGTTGAACAGCAGCAGCCAGGCGACGACGCCCCAGTTGACGACGGCCGAGGCGGCGTCGCGAAGGTCCGCGTCCCGCGGCTTCCAGCCGCTGCCGGCGTTCGACATCATGGTCGCCATCCGGTCGAGGTCGCCGGCGAGCTGCTCGACGAACGGCCGCCAGACACCCGGCGGATCCGACAGCACGAGGTGCACGATCACCAGCATCGCCACCGCGGCGAGGGTCGCGAACTGGAACGCGAGGCTGAGGCTGCCGCCGCGCGCCAGCAGCCGCCCGGCCAGCAGCGGCGGCACGATCAGCCCGGCGGCGACCAGCAGCGCCGGGATGGCGCCGGCGCCGACCGAGAGCAGCAGCCACGCGGCAGTCGCCGCGGCGATCAGCCCCGCGGCCCACTCGGACACCGGCGTCGACTGCCGCAGCGCGAGCAGCACCAGCAGCGCGCCCGGCAGCCAGGTCACGAACAGCGGCGTGACGGCCAGGAACGACAGCACCACGGCGCCGAGTAACACCCTGGCGCGCGAGGCCGTCAACCACTCAGCGAGGCTCTGCATAGCTGTCGCGGCCGCCGGGGCCGCAGGGCCCCGGGGCGCGCGTCCGATCAGTGCTGGTCGGTGTACGGCAGCAGCGCCAGGAAGCGCGACCGCTTGACCGCCTCGGCCAGCTGCCGCTGGTAGAACGAGCGCGTGCCGGTGATCCGGCTCGGCACGATCTTGCCGGTCTCGGTGATGTAGTTCTTCAGGGTCGCCAGATCCTTGTAGTCGATCTGCTCGACGCCGTCGGCAGTGAACTTGCAGAATTTCTTGCGACGGAAATAACGGGCCATGGTTCGTGCTCCTCAGGGTCAGTCGCGCGACATGCGGTCGTCGCGGTCGCGGCGGTCGCCGCGGTCCCCACGATCGCCGCGGTCGCCACGGTCATCCCGGTCGTCGCGATCGCCGCGGTCGAGCCGGGTGTCCTCGCCCTTGTCGTCCGACTTCGCCATCGGCGAAGGCTCGGTGACGGCCGAGTCCACCCGCGTCGTCAGGTGACGGATCACGGCGTCGGAGAAGCGGAACGAACCCTCGAGCTCGGCCAGCACCTTGCCGTCGCACTCGATGTTCATGAGGACGTAGTGGGCCTTGTGCACCTTGGCGATCGGGTACGCCAACTGGCGCCGACCCCAATCCTCGAAGCGATGCACCGAACCGCCGCCCGCCGTGATCATGCCTTTGTAGCGCTCGACCATGGCCGGGACCTGCTCGCTCTGGTCCGGGTGGACCAGGAACACGATCTCGTAATGTCTCATGTGTACTCCCTGTGGCTGTGAGCTGCTTGGCTGAGACGGCCAGTACAGCAAGGAGAATCAGTAACTTAACTTCACCCTGTGACCCAACCGGGCCTCAGGGAGCCGCGTAGTCTAGGCGGCCTTGCGCATCGACGCAAGTGCGAAATGTGAGCGGACTCAGGCGCTTGCGGCAGCGCGCTGGCGCAGCACCTCGTACAGCACGACGCCGGCTGCCACCGACACGTTGAGGCTCGCGACCGCGCCCTGCATCGGCAGCCGCACGACGAGGTCGCAGTGCTCGCGCGTCAGGCGCCGCATGCCGGTGCCCTCGGCGCCGAGCACCAGCGCGAGCGGTCCCTTGAGGTCCGCCGCGAAGTGCAGCGTCTCGGCGTCGCCGTCGGTGCCGACCACCCACAGGCCCTGCTCCTTGAGCGCCCGCAGGAAGCGCGCAAGGTTCGTCACCTGCACGAACGCGACCGTCTCGGCGGCCCCGGCGGCGACCTTGCGCACCACCGGCGTCAGTCCGACGGCGCGATCGCGCGGCACGACCACGGCGTCGGCGCCCGCGGCGTCGGCCGTCCTCAGGCAGGCGCCGAGGTTGTGCGGGTCCTGCACGCCGTCGAGCACCAGCAGCAGCGGCGGCCGGGGACCGCCGGCGCCGAGCCGCATCAGCAGCTCCTCCTCGGCGAGCGGCGCGGCCGGCTGCACGCGCGCGACGATGCCCTGGTGCACGCCGCCGGCGGCCAGCGCGTCGAGTTCCGTCGCCGCGCGCGTCTCGACGACGACGCCGCACGAACGCGCAAGATCGACGAGCTCCTGCGCGCGCCGGTCGGCCCGGCCGGCCTGCACGATCACCCGCCGCACCGCCGCCGCGCGCCGCTCGAGCAGCGCGCGCACCGCGTGGATGCCGTAGACCGTCTCCTCGCTCACCGGCTGCGTCCGCCCTTGCGACCGCGGCCGCCGCCGCTGCCGGGCTTCGGCGCGCGCGCGGCGCCCTTCTTGGCCGCCCTGGCGCGC
>JANYAE010000085.1 GCA_025355105.1 Pseudomonadota bacterium | reverse complement strand
TGCGCCGGTACCAGTCCTCGGCGATGTGCAGCTCGCTCGAGGGCTCGCACAGCCGCGCGATCACCAGGATCGCCGCCATCGTCGACCACGGCACCTGCTCGCGGCCCTCGGCCAGCGTCCCGGCACAGAACTCATCGAGCTTGAGCGCCCGCCACAGCGTCAGGGCGAGCCACACGTCGCCGAAGCGCCGTGAGCGTTCGACCCGCACCTGCTCGAGATGAACCGGGACCGGCGCCGTGGGCGCGGCGAACAGGTCTGGCTCCGTCGCCCGCCCGGTGATCGACTGCGCCAGCATCCGCGCGCTGGCCCGGCCTTCGGCGTCGAGCTCACCCAGCTGCGCGACCGTCTCCTGCACCACCTTGCGGCCGCGACGTACAGAGCGCACCAGACGCCAGTACGTGTGCGTCTTACCGTCCTTGCGAACCGTGGTGTGCCGCAGGTACAGGTGTGCGACCTCCGACCCCAAGATCGCACGCGAAAAGCCTATGAACAACGAGCAAAGTTGGCACTACATCGGTATCTGCGGCTCACCGCCGCCGCGCCCGCAGACGCGCCTCGACCCATCAATGCCTTGCGGAATCGACTCGGCGTTTGCCGCCCGAAAAATAGTCAATCACCGCTTCAACTGCGGAAGTTGGGCTAGCACCGCAGCGAACCGGGACCACGGCAGGGTTTCTGGGAACGGGCGGCCGCGATCGTGCCGCGCCGCGCGGTGCCTACTTGCGCAGCTTGCGCAGGCGCTCGAGCACCTTGATCTGCGCGATCGCGCGCACCAGCTCAGCCTGCGCCTCGGCGATCGAGATCTCGTCGCCCTTCTCGCGCAGCACCTCTTCGGCACGCTGCTTGGCGGCCAGCACCGCCGCCTCGTCGAGGTCGCGAGCCCGCAGCGCCGTGTCGGCCAGCACCGTGACGCGCTGCGGCTGGATCTCGAGCGCACCACCACCGACGTAGAAGCCGTGCTCCTCGCCATCCGGCGTCTGCACGCGCACCTCGCCGGCCTTGAGCGTCGTCAGCAGCGGTGCATGGCGCGGCGCGATGCCGATTTCGCCCTGCACGGCCGGCACAAACACCATCGCGGCGGGGCCCGAGAAGATCTCGCCCTCGGCGCTGACGATGTCGACGTTGATGGTGTGAGCCATGAGCGTTCCCTCAGGTGATCGTCTTGGCCTTCTCGACGGCTTCCTCGATGGTGCCGACCATATAGAAGGCCTGCTCGGGGAGGCTGTCGTACTCGCCGGCGATGATCGCCTTGAAGCCGCGGATCGTGTCCTTGAGCGACACGTAGGCGCCCTTCTGGCCGGTGAATACCTCGGCGACATGGAAGGGCTGCGACAGGAAGCGCTGGATCTTGCGCGCGCGGTACACCAGCAGCTTGTCCTCGGCCGACAGCTCGTCCATGCCCAGGATCGCAATGATGTCCTGCAATTCCTTGTAGCGCTGCAGGATCGCCTGCACGCCGCGCGCGATGTTGTAGTGCTCTTCGCCGATGACCAGCGGGTCGAGCTGGCGTGAGGTCGAATCGAGCGGATCGACCGCCGGGTAGATGCCGAGCGAGGCGATCTGCCGCGACAACACGACGGTGGCGTCGAGATGCGCGAAGGTCGTTGCCGGCGAGGGATCCGTCAGGTCGTCCGCGGGCACGTACACGGCCTGGATCGAGGTGATCGAGCCGGTCTTGGTCGACGTGATGCGCTCCTGCAGCACGCCCATTTCCGCGGCCAGCGTCGGCTGGTAGCCCACGGCCGACGGCATGCGGCCGAGCAGCGCCGACACCTCGGTGCCCGCCAGCGTGTAACGGTAGATGTTATCGATGAACAGCAGCACGTCACGGCCCTTGCCCGAGGCCTGCTTCTCGTCGCGGAAGTACTCGGCCATCGTGAGCCCGGTCAGCGCGACGCGCAGGCGGTTGCCCGGCGGCTCGTTCATCTGGCCGTAGACCATCGCGACCTTCGAGTTCTCGAGGTTCTTGAGGTCGATGACGCCCGATTCCGCCATCTCGTGATAGAAGTCGTTGCCCTCGCGGGTGCGCTCGCCGACGCCCGCGAACACCGACAGGCCCGCATGCGCCTTGGCAATGTTGTTGATGAGCTCGAGCATGTTGACGGTCTTGCCGACGCCGGCGCCGCCAAACAGGCCGATCTTGCCACCCTTGGCGAACGGCACCAGCAGGTCGATGACCTTGATGCCGGTCTCGAGCAGGTCCTGGCCGCCGGCCTGGTCGTCGTAGGACGGCGCCGGACGGTGGATTTCCCAGTGCTCCTTGGCGTCGACCGGCCCGCGCTCGTCCTGCGGATCGCCGAGCACATCCATGATGCGGCCGAGCGTCGCGTTGCCGACCGGTACCGAGATGCCCTTGCCGGTCGCACGCACCGTGATGCCGCGCTTCAGGCCCTCGGAAACGCCCATCGCGATGCAGCGCACGACGCCGTCGCCGAGCTGCTGCTGCACTTCGAGCGTCAGCTGCCGGCCGCTGTCCTCGAGCTTCAGGGCCTCGTAGACCTTGGGGATCGACTCCCGCGGAAACTCGACGTCGACGACGGCGCCGATGATCTGGACGATCTTGCCGTTGGCGGAACTGGTGGACGTGCTCATGTCTTGGAACCTTTTCTCAAACGGCGGCCGCGCCGCCGACGATCTCGGAAATTTCTTTGGTGATCGCCGCCTGCCGTGCCTTGTTGTAAATCAGCTGCAGCTCGTCGATCAGCTTGCCGGCGTTGTCGGTCGCGCTCTTCATCGCGACCATCCGCG
>JANYAE010000076.1 GCA_025355105.1 Pseudomonadota bacterium | reverse complement strand
AAGCGCCACCCAGTTATCGGGGATGACTCCGCCGAGATTGGCGACGCCAATGACTAGGGCGCGTGCCCCGCGCGCGTACGCCTCGCGCGGGCTCAGGCGCGGTAGCCCGGTACTGACAGTGGCTTCCGGGCACGCCCATTCCCCCACGCAGCGCTCGGGGATCCAGTCCCGCAACCCGAACGCCGTTTTTGCGAACGCAGGCTCAGCGGTGTCACCCAGAAACAGCAGATAGGGCGAGGGCAGTGGCCGAAGTTCCCAGTTTGCGGGTGTGGATGCATTCACTGCCGGCCCGGCTCCATGTCGTGTTCCTGAAAATGCCGCTCGAGGTCAGAACCGAGCCGTGATGCGCGCACCCACCGTGCGCGGCTGAATGTAGTTGAGCGTGCCGCCGAAGTTTGGGGAACCCGAGCTGGCGTAGTAGGTGATGCCGCGGGTGTCGCTCACGTTCTTGGCATACAGCTCCAACGTCCACCGAACGTTCTCGAGGCCGGCACGCAGATTGACCGTGTTGTAGCTCTCCAGCTCCGGACGCGGATTCGGCGCGAAGCCGGTTGCACCAAAAGTGGCGGAAAGATCATTGCGGCGCGACCCGATATAGCTCCAAGTCGCCCCAGCGAAAGCGCTGTAATCTTTAAACGCTTGCCACGCGTAGGCTCCGTCCAGCGATGTGCTCCACTTCGGCACGTACGGCAAAGGATCGCCAGCGATGCCACCGGCATCGGGCGCCGAAGAAGTCAGATAGGCATCGACGTATGCACCGGTGAGCGAGAAAGTAAGGCCGCTGACCGGCGCCAGACCCAGCGTCCACTCCACACCCTTGCTGCGCGCGGTGCCGCCATTGGCGTTGATCCCGAACGGCGGTTGTCCGGGTATCTGCAGGAGTTCAAACAACTGAATCTTCTTCCAGTCGACGAGGAACGCAGCGATATCGATGGACAGACGCTTGTCGAGCAGGTCCGTGCGTACGCCGACCTCATAGTTCGTCGTCTGGTCGGCCTGATACTGTCTTGGAACGCTTGCTGGCGCAGCCGCCGGCAGGTCGTTCGGGCCGCCCGGCCGATATCCGCTCGCGATCCGCCCGTACACCAGGGTGTCGCGGCTCAAGTGCCAACGTGGTGCGATCGAGTACGTGAAGTCCTTGTCGGTCGAGTCTCCCGAGGTGATCGTCGGCGGAGCCGGGGGGCTCCCGAACAGCAGGCCGGTGATGGTCTGGTTGGAGGACTGCTTGTTCTGGGAATAGCGACCGCCGAAGCCTATATCAAACTGCGGGGTGAAGTGGTAGGTCACCTCCGCAAAGCCGGCCCACTCGCGGTACAGGGCGTCGAGCGAGACGTTTTCTAGCGAAGCGAGAGAGGTGTACACCCGCGTTGGGATATAAAAAGTCGGTAGCGTCTGAGCAAGTACGGAGGACTCGCGCGTCCAGAAGGCACCGACCTGCCACTCCAGAGTCTCATCAGTTGCGGAGGCAAGACGAAACTCTTGAGTCCACTTCTTGATGTTAATCATCTCGGTCTCAGCGAGCCCCGCGACCGCGGTTGCCCCGGCAGGCGGCGGTGGCGTGACGAGTGGGAGGAGGCTCGTAGCGAGACTGCCGTATGTGCCCGCCGCAGGCACACCCGGTGCGAGCGCAAGAGAGCTCAGGTCGATGAGCCCGTTCTCATCCGTGGTCCCGTAGCTCGTGATCGAAGTGAAGGTTCCCCAGCCGACATTCCAGTTGAGCTTGCCACTGTAGATGCGGTACTTGAAGGTGGTCGGATCATTGATGAAGCGTTGCTGGTCGAAGTTGCCGTTCTGCGGATTGAGCTGATCGGCCGGCGGCGTGAGCGGAAACCCTCCTGCGCCGATCACATCGGTGCTGGGGGACCCGTTCGTGTGCAGGTCCTGCCCGAAGGCATTCAGTCGTATCGAAAGGTTGTCGGTCAAATTGGCCAGCAGCGCTGCCCGCACGCCGGCGCGATAGCCGTGATTGATGTCTTTCTCCCCGAGCGACGGATCGTCGATGTAACCGGGTAGCCCCTCGTAGTAGCCGCTCACGCGAAACGCGGCGCGCTCACCGATGGGCACGTTGATCATGCCCTTCCCGGATCCGGCTTTGTCACCGCGTGCGACATCCTCGCCCCCCACCTGGACTGCCCCGTCAAACTTCGTCGGGTCGGGCGGATTGGTCACGTACTTGAGGAGACCGCCCTCGCTGCCTGCGCCGTACAAGCTTCCCTGGGGGCCGCGCAGCACCTCGACACGCTGCAGGTCCCAGGTGTCGAAATCACCGCTGAAACCAAAGCCGTTGGCGAGCGCGTTACTCGAGCCGAAGGGCGTATCGTCGATGTAGGTGGTTACGGTGGAGCCGACTCCGCCCGCGTTCTGGCCGCGGAGGGTGACCCGTGTTACGCCGGGCTGGTAACTCGTCAGCGATAAGCCGGGCACTTTGGATTGCAGATCCTCGAGGCTGACGATCTGCTGGTTCTGCAGATCCTCTGCGGTGATCGCGGTCACCCCCATCGGCACATCGTGCAGCTTCTCTTCTCGCTTTTGGGCCGTCACGACGATTTCCTGAAGCGTGATCATGTTCGGTGGGTTCGCGGCAGCGAGCCGATCGTCGGCGCGTGCAACAGAAACGGCCATAAGGGCCGCGGCGGCGGCACTCGCGCAAAGCAAGCGCGGCAGCGGCAGTGAAGCAAGCGACGGCTTATGCATGATTGTTGTCCCCTGTGATCGCCGGAATTCGGACTCGGTGGGAACGGTCTCCCCAAGCTTCAGGTTGGGGTGGAACCGATATTCATATATGACAATAATGTTTCAGATTTTGCAAGTCCTTTTTCAACTGTACGCCTGCAGGTAGGATTGATGGATGCCAAAAGAATCCGCTCACGCTCGTGCCACGCAGGCGATGACGGAGCAGCCATTCGCCACCGGCTCCGTCGCCAGACCCGGGATGGTGCTGAAAACGCTGCGCCGCAAGCACGGCTGGACGCTTGCCCAGGTCAGCCAGCGTACGGGACTGCCGATGTCCACCTTATCGAAGATCGAGAACGACAAGATGTCCCTGACGTACGACAAGCTTGTTCGCCTGAGCACGGGGCTCCACGTTGACGTTTCTGCCTTCTTCAACGGCGAGACCGCGCTCCACAGCGAGCCCAGCGCGAGCGGGCGCCGCAGCGTCACGCGAGCCGGCGACGGCAAGGCGATCGAGACCCGGAACTACCTGTATCTCTATCCGGCGGGGGAGATCCTCAACAAACGCATCATTCCGATCGTCGCCGAGCTGCACGCCCACAGCCTCGAAGAGTTCGGAGAGTTGATCCGCCATCCCGGCGAGGAATACGCCTTCGTGATTGAGGGCGAGGTGGACTTCTATACGAGCATGTATGCGCCGGTGCGGCTCAAGGGTGGAGACTCAATCTATTTTGATAGCGGAATGGGCCACGCGTACGTTGCCGCAAGCGCCGGCCGATGTCGCGTACTGTCGCTCTGCTCGGCCCCGGAGACACGGCTGCTCGAGACAAGCGGGGCAGGCTCACGCGCCGAGCCTGCACGCAAGCCCCGCTCGTCCGCACGCAAGAAGCGTCGCAGCTGAAATTTCCCCGCCCTATCGGATCTGTTGCGGATACGGACAGATGGCGAATAGGCTCCGAATCGCAGTGGTACTCGACTCGCGGTTAGGTGCCGAACAGCGCCCGATCCCAGGCGCTTTGCATCGAGTGGCGCCGGCGACCGCGGGCCCGACCTAACCGGAACTGACGCTTTCTGATCCGATGGGCGAGCTCAATTCCGGCGATGGCAACCGCCGCGGCCCGCACGGACTTGAAACCGTGCATGGCCGAGCATCGTCGCTTGACGGCTCGGTGGTCCTGCTCAACGATGTTGTTCAGGTAGCGGTTGGTCCGAACCTGAACGTGACGCCAGAACATCGCGTCGCGGCGCAGCAGCCACAGCGCCCGGCGACTCGGAGCGTGCCCGTCGAGCGTTACCTTCCGTGGTCCGCGTCCTTGATTCGTGGCCACGGCTTTGCGGAAGAACGCTTGGGCGGCTGCAACGCCGCGGTCGGGGCGCAGAAGGAAATCGATCGTCCGGCCTTCCTTGTCGACCGCCCTATAGAGGTAGAGCCACCGGCCTCGAATCTGTACGTACGTTTCGTCGACGCGCCAAGAACTGCCCGTCGGGCGCCGGAGCCTGTCCCAGCGCTTCTCAAACTCAGGAACGTAGCGCTGAACCCACCGCCAGATCGTAGACGGGTGGATGTTGATCCCCCGCTCGTCGAGCATTTCCGTCAGGTCCCGGAGGCTCAACCGGTACGAGATGTACCATCGGACAGCCAGCACGATGATCTCGTCCTCGTGGCGGCGATACCGGAACATCGGATCTCGACGTCTGTGACGGGGCATTCCTGGCTCCTCAGAGACCCAATCCTACCAACCCTCCGTTCCCGCAACAGATCCGCGTCACTAATTGAAACGCCGGCTTGGAGGCCCAAATAGCCCGAGTCCAGCGCAAAACGCCGTCACGGCATCGCCGAAGCGATGACACCGCTCCGGCCGATGACCCGCGCGCTCTCGAGAGACAGGCCGAGCTTCTCGATATCTCGAAGACAGATTGGAACATCGCGCGCCGCCGCATGCGGTTCGTGAAGATGGCGCTGGCGTCAAAGACTGGCGGTACTCAGCGATACGCGTCCGTCGCGCGCAAGGCCCGTGTCTCCATGCGTGTGCTCTACCGCTGGATCGAAAAATGGCGGCGCGACTCGACACTGACTTCGCTGTTGCCGGTGCAGCGAGGCCCGAAGGCCGGCAATCGGCGACTTGATTTCGAACGCGACGCGATCATCGAGGGCGTGCTCGACGATTGGATGTCGAAGCGGGAGATCCTGCCGATATCGGCCGCGCATGACGAGGCCAATCGTCGCTGCAAACGGGCCGGCCTCCCTCATGTCTCTCGGGGTGCGGTCGAGGCGCGGCTCCGGGCACGCGGAGGCCCGAGTCGGCGGCGGAAGGAGGAGGGACCGCCGTCAGATATTCCAGCAACCCGGCGCGCACTCGGCATTGTCCAGGTTGATCACACGCTGGTCGACGTCATCGTCGTGCAAGAGGGGATACGACAACCGATCGGGCGGCCGTGGATCACGGTGGTGTTCGATATTGCGACGAGGGCGGTCCTCGGATTCCAAGTGTCTCTCGACTCGCCCTCAGCCGCGTCTGTGGCGATGGCGCTTGGGATGGCCTGCCTGCCGAAGAACAATTGGCTATACAAGGTTGGAGTCGGAATCGAGTGGCCCATGTACGGGCTGCCTGAGGCCCTGCACCTGGACAACGCCAAGGAGTTTCACAGTGAAGCTCTGCGCCGCGGCTGCGAACGCCACGACATCCGGCTCATGTATCGGTCGCCCGGTCGACCATATACCGGCGGGCACATTGAGCGGTATCTCGGCACCCTGATGAGGCGGATTCACGGCCTACCCGGGATGACCGGCTCGAATCCGAAGGAGCGAGGCACCTACCGCAGCGAGAAGCGGTCCGCCCTCACCCTGGCCGAACTCGAATCCTGGCTGACTCTCGAAATCGTCGGGCGGTATCACATGACCGTCCATAGCGGCATCCACATGACCCCGGCCGCTGCGTGGCGTAGTGCCACCCGGCAGCGATCCGTCCGCCAGTCCCTGAAGCCTCAGGAACTGGTCGTGGACTTCATGCCGGTCATTGCGCGGAAGGTCAGCCGGTCGGGGTTTCAGTTGTTCCATATCCGGTACTGGAATCCGCTGCTTTCCAGGCTGCTTCCGACACCACAGCGCACCTGGATCCGCTTCAATCCCCGGAACCTGTCTCGCGTCTACGTCACGATACCTGGGCGCGACGAGTATCTCGCAGTTCCTTACGCTGACCTGCGCCGCCCACCGATCAGCCTCAGCGAACAGCAGGCCGCGATGCGAGACATCGCCGAGCGGGGCCGCCGGACAGCGAACGAGGATGCGGTCTTCGCGACCATCGAGGAGCAAAGGCGGCTCGTCGACAAGGCGCTGTCCAAGACCCGGAACCGCCGCAAGGTCGCCAAACGGCCGACCGAGCCGGCGGCAATCGAAACCCCTCGGGCCGCTACCGTCGGCGAAGCGGCCGCCATCGACTTCGCTCAGCCGGCCAAACCCTACCCAGGGGAGGTATGGGACAGATGAGCGCCGTTGCAAGGAAACGAAAGATGCACACGGCGCTGCTGGTGCCGAATGCCACAGATCCTGAGTACGCCCGTCTGTGGACCGATCGCTGGGTAAGCTATCCCCGGGCTGTGCAGATTTTGGGCCGAATCTCCGAACTGCAGGACCTCCCGGACCGCGTTCGCATGCCCAACCTGCTCATCCACGGCCCGAGCGGCGTTGGAAAGAGCATGATCATCGCCAAATTCCTGCGAGACCTCCCGGACCCGCTGACGCGTGGCCGTCGACCGCCAGCACCCGTCGTCGCGTTCCAGATGCCTGCGATGCCGACGCTACGAAGCTTCTACTCGCAGCTCATCCGCGCGCTGGACATGCCCGTGCTGATGGGGTCGGCGCTCTCCGAGCTCGAGAACGACGCTATTCGCAAGCTCAAGATCGCCAAGCCACGGCTCCTGATCGTCGACGAACTCCATCACCTGCTCGCGTGCATTCCCCGGGAGCAACGCGCCGCACTCAATACGCTCAAGTTCCTTTCCAACGAGTTCCGGATCTCGATTGTCGCCTTGGGAACCGACGACGCGCTCCATGTGATGCGTACCGACCCGCAGATCGCGAGCCGGTTCGACCACTGCGCTCTGCCCATCTGGACGGCGTCAGAGGAATTTCGGAGCTTCGTGGCCGGTTTCGGCGAACAACTCGTGATGGACGTCACCGCGATTGCAAACGATGCCGCGGCGGTCGACTATCTACTGGACATCACCGGAGGTGTGACGGGGAGGATCGTTGAAATGATCAGGCTTGCCGCGAGGAACGCGCTACGTTGCGGCAAGAGAAAGCTCACGCTCGACGCCCTTCAAGCAGCGGGCAGAGAGATCCTCGACGATCTCAATTCGGGGTGATGTTTCATTTAATTGTGTCAATGACGCAATTAAGTGGAAAATTGCCACCAATAAGCGGAACTCACATCGCGAATCAGGACCCCAACAATGGTGTCAGCGATCCAACGATTCCCGGCTTGCCGCAGTCGAAGTCGATCGCCCTTCGAGCCGGCGCCCGCTGGCAGGGAATTGACCTGTCTCTTTTTGCTCAGAACCTTGCGAATGCGCATCCGGTGCTGTTTCGCTCGCGAGACACGGCCGGGTCGACTCTCTACTATGAACGCTCGGTCCAGCCCCGCACCGTCGGCGTGACCGGCACGTTTAGGTTCTAGCGGCGTGTGTGAAAAGTGATGTCTTGAAGGAAAGGTGACACCCAATATTAGACCAGTTGCCGACACGCAGAGGCAATCGACGCGGCGTGCCGATGGGGCGGCGTTGCTGTCTGTATCGCTGATTGATACGATCACGCCGTCTGGTGGGTAGTCTGGCCGGCGCGATGCGCTTCCGTGAACCGGCAGGCTCCGCGACGGTTGCCGACGATGACCGCCGATTCGATAGGGGGATTCATGCTGCGCCGCACCGTACCGACGGCCGCGCTTCTCTTTGCGCTGTTCACGGCCCCGGTTGGGCTCGCCGACGAGATCGTGATCGGAGCGTCGCTTCCGCTGTCCGGCGCGCTGGCGAGCTTCGGCGCGTTCCAGCGCTGGGGCTACGAGCGAGCCGTTGCCGAGGCCAACTCGGCGGGCGGGATCGCCATCGGCGGCAAGCGTCTGCCGGTCCGGATCGTGATCCGCGACGACAAGACGGATGCGAACGTGAGCGCCGGCAATGTCGAGACGCTGATTTCTCGTGAAAAGGCGGTCGCGCTCCTTGGTTCGTGCACACCGGCGCTCGTCAATGCAGGCGCCTTGGTCGCGGAGCGGCACCGCGTGCCAATGGTCACCGGCTGCGATCCCCGCCGGGCGTTCACCGGCGTACGTCAATGGAAGTACGTCTGGGACCTGTTCTTCGACGAAGCGGATCTCGCCGAGGCTCCGTTCAAGGCGATCACGGAGGCCGGCGTTGCGACTAACAAGCGCGTCGCGATCCTCCACGACAACGGCCCGGACGGCCAGGTGGTGGGTGGGCAGCTGTGGCCGGAGCTTGCCAAGAAGTACGGCTGGGAAGTCGTGGTATCGGCATCCTTCCCAGTCGATAACAGCCAGTTCACGTCGATCATCGCCGACGCCAAGTCGAATGGGGCCGATATCCTCCTCGTCGACGCGATCACGCCGCAAGCGGTGTCGATCCGCAAGCAGATTGCGACCGCGGGCTACCGCCCAAAGGTGCTGGTCATCGAGAAGGGAGCGGAGCCCGCCCAGTTCGGCACAGCGCTCGGAGCGCTCGCCGACGGCGTGCTCGTGGGTGGCTACTGGGATCCGTCATCGCCATACCCGGGTGCCAAGGAACTCATGGCGGCCTACGAGCGGGAGACTCGACAGCCCGGCAGCCAGCACATCGCCGACAGCTACGTGGCTGCCAAGGTACTGCTCGCAGCGATTGCGGCGGCTGGAAGCCTCGGCGCTGAGCCCATCGACAGCGCGATCGGTAAGACTGACGCGACGCTGGTCGTCGGGCCGGTCCGGTTCGATGCCCAGCACTTCGCGCGCCTGCCGATCGTCTCGGTGCAGTGGCAGAAGGGAAAGACGGTCGTCGTCTGGCCTGCTGCAGCTGCAGGCGGGAAGCTGTTGTTCCCGGTCCCATAAGCGGACTGCGAGCGGTCCCGGCCCCGTGGGCGGCATGGAAGCTATCGCGAGCAGCCTTGCGTCGGGGTTCCTCCTCGGCGGCATCTTCGCGCTGACCGCTCTCGGACTCTCGCTTGTACTTGGCGTGTTGCGCCTCGTCAACCTGGCTCACGGGGACCTCCTCGTCATCGGCGCATACGCGGGATATTTTCTCCTGACAGTCACGGGCATCGACCCGCTGCTGGGCCTGCCGCTGATCGCGCTCGCACTCGCCCTGCTCGCCGCGCCGCTCTACCACTTCCTGATCCGGCCGCTCATGGGCCGTGGCGTGGAGGCGCCGATGATGACGATGTTTGGTGTATCGATCGTGTTGCAAAATCTCTTTGTAGTTGGTTTTAGTGCCAACACCCGCAGTATCGAGACTGGATATTCGACGAGTTCCCTGACGGTTGGTCCGGCAACTGTTGGGTGGATTTACGTAATTGGGTTTGCGATCTCGGTCGCGACGGTCGTTGCGGCGCACCTGGTCGTGACCAGGACGTCGTTCGGACGAGATCTTCGTGCGTGCGCGCATGATTCGGTCGCCGCTGCGGTCATAGGTGTCAACGTGGGGCGAGTGCGGATGTTGACCTTCGCGGCCGGTGCCGCGTGCACTGCCGCGGGGGGCACGCTGATGGGGCTCGCGTTCTCGTTCACGCCCTCAAGCGGGGCGGGTTTCTTGCTGAACAGCTTCGCCGTTGTGGTGCTGGGCGGTCTCGGCAGCATTCTTGGCACGCTCGTGGCCGGAATCACCATTGGTGTCCTGCAAAGCCTCGGCGGCGTGCTGCTCGGCGACGGTTATCGGGACCTGGTCGCGCTGGTAGTGTTTCTCGCCGCGCTGATAATCAGGCCGCAGGGCCTGATGTCGATGCGCCGGTAGCGGCCGATGGCCGCCACATTCACCGAGCACGGCCGCGCGACCACGCGTCGCGGGCTGCTGCTCACCGCCGGCGGCCTCGTGGTCGCACTCGCCGCCTGTGCCGCGGCTCCGCTGTACTTCGGCGACTACGAGACGCAAATCCTGTTCCGTTTCCTCGTCGGTCTCGTCCTGGCCGAGGCCTGGAACCTGATGGCGGGATACACCGGTCTCGTCTCGCTCGGCACCTCCTCCGCGGTTGGGCTCGGCGGCTACGTGCTCATCGGGCTCCTCAACCATTCGGCGCTACCTCTAGGTCTAGTGCTGGTGGTGGCCGCTGTGGCGGGCGCGGTGCTCGCTGCGACCGCGGCGCCCGGCCTGATGCGCCTACGCGGCCTCTATTTCACCGTGGGTACGCTCGCCCTCGCCGAGGCGCTGCGCCTCGTGATGATCAACGCGGAACGCTTTGGCGGCGCCTCCGGGCTCTTCCTGGACCGCGAGCCACCAGTGCAGTCGGAGTTGCTCTGGATCGCAACGGGCCTGCTCGCCGCAACTTGGCTCGTACTCCTGCTAGCCGACGGGAGCCGGCTCTCGGTGTTGCTGAGGGCGGTTCGCGACGATGAGGACGTTGCCGCCCAGCTCGGGGTGCGTTCCTATCGGGTGAAGCTCGCTGTCTTTGCGGCGGCGAGCGCGCTGATGGCCGCCGCCGGCGGCGTACAGGCGTTGAAGCTCGGCGCAATCGAGCCCTACGGCATGTTTGGTCTGCGCTGGTCGATTGACGCGTTGTCGATGGTGATCATTGGCGGCCTCGGGCAGCGCGCAGGTCCCGTGGTCGGCGCCGCGGTCGTCGTAATTTCGGCAGAGCTCCTGGCCGACTATCCCGAGGCGCACCTTGCGCTGACGGGCGTGCTGCTCATCGTGATGATGCGCTTCGCGCCGCGCGGGCTCGTCGGCCTCGGCGCGGACATATGGGCACGGCGCCGGCTGATGCGGGGGGTCGCTTCGTGACCGGCGGCCCGCTCCTCGAGGTCCGGGGCCTTGGCAAGCGCTTTGGCGGCCTGGTTGCCGTCGAGGACCTCACGTTCGCAGTCTCGGAGGGCTCGGTCACGGGCGTGATCGGCCCCAATGGCGCCGGCAAGTCAACGCTGATCGGTCTGCTCGGCGGGGCGCTGCAGCCCACGGGAGGGACGATCGCGCTGGCGGGTCAGGACATCACCGAGTTGCCCGCCCCGGAGCGCGCCCGGCTCGGCATCGGCAGGACGTACCAGATTCCGCGGCCGTTTCTGGACATGACGGTCGATGAAAACCTGGAGGTCGCACAGACCGCGAGCCGCCTACGCCTGCACCGAGTTGCGGCGCGGGCGCGGCGCGGCGAGATCCTCGAGGGATGCGGGCTCGGCGAGTCGCGCAACTGGCCCGCGCGTCGGCTGCCGCTCCTGCGTCGCAAGCGACTGGAGGTGGCCCGGGCGCTGGCGCTTGAGCCGCAGTTGCTGCTTCTCGACGAGGTGGGTGCTGGCCTCGTCGATGGGGAGGTTACTGAACTCGTCGATCTCATTCGCGCGATCGCCTTGCGCAAGACCACCATCCTGATCGTCGAGCACGTGCTGCGCATCGTCCGTGAATGCTGTACGCGGCTCGTCGTGCTCAACCTTGGTCGGAAGCTGGCGGACGGCCGGCCGGCGGAGATCCTCGCGAGCGATGAGGTGGCGGCCGTGTATCTCGGGACCGCGCACCGGCCCGCGACGGGATCTTACCCCGCGCCTGCGGCCGGTGCCGCGCCGGAGTCCCCGCCAGACAACCCGCCGGTCGTTGCCGGCGCGGCACTCGCATGCCTCGTCGGCGGGGCAGGCGATCGCGTTGGCGAAGGGTTGCCGCTCCTGCGGCTCGATCGGGTCAGCGCGTCCTATGGCCAGGTCCCGGCGCTCCGGGAGATCAGCCTGAGCGTGGCGCCTGGCGAGGTGGTAGCCGTGCTCGGAGCCAACGGCGCCGGCAAGACCTCGCTCGCGGACGTTATCAGCGGGTCACTGGCATCGCGATCCGGCATAATCGAACTCGCAGGCACGCGGATCACTGGCCTGCGTGCGGATCAAATCGCCGCGCTCGGCATCGCCCACTGCATGGAGGGGCGACGGATCTTTGCCGACCTGTCCGTGGAGCAGAACCTGCTGATTGCAGCGCGCCGCGCGGCGCCGGCCGCAAGTTCCATGCGACTGGAAGCCATCTATGCGCTGTTCCCCGTGTTGGCGGAACGGCGAGCCGCTCCAGGCACCTCGCTGTCGGGCGGCCAGCAGCAGATGCTGGCGATTAGCCGGGCCCTGATGGCGCGGCCGCGGCTGGTGATCTTTGACGAGATCAGCCTCGGCCTGGCGCCGATTGTGATTGACCGCCTCTACGAGGCGCTCGCGGGGCTGCGGCGGGCCGGTCTGACGATGCTGATCGTCGAGCAGGACGTTGACCGAGCGCTCGAAATTGCTGATCGCGCCTACGTACTTGAACACGGCACGGTAGCGCTCGAAGGCGACGCCCATGCTATCCGCGGCGACGCCCGGCTGCGCCACCTCTATATCGGTATGGCTGACTGATCACGCCGATGGCTGTCCGCGCAAGTGCCCGATGCCGGACGTCCAGTCGACGGTTGGCCCGACTGCGGCGCGGCCGCTCGCGACGCCACCTCTGCAGGTCGACTGAAAGTGCATTCGTATCATGCGATAATTCTGCAGCGCCTCGCCGAGAGGCCTGCGGCCGCAGAGGTCGCGTCTGTCGGGAGGGGCCCCATGCCGAGTGAGCGACTGCTGCATTCGATATCGACCGCGGAGCTCGAACGGCGCTGGGGGGCCGTGCGCGCCGCGATGGCCATGCGTGGCCTCGACGCGCTCGTCGTCCAAGCCACGCAGGACTGGCTTGGCGGCTACCTCAAATGGTTCACGGACGAGCCCGCGACTAACGGGTACCCGGCGACAGCGGTCTTTCCGCGCGAAGGACTGATGACGTTGGTCGCGCAGGGCCCGATGCACGGCCGGCGCAACCTCAAAGGCGATGAGCCCGAGCACCGCGGGGTCGGAACGCTTCGCTTCACGCCAAGCTACTCCTCGATCCACTACACGAAGCACTATGACGCGGCGCTGGTCGCCGAGGAACTGGCGGCGGCCGGCTTCCGGAATATCGGTCTCGTCGCGACGTCGCAGATGCAGTATGACTTCGCCGATCACCTGCACAAAAGCCTGCCCGCGGTCGAGTTCAGCGACGCGACCGACCTCGTGGACCGAATCAAGGCAATCAAGAGTGCGGAGGAACAGTCCCGGATCCGCGAGACCGCTGCGCTACAAGACACGGTGATCGACGCGGTCGCGCGATGGGTGACACCCGGTCAACGCGACTTCGAGATCGCTGCCTATGCGCAGTACGTTGCGCAGGGTCTCGGCAGCGAACAAGGCATCTTCCTCGGCTCGTCCGCGCCGCTCGGTCAACCTGCAGTGTTCCGGCCGCGCCACCAGAAGGGGCGTGAGCTCAGAGCGGGCGAGCACTTCAGCCTGCTGGTGGAGGTCAACGGACCGGGCGGCTTCTACACCGAGATCGCGCGTACCTTCGTGCTTGGCAAGGCGCCGCAGGAGCTCGTCGACGGTCTCGAGGCGGTGAAAGAGGCGCAGAGGTTCATGCTGCGGATGCTAAAGCCGGGAGCACATCCGCGCGACATTTTCGTCGCGTTCAACGACCAGATGCGTGGACGCAGGCTTCCGGAGGAGAGCCGGCTCAACGCCCATGGAATGGGGTACGACATGGTGGAGCGGCCGCTGATCCGGCACGACGAGACCATGCCGCTGGCATCGGACATGCACGTCGTCGTTCATCCAGGCTACGTCAACGACCGAATGTTTGCCGTCATCTGTGACAATTACCTGATAGGAGCGGACGGGCCCGGGCAGTGCCTGCACCGTACGCCGCAGCACATCATCGAGCTTTGATAAGCCATGTCAGCCGCCACCCTGATCTACGAGCCGGACTCGCCTGGCGACGCGCGCATCTATGCGGCAGGGCTGCGGCAGGCGTTCCCCGGGCTGCCCGTGATCGTGACATCCGACCGCGCCGAGGCACTGGCTCGTGCGCCCGAGGCGTCCGTGCTGGTGGCAAAGGCGCAGCATGTGTCCGCGCAGCTCGTTGAATCGATGCCTCGGCTCGAGTGGGTTCAGGCGCTGACCACCGGTACGGATCCGCTGCTCGGGCTCCGGCTTCCGCGGTCGGTCGTCGTGACCAGCGCCCGCGGCATACACGGACCGCAGATGGCGGAGCTGGCGCTGCTGCTGATGATGGCGCTGTCCCGTGATTTCCCGCGCATGCTGGCCAACCAGCGCGAGGCAACTTGGGAGCGGTGGGGGCAGCCGCTCCTCGTTGGCAAGACGGTAGTCATCGTCGGCGTCGGCGCAATCGGCGAGGCGCTCGCAGCGCGGTGCAGGCCGTTCGGCCTGCGCATCGTCGGCATCACCGCTCGCACGAGCGTCGAGGGCTTTGACGAGCTCCACCCCCACAGCCAGCTCCGCGAGGTCGCTCGGCGGGCGGATTTCCTTGTGCTCGTCGTTCCGTATTCACCGACGACGCATCACTTGATCGATGCCGCCGTGCTCGCAGCGATGAAGGATGACGCGTACCTGATTAACGTCGCGCGCGGCAACGTGGTAGACGAGGCCGCTCTGATTGAGGTTCTGCGGGCGCGCCGCATCGCAGGCGCTGGACTCGACGTGTTCGCCACTGAACCGCTGCCGGCCACCAGCCCGCTGTGGAAGCTAGACAATGTCATCGTCACGCCCCATATCGGCGGCATGAGCGATATCTACGCCGAGCAGGTCCTGCCGGTACTGGTGCGCAACTACCGCGCGTATAGCGCGGGGGATCTCGCCGGCATGCTCAACCGGGTCGAATTGCCCACCTAGTCGCGCGCTTCGGGCCTCAGCCGGACGGCGTCCCAAGCGTGTCGAGGATACGCTTCCGGGCGGCCAGCAAGTGTGTGGCGAGCTCGCCGCGTTTCCGCTTAAAGCGCGTGGTCGGGACCGGAATCGATAGTGCAACGGCACGGCCGATCGGGTCCACGAAGCCCGTACCGACGGCCGATATGCCCTCGGTGTGCTCCTCGTCGTCGATCGCAATTCCCGTCCGCCTGCATGCCTCGATTTCGCTGAGGAGCTCGGCCAACTTCGTGATCGTGTTCGGCGTCATCTTTGGCAGTGGCATGCGCAACAGCCGTTGCAGCTTGCCCTCGGGCAGCACGCTGAGAAGGGCCTTGCCGTTGGCAGTGCAATGCAGCGGAAAGGTTTCGCCGATCGCCGACACGGCTCTGAGGCGATGCGGTCCCTGGATCTGGTCGGTGAAGACCGCGGAGTGGCCCTTCAGCACCGAGAGGTCGACCGTCTCGCCGACGGTCTGAGAGAGCTCGGCCATGATCGGCCGCGTGATGTGGTCGAACTCGACGCTCGCGGAGGCGGCCAGCCGTATCAGCGCCGGCCCGAGACGCACGCCGGCGGTCGGCGATGCGGCCATCACGAACTGCTCGGCCCGGAGCGCATCCACAATGCGTTGCACCGTGGACCGTGCGAGCCCGACGCGCTGCGCGATCTGACCGAGGCTCAGGCCCTCGGGCTCACCTTCGAGGGCCCGCAGGACGTTGATGGCCCGGCTGATGACCTGGATGCTGTGCTTGGGCGACTGGTCCGGCGGCAAAATGGACCGGCCGGCAGACTTCTTCGGCATTGATTCTTATGTCCGCAGCCGTTATCGGCCACCTTGGAAATCTTAGCACGATCAGATTTTGACGTGTTCCCGTCCCTTGAGCCCAAGTATTTGCCGGGCTTCGGTCGGCGTGGCGATCTCGAAGCCCAGTTCCGTGAGGATGCGGCGGATCTTGGTCACCTGCTCGGCGTTATTGGCAGCGAGCTTTCCGCGGCCGATGTAGAGCGAGTCCTCAAGCCCGACGCGCACATTGCCGCCCATCATCGCCGCTTGGGTGATCAACGGCATCTGGTGTCGGCCGGCGGCGAGCACCGACCAGACGTAGTCCTTGCCGAAGAGGCGATCGGCGGTGCGACGCATGAAGACCACGTTATCGGGGTCGGCGCCGATGCCGCCGAGGATGCCGAACACGCTTTGGATCCAGAGCGGCGGCTTGGCGAGGCCCTTGTCGAGGAAATAGGCGAGATTGTAGAGATGGCCGATGTCATAGCACTCGTGCTCGTAGCGCGTCCCGAAGTCAGCCATCAGCTGGTAAACCCGCGCGACGTCGCGGAAGGTATTGCGGAAGATGAATGCCTCGCTGTCCTCTATGTACTTCTTTTCCCACGGGAACTTCCAGTCCGTGATCTTCCCGGTCATGCCGTGGAACGCGAAGTTCATCGAGCCCATGTTGAGCGAGCACATCTCCGGCTGGAAGCGCAGCGCGGCCGCGAGTCGCTGCTCGACCGTCATCTCGGGGCTACCTCCGGTGGTCAGATTGATGACCGCGTCGGTTGCCTGATGGATCTGGGGCAGGAACTGCGCGAAGACGTCGGGATTGCCGGTCGGCGAGCCGTCGGCCGGGTTGCGGGCGTGCAGGTGCAGGATTGCGGCACCGGCCTTGGCCGCGTCGATCGCCTGCTGCGCAATGTCCGCGGGCCTATACGGAAGTCCCGCCGACAGCGTCGGCGTATGGATCGCACCGGTGACGGCACAGGTGATGATGACTTTGTTGGTCGTCTGGGACATGGGGGTCTCGTCCTGCGTCAGATGCCCTGGTCGTTGAGCGTCTTCAGATAGGTCAGCACGCGCTGTCGAAGCTCGGCCTGCTGCTCTGGGGTCCAGTGCTGGAATCCCTCGCCGGACTTCATGCCGAGCTTACCGTCCGCGACGAGGCGCTTGAGAAGTGGGCTTGGGCCCGGCGTGCGGTCGAGGTCCGGGAGCACCGTCTCGTGGATCGCGAGCGTGAGGTCCGTGCCGACGAGATCGGCGTTCTCGAGTGGCCCGAGCACCGCGAGCCGCCGGCCAAAGCTTGCCTTGACGACCGTATCGACGGTCTTCGCATCACAGATCCCGCGCTCGACGAGCGAGATCGCCTCGCGCCATAGCGCGTGCTGCAACCGGTTGCCGACAAAGCCGGGCACGTCCCGCTCGACGGTGACCGCTGTCTTGCCGGCGGCCGTCAGCAGGCTTGTCACGGCCTGGACGGCCTCAGCCGTTGTGTGGGATGTCCTGATCACCTCGACGAGCGGCACGAGGTAGGGCGGATTCCACCAGTGCGTCCCAAGCGCGCGTCCGCGGAGCCGAAGGCCACTCATGATCTGCGTGATCGGGATTACGGACGTGTTGCTTGCGAGGATCGCCTCCTCGGGCGCCGCTGCCTCGATGTCAGCGAAGATTTGCTGCTTGAGCTCAAGGTTTTCCGGACCCGCCTCGAATACGGCCGCAGCACCGGTGACCGCAGCTGCGATCGTCGCGTGTCCGGTGACGCGCTGTGCCGCGTCCACGGCGTGGCCGAGGTCGGCGAGGTTGCGGCCTATGCGCGCATTGAGCGTCTCGAGCACCCGTTCGGAGGGGTCGTAGACGCGGACCGGGTGGCCCGCGCGCGCGAACACCTGCGCGATGCCGTGGCCCATCAGACCGCCGCCGATGACAGCAATCAGGCCGCCGGCCCTCACGATTCAGCCCGCCGTGTAGCCGCCGTCGGCATAGAGGATGTGTCCGGTATAGAAGTCGGATGCGCGCGATGCGAGGAAGAGCAAAGGTCCCGCAAGATCCTCCGGCTCGCCGAGCCGGCCGAGCGGGATCCGTGCCAGCATCCCATTGCGGGTCGTCTTGGCCCTGTCGTTGTCCTCAAACATCCAGGCCGTGAGCGGTGAGCGAAAGACGGTCGGCGCAATCGCGTTGACGGTGATGCCGTACTTTCCCCATTCGCAGCCCAGCGCCTTCGTCAGGCCGTCGGTTGCCGCCTTCGACGCGCAGTAGGCCGTGTAGCCTGCCGGGTGACCGAGCTTGCCGCGGGCCGACGAGACGAGCACGACCTTTCCACCGCGGCCCTGAGGAATTACCCGCTTGCCGAAGGCCCTGCACAGGAGCCAGGCGCCCGTGACGTTGCCATGCATCACGTTTTCGAAGCGTTCGGGCGCCATGTCAACGATCGGCGAGACGTCGTTGAGGCCGGAGCCGACGACGAGGATGTCCAGAGTGCCGTAGCGGTCGAGCGCCGCCTGCATGATGGCCTCGCAGTCCTGCTCGGTGCCGGGGCGACGCGCCACCGTAGTCACCTCGGCACCAAGCTCGCGGCACGTGGCTGCAGTCGCCTCGAGCTCGGCGGTCTTGCCGGCGGCGAGCACGAGGCGCGCGCCGGCGGCCGCAAGGACGCGGGAGGCGAGGGCGCCAAATGCGCCCGACGCGCCCGTCACAATCGCGACCTTGCCGCGCACGTCAAACAGCCGCGCTGGATCGCGCAGGAGCTCGCTCACTTCGGCGCCTCCGGGTACGGCATGACGACGATCATGGTCGCGACGACGTTCGATTGGTTCTTGACCTCCCGCGTTTCGCCGCCCGGGATGCAGCAGCTGTCGAGCGGCCCGAGCGTCACGTTCTGACCGTTCGCACGCACCGTCAAGGTTCCCGACAGCACGACATACACCTTCTCGAGCGGCGACGAATCCGGCCCGGCGCCGCCGCCTGGCAGGAAGTGCGACAGCCCGACCCACGACTTCGTCGGCCCGCCGGGTTCGAAGCCCTGCAGGCGCAATGAGCGCATGTCGTAGTGGTTCGGAGCCTGGTAGGGCTCGGCGTCGACGAACCGCTTGACGTGCATGAGTTAGCCCCTTCCGCTCTCGATCCGGTACTTGCCGGATGGGTCGATCATTGCGACGAGCCGCACGATGCAGCCGTCGCCCTTGGTCCAGCGCCACGGGAAGCCCGCGAAGGTCACGCGCTTGCCAGTCACCTTGTCGATCTCGCCGCCGACGTTCTCGAAGCCGCAGATGCCTGCGGACAGGATCGCGCGATGGCAGGGCTCCCACTCGGGGAAATCCTGCAATACGTCGCGGCCGGTCCTCTTCTTGTAATCCATGCAGACGAACGGCAGTAGTCCGTTCGGCCAGCCCGGGCCGTGCGGCCCGATGGCGGTCGCGAGCGGGTGGTCGAGCGCCTGCGTGTCGGTACCGACCATCTTGACCTTCTTGGCGGCGAACCATTCGCCGGCCTCTTTGTAGAAGCCCGGCGAGTACCCGTAATACTTCTGGTTGTCACCGTAGTGCTTGTGCCAGCCCGTGTTGACGATGACGATGTCGCCCGGCTGGATCTTGGGCGTCACCTTCTCCAAGTCGTCGGGCGTGACGACGCCCCATTCGTCCTTCGGGATCGAAACCACGACGCCCGTGCCGAAGAAATGCGGCAGCGGCACCTCGTCCATGAACGGCGCGCCTTCGACGACGTGTCCAGGAGCGTCAATGTGCGTGCCCGAGTGCATGACCGTCGTGATGCGCTGCGTCAGCACACCCGACTTCGCCATCGAGTGCAGCCGCTCGATCTTGACGTCCTCAAAGTACGGCCAGCATGGCTGCCCGAGACCCCATGGGTGGCTGAGGTCATAGAACTCGAGTCCCATGCCGTTCTTGAGATTCTCTTCGAAGTTGATGCCGCGGATATTGATCATGTGACAAGCGCTCCAGAGAATTTCGGGCCGCCAGGGCCCATCCCGTCTTGCAGTGCGAGAACGCGCAGCGTTAACGACCGAGATTCCTACAGTACCGCCGCTCGGTACTGTGTGTCCATTGGACGGTGTGGCCGATTGAGCCCTGCGCTGCGCTCGGGTTGCGCCAGAGTCTTCGCCGCTCATCGTCTCGCAGGCAGAGATCGTGCGGTCGTGAGAGTCTCCGGTAACCCGACCGACGATTGGCCTCACGGTGGCACAGCCGCTGCTGCCCGTTGAAACGGCGTCGAATATGAAAGTATGCGTCCGTCCAGTCTCGGTTCCGGCAACAGACTGATCCGCACTGCGTCTGCTGCGACGCCGCAATTGCGTTGCACGAATGCTACAATGTGTATGTACTGGCAGTCGGTACAGCGAGACCGCTTGACGGTTCTACGAACTGACCGCACTATGGGGCCGCGCTGGCACCAGGACGTACGACGAATTGGTCCGCTGCCGATCGGCCAGCGCTGGAACAAGTAAGCTGCGATGGTTGCGTAACAACAAATTTTACTGACTTCGTGGGGGCGATTCGTGCGGACCAGAGCCACATCGATCGACTCGACTCGGCGCAGCGCGAGCGTGCTCCTGACGCCTGTCGGCTGCAGGCCGCAGACACGCAACGACCGTGCCAGACAATTTCAACCGGCGCGCCGCGTGATTCGTTGACACGCCGCAGCACCGATTCTGACACGCTCTGATCCATGCGCGCGGTCATCGATCGTGTCGTTGCAACGTCAAGTGATCGGTGCCGTCGGCCATCAATCGCGAGCCCCGCGTCGTGGCGCGCCGCGTCGACGCGGAAATGGCATTCGACTCACTCACCGAAGACGAAAAACTTTAGATAACGTCGCTCGGCGGTCGCGTATCCGCCGAGACCATTACGAGGGGGCAAGATGACGCCGTCACATTTCAGGCCGGGGCTTTCACTTCACCACGCGGTCGCAAGCGTGCTGGCGGCTGCAGCCATCTCGCTGGCGGCGCCATCACCCGCGACCGCCGCCAGTGCGGGCACGGCGGAGCAATCCGGCGCGTTAGAGGAAATCGTGGTCACGGCGCTCAGGCGCGAGACGAGCCTCAGCGACACGCCGATTTCGATCTCCGCTTTGTCCGCGGCCGAAATCGAGAGAACGCGTGTGGTCACGATGGACGACGTGGCGCGCATGGTGCCGAGCCTGGTCTTCATGCCGCAGTCGGCGAGCGAGACGTACTTGTCGATCCGCGGGACGTCGACGATCGACGATTCGACCGGCACCGACCAGGGCGTCAACATGTTCGTAGACGATGTCGTACGGACCGGCATCGCGGATTTGCAGCCCGACCTTTATGACATGGAGCGCATCGAAGTCCTGAAGGGCCCCCAAGGCACGCTATTTGGGCGCAATTCGCTCGGTGGCACGATGTCGCTCTATACGAAGAATCCGGTATTCAAGAACGAAGGCAGCACCGAGCTTTCCTACGCCCAGGACAACCTGATCGAAGCCAAGGGCATGTACAACATGCCGCTGGTTGACAACGTCCTGGCCGCTCGAGTCGTCGTATCCTCGCATTCAAACGGCGGCTACCTTCCCGACGTGGTGACGAATACCGACATCGGCCAGCTCAGTCGCTGGTCGGGTCGCGCGAAGCTGCTGTATACGCCGAGTGACGATCTTAAGATCGTGGCTGGCTTTGACTACCAGACCTTGCGCGGCGATTCCCCGGTCTGGACCAACCTGAACTTCACGCCTTCGCTCGAGCCGAATCTGACCAGCGACCCGAATCAGACGTCGCAGGCCGATCCGGGCAAGCGTAGCCAGAATATCTGGGGCCTGACCCTCCGCGCAGACCTGAACAGCAAGATTGGGACGTGGACGTCGATCACGGGCTACCGCCATCTCAACGCGCTTGACCGCACGCTCGAAACGGGCGACCCACTGGACACCCTGACGCTGCAGACCGAGGAGCACGACAAGCAGTTCAGCGAGGAGGTCCGGCTCGCATCCCGCACTGACCAACGCTTCAGCTGGGTTGCCGGCCTGTACTACCTGAACAACGACAAAGGCCGGCCGATCAACGGCGCCTTGAGAATCAACGATGGCGCAGCGGTGACCCACCCCGGAGCCCCGGGTTTTGGACTGGGAGGAACCACAGCCTATTACGTCGCCGACCAGGACACGAAGACCATCAGCTACGCTGGGTTCCTCGATGGTACGCTCGCCATTACCGATACGTTCAAAGCTGATCTCGGCGTGCGTTACACCTACGAGTCGAAAGACGGCTTCGCGGACCTGAACCACTCAAATCATTTCTTCGGCCCGCCCATCAGCGGCAAGTTCTCGCATTCATGGAACGCCGTCACACCGAAGCTGACGCTGACCTACAAGCCGGTGCAGTCGACGATGCTCTATGCGACCGTGTCGAAGGGGTTCCAGAGCGGCGGCTTCAATACCCAGGGCGGCAACCAGGAGTCGTTGACGCTGCCGTTCGATTCGGAGATCGTCTGGAACTACGAGGCGGGCATCAAGTTCGACGGCCTCGACCATCGCTTGCAGTTGAACCTGAGCGTCTTCACGGACCGCTACTCGCAGCTGCAGATCATCACGAACGTGGTCAGTACGTCTGGCTTCTTTACGGCGACCAGCAACGCGGGTGCCGCCACCGTCAATGGCGCGGAGCTCGATCTGCAGGCCGCACCCGCCAAGTGGGTGACACTCGGCCTGCGCTACGACTACATGACGAGCAAGTTCACCGAGTATGTCATCAATAACGGCGACGGCACGTTCACGGACTACAACGGCAATGAGGTTCCGTTCGTCTCAAGGAATCGCGTGACTGCCTCAATCGATCTCCACACAGACCTGTCCGGTGACCGTGGACGCATCGCGTTCGGCGGCGATTACTCGCACCGTAGCTCCTACTACATCTCGGCAGGCAACGCCGCGGATACGCCAGACTACATCACGAACCAGACGGCCTGGAACGGCGTCGTCAACCTGCACGCCTCGTGGACCTCGAGCAGCGGGCGGCACGAGGTCGCGCTGTTCGGCCAAAACGTAACCGACACCCATTACGCCCTGCTGCCGGTCGAAATGACTCCATTCGTGGCGACCGGGTATGAGTACGCGGTTCTCGGCGCCCACCTGTTCAACATGCGGCCGGGTCCGCATAAGTCGATCGGCATCACATTTCGGGAAAAGTTCTAGCGTCGGTGGGTCCGGCCTGCCTCCCGGCGGGCCGGATCGCCGGCACGGCCGTGACTCCACGGCGAGGGTGGCCGCTTGAAGGGACTGTTGGTTGCGATCGCCGCCGCGTCGATCGCCGGCGCTGTTGCGGCGCCCGTGCCCGACGGGACGCACCCGGACGGGCGGTACTCAATCGTCGACCGGATCGCCGGTCCGGATGGCATGTGGGACTACGCGGCGGTCGACGCCGGGGCGCGCCGACTGTATCTCTCCCAGACCAGCCACATTTCGATGCTCAACCTCGCCGACGGCCATACGTGGACCCAGGTGGGCCTGCCGGCGGCGATGTGGCATGGCGTCGTCGCGCTCGAAGCGAAAGGCGTATTCCTGGGTGCCAACGGGCAGTCGCACGCGGTCACGGTCTTCGATGCGGATAACCACGCGCTGCTGCGGGAAATCCCAACGAGCACTGGTCCTCGTTCGGACCTCTCCGGGAAGATGGCCGCGTTCGCGGTGCTGGCCGATCCCGACGCATTGGTCGTTGAGCCGAAGTCCGGTCTGGTCGTGGCCGTGAACGGCGGCAGCGGCGAAATCAGCCTTATCGACATCGAGGCGAATGCGGTGGTCGGCACCGTGCCGGTCGGCGGCAAACTCGAGTTCGCCGTGGCCGACGGCGGCGGCCTGCTCTACGTCAACGTTCAGACCGCGCACGAGATAGCGGTGGTCGACGTCGCGATGCGCAAGGTGGTGCGGCGCATCGGGCTCCGGGGCTGTGTAGAGCCGAAGGGCCTCGCGTATGATCCAAGTACCGGCCTTCTGATCGCCGGCTGCGACAACGGAGTCGCGAAGTTCGTCATCGCCAAGAGTGGTCGGGAAGTCGCTAGCCGCAAGATCGGCGACGGTGCGGACGCGGTCATCGTCGACGAGCGTCGCCACCGGGCTTTCGTGCCGAGTGCGGCGGACGGGATGTTGCGGGTGTTCGATATTCGTGACGCCGACCAAATCCGGCTCGTGCAGACGCTCGCGACAGAGAGAGGCGTCAGGCTCGGTGCGGTCGACCCGACGACGGGGCGTCTGTACCTGCCGGCCGCCCGTCTCGGGCCGCCGATTGCACCGTACCCTTGGCCATCGGCCGTGCCTGGCACGTTTCACCTGCTGGTCGTCGCCAGTTCCGCAACGCCGCCATAGATGAGTCGCACGCCTGAGCGCGGTGCCCAAAAGGACGTAGGGCGGCGGTAGGAGCGGAGCGCCATACGCGCCGCGTCGGATCCTGGACATACTCGGAGTGGGCCATGCAGCCGGATAGCGAGTCAGCCGCCGATCAAGCCGTATCTGAACTGCTGCGCGCGACCGTCGCGGCGACGGATTCCCCTGTTGAAGCGGCCCTCGCACGCCGACAGTTCCTGAAGGGTGCCGTCTCGCTGGTTGCCGCGGCGTCGGCGACGTCCCTCGGCATCGGCGTCGGAGCGGCGGCCGAGAAGGCCGCGCCGGCGGTGCCACGCTTCCGCATCGACATCCACCACCACATCGCGCCACCGGCCTACGTCGAGGAGATGAAGGCGATGCTGTTCGGGCCTACGCTCGGGTGGTCGCCGCAGAAGTCGATCGAGGACATGGATGAGGCGGGAGTGGCGACGGCCATCACCTCGATCACGACCCCGGGCATCTGGCTTGGCGATGACCAGCAAGGCCGGCGGGTCGCGCGGGAATGCAACGACTTCGGCGCCAAGATGATGTCGGATTACCCCGGACGCTTCGGCCTGTTTGCCGCAATTCCGTTGCCCGATACGGACGGCAGTCTCACGGAAATCGGCTACGGCCTCGACGTCATCAAGGCCGATGGCATTGCTCTGTTCACGAGCTATCGTGACCGGTGGCTCGGTGATCCGCAGTTCGATCGGGTGATGGAGGAGCTGAATCGGCGCAAGGCGCTGGTGTACGTTCATCCGGATGCGCCACTCTGCTGCCGAAACCTTCTGCGCGACCTGTTCAACAACTCGGTCATCGAATATACGACGGATACGACGCGGGCGATCGCGAACCTGTTGTTCAAAGGGACGATTAACCGCTACCGCGACATTCGCTGGATCTTCTCGCACGGCGGTGGCACCGTGCCGTTCGTGGCGGAACGGCTGACCCGCATCCCCGAAACCTACAAAAACCTCGCGCCGACGGTGCCGAGCGGGGTGATGGCGGAACTGCGCCGCTTCTATTACGACACCGCACAGGCATCCCATCCGGCGGCGCTTGCGGCGCTGACGAAGATCATCCCGCTATCGCAAGTTCTCTGGGGGACCGACTTTCCATTCCGCCGCGGCGAGGAATACGTCAAGCAGCACCTCGACTACGGCTTCAGCGAGAGCGATCTGCGGAAGATCGGCCGCGACAATGCGCTGTCGCTTCTGCCGCACTGGCAATCGGCCTAAGGTCTAGCGCCCGTTCTGCCCGCGACGCTGATCCAGAGGAGCTAAGCATGACGAGCCCCTCTGGGCCGGTAGCCGGTAGTGCCGACTCGCGACTGACGCTCGTGATCTGTGCAGCGGCGGCGCTGTTCGAGGGCTTCGACAATCAATCGATGGGCGTGGCCGCGCCGATGGCGTTCCGTGAGTTGGGCGTTTCGCCGTCATACGCGGGACTGATCTTCAGCGCCGCCACGCTCGGATTGTTTCTGGGTGCGGCGGTGGGTGGACGCCTTGCCGATCGCCTGGGCCGCCAGCGGACGCTGATGGTCTCGCTGGCGCTGTTCGGCCTGTGTTCACTTCTGAGCTCCTTCGTGCATGGGGCGGGTGCACTGTTCGTCACGCGGTTGTTGACCGGCCTCGGCTGTGGCGGGGCGATGCCCAACTTCATTGCCTTGGCGTCCGAGGCAGTCGATCCTCGCCGGCGCCTGAACGCCGTCGTCCTGGTCATGGCGGCGCTGCCCCTGGGCGGGGCTCTCGCCGGTGTGATGGCGATCGGCGACCGGCTCGGTTGGGGGTGGCGGCCGATCTTCGTGGTCGGTGGCACCGCACCAATCGTGGTGGCGCTGCTGATGTTGAGGTGGCACCGGGCGGCATCGCGAGGTTCGGGGCAGCCTGCGATCGGTAGCACGGATCTGCAGGGCCCGGCGATCGACAGCGTGGGCGAGGTTCTCTGGGGCATGGGCCGTGCGCGGACGACCGCCTTGCTGTGGACCGGTTTCCTATGCACGCAGCTCATCCTGTTTCTGATGCTCAACTGGCTGCCGAGCCTGATGATCGGTCTCGGCTTCTCGCGCACGCAGGCGAGCGTCGGGTCCGTCGTCTTCAACGTTGCGGGAAGCGGCGGCGCCGTCTTGCTCGGGCGACTGCATGCCGGTGAGCACCGTGGCCGGTCGGTCGTCGGAACCTACGGCGGAATTGCCGCCGCTCTGCTTGGGCTCGTCGCAGTGGCCTCCGCCGGGAACTCATTCCCTGTGGCCGTGCTCGCCTGTGCGCTGGCCGGCGTATTCATGATCGGCGCCCAGCTGATCTTGTTTGCGCTCGCGCCCCTCTACTACCGCAGGGCCACACGCGGTACGGGAGTCGGTGCCGCCGTGGCCGTCGGTCGCCTAGGCTCGGTCATCGGACCGCTGTTCGCCGGCGCGCTGCTGGCCGCCGGTGGTGGAAGCGCAACCGTGCTCGCTGGCGTCGTACCCTTCGTGCTGCTCGCCGGCGCTGCCGCCTTGGCGCTCACCCGGCAGACGCAGAGCAGCGACTGAGCAGCGGTGCGACCGCCGCTGGTGGCCGGGTGCGTCGGCTGTCCGCCGCGCGCCCGCCCGTGCGCGAATGGCGCACCGGATATCACGATGGTAACTGCACCGGCAGATGTTCGTCACCGCGGCGTCTACCGCCGCATGGCTCGGACGCGGAACGCGCTTCAGTCGTACCGCAGACGAATCTTCCGGCAGCGAGCCCGATGCGGTCGTGCAGTTGCAGCGGAGCAGCATGTCCGCCTCAGGTGGACTTCGTGAGGGTTGCCGTTGGTCGTCAGACGATCATAGTCACGATGGCCCCACGGTCACCGTAAAGCCATGCTTGGATAACGGCAAGGAACGCAGGCGCTGACCCGTCGCGGCGGAGATGGCATTCGCGAGCGCCGGTGCAATCGGACCGGTCCCGGGCTCTCCCACGCCACCGGGTGGCGCGGAGCTCGGCAGGATGTAGCAGTCCACGCGCGGCATCTCGGCGATCGTCAGCATCGGGTAGTCTGCGAAATTGGTCTGCTGGACGGCACCGTTCGCGAGCGTGATCTCGCCGCGCAGCGCGGCCGTCAGGCCATACACTATACCGCCCTCGAGCTGCGCATTGATATTGTCCGGATGAACGGCGACGCCGCAGTCGATCGCCGTGACGACGCGGTGCAGGACAATCGCCCGGCCCTTGAGCGACACGTCAACCACGGCACCGATGTAGCTGCCGAACGACTCCAAGGCCGCGATCCCGAGAGAGTGCCCGCGTCGCGGCTGGTGCCAGCCGGCTTTCTCGGCGACGAGGTCGAGGACTGCCAACTGGCGCCGGCCCTGTTCGTGCTGCAGCAAGGCGCGGCGGAACGCGTAGGGGTCCTGCTTCAACCGGTGGGCCAACTCGTCGATGAACCCCTCGAGCATGAACGGGTTATGGGAGTCGTTGACGGAGCGCCAGAAGCCGAAGCGAACCCCGATGTTCTTGTCGACGCCAGTGACGAGAAGGTTGGGGATCGCATAATGGTTGTCGATGAGGCCGACGGTATAGAACTGCGGTCCGACGGCCAGGCGGGCGGGTGTCGACGAGGTCGCCACGTTGCATTC
Organism: Pseudomonadota bacterium; assembly: GCA_025355105.1. Classification (GTDB taxonomy): domain Bacteria; phylum Pseudomonadota; class Gammaproteobacteria; order Steroidobacterales; family Steroidobacteraceae; genus CAIKZZ01. The sequence goes on along the minus strand of JANYAE010000076.1, from coordinate 18,018 downwards.
CAGCGCGGTCAGCTTGCCGCTGCCATCCAGACCGGCGCGAAAGCGGATCATCGCCGCCGGCCGGTAGAAGTCGTGCTGGATATCCTCTTCACGGGACCAGAGCAGCTTGACGGGTTGGCCGACCGCCTTCGCCGCAGTGGCCGCCTGGGTGACGAAATCGGACTCTGCGCGGCGACCGAAGCCGCCGCCGAGGTACATGGTGTGGACACGGACCCGCTCGGCTGCAATACCGAGCGCCTTGGCGGCGGCCTGTTGTGCCCCCTGTGGCGATTGCGTGCCGCACCAAACGTCGCATCCCGCATCGTCGATGCGCACGGTGCAGTTCATCGGTTCCATGCACGCGTGGGCGAGGTAGGGGACCTCATAGACGGCCTCCACGATCTGTGTCGCGGCGGCGAGTGCGGCCGGCGTATCGCCGTAGTGGCGGACCGCTGCGCCGGGCTCATCCAGTCCCTCGCGCAGGATCTGCGAGACTCGTGCGTTGTCCAATCCTGCGAGTGCGCCAAGGTCATATTGGACCGTCACTTGCTCTAGGGCCCTCTTGGCTTGCCAGTACGAGCGGGCGACGACGATCACCCCGTCGGGCAACGCCACCGTCGCCTGGTAGCCTGATACGCGCTTGGCCGCCGAGTCGTCGAAGGACCGCAGCGTGCCGTTCAGCGTCGGGCACGTCTTGACGGCCGCGTGCAGCATGCCCGGGAGCGCAACGTCGATGCCATAACGGGCGCTGCCGTCGACCTTTTGCCGAACGTCGACGCGCGGCGGCGACGTCCCGATGACGCGAAACGCCGAGTTGGGCTTCAGTGCCGGAGTTTCGGGCACCGGCAGTCGCGCCGCCTGCTCCGCCACGCTCCCGAAGGAGCGGGTCCGTCCGGTTGGGCGGTGCGTAATGACGCTGTCGGTGACCGAGCATTCATTGGCAGGGACGCTCCAGTCCGCCGCCGCTGCCTGCACAAGCATTTCGCGGGCTGCAGCGCCGATGCGCCGCAGTTCCGTGTACCAGCCGCGCACCGAAAAGCTGCCCACCGTCGACTGCTGCCGGAACAGCGGATTGTTGTAGATCGCGGCGGCCGGGGCATCGACGACGCGAAGCCGGTGCCAACTGCCACCGAGTTCCTCCATCAGGATCATCGGCATCGCCGTGTGCCCTCCCTGGCCCATCTCGACCGCCGGCGTGATGATCGTGATCGAGTCGTCAGTACCGATCTGCACAAAGGCGGTCGGCGGCCGGGGCGCTGCGGGCGCGGCACCGGTCTGCGCCTGTGCCCGCGGCATCGGCAGGTGAACGGCGAGGAACAGCCCGCCACCCACTGCCCCGGTCGTGCCGATGAACCTACGGCGGGTGATACGAGGCGAAACCGGACCGTCGAAGGCACTCATCGTCGGGATCTCTATTGCTGCGGGCTGGGCAGGCGACAGGACCTCGATCGAAACCGCCGCATGCCGAAGTATAGGTCCAGTCGTGCCGTCGAAGCTTGCCTCGACGCATGGCTCGGGGCTCGAGGCCGCCCGCCCCGCTGTCTTTTGGCCTTGCTTCCGCGCGAATCGTGGCCTCTAATTCGCAGTGAGTCGGCGGCGAATCTTTCAACAGAAGTTTCCGCAGCGCCAACGCGACCACGCAACCCGGGACCCACAGACTGCGGCGCCTCGCACGGGCCGCAATCCAAGGAGAGCCTCTCGTGTCCCCGACTAACATCAACCGCCGTGGCTTCATAGGTGCCGTCCTCGCCGGCGCCGCGCTTCCAACCACGGCGTCGGTGGCAGAATCTGGCGAACCACCGCCTGCGAAGCCCGCACCGCTTCTAAACAAGATCACGCTCGAGGAGCACTTCGTCTTTCCGGGGGCCTTCGACTTGACCTTCCATCCGCTCGGGCTCCCTCCGGAGGCATGGAGGCGCATCGAGGCACGGCTGCTTGACGCGACGGAAGAGCGTATCCCGCTGATGGACGCCAACGGGATCGAGATGCAGGTGCTTTCGCTGACCGCCAACGGTATCCAGGCCGAGCCCGACCGGCGGCGGGCAATCGACAAGGCCAAGGCGTGCAACGATTGGCTCGCCGAAAAGTTTGTCGCCGCTCACCCGACTCGGTTCGCGGGCTTTGCGGCGGTGGCGTTGCAGGATCCGGAGGCTGCCGCCGCCGAGGCCGAACGTGCGGTCACGCAACTCGGCTTCAAAGGCGTACTGGTCAACGGCTACGTCAATGTTCGTGACCATGACCACGCGGAGTACCTGGACCTGCCCAAGTTCTTCCCGTTCTGGGAGCGTGTCCAGTCACTCGGCGTGCCGGTCTATCTTCATCCCCGGGCTCCCTTGCCCAATCAACGGGTTGTCTACGAAGGTCACGATGAAATGATGGGCCCAATGTGGGCGTTCGGCGCGGAAACCGCTGCCCATGCGCTGCGCCTGATGACGAGCGGCCTGTTCGACCGTTTCCCGAGGCAGCAACTGATCCTCGGACACATGGGCGAGGGTCTGGTCGCCATGATGGCGCGCGCCCAGCGCCGCTTCGAGTACGCTCCCTGCGGCAAGACGGTGAAGAAGCCGTTGGCCCAGTACCTGCGGGACCACTTCTACATCACCACCAGTGGCAACTTTCATACACCTACGCTGAATAACGTCGTCGAAGAGATGGGCATCGATCGCGTAATGTTCTCAGTCGATTATCCTTATGAGAGTATTGCCGAGGGCGCAGCGTGGTTCGACGGCTGCCCACTCGACGGCGAGGCACGGATCAAGGTGGGACGCCGCAATGCGCAGCGCTTGCTGAAGCTCGGCAGCTGACGCTCTGCCGCGTCTTGCCGCCTATGTTCGACCGGTTCTGGTGCATCTGCGGAAATTGGCCGAGCACGATGCCCGTGTCAGAAATCCTCGTTATGCCAATGCGATCTGCCAGTTGATTTGCCTGGAATGGGTGTAACGGTGCCCGCGCCGTCTGAAACTGAACTGCCGCTTCCGTATCCGATGGGCGAGTTCGAACCCGGCGATCGTGATCGCGGCGCTCGCGAAGGACTTCAGCCCTTTCGTAGGTCGCAATCGTGCCTTGATGCCCCGATGATCCTGCTCGACGATGTTGTTCAAGTATTGACTCGTCCGGACCTTCACGTGACGCCAATTCACGTGCTCGTGACGCAGCCGCCAAAGAGCCATGCGGCTCGGGACATGGCCGTCGAGCGTGACCTTGCGCGGGAAGCGACCGCCGTTCGAGTCGGGGTCCCCTCGTTTTCCTTGCCAAAAGTGACGGTAGGATTTGCCTGCTTTCATAGCCAGCAGGCGAGCAAGCGCCTGATTTTCTAATGCTTCCTGAGTGCCAAGGTTCTGGTGCATCTGCGGTCGAACAGGCTTCTTACGACATAATATTGGCATTTCCATGCGCGACTGTAACGTTGTTGGATAGGTCATACATATCCGCGCCGATTATTGACTGCTCTATCCACCATGATTGTCGCCCTGCCGCAGATGCACCAGAACCTGGCAGCGAAAACGAGGGGACCCTGACAGGCCGGCGGGGCGCGATGCTCAGACCCGCGGCGTCGGTCGCACGGCCGCGGACGAGTCCTGGAGGACGATCTGCGCGTCGCCCAGCGCACGCTCGGCGAAGCCGCCTTCGCAGTAACTCAAGTAGAAATGCCACATGTGCAGCAATGACTCCGGGTAGCCACGAGCGCGCAGCTGTTCCGCGTTGCCCAGCAGGTTACGGCGCCACGCGGCCAGCGTCGTGGCGTAGTGCGGACCGATGTCCTCTAGGTCCACGATGCGCAGCGTCGACGCCCGTGTAGCCGACTGCACCAGCGCCGTCACCGACGGGATACAGCAGCCCGGAAAGATGTGGCGCTTGATGAAGTCCACCGAATCGCGCGCCGCCTCGTACTGCCGGTCGTCGATCGTGATCGCCTGCAGCACCATCGTCCCGCCGGGCACCAGTAGGTCGTTGCAGCGGCGGAAGAAGGTGTCGAAGTAGTGATGGCCGACGGCCTCGATCATCTCCACCGACACCAGCTTGTCGTAGCAGCCGTCGAGGTCGCGGTAGTCGTCGAGCCGCAGCGTGATGCGGTCCGCGAGCCCCGCCGCGGCGATGCGTTCGCGCGCCAGCGCGTGCTGCTCGCGCGAGATCGTCGTCGTCGTCACGCGGCAGCCGTGGTGCCGCGCGGCGTGCAGCGCCAGTGCGCCCCAGCCGGTGCCGATCTCGAGCAGGTGATCGCCGGGCCGCAGATCTAGCTTGCGGCACAACCGGTCGAGCTTGGCGATCTGCGCCTGCTCCAGGGTCATGTCCTCGCGCTCGTACACGGCGCACGAGCACGAGTACATCATCGTCGGATCGAGGAACAGCTCGAAGAAGTCGTTGCCGATGTCGTAGTGCGCGGCGATGTTGCGCCGGCTGCCGGCACGCGTGTTGCGTGCGGCGGCATGCAGCGCGCGCCGGGCCGGCTCGGTGACGCGCGACCAGCCGCCGTCCAGCCCATCCAGCACACCGCGGTTGACGAGCAGGATGCGCACGAGCGCGGTCAGGTCGTCGACGCTCCAGTCGCCCGCCATGAACGATTCGCCCGCGCCCACCGAGCCGCCGAAGGCCGCCTCGGTGTAGAAGCGGCGGTCTCGCACCTGCAGGGTGGCGTGCAGTGCGCAGCGCGGCGTGGCGCGGCCGAAGGTGTCGCGCCGTGCGCCGTCGACGAGCGTGATCTGGCCGTGGCCGAGCTGCGCGAGGCGCGCGCGCAGCGCGCTCTCGGCGAGGCCTTCGAGGCCGCGTGCGAAGGCACTGGGCGGGATACCCGCGCGCGGCAAGGCGCGCGCGCGATCGGCCAGCGTGGTCGACATATTCATCGTGGAGGCTCCGTCGTGGTGGCCGGCGGCGCCGCGGCGGTGCGCGCGGCCCGTGACCGGGTGGGATGGTCGAAGACCGGCACGCGCTTCAGCCACAGGCGGAGCGCCTCCCAGTGGATCGCGGCAACCACCTTCGCCGTCATCCACGGAAAGTGCAGCAGCGTGACCGCGAGCGCCACGCCGGTGATCGGCACGCGCGAAAGCGCCATCGTGGCGCCGAAAAGCGGCGTGCCTTCCCCGCCGGCAAGTTCGGCGGGCCGCAGCGTCATGTGTACCGACAGTGCCTCGCCCGGCGTCTGCAGCCGCCAGTCGTAGTGCAGCCCCATCGGGTGGAAGGGCGAGACGTGCATCGCCTTCACGCTCTGCGCCCGCAGGCACTCGGCGCCCGGCGTCTCCGGGCGCAGCACGTAGCAGTGGCGCTCGCCCCAGGGCGTGTTGTTGACCTCGGCGACCACCGCCTCCAGCCCGTGTCCGGCGGGGTCGAAGCAGTAATAGAAGCTGATCGGGTTGAAGACATATCCGAACGCGCGCAGGTGCGTCAGCAGCCGGATGGGGCCCGCGGGCCGCCGGCCGGTGCGCTCGGCCACCAGAGCGCGCACGGCTTCGTCGAGCGGCTGCGCCGGGTCGCCCAGATGGTCGCGGCGGTCGAAGCGCAGCAGCGCCATGCGCCGGGTGGACCACAGCCAGCGGCCGCGGAACACCTCGTCGACTTCGGCCAGGTCGAGGTAGGCCATGAATAGCCGGTAGCGGAACGCATGCCGGCGCGGCAAGAGCCGCCGGTGCTCAAGCCAGCCGTGATAGAGCGCGCTGTGCATCGTCGGCCTCGCGGCGGCAGGCGTCCTCGAAGCGCGCCAGCGCCTGCAGCGCGCTGACGACCCCGTCTTCGTGGAAGCCGTAGCGCCAGTAGGCGCCGCAGTAGTGCGTGCGGCGCACGCCGCTGATCTCACCGTGTCGCTGCTGTGCGGCCGCGCCGGCGGGCGTGAACAGCGGGTGCGTGTACTCCACGCGGCGCAGCACGAGTCTGGGATCCACGTGCTCGGTGGCGTTGAGCGTGACGCAGAAGGTGCGGCGCGAGCGCAGACTCTGCAACATGTTCATGTCGTAGGTCAGCGCCACGCCGGCGCGGGGGCCCGGCAGCCTATGGTAGTTCCAGGCCGCCCGCGCGCGCGGCAGCCGCGGCAGCAGCGCGGTGTCGGTGTGCAAGAGCGCCTCGTTGCGCTGGTACGGCAGCGCACCCAGGATCTCGCGCTCCTCTCGCGACGGGTCGGTGAGCAGGCGCAGCGCCTGGTCGGCATGGCACGCGAGGAAGACGTGGTCGTAACGCTCAGGCTCGCGCCCGCGCACGTACAGTGTCACGCCGTCGGGCCGGCGCCGGATCCGCTCGACAGGGCTCCTCAGCCGGACGCGCTCGCGAAACGGCGCCACCAGCCGCTCCACGTAGCGCGCCGAGCCGCCGCGGATCACGCGCCACAGCGGCCGGTCGTTCACGCTCAGCATGCCGTGGTTGTAGAGGAAGCGGACGAAGAAGCGCGCCGGGAAGTCGAACATGCGGGCCGGGTCGGTGGACCAGATCGCCGCGCCCATCGGTATCAGGTAGTCGTCGACGAATCGGCCGCCAAAGCGCCGCGCCTCGAGGTATGCGCCGAGCGTGGTCTGCTCGCCCTCGTCGTGCAGCAGCGCTGGCGCCTCGCGGTGGAAGCGGAGGATCTCGGCCAGCATGCCGATGAAGCCCGGCCGCAGCAGGTTGCGGCGCTGCGCGAACAGGCCGTTCAGCGAGGTGCCGTTGTACTCGAGGCCGGTCGCATCGTTGCGCACCGAGAAGCTCATCGTGCTCGGCTGCGACTCGACACCCAGTTCCTCGAGCAGGGCGACGAAGTTCGGGTAGGTGCGGTCGTTGAAGACGATGAAGCCGGTATCGACCCGCTGCACCTCCCCGTCCAGCTCGACGCGATGCGTGTGCGTGTGACCGCCGATGTGATGGTCGGCCTCGTACACCGTGAGGTTGTGCCCGGCGCGGTGCAGGCGGTAGGCGGCGACGTTGCCGGCAATGCCGGTGCCGACGACGGCGACCTTCTGCGGTCTCATCGCGCGTCCTCCCCGCGGCGCGCCGCCGGCTCGCGCAGCGCCGCCGGCACGGGCCTCAGCCCGTGGATCAGCCCGAGCGCGGCGAGCAGCCGCAGGCCGTAGTAGGTCAGGTCTACCTCCCACCAGAAGAAGCCCTGCCGCGCGGAGGCCGGGAAGCGGTGGTGGTTGTTGTGCCAGCCCTCGCCGAAGGTCAGCAGCGCCAGCCACAGGTTGTTGCGCGAGGCGTCGCGCGTGGCGTAGCGGCGGCGGCCGAAGCGGTGCGCCAGCGAATTGATGCTGAAGGTGGCGTGGTACAACGCCACGGTCGAGACGCAGAAACCCCACACCACCATCTGCGCGCCGGTGGTGCCGAGCCCGGGCGCCAAGCGCTCGGCCATCGCACCGGCAATCCACAGCAGCGCCAGGAGCAGCGCCGGGACCAGCGCGTCCCAGCGGTCAAGGAAACGCAGCTCCGGGTGGCGTGCCAGCGAGCGCACCAGCTCGTCGCGCGGCGCGAAGTTCTCCCGCGCCATGAACCAGCCCATGTGACTCCACGCGAAGCCATGCTGCAGCGGCGAGTGGCTGTCCTCCGGCTCGTCGGCATGCCCGTGGTGATGCCGGTGATGCGAGGCCCACCACAGCGGCCCGCGCTGCGCGGCCGAAGCGCCGAGCACCGCGAAGGCGAACTGCACCCCGCGCCCGGCGCGGAAGGCCTGGTGCGCGAAGTAGCGGTGGTAGAAGCCGGTGATCGCGAACATGCGCAGCGCGTACAGCGCCACCGCCGTGGCCACCGCGACCGTGCTCACGCCGACCCACGGCAGCGCGAGGCACCCGGCGTGAATCGCGATGAACGGCACCTGGCGCAGCCAGTCGATGCGGCGCGGCTCGCCGGCGCCGGCGCCGACGTCGCGGGCCCGGCCGTCGAACCAGGCCAGGAACGGTGCCCGCGCCCGGGCGGCACGCCTGGCGGTGTTCATCCGCGACGGCTCCACGGCACGAAGGCCGGCGTGCGCCGCATGTACTCGGCATAGCCGGGGCGGTGCCGTCCGAGGTCCTTCTCCAGCAGCGGCACGCCGGAGACCTTGAGCAGCAGCACCGTCATCAGCAGCGGCGACAGCACGGTCCACCAGGCACCGGCGGCGGCGGCCACCAGCCAGAGCCCCCACCAGAGGCAGCATTCGCCGAAATAATTGGGGTGTCGCGAGTAGCGCCACAGGCCGCGGTCCATCACCCGGCCGCGATAGAGCGGGTTGGCGCGAAAGCGCGCGAGTTGCGCGTCGGCCACCGCCTCATAGAGCAGGCCGCAGACGGCGAGCGCGAGGCCGAGCGCGTCCAGCGTGTTCCAGCGCGCGGGGCTTGCCACCGCGGCCATCAACGGCGCGGCGACCATCCAGCCCAGCAGCGCCTGTAAACCGAACACCAGGTACAGGCTCTTCCACTGGAAGTGCGGCTCGTTGCGCCTGCGGATCGTCTGGTAGCGGCGGTCCTCCGGCTGGCCCCGGTGGCGCCACGCGATGTGGACCGAAAGCCTAAGCGCCCAGGCGCCAGCGAGGACCAGTACGACCGCCGCGCGCGGACCGGCGTTCGGCATTACCGCAGCCACCACCAGCGCCGGCACAAGCACGAGATAGCCCCAGGCGCTGTCGACGATGCTCACGTCACGCTTCGGTACGCTCAACGCCCACGCGGCGAGCGTGAACAGCGCGCCGGCGCCGAGTCCAAGCGAGGCAGCGTGGAGGCCCGCAGCTGGCGTCATGCGCGCACCTCGCACGACGATGCCGTCGCCGGTCGCTGCGCAGCGGCGAGGAGCAGCGGCACGATCAGCGCCCAGCCCGCGCCGAGCACGGCCAGCGCCAGCGCGTGGTCGTGCAATGCACACGCGCCGAGCCGCTCGGCGGCGGCGTAGGACAGTGCGCCGCCCGCGCCGCCGAGCAGCGCCGCCAGCACCGGCCGGCCGTGCAACCAGCGCATCGGCTCGCGGAGCATCGGCGCCAATAGCGCCCATAGCGCCAGGATCCAGGCCGGTGCCCAGCCGGGGAGCGGCCAGGGCGAGGCGTACCGCACGACGCCGGTCTGCGCGAGCAGGCTGTCCCACGCTACTCCGACGGCGAGCGCGAGCAAGCGCAGTTCGGCGCGGCGGTCGGTGCTGAAGGCCAGCAGCACGGCCACCACGAGCGTGGCCGCGGCGATGCCGAGCGCCGCCTGCCCGCGCGCTGCGCCGAGGACGCATGCGAACCAGGCAGCCTGGAACAGCACGAAGACGACGCCGAGCCTGAGCGCGCGTCCGGTATTCATCGGCGCGGCTCGAAGAGGTAGTGTGCCACCCACCACTCGCGTCCATGATCGTGGCCGAACAGTTCGGCGCAGGACATGAAGAAGAGCCGCCAGCGCATCCACCACAGACCGGCATGCTCGGCGCCGTAGGTCCGCGCCAGAATCGGCCAGATCGCCGCGCGCCGGGCGTCCATGTTCGCGAGCCAGGCTTCGGCGGTGCGCGCATAGTGCGTACCGTCCAAGCGCCAGCGAGCACTGAGTGCCAGGTCGTCCTGGAATCGAAGCGCCAGGTCGTCGCTCGGCATCATGCCGCCGGAGAAGAAGTGACGCGCCATCCAGTCGCTCTCGTCGCGGTCCTCGAAGGCATAGGGCGTGCTGCGGTGGACGAACACGTGCATGAAGAAGCGCCCGCCGGGTTCAAGCCAGCTGGCGATGCGGCGAAACATCTCGGGCCAGTTGCGCAGGTGCTCGAACATTTCCACCGAGACGATGCGGTCGAAGCGTGCTCCCGGCTGCAGTCCGGCGACGTCGGTCGTGAGCACCTCTACGTTGGCCAGGTCGCGCCTGCGTGCCTCGGCCTCGATGTGCGCACGCTGCGAATGCGAGTTCGACACCGCGGTGATCCGGGCGCGCGGGTAATGCTCGGCCATCCACAGCGTGAGCGAGCCCCAGCCGCAGCCCAGCTCGAGGATGCGCTGGCCGTCGGCCAGCTGAGCGCGTTCGGCGGTGACGGCGAGCGCCGCCTCCTCGGCCGCGTCCAGGTCGGCCACGCCCGGCGGCCACCAGGCCGAGCTGTACTTTCGGCGGCGTCCCAGCACCTCGCCAAAGAAGGCGCTGGGCACCTCGTAGTGCTGCTCATTGGCCTTTTGCGGCAGCAACGCCTCCGGCGCGGTGCGCATGGCGGCCACGAACGACTCGGCCTGTGCGGCCGCCGCGGCGGGGTCCTGCGCGGCGATCTCGCCCAGCCGGACCTGCAGCAGCCGGCGGATGCCGGCGCGCACCAGCCGGTCGGGCAGGATGCCGCGTTCGGTGAATTCCAGAGCCAGGTTCGACAGGGCCATCCGGCAAATCCTCCGGGTCGGGCGACGGCCGGTTGCATCGGGACGTGGCAGTTCGTACGCAGCCGGGCGGCCCGTGGATCACCGCATCGTGCGACTGGCGGGTGATCCAGCGCGCCGCGCCGGCCGTACCAAATGACATGGGACGCGTGCGACCTACCTCGGCGCCACCGGCCGGCCGGCCGGTGATGCTAGTCTTCGGCCACGTGGGGGCGGTGCCCGCCGCTGCCGCCGACCGACGTATGCCCACCGACGACGAATTTAATGCCTGGATGCGTGCCGTAGCCGAGGCAGCCGACCGGCCGGCTTTCGCTGCGCTTTTTCGGCATTTTGCGCCGCGCATCAAGGGCTTCTTGATGCGTGGCGGGGCGGACGAGGCGCTGGCCGAGGAGCTGACACAGGAGGCGATGGTCGTGCTGTGGCGGCGCGCATCGAGATTCGACCCCGCGCGGGCGCAAGTCTCGACTTGGCTCTACACGATCGCGCGCAACCTGCGGATCGACCATCACCGGCGCCAGGCGGGTGGCGCCTCCCAGGCGCCCGAGGACTGGGATCCCGAGCGGCAGCCCGCGGACGCGCACCTCACGCCCCACGAACTGCTGCACGCGGCCGAGCGCGAGCGCGGCGTGCAGCGAGCCCTGGCCGCGCTGCCACCCGAACAGGCGCAGGTGCTGCGGCTGTCCTTCTTCGACGAGCACCCGCACGGCCGCATCGCGAAGGACCTCGGCATCCCGCTCGGCACCGTCAAGTCGCGCATCCGCCTCGCGGTGGCGCAGCTGCGGCGCACTCTGGAACGGACCCAAGCATGATCCAGCACCACGCCGGCGACGAACTCCTGCTGCCGCTGGCCGCCGGCCGCCTGAGCGCCGGCCAGGCCCTCGTGGTGAGCGCGCACCTGGAAAGCTGCACCGAATGCCGCGCGCGCCTGCACTCGTTGCAGGCGCTCGGCGGCGCTCTGCTCGAGCAGGCCGAGCCGGCCGCGCTCGAGGCGGGCGCGTGGGAGCGCACGCTTCGGCGCATCGACCGGCTCGCGCCCGAAGCAGCGCCCGCCGCGCCCGCGCCGCACCCGGCACTGCCGGAAGGGGTGTCGTGGCCCGCCAGCCTGCGCTTCTGCCGCGTGAGCGGATGGCGCTGGATAGGGCCGGGCGTGAGTTTCGCGCGCGTCGCCGGGCCGCACGACCCGGCGGCGTCAGTGTACCTGCTGCGCATCGGCGAAGGCCGCAGCCTGCCGCGCCACACGCACGGCGGCATCGAGCTGACACAGGTGCTGTGCGGCGCGTTCGACGACGGACGTGCACTCTTCGGGCCGGGCGACTTCGACGCGGCCGACGAGTCGGTGCACCACCAGCCGGTAGTGCAGACCGGCGCGACCTGCGTGTGCCTCGCTTACGTGGGCGCACGCATGCGCTTCGACGGGCGCATCGCTTCGCTGATCGGCGGGTGGATCGGGATGTAGGCGCGCCTCAGCCGCGCCACGCGCGGGCGGCACGGTGCGCGACCCAGGCGCTTAAGCCGGTGACTACGCTGCCCCAAGCCAGGTCGGCGAGCGTCACGCGCCACGGCCAGCCTGCGACGGTGGCCTGGTTGGTGAGATCGTAGGTCGCGTAGCACACGAGCCCGAATCCGGCGCCGCGCGCGAACGCCGCCCGTCCGTCGGCCGACGGGCGAATGACGAAGATCACGACGCCAACCAGGTACACCGCATAGAATGCGGCCGCGGCGAGCACGTCGAAGTCCTCGCGCATGATGCGCCCGATGGCGGGGCGGTACAGCCTCGCGGCCATCGTCGTCAACCAGGCGGCGTCGAGCAGCAGGAAGGTCAGCGCCGCCGCGACGAAGGCCGCGACGAAGTGGCGAACGGTCGATGGACGCAGGGTCGAAGGCATCGCAGCTCCCGGTCAGCGCAGGCGGTAGCTCAGTTGGCGGCCGCCGCTCACGATCGTGTCGAGGCCAACCCAGCGGTCGCCGACGTACCAGACGTCGATCGGCTTGGCGAGCCCCCCGATGTGCAGCCCACGCACCGGCTGCGCCTGAGCGTTGAGGTCGGCGGGCACGGCTCTGGGGACGGTGATTACCACCGACTCGACGCGGCCACTGCCGGGATCGAGCAGGCGCGTCTGTTCGGCCAGCGCGGGGTTCCAGTAGGCGAAGCTCATCAGGCAACCCGGCGGCGCCGCGGGCGCCGGCGCGGGGCGGCCGGTGTCGCGCACCTGTAGGTCGAAGCTCCCGTCTTGCGCTTGCCCGCGCACCTCGGTCCGCCGGCCGTTGTCGTCGGTGTGCGCGTCGATCGACGTCAGGCAGCCGTCGGCCCAGCGCTCGCTGACGCGGTGCCGGTAGCGGTACAGCGACACGCCGAGCAGCCTGACGTCGAACTGCGCTTCGCTGCTCAGCGCGCGGGGCCCATCGCTGGCGCTGGCGAGCACGAAGCGGTGGGTGCCGATGGGCTTGCCGTCGAGCCGCACCGTGAAGCTCCACTCCGTTGGCGTCGCCGTGGCCGAGGCGTTCCCGACCCCGGCAAGCGCGAGCGCTAGGGTGGCCGCAGCGCGCGCTGCGCAGTGGCATCGGGTGGACATTGTATGCATGGCGGGCGAGTCGGAAGTCTCTGCGTTCATACGCAGCGCGACCTGCCGCGGATCACCCCGAGTCGGGGTTGGCGTACTCGGGGTCCTCTCATTTACCGTGCAATAACGGTTCTCGTGCATCTGCGGCAGGGCGACAATTATGTTGGATAGACCAGTCAATTATCCACGCAGATATGTAGGACCTATCCAACAAACGTTACATTCGTGCATGGAAATGCCAACATTATGTCGTTAGAAGCCACTTCGACCGCAGATGCACCAGAACCGATGCTGAAAGCACGATCAAAAAAATGCCCAGAATCCTTCTGTTACGTGCACCGCCCTCGACGATTCGCGGTGTTTCCTACCGTCATTCTTGGCAAGGAAAATGAGAGGACCCCCAATAAGCGGAACTCACATCGGCCCAACGACCCGGCGCGCGAGGGCGACGGCCCGAAGGCGCGCGTCCGAGTCGGGGTCTACATCGGCGTGCCACCGGGCCGTCCCGCGGCAGTGCTTCGCTCGGCGCGCCTGGCAATGGAGTTCGCGAGACCGGGGAAGATCACAGCGTGGGCCGGCGTCAGCGCATGCCAGTACAGGAGGCCTCGCGCACCGGCGGGATGGAAGTAGCCGGTCACGACGATACGAGTGCGGCCCGGCCCCTCGGGCCTCACCTCTAGATCGAGTGCTGCCGAGCCCGGCAGCTTCATTTCGGCGAGCAGGGTCAGGCGTTGGCCCGGCTCGAACGCGACGACCCGCCAGAAGTCGATCGTGTCTCCGACCGCAACGTTGTGCGGGTCGACGCGACCGCGGCGCAGGCCCGAGCCGCCGGCCAGTTCGTCGAGGCCGCCACGTAAGCGCCACAGGGCATCGAGAAAGTAATAGCCGTTGTCGCCGCCAATCGAAGCGACTTGGCGCCATACCGCTTCGGCGGGGGCAGCCGACACGGCTTCACCCTGCCTCTGCTTCGCGTAGAAGGCGAAATCCGGGCGATTCCGACGGTACAGCATCGAGCCCTCGGTCCAACGCGCGCTTGTCTCGCGATCGCGTTCGGCGGCCAAAGCGGCTTGGGCGGCTTGGGCGGCTTCGCGATAGCTCTTAAGGGCACGTGGTATCAGTTCCCTGATCGCAGCATCGTCGGCCACCACGTCGTGCTCGAGCCCGTCGATCAGGGCGCGTGCGACGTTGGTCGGCACCGCGGTCACGAGGTTCAGCCAGTAAGAGGAGAGACGCGGTGTCAACACTGGCACAGGCACGATCAGCGGCCGGCGACCAACCAGCGCGCCAAACTCGCGCATCATCTGTGCGTAGGTCAGTACGCCCGGGCCGCCGACGTCGTAGATCGTGCCCTCGGCCTCCGTCAGTTCCGGCAATCGGGCCAGATACTCGAGCACGTCGTCCAGCGCGATCGGCTGGGAGCGCGAATGCACCCACCGCGGGGTCAACATCGCCGGTAGGTGAAAGACCAGGTCGCGGATCACCTCGAACGCGGCAGAGCCCGGCCCGATGATCACCCCGGCGCGCAGTTCGGTGACGGATACGCTGCTGCTGCGCAGGATAGCACCGGTCTCGCCCCGCGATGCGAGATGTGTGGAGGCCTTGGCAGCGGGCTGCAGCCCTCCAAGATAAACGATGCGCTTCACGCCCGCGCGTGCCGCTGCGTCGCGGAAGTTCTCGGCGGCTGCGCGATCCAGTCGCGGAAAGTCGCTCCCGGCGGCCATCGAATGCACCAGGTAATAGGCGACGTCGATTCCCTGAAGCGCCGGACCCAGGCTGTCGGCCGCGAGCGCGTCGGCCTGTATGAGTTCGACCCCCGGCCATCCGCGAGCTTCGAGCGCTGAATAGCGACGTGCGGCGGCCCGCACCGTCAGGCCACGCGCTACAAGAGAGGGCACGAGGTGCGTGCCGACATAGCCGGTGGCTCCGAACACGAGAACTCGAGTCATGGGAGGTTTGTCGAGAGGGCGCTCGGACGATGGTGACCGTTAGCATGCCGAGCGCGCCGCGTCGGCAACAATGATTCGCTGCGCCGCAAGCGGGCGACCGTATCACACCGCTGCGGAGCCCCCAGCGTCGCCAGCTCATGCCGCCGGCACAGGAAGGACGCTCGCGTATTCCTGCTGAGCCGGCGGATTCCGTCACCCAGCGGTGGTACCGATTCTCGGCCTCCACCAGCGTCTAACTTCTTCCTGGCTGGCGTGGAAGTCGCGCAGCCGCGCATTGGCCGGTTCATGGCGGACCAGGTTCGGCCGCGCGGTATGGGACACCTCCAGGACCTACCCTCTGAGATCACGCAAGGTCGAAGCGATCAAGGTTCATCATCTTGTTCCACGCCGAAACAAAGTCACGCACGAACGCCTGCTGCGAGTCGCTGCACGCATAGACTTCCGCAAGGGCCCGGAGCTGGGAGTTCGAGCCGAAGACGAGATCGACAACCGTACCCGTCCACTTGAGCTCGCCCGTCGCCCGATCGCGTCCCTCCAGCACGCCTTCGGAGGCGGCGGACTTCTGCCACTTCGTGCGCATGTCGAGGAGATTCACGAAGAAGTCATTGGTCAGTGTCTCGGGTTGTTTGGTGAAGACACCGTGCCTGGACTGGCCCACGTTCGCATTCAGGGCGCGGAGACCGCCGATCAGAACCGTCATCTCCGGAGCGGTCAGCGTGAGCAACTGCGCCTTGTCCACGAGCAACTCAGCCGCCGATACCTCGAGTCCCTTGCGGACGTAGTTGCGGAACCCGACGGCGGTCGGCTCGAGTACGGCGAACGACTGCACATCGATCTGTTCCTGCGACGCGTCCGTGCGCCCCGGCGAGAACGGAACCGTCACGTCGTGACCGGCCTTCTTCGCCGCCGCCTCGACGGCTGCACAGCCGCCGAGAACGATCAGGTCGGCAAGCGACACCTTCTTGCCGCGGGACCGCACACTGTTGAAGTCCTTCTGGATCGCTTCAAGCTTCTGCAGCACCTTGGCAAGGTCTGCCGGCTGGTTGACTTCCCAGTTCTTCTGCGGCGCGAGGCGAATGCGCGCGCCGTTCGCTCCACCGCGCTTGTCGCTGCCGCGGAACGTCGCCGCAGACGCCCAGGCCGTGGTGACGAGTTGCGAGATGGAAAGTCCGGAGGCGAGGGCCCTTGCCTTCAGGGCCGCAATGTCCTGCTCGTCGATCAGCTTGTGATCCACGGTGGGGATCGGGTCCTGCCACAGCAGCTGCTCCTTTGGAACGAGCGGGCCGAGATAACGCGACAGCGGCCCCAGATCGCGGTGGGTCAGCTTGAACCACGCGCGGGCGAAGGCATCCGCGAACTGATCCGGATTCTCATAGAAGCGCCTAGAAATCTTTTCGTAGGCGGGGTCGAACCGCAGCGCGAGGTCGGTGGTCAGCATCGCCGGCGCGTGACGCTTCGACGGATCGTGGGCATCCGGCACCGTACCCGCGCCCGCGCCACCCTTCGGCTTCCACTGGTGTGCGCCAGCCGGGCTCTTCGTCAGCTCCCAGTCGTAGCCAAACAGGTTCGAGAAGAAGTTGTTGCCCCACTTCGTCGGCGTGCTGGTCCAGGTGACTTCGAGGCCGCTGGTGATCGTTTCACTACCCTTGCCAGCCCCAAAGCGGCTCTTCCAGCCGAGGCCCTGCTCCTCGATGCCGGCAGCCTCCGGCTCGGGACCGACGAGCGCCGCGTCGCCGGCGCCGTGGGTCTTGCCGAAGGTGTGACCGCCGGCGATGAGCGCCACCGTCTCCTCGTCGTTCATCGCCATCCGCGCGAAGGTCTCGCGGATATCCCGCGCCGCCGCGAGCGGATCCGGCTTGCCGTTCGGGCCTTCCGGATTGACGTAGATCAGGCCCATCTGCACGGCGCCGAGCGGATTTTCGAGATCCCGGTCGCCGGAGTAGCGCTTGGCATCCAGCCATTTGTTCTCAGAGCCCCAGTAGATGTCCTCTTCCGGTTCCCAGATGTCCTCACGCCCGCCAGCGAAACCGAAGGTCTTGAATCCCATCGATTCGAGAGCGACGTTACCCGTGAGGATCATCAGGTCGGCCCATGAAATTTTCCGGCCATACTTCTGCTTGATCGGCCAGAGCAGCCGGCGCGCCTTGTCGAGGTTGGCGTTGTCCGGCCAGCTGTTCAGGGGGGCAAAACGCTGGTTGCCGGTCGCTGCACCGCCGCGACCGTCGCTGATGCGGTAGGTGCCGGCACTGTGCCAAGCCATGCGAATGAACAAGGGTCCGTAGTGGCCGAAGTCCGCCGGCCACCAGTCCTGGGAATCGGTCATCAAGGCACGGAGATCCTTGACCACGGCATTCAGGTCGAGGCTCTTGAACTCCTCGGCGTAGTTGAACTCCTCGCCCATCGGGTCGGACTTTGAGCAATGCTGGTGCAGGATGTTCAGCTTCAGTTGATTAGGCCACCAGTCTGCGTTCGACGGGGCCCCGGCGACCGTGTGTTTACGGGCGTCGCCCGCGAACGGACATTTGCTTTCGCTTTCCATGTTCTCTCCGAATGAGTTCTGTGACTTTGCGCCGTGCCTCGTGAAGCTAGCGCCTCGACATCGATGCATCCAATCGATCTTATAAGCGCGATCGATAGATCCAGACTATCGACGGGCCGGGAGGCTCGTCTCGCTGCCAAATGGTCCGAGGGCTCACAGGACTCTCGATCTCGGCCATGCTCATCAGGCCGTCGCCGGCGACGATCGAACAAGATCCGCTCGGACACGGCTGTCTGAAGCTCATTGGGCACGCGGCATCAGCGGGTACCGGGTGCCTCGCGAAGCCAAGCGCGAAATTCACCGATCGTCGCGAAGCGGGAAGCGCCGACCGTCGCGAGTGCGGCCGTGTAGTCGGACGTCGCTCCGCCGCCCGCGACAATGGCGGTGCCCGGGGGCAGCGCAGTTCTCAGTTCGCGCAGCTCATTCGGAATCGCTGGGTTTGGAGGGTCGTTGCCGAGCGTCGCCAGTGCCTTTTCTACGTCGACCCAGCGCAGCGGAGCTTTCTGGTCCGGCGCATTCCGTCCGCGCGTCAGTGTCGGGGGTGTTTACGTCTTTCGACGAATCGATACGGTTTCATTGTGCAACGCATTGATTTTCCGGGATCGGCAAACAGCGTGCGGATTCCACGCTGATCGGCCGCTGATTCCAGCGCATGTCGGGCCGGTGGTCCACGGGATGCCGGGCCAGGTCGACAGGACGTGAGTACTCTCGTTCAGCTCCTGGTCTTCGTCAATGCCCCTTGGCAGTCTTCGATGG